>JBMFOE010000034.1:0-42532 GCA_049969795.1 Desulfomonilaceae bacterium
GCTTTCTCCAAAGCCGTACCCTTTGTCATTTTACCTGAAAATCTCCGGGCGGATCCGACGGGGTATTTTCAGGTAAACAATGTGGTTCTTCCGGCATCCACCTCGTTTTTTCAAAATACTCACCAACTCGACGATGCGGACCTCATTGCGACAGGCATTTCCACAACTGGCGTCGTCCGCAGCCGGCTTCACGAGGCGCGATGATTTCAAGGGACTGACATCTGTCACGCCTCCAATTCTGCCCCTTCGTCTCTACTCGTCGCGCGGCTCAACTCGAACAGCTTGTCCGCGAACGTCCGGATGAGCTCTCGGTTGGCCAATTTATTCAGCCAACTCGAGGGAATGTCTTTCTCTACGTAATACGCGCCGGCGATTTGACCGTACACCGCGGCTGTGGTGTCTGCGTCGTTCCCCAAATTCACCGCACGCAGACAGCCCTCCTTGAAGCTGTCTGTCTTGTAAAAGGCCCACAGAGCTGCCTCCAAAGACTTCACGACGTAGCCAGAGCCTTCAATCTCCGGGGGCTCTTTGCGCTTGAAAGAGCCCCGCGCAATCTCCTCGATGTCTCTGATCAAAGGCTTTTCCGACCAGTATCCCGTCGCGGGAGAATATAGTTCCGAGAGCAGCTCTTCCTTGCTCACGCCTTGCACGGTCCCGACAATGAGCCCCCCGAGATATCGACACGCGTCAATACAAACTTGCAGACAGTGAGTCGTACGGGAGCTGTCTGCGCTGCGTTCCATGGCCTCGCGAGGCGACTTCGCATAAAAAAGCGGTACAGGAGCGAGCCTCATGATCGATCCATTCCCTGCCGAGCGCAGGTCTGTCCCGCCGCAGTACGGTTCTTGGGTCTTCTCAAAGCGCGAGAGGGCGCGATATACCGTACGGCCTACATCGAAACATGCGCCATTGCTGCTCAGGTAGCCTTCTCGATGCCATCGAATATACCGATCGAGCTGGTCTGTTGGATCAAAGCCGTTTTTCTCGATGAGACTGTCGGCCAGACACAGAGCCATTGCAGTATCGTCAGTCCATTCGCCTGGCTGGAGATCGAAAGGGCCTCCGCCCTCCATGTCGGCGACGGGCTCAAACGAGCCTGGCGGGCTGAATTCCACAGTCGCGCCTACCGCGTCGCCCACTGCCAGCCCGAAGAGACATCCCCTGTATCGAGTCACTCCACTCATGTTCATCTCACTGCCTTCGCGTTTCAAGACTTATTGGCCAGGTGTTTACAAGCTTCTGCTGAAACAACCAACTCTAGTGGACGATCCTGCCCCTTCGTGACGCAGAGGCCATGCCGCTTGATCGCCGCGTACGAGTCTCTTGCCCATTCTTCTGGAAAATGCTCATCTGCAAAATGTAGTTGTCGTATTCAAGACCGGCGCCGTGCAGATCCGGCGATTCGAGACGAAAATCTACGCCGAGCGCCACAGATTTTCGCGCCTCGACGTGCGCCTCCATGGCTGATTGCAAGATCCGGGACGTAATGGCCCGCCGGGAGCTGCGCGCCGTGGTCTTTCCTTCATGCGCGGTTTCCAAGGCGTCCATCACATAGCTATTGACGAGCTTCCCAAAGGTCTTTTCAAATGTCCCGAATTTTCCCAAGATGTCAATACCGGCAAAAGCCGCGTCGATAAACACCGCCATCCCCACCTGATTGCTCACCACGTGAAACGTTCGGAGGTAATCGGAAGCCGACTCCTTGCACGACTCATAAAGGTCCGCCATGGCCATGGTAGGAGACCGCCGAGCCGCCATCCGCTCATATTTGCCCTGTATCTCGTCCCACACCACTCCCTGGTCGGATCGAAAGCGCTCCCCTCTGCGCAAATTCCTGGTTACCGTCTCCGCCTTCTTCTTCCGGAGATACGCGCTCATGGCCCGGGCTTCGCTCCCGAACCTTCGACTCCGATAGGACCACCGACCCTGTTCCACGCAAGATACCGGAATGATCGTGTCGGATTGCGGCGCCAAAAGAATCGTCACATTCAATACACGATTCTGTTTTGCGCCCACCAGCTCCTCTCCGTCAAGCATGAGCACCTTGTGGTCTGCGCGGTTTCTTACCCGCAATTCCGGCACAGAACCTCCTTCGGTAACTTCTGTGACGACCAAAAGGTCTTGCGCCAGCGCTTCGTCCATGGTGAGAAAGTCAACGGCCGCCTCGCGGGCTGAAAGCAGGCAGTACAGCGTCATGTTGTGATGCGACTGCCTCGCCCCTACTTTGATCTCGCTCAAAAAATCGTTCACAAGCTTATACATGGTCTCCCCTCCTCGATGGTGATGCCCCCATCATGCAAGAGGCTTGTGTCAAATAAGGACAAAACGCGAAGATTTTTTTCGCAGGCTCTGCATTTTTTTGCGCCCCTCTGTTGTCCATTCCTCTCGCTGAACATACGGGCGCCGCGGTTCACGAAGACGAAAAACGTGTTTCAGATGCGGCCGTGTTTACAGAGAAAGGTCGAGGATGAGAGAAATATTGCCCACCACGAGCATCGGACGTTGTTCGATGAGTAAGGCGACCTTTCTACCGACGTGATGTGTGGTCTGTCGTTTGGAAGGAGGCTTGCCTCGAACGAAAATATATGGGTCCCAGAATAAATCAACAATTCGACGAGGTGGCGGTCGTTCCAGGGGCTTTGCTCTTTGTCATTTTACCTGAAAATGCAACAGCTCTTCAGAACGGTATTTTCATCTCCCGTTGTGGCCATTATCATGGGAGTTCGAGCGAAGCGCGAAATCTTGGCCCAAAAATCAAGATTTCTCAGTCGCCGCCTCTCGCTTCGTTCGAGTCCAGCTCCTTTCGAAATAACTACAGGGAACTTGTCGGAGCCGACAAGGGGGTTCTCAAAGGCGCCCAAGAACTACATGATGCGGACCTCATTCCGACAGAAATTTCGAGAGTCGGTATAAGAGGCTGACGACCGAGAAGTCTGCGTCCCTGGGTATAGATTTGTCGGCCCTGAACGCCCCGATATGAAATAGAGAATGATCGCCTTTGTGAAAACGCTCGCGCCGGGGCGAGCATGCCAGCCAATCGAACAGAACTCTAGGGGACTGGCTTAACTGCCTTATTCTCCCGACGTTTCTCGGCGCTTGCCCCGTGATTCATGACCCAGATAATCAGTTGGGACTCAGATTTACCCTCACAATGTGTTCCTGGTTCTAGTCCTTAAGCGCCAGCGCTTCTTTTTTGAGCGTGACCTTGTCGATCTTGCCGCTCGGAAGCATCGGAAGAGACTGTCGGACAAAAAATCTTTTCGGGACCTTAAAGTTGGCCAGCTTAGACTTGCACCAGGTTTTCAGCTCTTCTTCGGAAACATCCTTGCCTGGCTGAAGCATGGCAAAGGCCCACCCCACCTCTTGGTACACCTCGTCTGGAACTGGTATGACGGCCGCAAATAGGATGCTGCTGTGAGATTCTATCACTTCCTCTATTTCTCTGGGGTAAACATTTTCGCCGCCGGTCTTGTACATCTCGGAGGCTCGTCCCGTCAGATGAATGTATCCGTCAGCATCCTTGAATGCGAGGTCCGACGTGTAGAACCATCCCTCTGGATCGATGACTTTCTTAGTGGCTTCTGGGTTGTTGTAGTAGCCGGTCATGAGAAATGGTCCTCTTACGGCTATTTCCCCAACTTCTCCGTCCGGAAGTTCATTCCGACTTGAATCAACGATTTTCAGCTCGAAAGGCTCCGCGATCTTCCCGGCTGTGTGTGCGAGCCTTTCCAAATCATCGCCCTTTTCCGTGTACGTCACAAATCCGCATACTTCTGTACTGCCGTATCCGGTTATCATGGTAGCGCCGGTTTTCGCACACACTCGCGACAGAACATCCAGCATGATACTTGGCGCAGCAGCGCCTGCCCACACATATTGTTTGATACTGCTCAAATTTGTTTGCGCGAACTGGGGTTCTTTAATTTGAAGCAAGAACATGGCAGGTATCTGACCAAGAGCGGTGATTTTTTCTTTTTCGACCATCTGGAGACTTTCCTTTGGATCGAACTTGTCCATACATACAATGAAGCCGCCTGCCATGACGCTCGCAAAACCCAATTCAACCACAGCGGCTACATGATTGATCGGGAAATGGATCAGCGCTCGAGTGTGCTCGTCGAAATAGAACTTTTTTACCTCGACTTTTATGTTTTCCACTATACTTCTGTGTGTGTGGACAACGCCTTTGGGTTTTCCTGTCGATCCAGACGTATAGAGCAAGAGTGTGGCGTCCTTGTCTGTAACTTGGGCAGAGCGGGTTGCCATCGCTGAATCCAGGTGAGATCGAGGGTCTTGCACGTAGGAAGCGAAAGCTTCTACCCCTTCCCATGGTGCGCCAATGACAAGCACTTTCTTGATAAAATCAAATTCCTTCATCAGGCTTTTGATTGTCTCTCCGAGATCTTTTCCCATGTATTCCCTAAGGGTTATAACGACCGTCGGTTTACTGTCGCCAATGAGCTGTCTAAGTTCGTCCAGGGTGAGCTTCGGTGAAAGTCCCAGCCAAATAGCGCCCACTTTTCCGGCTGCCATGAACGTAGTCAGGAACTCCGGACGAGCCATAGAGAGCATCGCTATCCGATCTCCCTTGTTGACTCCTATCTCGAGAAAGGCTTTTGCAATTTTTATCCATTCGGCGCTTGAATTCTCCCCAAGTTAGCCTTTGCTGCTCAAAAGCTATTGATTCAGCCTGAGGTTTGACCTCAGCCCATTTTTCAACGTAATGCCAAGTCTGAGTCAAACTCTGCCACATGTAATCTTCCTCCTTCTTTTGGCAAAATGGGCTCTGCGGTTATGTTTTGTCCTAATAATTAGCGGTAAGGGGGGTGTCGCCTAATTCGTGCGTACCCGTCGCTGATAACGGGAGCGCTCTCAGCGTTGACTACAGTGAAAAACACGATCATGCCGTCCTCATCGGACTGTCGAGCCACGAGACAGACCCTGATTTCGGAGTCCGGAAACACCATTCCTGTGAAGCGACATCCGATGGAGAGCAAGGACTCAGGATCGCCGCCGGCTTCCTGGTTCACGATCTCGCGGACCGCGTACGCCAGAGTAGCAGTCCCCTGAAGTATGATGCCAGGGAGTCCGACTTTGTGGGCGAACGATGGGGAAGTATGAATAGGGAAAAAGATGTTGGCGCAACCGTCGTATACGAAAGGAGCGAGAGCATCCACGAAAATGGTGGTCTCCCACATCTTCTGGTCATCCCCTCCATACTTTGGCGTCACGGGAAGAGCTTCAGCGATCTTCGCTTCCCCGCTGCATCTTACCCCCCGCAGAAGGCCGCCCATGTATTCGGTGAACACAGGCTCGCCCTGCTCGTCTTCTGCACGATACCGGATTGTCACCAGCGAGCCGGTCTTATGGGGACAGACGGCTGCCAAGGCCCCTTTGATGGTCAGTATGTCACCTGCGCGAACCAGCCTGTGCAACAGAAGATGCTCTGTGTAGTGAACCTGCATGGCAAAAACTTCTCGAGGCACATTCTGCGATTCAACATACTCCCAAAGCCTTTCGGAAACGGGCCATGTCACGGCCGCGGCAAACATCGGCGGCGCTAAGACCCCTCCTGGCCGCTCGTCGTCGAAATAAACGGCATTTCGGTCTCCCACAGCCGCTGCATAGTTCATGATGCGGCGCCATGTAACCTCGGTGGTATAGTCTCTCAGGCGCGTCCCCGCCAAACTACTGGTCAGTGTCAGAAGACTCTCCACTCTAAGAGCTCCTCGTCAAAAAGAATTACACTGAGGATGAGGAGGGCTTGCTGGGATGTCTGCCTCAAGTGGAACCACACCCTGAACAATAAGGCACACGCTCCCTTGTTGCCTCGGCCTTTTCCCACCCTTGCTTTACCTGCGCCGGCAGCCTTGCACGAAAAACTGGAATAGACAATGCTTGCTTATCGTCCCTTCTTATAGCAATATCTGTTGCCCGCGCCTGTGTCAACCCCGCCCGGACTTTTGAGTCGAAGATTTGTCACGAGATTGCATTGCCTTGCTCGCAATGATGCATCGATAACTTTTCTGTCCTTGCGAGGAGCCGAGGGCGACGAAGCAATCTCAGCTCATCTCAATCGAGCAGAGAGACCTCTGTCCAATTCTTGATTCACTCCGAGTACCGCGATGCAGCCGTTGCCAAAGGAATTGTTCTATTGGATAATGTCGCGCATCGGACGCCTCGTGAACCGAGATTGCCAGACGCCCACGGATCTTGGGAAAGACTCAACAAAAGTTTTTGTGCTTCCGTACCTATGAGAGCATTCTTGTCATTTATTCTTGCGGCGAGTATATCTGCCTCATTGGGCAGGGCCCGGTTCACCCACGTCTCTGATCACGTCACGCCTCCCACTGATGGTCTGAAACTGTTGGCCCAAAGAGGAGAGACCAATGAAAATCAACAAAATCGACCACATCTGCGTTGCGGTGAAAGACCTGGAAGAGGCCCGCAACAAATGGGAGCCCCTATTAGGCAAAACGGGGCCTGACTACGCCTATGTGGACGAAAGAGAGAACATACGGGTGGCGCGGTACCTGTTGGGGGGAGTCGGGTTCGAGCTGATGGAGTCAACGACTCCTGACGGGGACGTCGCCAAGTTTATCGCAACACGCGGGGAAGGAATCATGCTGATCAGCTTCAACGTCGAAAACACCCGCGTCGCGATCAAAGAGCTCGAGGACAAGGGGTATCGCTTCATTCCTGATAAACAAGGAGAGGTTGCCCGGCCCTTTGAGGACTGCGAGTTCGCGTTCATCCATCCCAAACAGCTTAACGGCGTATTGACCGAAATCATAGATTACAAATGGGACGACTGAACATCCACGATGACGCGGAGGCGGTTTCCCATAAGAAACGAGGAAGCCTTCTTGGTGTTGAGGGTTGAGCTCTGCAGGAAATGTTATGGTCGCTCAAATAACAAGCGCAGGAAAGCGCGCTGCTCGGTTTTCACTTTCGTGCGCCAGTAACAAGGAGGAAGCGTGAAAATTGCGGTGGTAGGCGTCGGCGGAGTAGGGGGTTTTTTCGGGTGGCGTCTCTTGGAGGCTGGCGAGGATGTCGTCTTTGTCACGCGGGGAGAAACTTGTCGCGTCTTGAAAGAAACAGGCCTTACCATAGAGACGCTGGACGGAGACACGGTGTTAAGGCCTGTAAAGGCCTTCGAGGACCCCTCCGAAGTAGGCGCCGTGGACGCGGTGTTGCTGGCGGTGAAATCCTGGCAGGTACCGGAAGCGGCAAAGACGATTCGCCCGATGATAGGGCCCCAGACATTTGTCTTGCCCCTGCAAAACGGGGTCGATTCACCGTTTGTCGTGGGGGCCGAGTTGGGGATGGAACACGTACTGGGAGGACTCTGCTACATTGTGTCTTTCAAACTTGGCCCGGGACATATTCGGCACGCGGGATTGGAGCCTCGCATCCTCCTTGGCGAACTGGATCGTTCCCCAAGCAAGCGGACGGTCCAGATGAGAGACGCGTTGGTCGCCGCCGGAGTAAGAGCGGAAATCCCCGAAGATATTCAGGCGGCCATGTGGGAAAAGTTTCTCTTCATAGCTTCTTTGAGCGGAATTTGCGCGGTCACGAGAGCCCCTGCCGGTCCGATTCGATCGATCCCCGAAACGAGGAGCATGCTCATCCAAACGATAGAAGAAATACGCTCTTTGGCGCGCGCCAAGCACATCACCCTAAAACCTGATATCGTCGATTCCGCGATGGCGGTGGTTGATGGCCTTCCCGAGGATGCCACCACCTCCATGCAGCGAGACATCATGGAAGGCAGACCGTCCGAGTTGGAAGCGCTGAACGGTTTTGTGGCAAAATCCGGGGCGGAGCGTGGAATCCCCGTACCCCTGAATTCGTTTCTCTACTGGGCTCTGATCCCTCAGGAACGTGCCGCAAGAAAAACGCTTTCCTGATGAAGGGGCGGCGAGAATGCCAAGTGAAAGGACTGATTCTTATGGCTCCTAAGCTTCTCATTATCGGGGGCGTGGCGGGCGGCGCTACCGCTGCCGCAAGAGCTCGTCGAATCGACGAACACGCCGAAATCATCCTGTTCGAGCGAGGCCCCCATATCTCTTTTGCGAATTGCGGATTGCCTTACTACATCGGAGGCGTCATCGAAAACAGGGCTGATCTCCTGGTCACGACGCGGGAAGCGTTTATGCGCCGCTATCACATAGACGTGCGGATAGGGAGTCAGGTCCTGGCAATCGATCGCCGCGCGAAGGAGGTCCTGGTTCGAGCGCTGGATTCAGGGACAGAATATCGAGAGTCCTATGACAAGATCATCCTTGCGCCGGGCGCGGAACCCATCAAACCACCCATTCCAGGCCATGATCTCGAAGGCATCTTCTATCTCCGTGACATTCCCGACTCTGACAGGATCAAAGCGCTGATCGATGCCAACAACCCCCATACGGCTATTGTGGTGGGCGGCGGGTTTATCGGCCTGGAAATGGCGGAAAACCTCGTTCACCGAGGGATAAAGACGACCGTCGTGGAGATGAGCGAACAGGTCATGGCCCCGCTGGATCCGGAAATGGCCGCTCTCGTGCATGCGCGCCTCCGTGAGCGCGGGGTGTCCCTCCAATTGGGGGAGCGCGTCACATCCTTCATGAGGAAAGAGAACCAGATCGGGATCGCCACCGACAAGGGAAAAGAATTGCTCGGCGATATGGTCATTTCCGCCCTCGGAATTAGACCTGAAAATAAACTCGCAAGGGACGCCGGTCTCGCACTCGGTCCCCGGGGACACATGATAGTTGACGCAACCATGAGAACCGACGACCCTGATATCTATGCCGTGGGCGACGCCGTCGAGATACAAGACCTCGTGACAGGCTTCCCTACGGCAATCGCGCTTGCAGGTCCAGCCAACAAACAAGGACGCATCGCCGCGGACAATGCGCTGGGTCGAAAGAGTCTCTACAAAGGAGCGCTCGGCACCTCCATCGTAAAGGTGTTCGATTTGACCGTCGCTAGCACAGGCGCCAACGAGAAGCAATTGGTCAAGCGCTCGATCCCATTCCGAATGAGCTACACTCATTCAGGCTCACACGCGTCGTACTATCCTGGCGCTGAGCCCATGGCGATCAAGCTGCTTTTCTCGCCCGGCCACGGCAAGATCCTCGGCGGGCAAATAGTGGGAGGCTCGGGCGTGGACAAGAGGATCGACGTCCTCGCGACCGCCATCCACGGCAATATGACTGTGTTCGACCTCGAGGAATTGGAGTTGGCGTACGCGCCTCCGTACTCATCGGCCAAGGATCCGATAAACATTGCCGGCTTCGTGGCCGCGAATATGCTCAGAGACGATGTCGAAGTCGTGCAGTGGCATGAATTGCCCTCGCTGAGCAAAGAAGGGGCGATCCTGTTGGACTTGCGGTCCGCGAGGGAAATTGAAAACACAGGCATGCTCCCCGGGGCCCTTCATATTCCCATAGACGATCTGAGGGATGCATTGGCGACGTTGGATCGCGAGAAACTTTACATACCCTACTGCGCGGTGGGCATGAGGGCATACCTTGCCCATAGAATTCTCGTGCAACATGGATTTCGATCAAAAAATCTCAGCGGGGGCTACCGGACGTTCCTTGGGGCGAGAGAGGAAATAATGCGAGAATCCCCCGAGGATGCGCTGTGGTTGAGCGAATGACCCGCTGAGAAGGATTTCACCAGATGCTATTGCTTGGGCGCAAGGAGGCGTGGTGAACAAGAACGTCCTGATTCTGGCATTTGTGCTGATCGCCGCCGTGGCCGTGGGGATTGGCCTGTTCCTGAAAACCACGCGAAGCGCGGGAGTGCAACCGAGGTCCGCCGCTAGCCCCGACGTCGGCTTGAAACCTCAGCGATCAGGGCCCATTGCAGTCATCCCCAAAGGGACGACGCATTCGTTCTGGAACGCTGTCCTCGCCGGCGCACAAAAAGCGGCGAAAGAGAACAATGTGGACATTTTCTGGGCGGGTCCGGATCGGGAGGGGGACAGGGAAAAGCAGATCCAAATCGTCGAGGACTTTATAGTGAAGAAGGTGGCGGGCATTGTCTTGGCGCCGACGGACTCCCGCGCCCTCGTCCCTGTGGTCGAACGCGCCGCAGACGCCAAGATACCGGTTGTGATCATCGACTCGGACATTGAAACCCCGGCGCGCGTATCCTTTGTGGCCACGGACAACTACGCGGGCGGCGCGCTTGCCGCCAAGCACATGGCGCATCTGCTTGGGGGCAAGGGGAAGGCGGCGGTGATCAAGTACATGCCGGGCTCGGCTTCCACGACTGCGCGAGAAAACGGTTTCATGGAAACGCTGAAAGCCATGTACCCAGGGATCGATCTGGTGGAAGACCGCTATGGAATGGACACGGTTGAAACCGCCCTCTCTGCGGCTGAAGACCTGCTTACCCGTCACAAGGAGCTCGATGGGATATTCGCGTGCAACGAATCCACATCCGTCGGCGTCCTGCGGGCTTTGGAAAGCCAAGGACGAGCCGACTCGGTGAAGATGATCGGCTTCGATGCAGCCGATGCGCTGATCAGAGGTCTCGAATCGGGCCGCATTGCGGCCCTTGTAGTCCAGAATCCCTTTGCCATGGGCTACAAAGGCGTAAGCTGCGTAGCGGCCGCCATAAAAGGGGAGCCTGTGGAGAAGAGAGTTGACACCGGAGTGCAACTCGTCACCAAAGATCGCCTGAACTCGCCCGAAATAAAGGCGCTTATCGGTCGCGCAGATCGATGACCGCGGAACCACGAATGGATCCCCTCGTGCCTGCCCTCGAGATGCGAGGGATCTGCAAAAGCTTTGGCCCAGTGAAAGCCCTCGAGGATGTGTCGCTATGCGTACGGCAGGGCGCGATCCACGCCCTCGTCGGCGAGAACGGCGCGGGCAAATCAACCTTGATGAAGATACTCGCAGGGGTGTATCAACCGGACGCAGGAGTGATCCTGCGCCGTGGGAAATCCTGCGTGTGGAAGCATCCGGCAGAGTCTCTCGCGGCGGGCGTCGCCATGATCTATCAGGAACTGAGCCTTGCTCAAGACCTGACGGTGGCGGAGAACATCTGGCTCGGAATCGAACCTCGAGGGTTCCTGCCCGGGACATATTCAAGGCGACGGATGATCGAGGCCACGAGATCGCTGGCGACGCGGGGCGGCTTTGATTTGGATCCCAATGAAAAAGTCGAGCGTCTTCCTCCCAGCACGCGACAAATCGTCGAAGTCCTGAAGGCCCTTGCACGTCACGCCGAGGTCCTCGTGATGGACGAACCGACATCCTCGTGCGGACAAACCGAGGTCGCTGCCCTGCTGGAAACGGTCAAGAGGCTAAGATCGGCCGGCGCAACAATCCTGTACATCTCCCACCGGCTCGAAGAAGTCCTGGCTATCGCAGATGACGTCACCGTCCTGCGCGACGGCCGCGTCGTGTTTACCGGCCCTCTAGCGGGGCTCGGAATTCCGGATATTGTCAAGCACATGGTCGGCCGCGACCTGGCGGACTACTTCCCGAAGCGCGCAGTCAGAAGCGGCGCCGTGGCTTTGAGCGTATCAAACCTTTCAACTCGGACAGTGCAGGAAGTGAGTTTCGATTTGCGCTGGGGAGAAATAGTCGGCGTTGCGGGACTCGTGGGCGCAGGCCGCACTGGGCTGGCCCGGGCCCTCTGCGGATTGGAGCCGCCAATTCATGGGAGCGTCAAAATCGGCGGCCAAAACGTGAGTATTCGGACGCCGTCAGACGCGCTCTCGTGTGGGATCATGTACGTCACAGAGGACAGAAAGCGCTCTGGATTGTGCCTGGATCTCCCAGCCGCCTGGAATATGACGTTGCCGTGTCTGCCGGAACTTGGTATGAAATATTTCCTGCGCCTCGGCAAGGAACACAGCCTCGCGGAAGAAACGGCCAAGGCGCTCTCCCTCAAGTGGGCAGGGCCGGCGACGCCAGCCTGGGCCCTGTCAGGGGGCAATCAACAGAAGCTGCTGCTGGGACGGGCGCTCATCGCCCATTCACGGCTATTGATACTGGATGAACCGACCCGAGGCATCGACATCGCCGCCAAAAAGGATATCTACGAGCTCATAGGACGCATGGCCGCGGAAGGCAAGGCAACGCTCATCATCTCCTCGGACTTGCCTGAACTGTTCGGGATTACCGATCGGATCCTGGTGATGCGCCGCGGCCGCCTCGTCGCAGACCTCGTGACGGCAGATACCACTCAGGAGGCGGTAATGCGATTCGCCGCGGTGGACGAGAGCCGGACATGAACAAGCTCGTGCGGGAACTCCTGCCCTTCGGAAGTCTACTCCTCCTCATCGCCGTACTGTCGTTGTGGCAGCCGGAGAGTTTTCTGACCGCGGACAATTTCCTCAACGTCCTGCGACGGTCGTCGGTCTATGGGATCATGGCCGTAGGGATGACCTTTGTCATTATCTCCGGCGGCATCGATCTCTCCGTGGGCTCCCTCTTGGCGTTGTGCGGCATGTGCGCGGCCGGCGTGATGGTATGGCTCGGCGGTCCCGCGCCTTCTTCAGAGGTCAGGGCCTTGGGGACCGCAGCAGGGCTCCTCACCGGCGCAGCCGGCGGTTTTGTGTCCGGAGCGTTGATCGCCAAACTGAATATCCAGCCGTTTATCGCGACCCTGGGGACGATGAGTCTCTACCGAGGCATAGCCTTGGTGATGCATGATGGGCAGCCCATCAACATCCCGACCTACCGATACTTGGGCGAAGGAGCGTGCTTCGGCATTCCTGTTTCGATCCTCTTATTCTTGGCGGTGATCGTTGCAGCGGCCGTTATCCTCAAGTACACGAGGTTTGGCCGTTACACCTACGCCATAGGTTCCAACGTGGAAGCCGCGCACCACGCCGGCGTCAGGATCGATCGGAACCTCATGGCCATCTACACGCTTGGCGGTCTGCTTACAGGACTCGGGGCCGTCATCGCCATGAGCCGCACGGTCTCAGCTCAGCCCACCGCAGGCGTAGGTGCTGAACTCGATGTCATCGCCGCGGTGGTCATAGGCGGAGCGAGCCTCTCCGGCGGTCGGGGAGGCGTGGTCGGCACCATCATAGGGGCCTTGCTCATCAGCTTTCTGCGGAACGGTTGCACCCTTTTGGGCATCTCGACCAATGCGCAGCTCATTGTCATCGGCGTGGTGATCGTCCTGGCGGTCGCGATAGACCAGTTTACTCGCCGCGCCGCCGGCGACGCACCCTGAGCGAGAATAGCGCTCAGCGGGACCCGACTCTTCTGTCGTCATCCGGGGTTGGCTTGGTTCGATGGATAATGCGGCATCGCGGGCCTTTTGTGGGCGCAGCCAAGGAACCGGAAACGCGCCGGCGAAAAGGCTCACGCCAGAAAAGAGAGTTGTGCCCCCGGCGTGAGCTTTGATAAGATGAGATCGTTCAAAAGCATGAATCCCTGGAGAATGCTCATGGGCCTGCAGGAAAAACTGAAAACTCTGGCCGAACGGGCGGCAGAAGAGAAGGCGGTCTGGTCCAGTCGAAAGTCGGAATGGATTTCAGCGGTTGGGCTGCTCTACGACGACATTGAACTCTGGTTGAAGCCCTGGCGAGAACAAGGCTACCTCACGGTCACACGCGCGCCTATACCCAAGTCGGAAGAACCGTTGGGAAACTATGATATCGATGTACTCGAAATATGCGCCGGCGATGAGACTGTAGTATTTGAGCCCTTCGGAAGGAATGTGATCGGCGCGCTTGGCAGAATAGACGTGTACCGTAGAGGATTCAAATCCGATGCCCAGTTCTTGATTCGGTTGGCAAATGACGAGGGGGAAGCGCGATGGGAACTCCGGAAAAGCAAGTACTCCAGACCAGGGATACCGTTCGACAAAAATTGTCTCGAGAGACTGCTGGATGAGTTGCTCTAGCCGATGGAGAAGGCTCGATACGAACGCAGAAAGTTGGAGAAGGCGCTGGAGATTTACCATGCTCTGAAATTGAGCTGTAAACTTCCCAGGGATTCGATCAAAAGGAGCTCCTGGCAGAACTTTGCTGACGAGCTCGCGATAAAGACCGGCAGGACGGTTGGAGACGCCCCTTATACCAAAAAGGAGCTGGAAGACCTTTTTGACAATGGGGTGACGCCCATCCTCTACGAGATATCCTTTCTCGATCTCGTCCGTGTGTTCGAACACATTGTCTTTGACCTCGTCGATAATGCATCAGGAAAAATAGAGAAGATCGTTAAGGAATCCAAAGAAACATATCCATTTCATCGGTGCGCCGCAAGTTTTGTGAAATCGCCGACAAAAAGGGACATAACCAATTTGGGACATATCCAGGAAATCCTGGAAGGACATCTCACACCTGATCTCCAGAAAAAGCTGGACAAGATCGTAAAGTACAGAAACTGGCTCGCGCATGGCAACAGATTCAAATATGAAGATCAAAAGGATCAGCCCACGCCGCCCGGTGAAATAGAGGAAATTGCAGAAATTTTACAGGAAATATTGAGAAGAATCCGCCCAGACTCCTGATGCATCGCCATTTCCAAAGGTACCTGGACTTTATGAATCTAGGGGACTTTCTAGTCATCAATACAATGGAAATGAGGGACCACCCTAAAAAAACTACGACCAAGCGTTGTCAGAAGGAAGCGCCTATGTCTCGGACGAAAATTGGCATTTTTTGGCCGGGCGATTACCGCCCAAAACCCAACGACCTCGCTCGACCGAACGCAGAGGAAGCCACGATCCAACTGGAACGAGCTCTGAAGCGGCTTGGCCGGACGAGCTATCGCATCGAAGACTTTATCACGCGGCCCCATGAAGCCATCGAGAAACTCGGCCCCGTGGACGACCCTCTCATCGGCGTCTGTGTGCACTGGTGCTACGGGCCGCATACCACTGACGGTGTGGTGGGGAAGGACAATCCCTTGCTCCTTGCGAGCAACTTCTCAGGGCAGTGGCCGGGCTTGGTGGGATTGCTCAACACCGGCGCTTGTCTGGCCAGCCTTGGTCGAGCGTTCTCTCGCATCTGGAGCGACGCCTCAGATTGGACTGCAGACGACGAGTTCATGGATCGTTTGGCACAGTGGTGCAACACCGGTCGGATAAACTACCCTTGTCAAAACGTCGCCTATTCCGCGCCGATATCTCGAGAAGCCCACGCCCGCGCCGAGCTCGTCTTCGAGCAGATCAAAAAGAGACGGATCTTGGCCCTCATGCTCGGGGACACGTCCATGGGGATGATCAACGGTTATTTTGGCCCGCGGCGATTGGTACCCATAGGATTCTCGGAGCACAAAGTTGACCAAGCCTGGATCATCGCCCGGGGCCGTTCCATCTCCGATGAGCGGCTCGACCAGGCCTTGACCTTCGTGAAGGAAAGCGGCGTGCAGTTCCATTGGCGCGAACCGGGAGCCGAAGACTTCGACGAAAACGCGACGCGGGAGCAGTTGCGCGACTATCTCACCGTTCTTGACCTTGTGGCCGAGTTCAAGGCCGACTGCGTGGGATGGCAGTACCAGCTCGGTTTGGTCCCGTTAAGGCCGCCTTCGGATTTTGCCGAAGGGCTTCTCAATTCCGTGTGCAGGCCGGAGAGCAACGGCGACGTGATTATTACGGCCACGGAAGCAGACCAGGGCAACCTCGTCCCCATGGAGCTGATGAAGCGGCTGCTGAAGGCCAAAGGGCTCCATCAAGGCGTCATGTTTCACGATGTGCGCTGGGGCGCAGAATACGACGGACGATTCTTGTGGGTTCTCCTGAACTCAGGCTCGTGCGGTGGATATGCCATGAGCGGCGACCCCAACACCCTCAAGGGCGTCCATTCGTACCGCCAACCCGCAGAATATTTTCCGATTCCAGGCGGTACCTTTGCGGGCGAAGCGCTGCCGGGCCAGATCACATGGGCGCGGGCGTATCTCAAGGACAACGAGATGTGGATGGATGTCGGCAGAGGCGAGGTGGTCGCGCTCCCAGAGCACGTGCGAGAGCGATGGTGGCGGGGCACGACTCGTCAGTGGCCGTTCATGGCGGCTGATCTAGGCGTATCGAGAGACGCCCTCATGGCCCTTTACATGAGCAACCACATCGCCGTGGCCTACGGCGACGTCTTCGACGAAATGGCCGCTCTCTCTCAAATGCTCGGGTTCAAGGTTCGTTTTCTGGGAAGGAGCGCACGATCATGACCCAGGGCCATGGCTGCTATCTTGGCGTCGATGTGGGGACAGGGAGCGCGCGGGCAGGAGTGTTCGACGCAAGCGGGCGGATGCTCGGGCAGGGCTCGCGCCCCATCAAAATGTGGAAGCCTGAAGCCGATTGTGTGGAGCAATCGTCCGACGACATCTGGGCTGCCGCCGCGGAAGCTGTCCGGCAGGCCATGGCAGAGGCTGACGTCGCGGCGGCCCATGTGCGAGGCATCGGCTTTGACGCTACGTGTTCCTTGGTGGTCTTAGACGACGAGGATCGCCCCGTGTCGGTGAGTCCGACTGGCAGAGACGAGCAAAACGTGATCGTGTGGATGGATCACAGGGCCGTGAAGCAGGCCCAGAGGATCAATGAGGGAAATCACTCGGTCCTTCGCTATGTCGGCGGGGTGATCTCGCCGGAAATGGAGTCGCCCAAGCTCTGCTGGCTCAAGGAGAATCTCCCGAATTCCTGGAAGCGCGCCCGCCGTTTTTTCGACTTGGCCGATTTCCTTACCTATCGGGCCACGGGCGATGAGACGCGCTCTCTGTGCACCACGGTCTGCAAATGGACCTATCAAGGTCATCTGGAACCGACTAGGCCTGACAGCGTCGGGCGATGGGACGACTCCTACTGGCAGTCCATCGGGCTCGGCGAACTTGTCGCCGAGGGATATCGCCGCATCGGAACCCGCATCCGGCCCATGGGGGAGCCCCTCGGCCAGGGTCTTACAAAGACGGCGGCCGCGGATTTCGGCCTCAACCCAGGAACGCCGGTGGCCGCGTCGATGATCGACGCCCACGCCGGAGGCGTCGGGCTGCTCGGCGCGCCCCTCCCTGACCGCGGCGAAGTGCATCTTGAAAAGCGATTGGCGCTCATCGGCGGCACATCCAGTTGCCACATGGCGGTTTCCCAGGAGCCAAGATTCATTGGCGGCGTATGGGGGCCATTCTATTCTGCAATGATCCCCGGCTGGTGGCTTACCGAAGGCGGCCAATCCGCGACTGGCGCGCTCATCGATCACATCATTTTCAGCCACGCGCGCAGCCGTGAACTCGAACAAGACGCCAAAAAACGCGGGATCACGATTTACGAACTGCTCGCGGAGGTCCTGGATAGACTCGCGCAAGATGCGGGGTTCCCCGCGAAGCTCACCGAGCGACTTCACGTCTTGCCGTATTTTCACGGGAACCGCTCCCCGCGAGCCGATCCAACCGCGTGCGGCATGATTTCAGGGTTGAGGCTCAGCGACAGCGTGGAAGACCTCGCCCTCCTGTACCTCGCTGCGGTGCAAGCAGTTGCCCACGGCGCACGCCACATCTTGGACGCCATGACCGCAGGCGGCTACGAGATCGAGACCGTGCTGACCACCGGAGGCGGCGCGAAAAATCCCGTCTTCCTCCGCGAGCACGCCGACATCACAGGGCGGCGCATCGTTCTTCCCAAGGAGCCGGAGGCCGTGTTGCTTGGCGCCGCCATGCTGGCCGCGGTCGCCGCTGGGGACTGCGCCGGGCTGACTGACGCCATGGCCGCCATGAGCTCCGCGGACAAGGTCATCGAACCAAGCTCGGGACCCGTACGAGCGTACCACGAGCGCAAACACCAGGTATTCCTCGCCATGTACGAAGATCAGTTGCGCTACGATGCGCTCATGAAGGCCGCGTTATAGGCCCGGCGCCAGTATCGGTTGGCGGCAAACTCTCAAGCCTCGCTCCCGCGGGGCGCAATACAATAGCCCAGGGCAACGCCCTGGGTACCGAGGCGACGGCGCAGCGGTTTTCAGAAGAACTTGCGAATTCGACGACCAGAGCCTCATTCCCTCAGAGATGTCGAGAATCCGCCGCGGCATTACGATTCATCTCCCAGCGCTGACTTGATGTCTATCACCGGCGTGTCGTCCAAGGCCTCGAGGGGCTCGACGAGTACACTCGCCGGCGGCTCGACCGCCAAGACAGTCGCTCGATGAAGACCGATTGGATTCGGCCGGTGAGGCGACCTGGTATTGAATACGCCGGTGACGGGATTTCGAGCGTCCCCTCTCGGATGCACGCGCAACAACGAACGGTCGGCAAGATGCAGCCACGTGAGAATAATGACCTCCGAACCAGGTTTCAAACCCAAAAGACCATCTGCGTACGTCGGATCCAGTTCAATCCACGCTTGAGGCGCCCCTTCACGGCCTTGATGTGGGCAGTCTTTCAGATTCTTGAGGGGAGATCGCACTACGCCGATGGGCCTTATGAAATATTGCATGTCGTCGCCTTTCGCCAGGTGAGATCGCGACGAATACTATATCACACGAATATCTTGCGGGAACAATGTCGCAATGCCCAACACCCGCGCCGTAATATGGCCCGCAGCCTGCGCCTCGTGGCCCGGGCCCCTTTCTGTCCGCGGGGTACATGAACCCATTATTTTTGCCTCGCGTTTTGTGCTATAATGCTTTTGAATGCCGTGATATACTCTTGTACCCCCCTCAAGGAACAGCCAGCCATGGAAGAGCCCGACAAGACCAAAGAACAGTTGATGGCGGAACTCGCTGCGCTCCGGCAAAGGATAGCCGAGTTAGAAAACAGCCGATTCGACGCCTCAACCACTGAGAGTCAGGCGCCTGAACCGCCCGGCTCAACCACGTGGTCGCCCGACGAGCTGCCGTGCGGGTATCAGTCCCTGGATTCGGAGGGGCGGCTCCTCGATGTGAACGAGGCTTGGCTCGCCATGACCGGCTATACACGGGAGGAGGTCATAGGCCGCTGGTTTGGCGATTTTCTCTCCCCGGCCTCTGCGGAACGCTTCCGGGAAAAATTCCGAGAAATCAAGGCGTCAGGGTACCAGGATCACGTCGAACTCGACATTCTGAAAAAGGACGGGACTACGCTCCCTGCCGCGTTTCAAGGGCGGATCATTCGACACGCCGACGGCGGCTTCAAACAGACCCGGTGCGTCGTGCGGGATATTTCTCAACAAAAACTGTTAGAGAGTCAGCTCCATAGCGTTGGAACGTGGTTCAGATTCCTGGTGGAGAATGTGGCAGACGCTGTCTGCGCACATGATTTGGAAGGCAACATTTTTTTCGTGAACAACGTTGCGGCGGACGCAGCAGGAACGAGTCCTGCGGAAATGACTGGGACGAATCTGCGTGACTATTTGGCGCCGCGAGCTCGGGAGGAACTCGACGAGTTTCTAGAGAAAGTCAAGCGCGATGGCCGCGCCAGCGGCCTGATGCTCGTTCAAAAGGCAAATGGAGAGCGTCGTCTGCTGTCTTTTCGCAATACGTTGGCAACGGATCCAAACGGAACTTCCATGGTCATCGGCGTGGCGCGAGATGTGACGGAACAGAAAGAAAGGGAGAAGGCGCTTCAGGAGAGCGAGCGGAAGTACAGGCTCCTCACCGAGATGATGTCTGACATGGTCTGGACCACTGACCTCGATTTTCGCACCACCTACGTAAGCCCCTCCATAGAAAAGCTCCTCGGTTTTTCGCCCGAAGAGCGCTACCGCCAAACATTGGACGAGATGGTGACGCCAGACTCCCTTGCAATGATAAGAGAACTCCTGGCCCAAGAGCTGCAAAAGGAACAGGACGGCGCCAGCGACCCGAACAGGACCGTGACGGTTGTCGCCGAGCATTACAAGAAAGATGGGGACACGATCTGGCTAGAGGTAACAGTGAGGGGCATCAGGGACGCCGCAGGCAAACTCATTGGCATCCATGGCGTTTCGCGTGATGTCACGCAGCGGAAACAAATGGAAGAGGCCCTCCGGGAAAGTGAGGCGCGGTACCGAGAGATCACCGAAAACTCGCTGGTTGGCGTCTTCATTCATCAGGACAACGTGATCGTGTATGTGAACCCGCGGATGACGGAGATCCTGGGTTACACAAGGGAGGAGATGATTGGCCGGAATTTCTTGGGGGCTGTGCCCAAGAGCGCCCGGGAGACGGTTATGGCCAGACTGGCTGCCCGCGGCGAGGGCGATACTGCTCCGTTTGCCTATGAACTGCAATTGCGCAAGAAATCCGGCGAAAAGATTTGGTGTGAAATTCTCACTACCATGATTACCTACCAGGGGCGCCCGGCGATCATGGGAAATATCCTTGATATATCAGAACGAAAGGAATTTCTCGAGGCATTGGAGGCTAGTCGAGAGTCGTATAAACGTCTTTTCAATCAGGCGAGGGACCAGCAAGAGCTCTATCAGTCATTGCTGAACTGCGCGCCTGACCCCATTGTGGTGTACGACATGGAAGGGAAGGTGAGGTATCTCAATCCGGCCCATACTCGTCTCTTCGGATGGACCCTGGAAGAGGCCGAAGGCAAGCGGTTGAATACGTTGCCGGAATGGGATAGGGAGCGCGCCCTGTCAATCATTCGCCAAGTCGTGTACGAGGGCGCGGTCAACACGACTCACGAGACGCAGCGCCTGACCAAGGATGGTCGCGTGGTCGATGTGAGCATCAGCGCGGGCAGGTATTTGGATCATCAGGGCAACCCAGCCGGTATGGTGGTGGTATTACGCGATATATCCGAACGAAAAAAGATGGAGGCAGCCCTCAGGGAGCGGGAGGCTCGGTATAAACAGTTGGCTGAAGTGACCTTTGAGGCGATCATCTTCCACGATCATGGGATCCTGCTCGAGGCCAACGACCAATTCTTCGAGATGTTTGGGTATGAGCCGGAAGAGCTCATTGGTAAGCCCATTATGGAAAAGACGCTGACTCCGGAATCCTTGCAAATAGTCAAGGAAAAGATCGCCTCTGGCGCCGTCGAGTCTTATGAGGCCGTTGGTCTGAAAAAAGACGGCTCCACGTTCCCCATCGAAATCCGGCCGAGACAGTGGATAAGCGGCGGGAAGCAGATTCGGGCAGTCGCCATCAGAGACATTTCAGAGCGCAAGAACCTCGAGCGGCAATTGCTGCACGCGCAGAAGATGGAGGCCGTGGGTACACTTGCCGGCGGTATTGCCCATGATTTCAACAACCTGCTCCAAGCTGTGATCGGCTTTGCAGAGATCCTCATGAGTCGTCAGCAACCGGGCTCCCGCGACCTCGAAGATCTACGGAAAATACACACGGCAGGTAAGAGGGGTGCAGACCTCGTGCGGAATCTATTAACCTTCAGCAGGCAAGTGGAGCCGAAAAAGCGTCCTGTGGACTTGAATCGGGAAGTCCTCGAGGTCCATAAGCTCTTGTCGCACAGCATTCCGAAGACCATACAGATTGTGATACGCTCCAGAGGCCATGTGAACGAAATCATGGCGGATCCGTCCCAGGTCACTCAAGTCCTCATGAATTTGGCGGTGAATGCGAGGGACGCCATGCCCGACGGCGGGACGTTGACCATACAGACCGAGAATGTCTTTCTGGACGACGCCTTCGTGAACAGCCATCCTGAGATCGATGCCGGCCCCTATGTGTTGTTGACCGTGTCGGATACCGGCCATGGCATGGACAAACAAACACTTGAACGCATCTTTGATCCCTTCTTCAGCACCAAGGAAGTGGGCAAAGGTACGGGGCTGGGGCTTGCAACGGTCTATGGGATCGTGAAGCAGCACGGCGGCCACATCGAGTGCGACAGCGAACCCGGAAAAGGGACGGTGTTCAGGATTTATTTCCCTGCGCTGGAGAGCGAGGAGGAAGTAGAAAGCGCGAGAGAAGAAACGCTGCCGCCTGGGGGAACGGAGACCGTCCTGCTGGCTGACGATGAAGACATGCTCCGAGAGCTTGGTCGGGACGTGCTGACCGCGTTCGGGTACAAGGTGCTCGAAGCGTCTCACGGGAAAGAGGCCCTCGCGATATACCGTGAGCGAGCCGCGGATATCTCGCTGGTGATGCTGGACCTGAACATGCCCGAGATGGACGGTCAGCAGTGTATGACGGAGATACTCAAATTGAATCCAAAGGCGCGCATCCTCGTCATAACAGGATTTCAGGAACACGTGATCAAGCGGAGGGTGCTCCGTCTTGGCGCAGCCGGCGTGGTGTGCAAACCGTACGATGTGAGGCAGCTCTTGGTACAAGTGCGAGAAACCATCGATAAGAGTTCCTGACATATAGCCAGTCTCGAAAAAAATCGCACATTGCCTGCTGTCCCGCTGCATGTCATTCCCACGCAAGTGGGAATCCATGACGAGTTACCTGGATGTCGGAGCGAGTCTGGCATGACATGTCAGGGGCCCGGACATAGACTTTGAAAGTTGTCATATTCACCCCGCGGCGGACATCATTCCGACAGAAATTTCGAGAAATGGTATAATTCTGAGAAGCGCTATATGACGAGAGTCAATGTTTCTTTGTCAGAAGTGCATGGCAGCGTTTCCATTCCTCAAGGCGCCAATATCCTGAAACGCATGTTCGCGTTCTTTGGCCCCGCCTACCTCATAGGCGTGGGGTACATGGACCCGGGCAACTGGGCGACTGATCTCGAGGCCGGCGCCCGTTTCGGGTACAAGTTGCTGTGGGTCCTGTTGGCGTCCAACGTGATGGCCTTTTTTCTCCAAACCCTGGCCGCGCGGCTTGGCATTGTTGCGGGTCGCGATCTCGCCCAGGCCTGCCGAGACAACTATCCGAGACCGGTTGCCTACCTCCTCTGGATCTTGGCAGAAGTCGCTATCGCTGCGTGCGATCTGGCCGAGGTCCTCGGAACCGCCATAGGACTCAATCTGCTCCTTGGGTTGCCTCTCTTGGTAGGCGTCCTCATTACCGCGCTCGACACCATGCTGTTCCTCGCGATTCAAAATCTGGGGATGCGAAAATTCGAGAGCTTTATCCTGTTCCTGATCACCATCATTGGCCTGTGCTTTATCTTCGAGGTCTTCATATCGACGCCGGAGTGGCGGCAGGTCGTTCAGGGATTCAGCCCGTCCCTTCCGGAAGGGAGTTTGTACATTGCCATAGGCGTCATTGGCGCCACGGTAATGCCTCATAACCTCTATCTCCACTCAGCGCTGGTGCAGACTCGCGCC
This sequence comes from Desulfomonilaceae bacterium, assembly GCA_049969795.1. Lineage (GTDB taxonomy): Bacteria > Desulfobacterota > Desulfomonilia > Desulfomonilales > Desulfomonilaceae > JAUPKT01. The sequence continues at coordinate 23,101 of JBMFOE010000034.1, forward strand.
TATGATCCATCGGATGAAGGAAAGCTCCAGGCATGCAGATTCAACGCCATCGACTCCGCCGTCGCGCTCAATGCGGCATTCTTCGTCAATGCGGCGATTCTCATCGTGGCCGCAGCGGTGTTTTTCAAGCGGGGCATCGTGGTCACTGAGTTGCAGCAGGCGCACGAATTGCTCACCCCGTTGCTCGGCGCTTCTCTCGCAGGAACCGCATTCGCCCTGGCGTTGCTGTGCGCAGGCCAGGCGTCCACCATCACAGGAACCCTTGCAGGCCAAATCGTCATGGAGGGCTTTCTGCATTTCAAAATACGCCCGTTTCTCAGGCGTTTCTTCACCAGAATGCTCGCGGTCATTCCCGCCGCCCTGACCATTCTCTACGCGGGGGACGAGGGCACGTACAAATTGCTCATCCTCAGTCAGGTTATCCTGAGCCTTCAGCTGCCGTTCGCAGTCATTCCCCTCGTCCACTTCACCAACGACCGGGCATCCATGGGGCAATTTGCCAACAACCTCTGGATGAAGACAATTGCATGGATTATCGCGGGGGCAATCACCGGCCTCAACGTCAAGCTCGTGATCGAACAAATCGCAGAATGGATACGGTCAACCACTGAACTGGCCCTGGTATACGGGATTGTACTGCCTGTCGCCGCCGCAATAGGCTGTCTTCTGATTTACGTGATCGTCAAACCTTTCATCCACATTCCCGAAAGAGACGCGACGCCGGCGTGGAAGAAACTGAGCCACTTCATTCTCGCGGGGGAAGACGATCTGCACCTCGACGTTCCTCGATACCGACGAGTCGGCGTGGCCGTCGCATTCACCGACGACGACAAAAAAGTGCTCAGCCACGCGTTGCCCCTCGCGAGGCAGCATAATGCGACGCTATGCCTCTTCCACGTGGTGGAAGGCGCGGCTGGCGTGACGTTCGGCTCAGACGCGTACGACGCCGAAGCAAGGGAAGATGAACAGTACTTGAACAAACTTGCGGTGGCGTTGAGCCATCGGGGAGTGGAGGTAGAAACCTTTCTGGGCTTTGGTCCCGTCCCCAGGGAGCTCGTCCGTCTCGCACAGGAACAGAAAGCCGATATACTTGTGATGGCTGCCCATGGGCATCGGGGGATCAGGGACATGTTGTTCGGCAGCACCATCTCGCCCGTCCGACACGAACTCGATATTCCAGTGATCATCGTGCGGTGAGCGTCGGTCTCTGTCGGAGAAAGCTACTGGCGCGCCGCCCACATACGAAACACGAAGAAAACTTGTGAACTCGTCTCATAGGAGTTCTCCCAATTGATGACGAGAATGCGTGGCCTCGCTCGAAATGACGCATCAACAATTTTTTTTGTCATTGCGAGGAGTCCAAGGCGACAAGGCAGTGCCAGCTCACACCAATCGAGCACCGCCGCGGTGTTCGCATTCGCGGTTTTTCTCGGAAACTGCTATAAGAATTCCCACACGGAGACGACCGGGTTAATCCAAACCACAGGAGACATGCCATGGCTGGCAAAAAATTCCTCAATCCGTTTCTCAAGGCCATCCTCTGTGTCATAGGGGTTGCTGTCATGGGCTACTATCTTTTGGAGGCGGTGCAACAAGGAGAGGCTCTAGAACGGCTCAACTTGGTGCGATGGCTCGTAATGATAGGATTCGCCTACTTGCTGTATCAGAGCGTGAAAGACATGACGGGCGCTGCAGGCGGATGAGATTCCGGGTATAGCCATTCTCGAAAATAATCGCGAACTGAGCGGTTTCCCGGCTACATGTCGTTCCCACGCAAGTGGGAATCCATGACGAGTTTCTTGGATAGCGGATCGAGGCCGGCATGACAAAGCCAGCGCAGTGAGGGTGCTCATTGATTATGTCTTCGCCGTGACGCTGGCGTTGAAAGTCATCATATTCGCGTTGGGGCGCGCCTCATTCCGACAGAAGTTTCGACAAGTGGTATATACGGATGCCGCTGTTTTTTGGCCTGCATGGCGATGGGATTTACCATTTTTATCTGGAGATAAATATTACAACTTCACTAGGAAAATCCGTCACATACGTCATTGAGGACATAACGACGCAACGGCAATAAACAACATAACATATTAAAATGAGAAGGAATGTATTTCCTACATCTCAAAATCATCTTGACGCCGCCCTCCCCTCACATGCAATCATGCCCCATGATTGAGGGATCCAACCCTATATCATGAATGCCAAGCATGCCCAGAATCCCTCTGGGCTCAACGGCGACAAATTCTTCTACCAAAACCAGGGCTCGCAGGAAAGGTCGCGTGCATTTGAGGAAGTACTCCATGGATGGCAGCAATCGCATTGGAGCAATGAAATGTGAAACGCGCCATTTCCTTTTTGGCGCTCCACTGATTCCTATCTCCCACCAAAGATAGAAAGGAGGTCCGTTATGGAAGTAACTCGGCGCGAGTTCCTCGTGTTTACCGGCATAGCCGGCGCGGGACTGGCTCTTTCTTCTCTCGGGGTTAACCTTGGGCCGGTAAAGGCCTATGCCGCCGAACAGAAGAAGATTGACAAGGTCAAGACTGCGAAGCAGTCCACCACCATCTGTCCGTATTGCGCGGTCGGTTGCGGTCTGATCTGCAGTACGGATACCAAGGAAAAGAAGATCATCAACATCGAGGGAGATCCCGATCATCCCATCAACGAAGGGGCGCTCTGCGCGAAGGGCGCTGCGCTTTTCCAGACCACGGCCAACAATCCAAACCGTCTCAAAAAAGTTCTCTATCGAGCGCCCGGCAGCGACAAATGGCAGGAAAAATCATGGGATTGGGCGCTCAGCGAGATCGCAAAAAGGGTCAAGGCCACAAGGGACGCCAATTTCATCGAGAAAAACGCCAAAGGCGAAGTCGTCAATAGGGTCGAGGCCATTGCCCACATCGGGAGCGCGGCCCTTGACAACGAAGAGTTGTGGCCCTTGCAGGCCATGATGCGCGCACTCGGACTTGTCTATATCGAACATCAGGCCCGCATATGACACAGCGCCACTGTAGCGGCTCTGGCAGAGTCGTTCGGACGCGGCGCAATGACCAACCACTGGATCGATCTCAAAAACAGCGATTGCATACTTATCATGGGCAGCAATGCTGCCGCAAACCATCCCATCTCCATGAAATGGGTGCAAAGGGCCAAGGATAAGGGAGGCGTTCTTATCTCCGTTGATCCGAGGTTCACGCAGACGTCTGCACACGCCGACATCTACACTGCGTTGCGGTCAGGAACGGATATCGCCTTCCTGGGAGGCATGATCAAATACATTTTGGACCACAACAAATATTTCAAAGACTATGTGGTGAACTACACCAATGCCACGTTCATCGTGGGAGACAAATACAACTTCGAGGACGGCCTCTTTTCTGGGTACGACCCAAAAACCAGAAAATACGACCAATCATTCTGGGCCTTTAAGATGGATGACAAAGGGGTTCCTGAACGAGATATGACCATGGAGAATCCCCGTTGTGTGTTTCAGTTGCTGAAGCAACATTATTCTCGATACACCCTCGAAAAGGTATCGGAAATCACGGGCACGCCCAAGGAAGACCTCGTCAAGGTCTATGAGACCTATGCCTCGACGGGCGTCAAGGACAAGGCGGGTACCATCATGTATGCGATGGGGTGGACCCAGCATACAGTAGGCGTACAAAACATCCGGGCCATGTGCCTCATCCAGCTCTTGCTCGGCAACATGGGCATTGCAGGTGGCGGCGTCAACGCCCTGCGCGGCGAATCCAACGTGCAAGGTTCCACAGATCAGGCGCTGCTCTTTCACATCCTGCCGGGATATCTCAGGACGCCAACGGCCAATCTCGCGAACCTCGAGGCCTACCTCAAGGCCGTGACCCCATCGACCAAAGACCCCAGATCAGTGAACTGGTGGCAAAATGCGCCTAAGTATGTCGTCAGCCTCTTGAAGGCCTACTGGGGAGACAAGGCCACCAAGGAAAACGATTTTGGATACGGGTGGCTGCCAAAACTCGATGTGGGACAAAACTGCTCGTGGCTCAATCTCTTCGATGCCATGTACGCCGGCAAGATCAAAGGCTTTTTTGCGTGGGGCCAAAACCCGGCGTGCAGCGGCGCCAACGCCCACAAGGTGCGTCAGGCGCTTGGCAAGCTCGACTGGATGGTCAACGTCAACATCTTCGACAACGAAACAGGTTCCTTCTGGAAAGCGCCCGGAATGGACCCCAAGAAGATCAAGACAGAAGTGTTCATGCTGCCCTGCGCTGCGTCGGTCGAGAAGGAGGGAAGCATTACGAACAGCGGAAGGTGGGCTCAGTGGCGCTACAAGGCTGCGGATCCTCCTGGCCAAGCAAAGCCGGACGGCGACATCATGGTCGAGCTGATGAACAAGATCCGGGACCTTTACAAAAAGGGAGGAAAATTCCCCGAACCGATCCTGAATCTGAAATGGGACTACGTGGATCAGAAAGGCCATTTTGATCCGCAAAAGGCGGCCAAAGAGATCAACGGCTATTTCCTCAAGGACGTGAAAATCGGAGACAAGGAATTCAAGAAGGGCGAGCTGGTACCCGCATTCCCCATGCTCCAAGCCGATGGAAGCACGTCCTCTGGTAACTGGCTGTATTGCCAAAGCTATAACAGCGAAGGCAACAACATGGCCAGACGCAAAAAGGACGATCCGACCGAGCTCGGTCTTTATCCGCAATGGGCGTGGGCTTGGCCAGTCAATAGACGGATCATATACAACAGGGCATCTGTGGATCTGAACGGCAATCCGTGGAATCCTGCGCGGCCCGTCCTGAAATGGGCTGACGGAAAATGGGTCGGAGACGTCCCCGATGGGCCTGCCCCGCCCATGAGCAACGAGAAGGCAGGGAAACTGCCGTTTATCATGAAGCCCGACGGCGTGGCGTCTATGTTTGGTCCGGGCTTGGCCGACGGGCCATTTCCCGAGCATTATGAACCCCTCGAGTGCCCGGTTCCGAAGAATCTCCTCTCTAGTCAGTTCACCAACCCAACCATCAAGATCTTCTCAGGCGAGATGGACAAGCATCTCACATGCGATCCTCGCTTTCCGTTTGTCGGGACCACCTATCGCGTCACCGAACACTGGCAGACAGGCATCATGACTCGTTGGCAGCCATGGCTCGTAGAAGCGCAGCCGCAAATGTTCGTGGAGATTAGCGAGGAGTTGGCCCAGCTTCGAGGAATCAAGAACGGAGAAAAGGTAAAGGTTTCTTCGATTCGAGGGGAAGTCGAGTGCGTCGCTCTTGTGACGACTCGATTCCGACCGTTCAAAATTGGCGACCTTACCGTTCATCAAGTGGGTATGCCATGGTGCTTTGGGTGGATGGTCCCCAAGGACGGAGGCGAATCTGCAAACCTGCTCACCCCGAATGTGGGCGACCCCAATACCATGATCCCTGAATCAAAGGCCTTCATGGTCAACGTCACAAAGGCATAGGAGGTGTGATATGGCTGAAGGATATTCAATTCTCGTTGACACCTCCAAGTGTACGGCATGCCGTGGGTGTCAAATCGCCTGCAAACAGTGGAACGGTCTAAGCGGCACGACCACAAAGAACGTCGGGAGTTACGAGAACCCTCAGGACCTCTCGTACGAAACCTTCAAGATCGTCCGCTTCGCCGAAGGCAAGAACGGGGACGGCAAGGCCTACTGGAACTTCTTTTCTGAGCAGTGTCGGCATTGTCTGTCGCCAGGATGCATGGCGGCGGCCGAAAATGACGAAATCGTGCAAGATGAGAAGACAGGGGCTGTGCTTTACACTCCCGCAACCAAGAAACTCGATTTCAAAGCAACCCTCGAGGGCTGTCCTTACAACATCCCTCGGCAGGACCCGAAAACCAAACAGCTGTTCAAATGCACTATGTGCTTCGACAGGATTACCAACGGGATGATCCCTGCGTGCGTCAAGTCCTGTCCCACAGGCGCCATGCAGTTTGGTGAACGGGACAAAATTCTCGACGTGACCAAGAAACGGGTCGAGGAACTCAAGAAAAAATTTCCCAAAGCCCAAGCCATCAACCCAGACGATGTGAGGGTCATCTACATCGTCACAGACGATCCGAAGAAGTATTGGAAGTACGCCGCTGGCAAGTAGCCTGGCGCAATCCTTCGCAAAAGCCCCGCTTGTCTCTTGACAACCGGGGCTTTTTCATGCCTAGTCAAAAGAGCATATCGAGAATGATTCCGGCGTGTCCGGAGAAAAGCGGCGTCATGAAAGTTGTGATAGGCGGCGCCATAGGGGCGTTGGCAGGATTTGTCTTGTTTCTCGTGAGCTCGACGGTGGGCTCAGGTTGAGCGTTGTGGTGTAATCCCGTGGCCGCTACGCTCGTCGGCGCAGCCATCGGGATTGCCTTTGCCTCCGTGTGACGGCAAAAGCGCCCTGCATACGTTGAGCCGGTTTACAACAACGATGTTTGACCGAAGCACGTCCACCTCGCGGGATAGAGGCCCTTGCAGCGCTCTTGTTCCTCTTGTGACGGGCAGCTCCCGATCTTCAACGCTACAACGCACGTGAAAATCCGTTCCTCGTTGCGAATTTTAGGGGTCTTAAGGCCGTTGTACTGCTGCGATGAACGAGTCCGCGGTGGCCTGTCAGCCTGCCTTACCAAAAGGGCATAGCGGAAAACGACAAACGTCGCAGTTTAGACAAAGGCCGCCATGAGCCATGGAGGCCAGGTCTCGCCGAGTCAACTTCTCCCCGGCCAACACTCGCGGCAACACCAGGTCAAAGACCGTGTTTCGGTAATAAAGCGCGCACGCAGGCAACCCGATGACGGGCGTGCATGCAACTTCAGCGATGAGCAACATAGCTCCGGGTAGAATCGGCGAGCCATAAAGCAATTTGTCCGCGCCCGCTTTCTTGACCCCGATTCTCGTCACATCGTCAGGGTCCACCGACATGCCCCCTGTGGCCACGATGAGATCAACGCCCTCAGAAATGACCTCCCGAATTTTATCTGCGATGAAATCTGCATCATCTGGCGCGAATACGGTCTTCACCACGGAACAGTGATACGACTCTAATTTTGGCTTCATAACAGGCGCAAACTTATCCTGGATGAGCCCTTCGTAAACCTCTTGGCCTGTCACGATGAGGGCGGTGTCAGGTTTTGCCATGGTCTTCACCGTGAAGAGCCCCCCTACGGCCTCCGCAATCGCGATGCCCTCGGCCACGATGTCACGCCGGATGACCAGGGGAATCGCTCGAGTTCCTGCCACTATCTCGCCGGCCCGCACCACTGAATTTGTGTGGCGGCTCGCGCACATAAGTCCCTCAACGAGGTTGAATTCTTTCAGGGCCTCCACATTGACCTTGAAAAGACCATCGTGAGCTGCAACAAGGTTTATTTTCCCCTCCGACGGCTCAGGATTGTAGGTGATGCCAGGCCCTGCAAGGGCTTTTGCAATGGCTCGCGCAGCCTCGTCTTCATGCATCTCTTCTGGCGCGATTTCAAGGGAGTACAAATAGCGTTTACCCAGCCTTGCCAAGTGGGGTACATCGCTTTGGGTAACGATATGACCTTTTTTGAAGCTCGCGCCCTTGAATTCCCCTGGACGTATTTCAGTGATGTCATGCGCCAACACGGTACCCACAGAATCTTCCACGGGGATCAATCGCCCGCGGGGTTTGATTGCTGTATCGCACAAGTATTCTTGCTCCTTCCTGCGCTTGCTGCAACTTTGGACAGAATTAAGTAGCTGTCGTCAGCAAAATGCTCGGCTCTTTGTTTCATCCCCCCGGAATAAGTCCTCTACTCGAGAGACACCGGTCGTTTCCTGTAAAATTCATTTTTTAACGTCGTATCAGCCCGTTTGTGAGGATTCGGAACCGTCTTGCTTAGATCCACCCAATCCTCCCAGCGAAAATTGTCAAGCACTTGGGCCTGGTAGCTTTCCTCCAAGGGACGACTAAAAATGTCGTTGATGTGCTTCCACTGGTAATAACGCATCAAATCTACTTGATAAGGAGTCTGTTTTCCCGCGGCTTGCTTGACCACTCTTTTCAGGTCCATAACCGCTTTCATGTCCACCAGAGGTTTCCACAGAATCTTGCCCGGCAACACCACCGGCTCATCGGGAATACTGTTGATGCCTTCTTTCCACGTCGCGAGGACGGCCTTGCCGGTATCCTCTCTGTACACGATAATTGCATGGCCGTACTTAGGATCTTTGAAGAAGCCAAGGTTTCCATATTGTAGCCTCGCTCCTGTAAGGTACGCCACCACGTCCGTGTAACAAGGCGATCTTCCCGTTATGCCCCAAAGTACGCTCCTGTCGATGATTCCATCAGGAAAAAGGATGTTGAAGGCCATCTTGCAGCATGCCGCAGCGTGGCTCAATCCTTCACAGTCGTGCCCATGCATTTTTACAAGGTCCTTCACGGTGACGCTGTATGTGTAGGGGTAGTACCTACCTTTAGTGCCGCGAGTTGCGAGGATCTCGAACACAGGGGCATAGGGCTGAGCAACCATCGGCGCATACCAGGTGCGCACCCTGTCTGGCTCGTCCACTCCTGTTTCGATAAATATATCGACGCCTTGTCGGTATGTGGGGTCGCCGGCGAAGCTCGACGTGACCTGCGACCAAAGGGCGAGGAACACCAGCGAGAAAGCGAAAGGTCGCTCAATACAGGACATGCGTCCAGGGAACAAGTCATGCAGTTGACCCAAAAATCGTGTTAACTTTACCAACAATTGATACATCCAAAAGCCTCCTTATCCCGAGTTGTTAACATACAGCCCTGTCGGCTGCCTGTTGGCGACTGAGCGAGGTACAAAGTCCCTGAGGGGGCGCACGAGGAGATGAGCGAGGTCGGTCACCTCGCTAATCATGCCTTCAGACATTACTGCGGCCTTGTCAGCGATCTTACGAGCTTCCAAGAGGTTATGGGTGACCAGCACGGTTGTAATGCCGAGCCTTTTGAGAAAGGAATGCAATTCCCGTCTCAGGTGATCCGCCGTCTCGACATCCAGACTGGATGTCGGTTCATCAAGGAGAAGGACGCGAGGCCGAGGCGCCAGTGAACGCGCCAACGCCACCCGCTTCTGTTCGCCTCCACTGAGCGATCCAGGGTAACGTCCTTTCAAGTGCTTTATTCGCAGCATCTCCATCAGAGCGTCCACCCGTTTCTCTGTGAGTTCTTTCTCGTAGCGCTGGGCGCGGAGACCGAAGGCTATGTTCGATTCGACGGTGAGATGAGGGAAAAGGGCCAGCTCCTGGAAGAGATAACCAACAGACCTCTCGCTGGGCGACGCCCCGTCCATGTTCACGCTGTCGATCAGCACATGGCCTGTATAATCGACCAGCCCCGCCATAATATTCAGCAGCGTCGTCTTTCCTGCGCCTGTCGGTCCGACAATGACAAAAATATCCCCGTCTTCGATCCTGAGATTTATCTTGCGACACACGTGATTGCTCACTTCCGCTAACTCAATGCAGGGCATCGCTCCTCCATTTCTGCAGAAGACGACCTTGTAGAAAAGCAAACATTTTTTCGAAGGAAAGACACATGAGCGACAGGACGATAAGGCATACCATGATGATGTCTATTCTTACGAGGCTTTCGGCCTTCATGAGCAAAGCCCCGATCCCTGTCGGAATGGCCACCATCTCTGCGGCAACCACAACCCGCCATGACATTCCCGCCTCTAATCTCAATCCAGTGAATATTGATGGCAGGGCCAAAGGCGCCGCAATGGTCAAAAGAATACGCAAATTTGACGCCCCCAACACTTGGGCGGCGCGTATATAAGATCGATCTACATTTCTTATGCCGCTGGCTGTGTTGTACACCACGGGGAAGAACGAGCAGATAAATATAATGGCAATGGGCAGTAAATCGTTGATGCCTATCCAAATCATGAGGAGAGGCAGCCAAGCCAACGCAGGAATGGGATAAAACAGGCTAATTATGGGATTGAGCGCCTTGTACATAAGAGGGCTCCAACCCATAGCTACGCCGATGATGACTCCTACCGCTGAACCCGCGCCCAATCCTATGATTACCCTGGTCAGGCTCGCCAGAAGATTCTCACCAAGAACTCCCTTGTCGAGGAGGTGATAGAATTCTGTCAGCACCATGGAGAATGGCGGGATAAAAAACCGGTCTGGCGTCGTGGCAAGCCTCGCCCCTACCTCCCAGAGAATCAGGAAGACAGCCACGGGCGCAAGACCCCATATCCATTCAAAACGTTTACCTTGGAGCTTCATGGAGAAAACTCAAATCAACCATGTCGCTTGCGTTGAGCGGCTGGCGTATGTAGCCATGGCGTCGCGCAAAATCGATTTGCTCCTGCACTGCCGCCAATTCAACGCCGTTCGTATATTTCAATCGTTCCATGGATCTCAACATGGTCTCAGGGGTTACAAGTAACTGAGAAACGGGCTTTGCCAATTCAACAGGGAAAAAATTCTCGCCTGCGACCTGGAGCTCCGCTGCCATTAACTCGGCAGCCTGGTGTGGATTTTCTTCGATCCAGCGTGTCGCTCGGAACGTGATCGCTACGAGCTTTCGAACCGCATCGGGACGCGTCTTTATAAGTTGATCCATAACGGCCAAGACGCTTCCCTGCATCCCTGGCCACACATCTTCAGCCGTCAGCAATGTCTTAAAGCCCGCCTGCTCCGCAATGGCAGGCCAATGTTCAGGTAAAATGATTGCATCCAACATACCAGCCTTGATGGCCGCAATCTGCATGGGCGGGGCCATTCGTTGCACTTTCTTCAGCACTCGAGAGGGCTCGAGACCGTATAACTCGATGATCCGCAGAAGAAAGGCGTCAGACGGGCTACCCACCTGGACGCATCCAATACGCACATCTTCCCGCTCTAAGTCCTTGATCCCCTTTACCTTTGCTTCGTTTACCGCGAGCCCATACCCATACTGGTGCGTCCCCGCCACGATCCTGATGGGCGTCCCCGCGTTCGCCTTCGCGTTAATAGCGGGCAGCAGACACATATAGGCTGCATGAATCTGGCCTCGTCCGAGCGCCGCGGCTAAGGCCATACCAGTGACATAGTTATAAAAACGCACATCCAAGTCCGCATCTCGAAACCAGCCTTTGTGACGCGCCACGTAGGCGCTTGCAGCATGGTCGTTAAATTCAACCGCAATATTGATCGTTTCGGCCTGATCCGCGCTTGTTGCGGAAACAGCGAGACAACTCACAAAAACAAGCAGGAATAAAACGATATTTTTTCCCATGGTTATGCCCCTCAAGTGGAACATGGACAAAACCTTTGATATCCGTTGACGGCAGCCGCGCCTGCCACGGTGACTCCGTAGAACACCACTGGCTTTCTCCCGACGAAGGACAGTATGGAGCCGTTTACGCAAGTGGAACCCGTGGCCAATATCAGCTCGCCCCATCCAAGAACTTCTTCAGTCTTCTCAGGACCCTCAATCAACACATCGCACCGCTTTGCCCCGATGTTGTCCTCATCCAGATCGATCACGCGTAGTCGAAACGAACGGGACAATCGATCAATCATGGCCGGCTGGTACCCCACAAAGGCAATGCGCGGATTCCCAAAATGCTCCCGCACGAAACCGGGGAGCTGGTCGGCGCAACGCGTCGGCTCGCTGTCCTTGCAATGAACAGTATTCGTAGTCTTCCCAAAACGACGCATGACTGCGTTAAAGGTTGCTATAAAAACCCCTCGCTCAAAGTTATTTTTCAACGGCAATTGCGCTGCGTCCCTGAGTGAACCGCGAAAATGGCCCGGCATATCAGTATAGGCGTGTGCGCGCGTCCCCTGGAAAACTGCTTCGATCATCACTTCTTTTCCTTTTAACAGGGGGAAGTCAGTTCGGTCTGGCTTGCCAATGGCCTCCCTCGGGGTAAGCGTCCTCGCCCATATCACCTCGACTTCTTCGTCCATTACATCTTTCGCTAAATTCACAAGGTCGGTCCTGAGTAAAGAGTAGTAAGACGTTTGCGGTTCCTCGTTCTCGATGCTCGACATCGCCTTTTCTCCCTGCATAGTTTCTGGTGCCTGGTTTATCTCGCCGTCTCTCCAATGGAAACGGCGGCGACATAAAGGCTTGTACAGCCGAATCAAGTTGTCACGCGGGTGAACTGTCAAATAGTCAATTCTGCAGCGTCCACAGCGCGCTGTGCTCTCGATGTTTTGTGACGACGCCGGTTCGTTGGATGCGCTTGGGGCTGGCGGATCTTGAAAGCAGTTCGGCACTGAACCTACCCTATAATGTCATCTCATGAATAGTTGTTATGTGACTAGTTATAGCAGTATTGCTCCTCATGTCAATACCTTTCTGTAATGCTTCAGCTCCGAGTGCGTCCTTATCAGGAGCACGGAAAGGTTTGCGTACGACAAAAAGCCCTATCGCGATCCGTATCTCAATCCGAACAATCCCTTAAGAAGAAGTATAGCTCGTGACACGGCAACTCCCGTGAAAATTTATGGAATTTTTCCTTCTAATCTACTAACCTTGACGCAAAGAGCCGCATTCTTTTTTGGCATCGCACGTTATGTCGGACAATATAACTGCATGATCAGTAGCCTGATGACCACCGAGTGCGGCAACGGCGGGGGTATCCAATGTGGCTGATACGTTCAAACCTTTTTTTAGGCGTTCTTGCAGTAATCCTTTGCGTCATGCCAAATCCATATTGTCATAGCGCCGATCTTACGGAAGCTGTACAGCTCATGAAGCAAGGGCAGCAGCTCGTGGATCAGGCGCGCTACCGAGAAGCCATTGACGTGTTCCAGAAAATGGCGCGTTCATGCGGTGCAACCGAAGAATGTCAAGCAGCGGCCCTTTTTTGGACAGGGCGATCATATCTCGAATTGTCTCTGTTTCGCGAGGCGCAAACGTACGTGGATCAGGCCCTTTCAAAGTTCAGGGCCTTGAACAAACCGCTGGATGAGGCGTCAGGCAAAATCCTCAAGGCCAGGATTCTGCAAGGGCAGAACGAGTATGCTCAAGCAGTGGAACTCTACAATCAGGCAGAGGAGGCGATAAAAAGGTATGGCAAACCCGATAATCCGGAGCTCTTCGCTATCTTGGCCAACAGGGCGCGGCTGTACATTTATCAGAATCAGTACGAGCGGGCTCTAAAGGACATCGGCTCTGCCAATCGGCTCATCGGATCCAAGGCCAATCCTCCTATGCGAGGCATCCTCGCAGAACACGAGGGCCTCATTGCCTCGGAAAAAGGGGAATTCCCCAAGGCGATCAAACTGTTTGACGAGGCGATAAAATTGTACAAAGAAGGCGGCCACCGAGCAGGCGAGTGCGCCGCCCTGAATAAGCGCGGCCGCGCACACGAATCGCTTGGCGAATATTCCAAAGCCCTCGCTGACTACGAGGCGTCCCTCAACCTCGCTCGTCAAATCGGCAACAAGGCTGAGGAAGCGTTCGCATGGAACAATCTTGGCATGGTTCATCGCAAGCGGGGCAATTATGAGAAATCTCTCAGCGCGTACGACGCGGCGTTGAAACTGCGAAGCCAAGATTCTCAACCGCAGTTCTATGCAGAGACCCTGGCCAATAGGACGTTGGCTGCGTACTTCATGAAATCTGACGCCCAGCAGGCCGTAAAGACGTTTAAGGATTGTTATGACGTTGCCGAAAGAGCCCGCGCCACCGGTACACAGGCGCGAACGTTGCACAACCTTGCCTTTGTGATGAGAGACGAAGGCAGATTCAAGGAAGCCCGAGAACTTTCCCAGAAGGCCATTCAAATGGCCAGAGAAATAGGACAAAAGAGGTTTCAGGCCCAAGCTCTTCTGCGATTGGGCAATCTGTACGAATATTACGGGGCGTTTGATGACGCCCTGAAACAATACAGCGAGGCGGAGAAGATTCAGAAGGAGGTGGGAGACCAGTTTTTTCTGAGCACTACCCTGACTGATATGGCCAACATAGAGACTCGGAGGGGACAAATAAAGGACGCCAAACCACACTTTGAGCAAGCGCTTGAATTGAAAAAAAAGATAGGAGTGCCGCTCGCCGAGACGTTATGCAACATGTCTCTGTTTTTCCTGGAGAAACACCGCTATTTGACGGAAGGCGAGGGCAAAGGGCCGTCTCCTTCAGACTATGACCAGGCCCGGCGATGCCTCGAGCAGGCCCAAGGACAATTTTCCCCGCATGTCGTCCAGGAAAAGCTCTTGGTGGATTATACCGCGGCCAGATATTTCTTGGACAAAGAGCCGGGCAAAGCGCCGCCCAAGTTCCGAGAGCTCAAGTCCACTGCCCAACAAGCAAATCGGTTGCGATACCTCTTTTTGGCTTATCTTGGTTGCGGGGTTTCCCTAGAGAACCTCAAACAATACGCCGAGGCGGAAAAAGAATACCACGAGGCTGTGAACCTCGCGGAGAAGGTCAGGGACTCTCTGGACGTGGAGGCCCAGCGCACCTTTCTCGACGGCGAGCCCGTACTCGGGGTGAAGTACGCCTTTGCCTACGAAGGGCTTGCCAGGGTGAGGATGCAGCAAGGCAACTGGGACTGCGCCTTGGAGGCCTCTGAGTATGCCAAAGCCCGCGCATTTGCGGACAAGCTTGCCAAGCTGTCCGCCGGTTCGTCCTACGGCGTGGATCGAAAGCTGCTCAGCGAACTCGATGAGGTGGAAAAAGAAATCAGAGCCAACGCGAAACAGCTTGAGACATGCCAAGGACCGGAAGGCGACAAATCCCTTGTCCCCAAGCTGGAGTCCGAGAGGAATGGGCTGGATGAGCGTCTCAAGAGCGTCAAGCGCCTCATGAAGGAGCGTTATCCAGATTTTTACGCCACGCGTTTCCCGTCCCCATTGTCAATCCGACAGGCCAACCTGCCGCCAGATCAGCTCATCCTGGCCTACGACGTCACCGATACAGGAATTCTGATTTTTGTGTGCAAAGGTACGGAGATTATTCATGCGGAATTCCAGCCTATTGCCAGGATGGCCCTGCAGAAAAAAATTAGGCTGTACAGAGAGCCCCTTGAGGGACCCGAAGATTATGGCGAGCTCACAAAATTGGATCTTGCGGCGGGACGAGAGCTGGCGAGCCTCCTGCTGACGAAAGACGTACGCCGCCGCGTCGAACCGGGATGTCCTGTGATCATTGCCCCGGATGATTGTCTCGATGTGCTCCCCTTTGAGATGCTCATCATGGAGAAAGGAGGAAAGATTACCCTCCAGCAAGGTCTCCCGCTAGTTCTTGACGTGTCCTTCTTTGGCAATACCAATCCTATCGCTTACTTTCAGTCGCTCACTGCCATGAATCTTGCCAGGCAACGGGCCAAAGCAAAATCCACACAAGACAAAGTCCTTGTAATTGCCGATGTCATCGTACCAAAGGAGAAAGCGCCTCCGAGTTCTATGCGGGAAGTCGGAGGAGCTAAGCCCACGCGAAAATACGTCGAGACCTTGGCCGCATCGACGCAGACCGCCGGGTCTGGAGAAATGCGTCTCCTCTCCCCTGGTACATACCTCGATCTCAGGGACGAATTTAAGCCGCTGCCGGAGACGCGCTCTCTTGCAAAGACCGCCCGGGAATTGTTCAAGACCCGCGCCGTGGTGATGGAAAGAGAACAAGCGACCCTAAAGAAATTTCAAGAAAAGATAGCCCCGAGTGGGACGGCTTACGCCCAGATCGTCTTCGCCACCCATGGCTATTTCGGAGACAGATTCAAACCAGAGATCTCTGAGCCCTTTTTGTTGCTGAGTTGTACGCCGCCTCAAGTGGACAACCTCCTGCGCATGTCGGCAGTCATGGACTTGGACCTGAGGGCGGACAACGTCGCGCTCCTCGCCTGTCAGACTGGCCTCGGAACGTACGTTGCCGGCGAAGGAACCATGGGGATGGGCCGCGCCTTTCAGTATGCCGGCGCTAAGTCAGTCTTGGCAAGCCTCTGGAGCGTGGACGAAAAACCATCGGTGATGCTGGTCCAACGATTTTTGGAGGAGCAGGCGAAGGGCAAGGATCCGCTGTCAGCGCTTGAAGGCGCCAGACGGTTCTTGAAGGAACAAGGATACAATCACCCCTTTTTCTGGTCATCTTTCATCTTGGTGGGACAGCCAAGCGCAAATTGATCAAGGGAGGCGCGCATCGCAATGGATTCGAGAGCAAAACTCATCGCTCTAGGTCTGGTTTTGGCCGCAGCATTGACAACGCTCACCGCAGTGGTTGCTGCCTCGGACTGTGAGAAAGCGGGCGCCGTCTATCAGCAGACGCTCCGATCAGCCCTCCCCCTTGAAAAGAAGCTTGAGCTGCTGCGTTCCATCATTCAGGCATGCCCCCAACATGTGGAAGCCCGAGCTCTACTGGCCGAAATGTTGATCAAGTCGCCTGATTTTGAAAAAGCCAGCCTTGTCGAAAAGAACCGAATGTTGGACGAGGCGGCGAGCCACTTCGAGAAGGCGGCGCAATACGATAACAAGAATGTCTCAGTATATTGGCGGCTCGCCAAGGTCTATTATTCCCAAGGCCGAAATGAAAAAGCTGCAGAGTGTTACCAGAGAATCCTTGAACTCAATCCGAGCGATATAGACGCAAAAAGGGCTCTCAAAAAATTACGCGCTTCGACACCCCAGCAGCCAGGACATGTGAAGACAGCCGAAGACATCAAAAAAGATTACGAAGCAGCGTCGCACAAAAATGAAATCAGACTCATGGGCATTGCCAACTTCACCGCGCCGAAGCACCGGGAACGTTTCAATAACATCACCTTTGACGAATGGAAATACGACATAAAGAAAGAGAACGAGCAGCAACTGTCAGAGATCGGGAGGGCGCTTCAAGACCTCCAAGGCAAGGGGTTGACCTTTTTCATCGAGGGTCACACGGACAATAGGGGCGACAGAGACCGAAACCAGGTCCTGTCCGAAAATCGCGCCAAAGCCACCAAAGAGTACTTGGTGAAGAAATTCAACGTGAATCCCTCGAAAATCCAGACCCAGGGGTTTGGCTTTGATAGGCCCCTGCTGCCGAACGATTCTCCGGAACACATGGCCAAGAACAGGCGCGTTGAAGTGCTTTTTATTGAACCGAGCGGCAATAGGCCCTAAGATGGTGGAGGGGCGACAGTCCGCGGGGAACGCCAAGGCAGCCTGATGTTGACCGCGGGGACGCGCATACGCATCTTTTGTAAAAACAACCAGGGGACAGAGCATGGACGAAAATGCAAAACTGACAAAGGTCTTTGAATACGCCTTGAATCAAGAGCAAACCGGAATGAGTTTTTTTGAAGCGTCCCTGGCCCGTATGGGCATCGGCGCCGCGAAGACGGCTTTTGAAAAACTCATTGAAGAGGAGAAAAAGCATATTCGGTTCATCACGAGAATCCTCGAGGATTTGAAATCCAGGGGCAAGGTGGACGAGCAAAACGTCAAGGACGCCCAAATCCAGAAGACAAACTTCTTCGACGACAGAGCGCAAAAAGAGTTTTTAGAGCAATGCGTCCAAGGTTCGATGGTCCCGGACGTGACAGTGTTCAACACTGCATGGCTGATCGAGAAGGATCTCAGCGAATTCTATGCTCGAATGGCAGCCAATACGACTGGCCCCGCATCCTACGCCCTGGAAATGCTGTCTGCCTGGGAAAAGGAGCACGAAAATTTCTTCAGGCAATATCGCGACAAGTTGTCCCAGGTGTACGCGGAAATGCCTTGGGGAGGTTGAAAGCCCGCCATTGGGCATTGGGCACAGGAGCGACTAATGACCATGTCAGCGGCTGAGTATCATCGAGCCACGAGCTATGACAGACGCAAAATGTCGGGCCACGCGTTGGATTGGTCCAATCAACCGTCGGTGTTCAAATCCTACGTTGGCCAGCCGTTGATCTCTCTCCCTGACGAGCAGTCCTTTTCTCCCGCAACCCTCTGGGATGTCCTCGGCCAAGACGCGGCGCTCGGTTGCAGAGCTGAAATCGACCTCGCTTGCCTCGCGCGGGTGCTTGTATTGGCGCACACCATCACCGCCAAGGCTCGATACGGCGGAATGGATTTTTTCTACCGCAGCGTGGCGTCAGCCGGCGCCCTGTATCCCTTCGAGCTGTATGCGGCGGTCCTGGACGTCGCGGGTCTCGCCCCCGGCGTGTACCATCATCAGCCAGCCACTCGAAGCCTCGCGCTGCTCAGACGGGGCTACTCTGGCCGGGAGCTTTCCCAACTCGCTCCGGACGTGGGCCCAGCAACGGCAAAAGCGGTGTTCTTCATCAGCAGTATCTTTTTTCGAAGCTCTTGGAAGTACCGGGAAAGAGCCTATCGATATCACCTCTTGGATTCCGGCCACCTCTTGGAAAACCTCATCCTCGCGCTCAGATTCGAAGGGCTTTCTTACCGCGTTGCCTTCGACTTTGACGATATGGCCCTGAACCAATTCCTCGGATTCGATCAAGAGCGTGAAGGGTGTCTCGCCGTAGCCGCTGCGACGTCCGAAGGTCCCCCGTCGCGCGTGGACACCGAGACGCCCCTCGATTCCCCTGGCCCTCAACTGCCGGTCTGCAGTCGGGTCGCCCCTCGAGAGACTCATTACGCAGCGATCAAGACGATTCATGAGGCGTCGTTCCGTGCCAATCGGCCCGACGCGCAGCCCGATGCCCTCAAAGCCCTTGGACTAAGGCCGCATTCCTGGCAGCCTTTGCCGCGGCCATGTCAGCCACTCGAACCCATGAGCCTCCCGGAAGCGCTTATCAAGCGCCGCTCCATGAGGAATTTCGTGAAAACGACCCTCTCTCGGGATCATCTCTCGCTCTTGCTCGACGCGGTCTGTTATGATGCGATGTCTCATGAGGGCCAAGCTTCCAACCCCGACGCCGTTGCAGTCGGGTTCCTTGCGGGCAACGTCGAGCACCTGGAACCAGGATTCTATCTCCTCGATCGACGGAGTCGCTCCTTTGGTCTCGTGCAGTCGGGCTTTTTTGCGCCGCTCATGGCCCACATCTGTCTCGATCAGGAATGGCTGGCAAACTGCGCGCTGCACTTCCTCTTTCTCGCCAATCTCGCCGCCATAGAAACAGCGTATGGACCCCGGGGATACCGGTACGCTATGCTTCAAGCCGGCAGCCTCGGGCAGAGGCTCTATCTGGCGGCCACCTCGATTCGCCTGGGCTGCTGCGGAATCGGCGCCTTCTACGACGACGAAGCCGCGCAGTTGCTAGGACTGGCAGATGAATCTCGCCTGCTGTATCTGGCAGCCGTGGGCCCTGTGAGGAAGTGGGTCGAGCCAACGAAAAATGGATGATGCAGAGATTGCTGGGAAAGACGTCCCATTGGATGAAAGATTCTGACAATCTTTGGGCCGGAATGAGCCGACGTCGCCATGGGAGCGCTTCTCGGAGTGAACTCGAATAAAGCCATTCTCGAACTCCCATGACAAAGCTGTCACAACGGGACATGAAAATATCCTTCCGCCGCGCCCGGTCATGCGCGCACACGGTCACAAACTACGCCCCGGCCTGCGAATAATCG
>JBMFOE010000035.1:0-42305 GCA_049969795.1 Desulfomonilaceae bacterium
CACTGCCTTGGCATCGACGCCGTCCGGCCTTGCCACCGTGGTCAGACTCGCAAGACGGCGCTCCTTCGGGACATGGCATTGGAGACCTATCTCCTCGAGTCCTTCCCAAAGCATCTGAGCGTTGGAGCGGTGGCGTTCCCAACGAGCCTCCAACCCTTCCTCCGCCACGAGCAGTAAAGCCTCTCTCAAGGCATACGTCATGTTGATAGGCGCGGTATGGTGATACGTTCGTTCGTTGCCCCAATATTTGCTTAGCAAACTCATATCCAAATACCAATTGGCCACTTTGGTGCGTCGTCGTTTCAATTTGTCGAGGGCTCTGTGGTTCATGGTAAGGGGCGAGATCCCGGGTGGACAACTCAAGCACTTTTGGCTCCCGCTGTACGCGATATCGACGTGCCAACGGTCCACGAATACCGGAACGCCGCCCAGGCTGGTGACCGTATCGAGGAGAAAGAGGCATTCGAATTCGCGGCATATTTTCCCGACGCCCTCAACCGGTTGCAGCGCGCCGGTGGAAGTCTCTGCGTGAACCAGTCCGAGGAGCGCGGGGCGGTGTCGCTGAAGCCCGTCTGCGATCTCTTCCAAGGAAAACACCTCGCCCCACGATTTTTCCATTCGTCTGACATCTGCGCCATACCGGCCTGCCATGTCGCAGAGCCGCTCCCCAAAATAACCATTTACGCCGATGAGCACGACATCCCCCGGCTCGATGCAATTCGCCAGCGCGGCTTCCATCGCGGCGCTGCCCGAACCGCTCACAGGAATGGTGAACACATTGTCCGTCTGCAAGGCATAGCGCAGGAGTTCCTGGGTCTCTCCCATGATCGCCAGAAAGCTCGGATCGAGATGCCCCACCTCGTTCATTCCTATGGCCGCGCGCACCCGCGGATGCACGTTCGATGGCCCGGGCCCGAGGAGTAGTCGGGGCGGCATAGTTAATTGGCTCGGACGCAAACGATGTCTTTCATCTACTGCAGTAATCATATTATGCCTTCGCCTCGCGGAGCTGGACTTCGTGAAACACGTGATTAACCCGTGATGATACGATCCTGACGCGACAATTTCAACGACTCATTCGCCATCCGGCAAAAAATCCTCCTTGATTTTGACTCATGCGGGCTTAATATGAGCAATAATCCCTGAGCCGCTCAGGCCAGACAAGACGTGTAGTCTCCATGAACGATTCCACGATGTCGCTCATGCCAACAGGGTACGAGGGCTTTTCATGAAAAAACAGGTAAAGAAGGAACTCTTCAGGCTGGTAGGGCAGGGGAGAGCGTCGGACGCTCCCGAGGACCTCGTCGCCTATTCTTATGATCCCCATATAGTTGAACGGAGGCCTGACATCGTCATCTATCCGATAACGACCGAAGAGGTCTCTGCTATCATGAAAGTGGCATACAGGGAGGGTATTCCCGTTGTCGCCAGGGGCTCCGGAACCAATCTCGCAGGTGAAACGATCCCTATTGCAGGCGGGATTGTCCTGGCATTGGCCAAGATGGATCAGATACTGGATATAGATCCTCGCAACAGAATAGCCAAGGTGCAACCAGGCGTCATTAATTACGAGTTCCAGCAAGAAGTGGAAAAATATGGTCTGATGTATCCTCCGGATCCCAGTTCCTGGAAAATGGCAACCATGGGCGGCACTGTCGCCACAAATGCCGGGGGACCCAAAACCCTCAAATATGGCGTGACCCGGGACTATCTGCTGGGACTCACGGTTGTTCTCGCCAACGGCGACATCCTGAAAACTGGCGGAAAAGCAATCAAGAACGTCACGGGGTACGATTTGACTCGCCTCATGTGCGGCTCCGAAGGCACTCTCGGCGTCATTACGGAAATAATAGTCCGGCTCATCCCCAAACCCCGAGCGTCAAGAACCATACGGGCGGACTTCCCAAAGCTCGAGGACAGTTCAAACGCGGTGGCCGACATTATAGGACAAGGAATCGTACCAGCCGGCCTGGAACTTATGGACAGGGTTGTCATTTCAGCCGTGGAGGCCGACACTGGCATGGGCCTTCCTGTGGACGTCGATGCGATTCTCCTCATCGAAGTCGATGGAGATCCAGAGGCCCTCGAAAACCAGGTGAAACGCATCGAAGAGGTGCTCCACAAGAACAACGCCGTGGGCGTCGTGGCGGCGCGAGATGAGGCTGAAGCGGAGAGACTCTGGTCCGCAAGACGGGCCGCCTTCTCCGTCATGGCCCGGCTTCGACCAAATGCGCTCATCGAAGACGCCACTGTCCCCGTCGCCAATCTCACGCCCATGATCCGAAAGATTCTCGAAATAGCGGCAAGACGCAACATACAGGTCGGCGTACTGGCCCACGCAGGAGACGGCAATCTCCATCCCCTTATCCTCTTTGACCAACGAGACCCAGAGGAACTCCATCGAGTCGAATTGGCGGCAGAGGAAATTTTTCGAGAGGCCCTCGCTCTCGGCGGGACCCTGTCCGGCGAGCACGGAATCGGGATGGTCAAATCAAGGTTCCTGCCCATGGAGCTCGATGAGGTGGCTCTCGCCGTAACTAAGAAGATCAAGGCCGCGCTCGATCCAAAAGGGATTTTGAATCCGGGTAAATTCATTTGATTTTGACGCATCGAGGAAAGTCGCCATGCCTTGGGCTCGCGTGTCTCCCCCTGCGCCTAACCGGCGAGGCATCGAGCGGAACTTGTTTCAACGACGTCATCGTTCGTTTACGAAACGCTTCAACAGAGTTCTACCCAGAGGAAAGAGGATTTCATGTTCCCTGATCACTTGACAGAGGATCTCGCCAACTGCTTGAAATGCGCCATGTGCCAGCCGGTATGCCCGACGTACAAGGTCACCAAGATGGAGCGCCACTCCCCTCGCGGGAGGGTGCAGATGGTTAAACACTATGTCGAGGGCGACCTTTCCATTTCTCGCGGTCTGGAAGAAGCTCTGATGAGCTGCATGTTGTGCGAATCCTGCGCAGCGGCTTGTCCTAGCGGCGTGCGCCTCGATCGTCTCTTTGAGAACATGCGGGCAGAACTGCACAAGAACCTCGGAAATACGCTCTCCAAGAAGGCGCTCTTTGCCGCCCTCAACAATCCCCTTATCATGAGGCTTGGCGCGCGTCTGGTTCGCGTAGGGCTCGACGTCATTCCTCTGCCAAGAAATCTTAACGCGTCCCTCGGCAACATTCCCCTCAAGAGGTTGCCGCGATTCAACAAGAGATCCTTTCGTCAGAGCGTCGGTGAAAGGATTCCCAGCAAAACGACGCGAATCGCGAGGGCCATCTATTTTACGGGATGCGCAACCGATCTTATCTATGAGGACGTCGGTTACGCCGTGATCGACGTGCTGACCCGTCTTGGTATAGAGCTGCTGGTACCTGCCGACCAGGCATGCTGCTCGGTTCCCATGTTCCTCACCGGCGCAAGAAAACAAGCATTGCCCAACATCCAAAAAAACCTGGCCGTTCTAGACAGACAAGACGTCGATTTTATCGTCGTTGACTGCGCCACCTGCGGCGGCGCCCTCAAGAAAGGCATACCCCATCTCCTGGAAGACATGGGGCTCGAAACCGACAAGGCCAGGCGCATAGCCGAAAAAGTAAAAGACGTCAGCGAAATCGTTGCGGAATACATGGATAAGCTGCCCCTGGACAAGCTCCAAAATCCACACGCGCCAATCGTCACATACCATGACCCCTGCCACCTCATTCGAAGCATGAAAGTCTCGAGCGCCCCCCGTACGATATTGAAATCCCTCGAGGACATCGATTTCGTGGAGATGGAGGCCGCGGATCAATGCTGCGGCGGCGCCGGGTCGTTTCAATTCGAGCACGTGGACATGTCAGCCGGCGTCACCGCGAGAAAAAAGCAAAACGTAAGAGCTACTGGGGCGAGCATCCTCGCCACAGGGTGTCCCGGATGCCGGCTCACGTTGACGGGAAATTTGGGAGAAGAGTCTGACCCCAAGGTTGTGCATACCATCCAATTGGTCTCAGAGCGCCTCCGGCGAGACGGGAATTAAAAATCACCGGGCTACGGCAATTATCCCCAGACCCGTAACCTGCCCGACCCGCAGCCACCACAGAACGCCGGCCTGAAGCCTTTCGCGCAATCTCTCACGCGATTGCGGCGTCCCGTCTCCAATGACGCGTCAAGAGCCCGTTGCTCCTGGAGAAGCGCCCAAGGAAGGGGATGCGGCGCCTCAGTTCCGATAGGGGGATGCCGCCGGCGTTACCCAGGGCGTTGCCCTGGCTATTGTATTGCGCCCCGCAGGAGCGAGGCTTGCGCCGGTGTGAGGAGCCTTGGGATTTGTTCCATATGGCTCCTCGTCTTACCCCGAGCAACCCCTGCGTCATTGGGGCAATTTCACATTTTTGTTGGAAGCATGCCTCCCCATGTTATTTCGAGCGCAACGAGAAATCTTGGGCCCCGGGCGAGGATTTCTCGCTCGCCGCGTCTCATGTTCGTTCGAGGCTGCCTCCCTCGAACTCCGATGACAAGGGGTCACAACGGGAGATGAAAATACATTTCTGAAGAGAACTGAGTCATTTTCAGGTCAACGCGATAACCGGGGTTGGCGTGCGTGGCGATATTCGTAAGGAGGGTAGGTCTGTGGTCGAAGGAATCGCCTTCTGCGGCGGGGGGGCGCCTCTACGTTGTGGTCCATAATGCAGGGTAGCGCTGAGGACGACTCCCCCACGCGAGAAAAAATTTCACTGCAGCAAGAGTGCTGCAAAACAAAAACGACAGTCTTTCGACTGTCGCCAACTGCTTGATTTTCTTGGTGGGCCGTCGGGGGCTCGAACCCCAAACCTACTGATTAAGAGTCAGTTGCTCTACCAGTTGAGCTAACGGCCCATCCGGATCTCCTTTATATTACGCCCTGAAAATACTTGTCAACCCCGCCGAGCAAAGGCGGCTGTCTCGTATGATATTCAGAGAGAGGTTGTCTATTCACGCTGACGCCTCATACACCTTCTGTGCAGCATTGGCAGGTCGTTGAAAAGACCAGGTCAAAAACGAAAACGAACTCCTTGACGCGTTCTCACGGCCTCATTACTATTTGAATTCGCTGTAGGGTAAAGGCGCAGACCTGATCCCAACGCCGAGGCATATCGCTTGCGCCGGTGAACCGCAAAGACGCGGCGGAGGCAATGCGACGGCCATGATTCTCAGGGAGCCACAATCCCCTTTTGATTGGGCTGCGTCCTTTCGGCAAGCATTAACCGTGGAGACATGAGTGCCTCGTCGTCGTCAAGAAGTTGAACTCGTATGGCCGGGAAAATCCCGGGTCGCAACAGACCGCGTTGTCGCCCTCGATCATGTCGCAGTAATCGGGCAAAGTTTTGCATGCGCCAGCCCTGCCATGCCACACTCCACGGCCAAAGAATCGACGCCGAGCGTTTCCCCTCGGAGCTCGTGGCGCAACATCCTCATCGAGGGCGACAATAAATATGTCCTTTCCACCTTGATTCACGGTCCCCTGCGAGAGTTGATACATTCGGCTGGCGGGGTAAAGCTCATCTACATCGATCCCCCATTTTTCGTTGGCGCGAATTTTTCCACGGCCATTCGCGTCGGCGCGGATCATGCTTCCCACAAAGGCGATGGCATTGAGGACATAGCCTACCGCGACAAGTGGAAATCAGGAATTTCTGAGTATCTTTCCATGATGTATGAGAGGCTGCTGTTAATGCGCGACCTGTTGGCTGATGACGGCAGCATCTGGGTTCATTGCGATTGCAAGGCAAACTTCCTGCTGAGAGCGGTTCTCAACGAAGTCTTCGGCGCGGAGGCTTTCCGAAACGAGATCGTGTGGTACTACCGAAACAAGATACCGGATACGCGAAAACGACAATATACCAACTCCACGGACACCATCTATTACTATGCGAAATCCCAGGCCAGCCCCTTCCATTGGCAATTCGACAAGAGGAAGAAACCCATCAAGGTGTCTCGCATGAAAAAGGTCAATGGCCGTAAGGTTTACCTGAAAGACGAAAACGGGAAAGGCCTCTACGACGTACGCGAATACCGCACCGCGGACAACGTATGGCAATTCCCGCTGTTGCATGCCCAACCCGAGATCGTGGGCTTCCCGACCCAAAAGCCGGAGAGCCTCCTGGAGCGGATCATCCTCACTGCGTCCGATCCGGGCGATGTGACGGCTGACTTGTTCTGCGGCTCTGGGACTACCCTTGTCGCAGCAGAGAGGCTCGGACGTAAATGGATCGGATGCGACAGCAGTCGCGTTGCGGTGCACACAGCTCGAAAGAGACTTGTGGAGACGCAGCGGCGCTTGAGCCAGCAAGGAGAGAAGGTTTGCGATTTCGAGCTGCTGCGACAGCGTCCGATTTTTCCCGTCCGCTTCGACCATGGAATCAGAGACGCGGGCTGTGGATCGGATCATTCCGAGGCTTGCGAAAAGGCAGTCTCGTGTGTCAAGGACATTTTGGCTGCGTACCATGCGGAGTTCATCGACTCCAACGGCCCCTTCTGCGGCAAGAAAGGAGACGTCGGTGTGGTTTGCACTCTTCAAGACCTCCCAATCAGTGCCGACTTTCTCCGCCTCGTCATCCATCGGGCTCGTGAAAGCGAGTTCAGAAAAGTGCACGTCCTCGCACACGAATATGCCTTCGACTTAAGGCGAGTGGTCTTTGAAGAGGCCCCAGAGGCGGGAATCGAAATGACCCTGAAGCGAATTTCTCCCGGGCGCAGATATGCAGACGCGACATGCGGTGGAGACTGCCTGTTCTTCGATGCGCCGTATGTGGAGTTTCAACCTCAACTGAAGGACGCGAGGGTTTCGATTGCGCTCACCCACGTGGGAATGCTCGGACATCCTGACGAATCAGACAACGGGACCGGCGCTGAAAACAGCTCCAAGCCATTCCTCACATTGTGCAACGGGAGGATCCTCAGAATCACGTGGACTAAACGAGGAGAGATAAAGCGAGAAGTGGTCAGCGAGCGGTGGGAGGATTGGGTGGACTACTGGGCGGTGGATTTTACGTACGGCCAAGACCCGCGTGTGGTCGGCGGCGAGAACTGCTCATCGGATGTCCCGCGGGAAACCTCGTTGCCTACTTTTCATGAACATTGGCAGAGCTTTCGGACGCGGAAAAACCGGACATTGGAACTTGTTTCTCCAGAATATGTGTATCAACAACGAGGCAGCCACACGGTGGCTGTCCGAATCATAGATATCCTGGGAAACGAGGCCATGGCCGTGGCTCGCGTATACATATAAGAGCACCCGTCGTGCAGCGGCAAGCCGAACAAACCTGTCTTTGCCGACAAAGATAAAGCGCGCCGACCAGATGACCACCTGACGGCGCAGCACGGCAAGGGGCGCTGATGAGGCCGCTCAGACTACTGCCGTTCCACGGCAAGAACCGGACAATGGACGCATGAAGACAATCATACCGTTTGTGGTGATTTTGGCGCTGGCATATCTGGGAGGCTCGTCTGCCTGCCTTGCGCAGAACGCTAAACCAGAGGGGCAAAGTACAGGCCAGCATCCATCAAATGAAAGGCGCGTGTCCATCACGTTGGGCGGGAAGACGATACACGCCGTTGTGGCGGATCAGGAAAAGACGCTCTTAGAGGGTCTTCTCGGCTGGGATCGCATTACGGATGAAGAGGGCATGCTCTTGGATTTTGGCCGATCGGGACAGTACGCAATTCACATGCAGGGGATGAAGTTCCCCATCGACGCGCTGTGGATCGACGCAAGCGGCGTGGTAAAACTCATCTATGAACAGATTCAGCCGAATTCGGGCCGAATTTATCCGTCCGTCTATTCTTGCCGCTATTGCTTGGAAATTCAGTCGGGCTTCTGCAAGCGATACGGAGTGAAGGAAGGTGACAAGATTCGATTGCGTTGAGAGCGTCTTCGACGGTTACTGGAAATTTGATTGGGAATCATTTCCAGCTCATCGAGTTCGTGAGCACGTGAGAATACTTGGGCGACGACAGGGACCGGTCAACTCATGTCTTATTGAAGGCGCCAAGCTTGCACGAAGAGAAAAGGGTACGACTAAGAAATCCTCATCTTGCGGCAAAGATTTCTCGCTTTGCTCGAAATGATAGACAGGACATGGCTTTCAGTGACGGCCACGTTATGGAATGCGCGCTGAATTCTGAGCGCGCGTTTACGTGTTGTCTTGCGCGGCAGGCAGGGCTTTCGCGCAGGACCTGAGGAACCCTTCAGGCGATAGGTCGTCTCTTATTCCTAATCGGGAGAGGACAAAGTCGTACTTGACTGGGTCGTCAGGTTCGATAGCCCTGAAGGCAGCGGTGATTTCCATGGCGGTGGCAGCGTCGGCTTGCTTCCGCTGAGTCAGCCCCAGCTTCGAACAAATCCGCATAATATGGACGTCCACGGGAATAACGAGCTTGGATGGCGGGACGTCATCCCAACCGCCTGGGTCGACGCGGTCGCGTCGGGCCATCCATCGCAGGAAGAGATTCAGTCGTTTACACGCGCTGCCTCGTTCGGGAAGGGGCAGCAGCGTAGAGGGACGACCTCCGCCTGACCGAGCAAGCTCTTTGACAAAATGCGAGAGCGCGGGCAGCGTGGTACCGTGTTCAGGATGTAACCCAGTAACAAAGCATTTGCCGAGGGAACCGTATCTCTCGACAACCCCCTTTATGCCCTTGAATAACATGATCAACTCGTCGCGTGTGGTGAACCGATACTGAAAATCGCCTATTGTCCTGTCGATCGAGCTGACCGACGCGGTTGCGACAAAGGCGTACGGGTGTTGTCCGATCCGTTTCAGGACCTTTGACACGCTCTTGAGTATTTGATGCACGTTGCCGTACGCGAGGCACGCCGCCACAAGGGCCGCAATCTCTCGGTCTCGAACATCCGGATAATCGTAGAGAAACTCCAAGGGGTCCGGGTGGACGAATTCCCTCTTGTGGTAGGTTTCATAAAGAGTGCAGAGCACGCCTGCGTAGTGCTCTGCGTTGCAGCGGGGGCTGTGCCGAGGAGTCAAAGGCGCCGCTCCCCTTCGGATAGTTCGAGCAGGGCGTCCCGATCCAAGATAGTGATTGTCGAGCCGTCGATTCGGATCAAGCCGCTTTTTACCATTTTAGAAGTTATTCGCGACATCGTCTCTGGAATAGTTCCGAGCAATCCTGCCAACTGGCCCTTGGGCAGGTCAAGCTTGAACTGCTGCGCGCCTCCTTTGAGGTTGCTCAAATACAGCAGATGGCTGGCGAGTCTGGCAGGAACTTCTCTCAAGGACAAGTCTTCCACCAACACGGTCAAGCCGCGCAGCCTTCGGGACAATACCGCGAGCATGTTCAATGCCAGTGAAGGATTTGTCTGAATGAGATGCACGAATGACGATCTCGGGAAGAAAATTACGGAGCTCTCTTCCATGGCTATGGCATGGGCAGGGAAATGTTTGCCTTCAAACATGGGTACTTCACCGAAGGGCTCGCCTGGCCCGAAAATATGAATGATCTGCTCCTTCCCCTCGAAGGAAATCTTGTATATTTTCACCTTGCCGCGGTCAACCACGTAGAAACCATTTGCGACGTCCCCTTCGGAAAAGATTGTCTCGCCTTTTCCGAATTTTTTTTGCACCGCAATGCGCGCCAAGGCTTCGTGATTTTCCGCTGGTAGCCCATCAAACATGGGTATAGAGCCGATCTGTTCAGCGAGATGGTTTGTCATGACACAACGCCTCACGACGCGCAAAAGGTACAAGCAGTGCAAGGAGGACAAATAACTCGACGCTTTTGGGTTTTGACGTGAAAAGGCGCGCTCGCAGAGGCGCAAAAGGCCCTTCGTGATGAGGCGGGTAAAGGATGCAGCCTTTCCTATGGAATGCCAAGAGCGTCCCTCGATGATGAATGCTTCATCAAAAAAAGAACACAAATTGACTTAAGTCAATTACAATGTGCCCTGTAAGCCGTAACTTCTCAGCATGGTGAATGGGAACCAAGCCACACACTACCATCTTGAAACACGATTGGGAAACCCCAAGGAGGAGAAACATGGACGAAAAGATGTTTTGCTATCAATGTGAACAGACGGCATTCGGTACAGGGTGCACGAAGAGCGGCGTGTGCGGGAAGACGCCTGACGCTGCAGCCTTGCAGGACCTGCTG
The DNA here is from genome assembly GCA_049969795.1 of Desulfomonilaceae bacterium. Taxonomy (GTDB): domain Bacteria; phylum Desulfobacterota; class Desulfomonilia; order Desulfomonilales; family Desulfomonilaceae; genus JAUPKT01. Next base: position 10,114 of record JBMFOE010000035.1, read on the forward strand.
ACGTACGCCCTCAAAGGGTTGTCCCTTTACGCGGTGGAGGGCAGAAAAGTAGGGGTCGTTGACCCTGAAGTCAACGTCTTCACCGCAGAGTCGATGTTTGCGACGCTCACAAACGTGGATTTTGATCCGGAGAGATTCGTACCCCTGATCAAACGCGCTGTGGAGTTGAGAGAACGGCTTAAGGAAAAGGTGAAAGCGGCTGGGGGGAAGGTAGATTTTCCTTACGATGCAGCGCGCTTTCAGCCCGCTTCAGACATTCCTGGGATGATCACACAAGCGGAAGGAGTGGGCTTCGCTCCCCATCCTGGCGAGGATCCCGATATTCGCTCGCTGAAGCACACGCTCATCCTTGGATTGAGAGGGGTGTCAGCCTACGCGGATCATGCTCAGATACTGGGGAAATCTGATGACGAGGTTTATGCTTTCATCCATGAAGGGCTCGCTGCCACGCTCGATGACAGCCGGAGTCTCGACGACTGGGTCGGCCTCGTCCTCAAATGTGGCGCCATAAACTTGAAGACCATGGAATTGTTGGACGCTGCCAACACAGGCGCGTATGGTCATCCAGTACCGACGCGCGTGCCGCTGGGCGCGAAAGCCGGCAAGGCAATTCTCGTGTCCGGCCATGACTTGAAAGACCTCGAAGAAATTCTCAAACAATCCGAAGGCAAAGGAATTTATGTCTATACGCATGGCGAGATGCTGCCCTGCCACGGATACCCGGAACTCAAGAAATACCCGCATTTCTACGGACACTACGGCACTGCATGGCAGAACCAACGCAAGGAGTTCGCTGAATTCCCGGGCGCCATCCTCATGACCACCAACTGCATCCAGCGGCCGAAAGACACCTATGCCGATAATATTTTTACCACCGGCCTCGTGGGATGGCCCGGCGTCCGCCATATCGCAGACAAGAACTTTGCCCCGGTGATCCAAAGAGCGCTTGAGCTGCCAGGATTCCCCGCAGACACAAATGGCAAAAGCGTCATGTGCGGATTCGGACGCAACGCGGTCATGTCCGTGGCAGACAAAGTGATCGACGCAGTCAAGAGCGGAGCGATCAAGCACTTTTTCCTCGTGGCCGGTTGCGATGGCGCGAAGCCAGGACGAAATTATTACACGGAATTCGTCGAGAAGACGCCCAAGGATTCTGTGGTGCTCACGCTCGGATGCGGGAAATTCCGCTTTTTCGATAAGGATCTCGGAGACATCGGCGGCATCCCGCGTCTGCTTGATATCGGTCAGTGCAACGACGCGTATTCTGCCATACAAATCGCGGTGGCGCTCGCCAACGCCTTTAACGTCAGCGTCAATGAACTCCCGCTGTCCATGATCCTCTCGTGGTACGAACAGAAGGCGGTTGCCATATTGTTGACCCTGTTCCATCTCGGCATCAAGGGCATTCGGCTTGGACCTAGCCTCCCTCCCTTCATTACCCCGAACGTTTTGGACGTGCTGGTGAAAAACTTTGACGTCAAGCCCATCAGTACGCCGGATGCTGACCTGAAGGCCATCCTCGGCTGATCTAGCCTTGGCGCTTCTGCCGTTCCAAGGGGTTGCGAACAGCGCTCGCAGCCCCTTTTCGCGTTATAAATACCGTTTATATGATTATAAATTGATGGCTTGTAATAATTTGCTTGACCAATTCCTCCACTATTGATAGCAACCATCCCGCAGATGAGTGAGGTTATGCACCTAACTCATTGAAATAAAATATGAGCTAATACGAAATAAGAAACGAGCCGGCGTAGCCGGTCTTCTAGAAAAAGTGGAGGAGCATGAGATGCAAGCAAAAGGGATGACAGTCGCCTTATCCGCCCTGGTGATGTGCGCCTTTCTGATCGCGCCCTTGGCCTGGTCAAGCGACGGCGTCAGGGACGCCGTGGTTGTGGATCGTACGACGCGTGATAAAGCGCTCAACGATTACACGCACCTCACCAGAAACGCCATTCAGAAGTCGTGGAACACCCCCATTCATCTGGCGAATATTGGGGCGCTGAAGGGTAAGGTGGCGGTGAACTACTGCATAAGCAGGGACGGTAGGCTCGAGTCGGTGGAGTTGGTGCGAAGTTCTGGCAACGAGGAAATGGACCGGACGCTTTTGGAGGCCATACGCGCTGCCGCGCCGTTTCCCGCGTTTCCGGATTACCTGCCTGCAAAGCGAGTGCTGATCAAAGCGAATTTTATCGTGGCTGAAACGCCATTGGCGCCGGTGACCATGGCGCAGCACGCGGTCACGCGAGACGTCAAGGAAGCTCCTAAAGCGCCTAGCGCGGAGCCGACTAAGAAGTTCAACTGGGGAGTTTCTGCAGGCAACGCCGGAGCGGCGCAAGAGCAGAGCCGAGAGGAAGCAGGTCCCATTCCGGCGCCGCCAGCGAAAAAATACAAGTGGGGACTTCCCTAAAGGCTTCCTCAACGGACTAGGTAGTCCTCAAAGCCATCGTGAACAGACGTCTTGAGCTGCTCTCCCAGGGACGCCAACGGAAAAGGCCCGACCTGCTGCTGGTAAGCCACTGACTGGGAGGGTAGCTCTACGAGTTCCACTGACGCCTCATAGCCATCGCCCCTCCGGGCTAGCGAGACCAGCGCCGCCAAAGACACCCCACATTTCTCGTGCAGCTCGGATAAGAGTTCGCTTCGTGTCATCGGGGTCACTCCAGTCAGCCCCAATTGTGTCTGAATTGTCCGAGGGGTGAGGACTTTGAACTTATTGCTTACTATTCCCGCAGGTTTCAGTCGTTCGTAAAGGGCGTCAATTTGCTCGGAGGAAAGGGCGTCTTTCCGAGAATTGAAACGAATCACGATGGCGGCTGACGGCTTCTTCTTTGCAGCCCCCATGAGATTGATGGGGCCTTTGGGAACCAGACCGGATGAGGAGTTTTGCCAGGCGACGGGGCTCAGCGCAACCATTTCGCCGGCGCCCCTCGGAAAGGCCTGAATAAGGACCAAGACCAATATTGCGGCGGCCGCGGCGCCGACGCCCATAATTGGCATGCGAAGGCTTGCCGCGACGCGTTCCGCGTGTGCAGCGAGGCCCTTGAACCAGGGCTCTCTGTTAACCCGTTCTTGCCTTGCGGCGCATTCCTCCTGGATTGCGGCCCAAAGTTTATCAGGGATTGCAGTCGGCGCTGGTTGTGACAACTCGTGGAATTCCTGGGCGCACGAGGGACAATGCGCGATATGACGAGTCACGCTGCCAGAACAGTCGTCGCCGTGAATGGCATATTCTGCCAACTCCCAGGGTTCCGGACAAAACACCTCCTTGTGCGTCTTCAACAGAGACACGCTTCTGCTGAGCATTTCGACTTCGCTAAGACATTCTGGGCATTCTTCAAGGTGATTCATGACGGCTGTTTTTGTGTGCGTTGGCAAGAGATTTTCCACGTACAACAGCAGAAGATCCTTGGGATGAGGGCTGAGCAGAGAGGGCTGTGTGTTCATTTTCGTACCCCTCGTTGAATAAACTTTTCGTATGCGTGATTTAATTGTTCAAGGCACCGTTTGGTCTGCACAGTGACCGTATTCTCCTTGAGACCGAGCATTTCTGAAATTTTTGCGAAGGGGAGTTCTTCGAAGTATCTCAGTTCGAGAAGTCGCCTGCAGCGCAGGCCTATTTGTTCGAGGGACGCCTTGAGGATGACGACGAGCTCCTCTCTGGTGAGGAGATCTTCTTGAGATGCGTCTGTGCACTTCATGGCGCTGCCTTCCGCAACGTCCCCGCTGGATTCGGAGACTGAGCGGTGTTCATGCGTCCGTTTTGATGCGGACAACTGACGATAATGGCCGATGCAAACCCTTTGCGCCACCACGGAAACAAACTTGGACAATGCATAAGTGCCATCATAGTCCTTCAATCCTTTCACCAACGCCAAAAATACTGTCTGGGTAACGTCCTCGAGGTCCTCCCGAGGTATGGCGGGTTGTCGGACTACGATGGTCCTTACGAGACGAACAAAACGGCGATAAAAGATGTTCCAGGCTTCGTTGGATCCTGAGAGACACTGGCGAACGAGCGCGAGATCCGGTTCGTGTTGGTTGCACGAGGCCATGACGTTTGCTCAGAAAAAAAGGAGATATGATACCCGATACTCTCATAATCGCTCCCTGACAGCAAGTACGAACCGCTCCACGGCTCGCCAAAATGATCTCCTCAAGAGTTTCGTCCGGGAACCAACATCCCGCGGTTGCCTCCCCAGGACGGCTATTCTATAGTGATCAGTAGCCAAATTTCCTGAAGTCTGACAAAAAAAGCTTGGCAGTCCAAAGGAGAGTTGTAGCGGTACTCGAAGTGAATAGCGAATGCGAATCGAACTGCGGCCTTCCAGCTCAATTGAGAGGCGCCGAGATCGCTTGGTCGCCTTGGGTTCCTCGCGCTGACAAAATATGATCGAGACCTCATGACAAGCGACGGGAAGCAATTTCGCGACAAGTTTCGCGAAGCCTTGCAACCGCTTTCAGGAGATGTATAGCCATTTTCGAAAGTAATCGGGAATTGCGCCGTTGTCCCATTGCATGTCATTCCCACGTAAGTGGGAATTCATGGTCAGTTTCCTGGATGCCGGATCGAGTCCGGCATGACATGTCAGGGGCCCTGACATAGACTTTGAAAGTTGTCATATTCACCCCGCGGCGGACATCATTCCGACAGAAATTTCGAGAAATGGCATAGTCATGCCGCTCACCGAGGTTGGCGCCGGCGGCGGCCTCTGGAGCGCGCGGTTTCTGGCTTGACTTATGAGGAGAAATCATGAAAAAATAGAGACTGCGCCGAAGTGGCGGAAGTGGTAGACGCGCCAGGTTCAGGGTCTGGTGGGCGTAAGCCTGTAGGAGTTCGAGTCTCCTCTTCGGCACCAGCAATCAATGCTCTCTGCATGCAGGGCGCACCCGCGCGCAAATCAGCCGCAGCGAGCTTCCCTGTCTTTTCCACAAGAATCTCAAAAACAAAGATCGGAGGCGAGAGGACGCGTCTGCGACACCCTTGCAACAGACGCCCGAAGCGCGTCGAGGGAATCGCGCAGGTCCGCTTCAGAAAATATCTCGATGGTCAGGACGCCGTCGTAGTGGTGGACCAAGAAGTCGGCGACCGGGTCAAGTTCCTGGGGCGCGGTCACAGAAAGACTTCGATGATCCCGACCCTGCAGGCCATGGAGGTGGATTATCCGAGTTCGTTCAAGCCGTTTCTCGAGAATGGGGATGGGGTCTGCGCCTACCTTCCAAAGATGGCCGATATCCACACAGGTCGAAACTGGCATTGCATCCAAGATGTGATCTATAAAGGCGACAGGTTCATTCTCCAGGTTCTCGACGCAAAGCAGGGCGGCGTCTGGGACGGCATCCGCCAGCGCGTTCACGGACTCCAAAGAATTAGCCAATCGTTTTGAGGCGTCCAATTCATTGGCGCCGTCAAGATGAACCACATAGCCGATGGGGTGCAAACTGCGCGTCAGGTCGATCACGCGCCTCGCCTTTTCTATGTCAGGCGCGGCTCCAGCCAAGGCGAGGTCAAGGGGAAGGTGAATCGTGTAGGACATGCCGCGATGATGACTTATCTCAGCGAGTTCCTCTATCACGCCGCGATCCGGAATATTGCTTTCCTCTTCAAACTCGAACAGAACAAGCTCGATGTCATGGACTCTGCCCGCCAACCTCTTCACATTCGTCAAGATGTCCGCGGGATAGATGTATGAGGTGGTCCCGATCTTAAACATGCGGCAAACCGATAGCGGCTACCACAACGATGAAGCATTCCGATAGCTCGCAGGTTGCGCCGATGACGTCGCCTGTCACGACATTCAAGCGTTTGAGGGCAAATCTCTTGAACCAGACTGCCCCCGCGTACGCGCACAGCGTTGCCAGCGCTCCTAAGAAACCTGTGGAAAGCGCAACGATTGCCGTTATGGCCAACGCTCCGGTCACGGCACGGGAGGACAGTGATTCTATAAGCGTGGCGGCCATGCCCTTGCCGACGTGAGGGGATCGAAAGGCCGCCAAGAGCATAATGCCGCGGCCTGCGACAGGCGCCAAAAAAAGCATTCGTGACGGAAACGCGTCATAGGCCAGCGCCCCCATTTTCAGCGTGAAAAGACTCACCAGCGCAATCGCTCCGAAGGTACCGATCCTGGAATCTTTCATGATGACGAGTCGATCCTGGGGCGGCGCCGGGGCCGCGAGGCTGTCCCAGCAATCTACCCATCCATCGATGTGAAGGCCTCCCGTCAGGAAAATCCACATGGTGACGATAACAGCCGCTCTGACAAGAGGAGGAAACACCCCGTGAAGCAGGTGATAAACAGCGACCAAAATGACTCCTATAACAGCCCCCACAAGAGGGAACGCCCACGCTGATTGCCCGAGCCTGGCAAAACTGTCCTGATCGAGTTCCCTTACCCTGAGAACCGTGAGAAACCCCATGGCCTCGAGGATCGCTCTCACCACAATGCTGTCCTCCCATTCAACCCAGCTTGGGAGGCACGCAAGCTTCGGGTGAGGCGCAAAGCCTCAGCGCCGTCGCAAAGATCGGACTTGACTGACAAACGATCTCCTTTGCGGTCGCGCAGAAACGCTTGCGCAAAAACGCGCCCAAAAATGACGCACGCATCTTTGCGTCGAGTGGAAAAAACACTATGATTGCTATGTGGAGTCGTGATCCTGTGAGGCGTTGCCGTAGTGTACAATGCCAGCGATTCCTTGAGACTTTCTGACCGCGGGGACAGGGCCTGCGGGGTCCGGCGCCCGCCACGTTCATATCAGATGTGAATGAAGAGCGCAACCAACGCCCGTTTTTTCCCTCAGAGGGCGATACGTGAGCAGGCAACGATCTGATGCGCCTAAGTTGCGCCCAATCAACAAGAACGAGGTGCAGGAATGACCACTGAGCCTCACGAAGACCAGACAACAGATCGTGAGACGACAAGAACTCCGCGAACCCTTGTACCGAAGCCCGGGAGCTTTGGCAGATCCTTGTGGGTTCTCGCGATCATCGTGGGATTCCTTACCGGTGCATGCGTACTTATGTACTATCGTTCGTACGTGACCAGTGTGGAGCTGCCCCAGTCCCAGGGCATTTCTATTTTAGTATCTGGGACAATTTTTCTGTCCATTTTGATGGCCTTTGTCGCTGCAATACGAACGCTCCAAGAAATGCAACGTGTCCATCACGAACTGAAGGCCACTCGCGACATGCTCGGCCAGCAAATTCTCCATAGGAGCAGCGAGCTGGAGCGGAAGACGAGCCAATTGGAGCGGGAAATCGAGGAGCGAAAACGGGTACAAGAAGAGTTGGCCGCCAGCGAGCAACGATATCGCGCGTTTGTGGAAAACGCCACTGACATTATCTATCGGACTGACCCCATGGGGTTCTTCACCTTCGTGAATCCTGTCGCAGCTCGGATTATGGGGGCGCCCGTAGAGAAGATTGTTGGAACGCATTATCTCGAATTAATACCGCCATCCTATAGAGAAAGCGCGGCGCGTTTTTATTCTCGCCAATTCGTCAAGAAAATCCCGAACACGTATCTCGAGTTCCCAATTACCGACGCGAGGGGCAAGACCATCTGGCTGGGGCAGAATGTGCAGTTGCTCACCAGCGGCGAGGAAGTGATAGGATTCCAGGCCATTGCCCGCGATATCACGGACCGGAAAGCAGCCGAAGAACAACTGGCATGGAAAGAGGCGCTGTTGAGGCACATGTCTGCGTGTTCCCCTCTGGGGTTCTATGTCGTTGACGAGAATACGAATAAGATTCTCTATTTCAACAAGCAGTTTACAGCGTTGTGGGGTATAGACCATCTCGAGCCAGACTTGCTCACCGGTAAACTGAGCCATCGAGAAATCGAAGAAACTCTGGCCGGCATGATTACCAGGGAGGGATTATCGGAAAAGTTGCACGAAGAGAGGTCTGTTGATGAGCCACAGAAGTTGCGTGAGAGCGAGCTAGTTTTGAAAGACGGCAGAACAATCCGCTGCTTTGAAACGACCGTGCAAGACGAGCAGGGAGCGTATTTTGGCAAACTGTTCGGGTACGAGGATATTACCGAACGGAAAAAAGATATGGAAAAGCTCCGACAGGCAAACGAACTCAAAGAAAGAATCCTTGAGGTCGCGGCCACGGCAATTTTCACCGTGGACAAGGATCAAGTCATCACCAGCGTGAACAATCGCTTCACCGAAATCACCGGATTCTCAGCGGAAGACGCCGTAGGCAAGCCATGCTTTTCCTTCTTCGAGCCTTCTTGCCAGCCGGTCTGCAGCCTAGCCCGCGCCTTGGACAAGAATGCCGTTCAGATGGAAGAATGCAGGGTAAAGGCGAAAGATGGCCGAATGTTGACCGTGCTCAAGAACAGCGGCGTCATCAGAGACCACCAAGGATTGATTGTAGGTGGGATCGAGTCGTTCCTTGAAGTCACCGAACTCATCGAAGCCCGAGAAAAAGCCGAAGAGGCGAACAAGGCGAAAAGCCTGTTCCTGGCCAACATGAGCCATGAGATCAGGACGCCCATGAACGGGATCATTGGTATGACCGAGCTGGCCCTGGCCACGCCCTTGACGGATGAACAGCGGGATTACTTGAGCGCGGTGTTGGAATCCGCTGATTCCCTCATGAAGATTATCAACGATATCCTCGATTTTTCGAAAATTGAGGCGGGAAAGCTCGATCTGGACGAGACGTCGTTCGACCTTCGTCAGATGCTGGATGATGCACTGGCGATGGTCTCGCCGCAAGCTCATGAAAAGGGGCTGGAACTTATATCGCATGTGCTTCCAGAGGTCCCGGAATACATTGTGGCTGACAGCGGCAGATTGCGTCAGGTGATACTCAATCTCGTGGGTAATGCCATAAAGTTCACGGAGAAAGGGGAGGTGGTAGTGCGGGTTGCACGCGAGCAAGGGGAAACCGGCCAATCGACCCTGCATTTCGAAGTCTCAGACACAGGCATAGGCATCCCTCGGGACAAATTCGAGAAAATCTTCTCGGTATTCGAGCAGGTGGACAATTCTTCCACCAGACGTTTTGGAGGGACGGGGCTCGGATTGGCGATCAGTTCGAAACTGGTTGAACGAATGGGCGGACGGATCTGGGTTGAGAGCGAAGTGGGGAAGGGCAGCGCCTTTCATTTCACCCTGCCAGACACGTCCTCGCCCGCGGTCCAGCCCGCGCAAGAAACCGTCAAGCGGCTTCCGAAAGGATTGCGAGTCCTCGTGGTTGACGACAATGCGACGAACAGGAAGGTGCTGGAAGACACCTTGAGACATTGGGGCCTGAATTGCAGGACAGCGTCAGATCCGCTCCAGACGCTCTCAATACTTCAGACCGCATGCGCGTCCGGCGCGCCTTATGACCTACTCTTGGTCGATGGGCAGATGCCCGAATGCGACGGCTTTCAGATTGTTGAAGAGCTCAGGAATCATGAGGAACTTCAGAAGCTGCCAGTTATCATGATGACTTCCGGCTCGATGCGTGGAGACTCCGAGAAAGCCCGCAACCTTGGCATCAAGGCTTTTGTCACCAAACCTGTCAAACGCAACCTCCTCCAAAGGCTCATCGAAGAGGCCCTGGGTCAGCCGAGCGCGCCGCTTCAACGACGTCCGGAGTCAACAGACTCAGAGGAGGTAAAAACCAACAAGCCCCTCCGCGTTCTTCTCGTGGAGGACAATCCAGTCAACAGGAAAGTGGCGACCCGCATGTTGGAAAAGTGCGGTCACACCGTCGAAGCAGTGGGGAACGGTCGAGACGCGGTTGAAGCGAGCCGCAAAAAACGTTTTGACGTCATTTTTATGGACGTGCAGATGCCCGAGATGGACGGACATGAAGCCACCGCGCATATTCGGGCGTACGAACGGGAGACTGGCGGTCATACGCCAATTATCGCCATGACTGCTCACGCCCGGGAGGAAGATCGCCAACGATGCCTTGCGGCAGGCATGGATGACTATATCTCGAAGCCAATAGACCAGAAACGCCTGCGCGCCGTGTTGGAACGTGTGGCGTCGTGATCTCTTCAAAGAGGGAAGGCGTCTAACGGTGTTCCTGCCTGAACTCCCAAGGAGGAACTGGATGAGGATGTGACCAGATCCCGATCTTATCCCTACGCGCCTTCTTTTCTAATTTGGCCAATTCTTTTTCGTTCGGGGCATATCTTTTGTACCACCAGGCCAGACCCGCGGCCACGAGTTCTTTGTTGAGGTTTGTCCCATTCACCGACACCCATGCCACCACGCGGCCGTACGCATCTTGGTCCACAGGGGTGACGTGAACCGTCTTGCCGTATGCGTGCTCGCTGGTGAACGTCTTGGCAACTCGGTAGAAATCCTGTCCACGCTCGGGGCAGTCGATGCCGTAAAGTCTAATTCGAACCGCCTTCCCTTTTTTCAGCACGGTGATCGTGTCGCCGTCCGCAACGCCCACGCATTTGCCCGAGAACGACTCGTGGCCGGAACACGACAAGATGGCGAGCAAGAAAAAACAAAAGGGGACGACTCGAAGCAAGCGAGTCGTCTTGGCGGGAAGAGTGAGGGTGGATACCCGCCCCGATAGGTGTTCTATGTACTCAGCGCGGGTCATGGCCGGTGGAGAGACGCGAGACCATCAATGAGTGCAGGGTCTCGGCGGCAAGCGTGGTAAATTCTGGGTCGTTGATATGATAGTCCACCTCGAGTATGTCTATGGCGCCGTTGAGTTTGCCCTTGAGTTGATCAACAAAAAAGAGATCAGTTTCTGGCTCAAAAAGGGCTCCACCCGGCTGATCCGCCTCGGAAAAGCCTCGTATGGGGACGAGGATCTTGATCGGCCCTTTTGCGCGGCTGAGCTTCTCTGAAATGATTTCCGCGAGCCGTTTCATATCGTCTCGATTCGTTCGCACGCCAGATCGGAAGTCATACCAAAATATCTTTCGGCCTTTGGCTGCGGGCGGCATATTATGAACCGCGTCAAATTCCAGTACAATGCAGTCCAGACCCCCGGGAACGATCACCTGGGGCAACCCTAATTTCCCTGCTGTTTCGAGTCGTGCGGGGCCTATGTCCCCACAATAGCCCCCATACAGCGAATCTGCAAATTCGTGCAGCGCAAAGTCCAGGACGCCTTGTATGATCCCTTGTTCGACCAGGTCTTCCAGAGCCATGCCGCCGGTACCGTTTGCGTGAAAAGGGACTACTTCGTAGCCGAGCTTCTCCAACGCCGCCTTTGCCTGCATTGCCCCTTGGGTGATAAAACCGAAAGAGGTCAAACCCACAATCGGTCTGTCAGACCGAACCTGCGTCGGCTCGGATGCCATGTGGCTTATGGCGGCGGCTGCATTGGCGAGAATCTTTCTCGTGACCGCATTGAGACCCAACAGGTCGGCGACAGAGTGCATTACCGTGATATCCTTCGTGCCAATCAACGTGCTCATGTCTCGGGAGGCAACGGTCGAGACCATAAGTTTGGGGATGCCCAAGGGCAGCGACCGCATGACGCCCATGCCTATATGGGTACCCGTGCCGCCGCCAACGGAAATGATTCCGGCAACCTTTCCTTCTCGGTAGAGGTCTTCCACCATTCGAGACGCGCCTCGGATCATCGTTTCCACGGCCAGCCGACGATCTTTCCGTTCTTCTAATTCGGCCATGCTCGATCCAGCGGCTTCCGCTACTTGATTCCGCGAAATATCGGCCTCGATCATCGGGGGATCCAGAGTACCGACGTCTACCACCAATACCGATCTGCCATAAGCGGTAATACGGTCCCGTAGATATGCGATCTCTTCGCCTTTTGTGTCCAGCGTCCCCACTATGACCACATGTCTGCCCATGCAAAACTCCTTCTTGCGTCTCAAAAGAAAAGCCGACTGCGTAGTGTAACTACTTTATATTTCGCATAAAGTCAGTGAGGCAATGAAAATGTGAGACAAACCTGGCCTTATCACCGCTCCCACCCGAACAATCAGCTTCTCACGTTATTCTTTCGCGTCGTTGCCGCCTCCGCACAATGCCGTCTCACGCCTCCATGCCCTCACGATCCGGAGGAAATCCCTCATGGGCCTCGAGATGGCCTCGTTTCTTAATAGCAAAATGTCGGCATAGAATCGAATGTTTCCTTCCAATAGATTGATTTGCTTCAGCGTCCCTTCTGATAATTCCCGCTGAATCTCACGGGATAAAATGAACGAGACCCCCATGTTTCTTTCAATGTATGCCAGAATAAAGCCCAAACTTTCCGATTCTATCATGACGGACGGCGTCACCCCTAGCTCTTGGAGTCTCCTGTCAACCGCGTCGCGAGATCCGGAGCCCCGTTCACGTACAATAAGAGATTCTCCGGACAGCGCCTTGATCGATACAGGAGGGCCGCTGGCGAGTGGATGATCTGGCCGCGCGACGAGCAGCATCTCTTCCGAGGCAAAGGGGATTGCTCGCAACGACTTGTCGTATGAAGTCCTCGCAACTACCACCATGTCCTCTTTTCTATTTCGCAGTCGGCTCATCAACTCAAAAGAATTGCCTTCGCTGAGGAAAACCTGTACCGAGGGGTGGACACGTTGAAAACTCGCCAGAAGGTCCGGCATCACGGTTCGCGCATAGTCTTTACTCGTCCCTATGCGCAGCGTACAAGAGGATGGCGTTTTGGCGTTCTTGAGGAGCGCGTGAATCTGATCCACTCGGGAAAAGATTATTCTGGATAGCAGCCAAATGGACTCCCCGATCTCTGTTAATTTGTATTGATTTGCTTCCCGATAGAAAAGTTTGACGCCGCAGGACTCTTCGAAACACCTCAATTGCTGGGAGACCGCGGGTTGGGAAATATGCAAGAACTCCGCGGTCTGAGACATGCTCCTGAACTTGCAAAAGTAGTAGAATGTTTCGAGATGCTTCAGGTTCATCATGGTCCGATACGATATGAGATGGGTTCAATTATAGTATAAGCTGACATTATAGACATATAATTTTTTATAGCTTGACTTCTCAAGCTTAATCCCGAATAATCCTTTTGTATCAAAGGCAAGACAGCGCGAACGATCCACCGTGCGTCCTGTGCGTGTGACTGCAAAATAGGTCTCGAACGTCAAAGGCTGCGCCTTGATCGGGACGAGCATTGAGGTTCGACGCGACGGCAATGCAAAATATCCTACCTCTCCCGCGACCATTCGCGGGAGAAGACGACTACTTTGAAACTCTTACATAATGGCGCCATGAAGGGTAAACGCCTCTCACGGGAGGTAATGAGAGTAAACCTGTGAGGAGCTCGATCAGTCGAGCGCAAGTCATCGAGGAGATTCATTACAAAGCTGGTTGTTGACGGAAACGTTCCATCTTGCTCTCACGTCTGAGGCATGAAGGGAGGAGGTTTTCGCGATATTCATGACAAAAATGCTCATGAATCATGAGGATGCCAAGTCGCGTCGCCCAAAAGCTACGTGCGCGGTATAGCGGTGTACGAATATGCCCACTCGAGAATCGACGGCCCTCATTGCGGCCTCATGGCCTCCGGTTTCACCAAGAGGTCACACAAGGAGTGAAAGGTAACAACGACGCGTGAAGCGGATAATCGTCGGCATCAGCGGAGCAAGCGGTACCATATACGGCGTCCGGTTGTTGGAAGTCCTGGCGGGAATTGAGGGGGTCGAGACCCACCTCATCATGTCGAGAGCAAGCCGAGTAACTATGGAATACGAGACATCCTTCTCCCCTGAAGACGTGGAAGGATTGGCAGATGTGTCTCATGCGCCGGAAAATCTCGCGGCCCCCGTTTCGAGCGGGTCGTTTCACGTCGAGGGGATGATTGTGGCGCCGTGTTCCATAAAGAGTCTCGCCATGATTGCCAATTCCATCAATGACAATCTGTTGATTCGCGCGGCGGACGTGACGCTCAAGGAGAGACGCAAACTCGTGTTGATCGTGCGAGAGACGCCCCTTCATCTCGGTCATCTTAGACACATGGCCTCGGTGACGGAAATGGGCGGCGTCATTCTGCCGCCTGTCCCGTCCTTCTACCACAAACCCAAGACCATCATGGATATCGTGGATCAGACGCTTGGCAAGGCGTTGGATCAGCTCGGGATTCGGCATCAGCTTTTTGACCGTTGGGCCGGCGGATGAAAGCAGAGGAATTTGAGAGAACGGTGACATCCTTCATGGATAGATACACGACGATGGCATTGTGTTGCAGCATGAACGACCAGCCATGGACCGCACCTGTGTACTATGCAAGGAGCGGTTACGATCTCCTATTCTTCTCATCGCCGACCTCTCGTCACTCACAAATACTTGCGCAAAACCCCCAGGCCTCGGCAGCCATATATGGGGATTATACTGATTGGAAGTGGATCAAGGGCATTCAAATGGAGGGCGTCGTGAATCAGGTGAGCTCTCCTGTGGCGTTTACCCAGGCCCTGGCAACCTACGTGAAACGGCATCCTTTTGTGAAGGAGATGATGAAGGATCCGAGGACGCTTTCCAGCGCGCTGTTGGGAAAAAGCTCGCGAGTATCGCTCTATATCTTCCATCCTCGAACCATCCGCTATCTCGACAACTCAGTGGGGTTTGGCTCGCGGTGGATGGTCGAAATCAGAGAAGGGATGGGCATATCTGAACCGGTTCTGGATTGATGGGGCATCAAAGAGGGAAACCGCATTGCGGTCCCCAACGCATGATCATGCGATAACACAATCAGACGGGAGGTGGAGAGATGGCTGACCTAAAATTCCCTAATCCTCATGAGGCGGAACAGTTACCTGGGACAGAAGGGTGGGAACGTATGTACCCCTACCACTATCTGTACACCACCGAGGATCCGGAACGGAAGGCGTATGAAGAGAACATGTTCTGGTTCTACGATGGGCTTCATTATCCAGAGCCAATGTATCCGTTTGACATTATTTGGGACGAGGCGTGGTTCCTCGCGCTCTCGCAGTTCAACACCAAGTTTTTCATAGTTCCTCCTGCCATGGGCATCGATCATCGGATCCACAACGGATACATCTACATCACGCCGCTGCCTGTTGCGAATCCCGAGGAGATCCCAAAGCGCGCCGAGCTTTTCATGAAGCGCGCCGGTTATTACTACCAGAATTGGGATCGCCTCCATGAAAATTGGGAAGGCAAGATGCGGGACATTATCAAACAGCTTGCTGATCTGAAAATTCCCACATTGCCCGAGATGGAGGACGAATCGGTTGTCACTGAAGGGATAGGCGTTTCAACTGGCTATCGGCTTCTGAACGCCTACGACAAGCTCATAGATTTGGGAATATTGGCCTGGCAGTACCACTTTGAATTCCTGAATCTCGGGTACGCCGCGTACGTGGTGTTTGTGGATTTCTGCCAAAAGGCGTTTCCCGACATCACCTTGCAGAAGATCACCCAAATGGTCGGCGGGATTGACGTCATCATCTACCGCCCCGACGAAGAACTCAAAAAACTCGCGAAATTGTCCATAGACCTCGGCGTTGATAACATCGCCATGAAGGGCAGCGCCGAGACCGTGCTGAAGGAAATGGCGGCTTCGGAAAATGGCAAGAAATGGCTCGAAGCGTTTGAGGCCGCGCGGGAACCTTGGTTCTACATTTCCACTGGCACAGGCTGGTATCACCATGACAAGTCTTGGAACGACGATCTGGACATCCCCCTTTCGGCAATGACCATCTACATCGAAAAACTCCGCAAGGGTGAAAACATCGAGCGGCCAACAGAAGCCATTCGAGAGGAGCGGGAGCGTTTGGCGTCAGAATATCGAGCCCTTCTCGCCACAGACGAGGATCGTCAAACCTTCGATCAAATGCTAGCCACTGCCCGCACTGTTTTTCCCTACGTGGAGAATCACCTGTTCTATGTGGAGCACTGGTTCCATAGCTTGTTCTGGAACAAAATGCGGGAAGTAGCCAAGATCCTGGTTGATTACAAATTTCTCCAAGATGTTGAAGACGTGTGGTACCTCAAGAGGTCTGAGATCAAAGACGCCTTGTGGGATGTGGTGACGAGTTGGGCCACTGGTTCAAAGCCGCGTGGTCCCCTGGTATGGCCGAAGGAGGTTGCGTGGCGCAAGGATGTGATGGACAAGTTCCGCAAATGGGTCCCGCCGGACGCCATGGGAACCGTGCCTGAGACGGTGACTGAACCCTTCACCATCGTGCTGTGGGGCATTACCAGCGAATCTATGACCCAATGGGCAAGGCTCAAGGCCATTGCAGACGGAGACCTGACCAAGATCATTGGCTTCCCCGGCTCTCCAGGCGTGGTCGAGGGGGTTGTGCGAGTCTGCCGAACCGTGAAGGAAATCGGCGAGCTCCAAGAAGGGGAGATCTTAGTAGCGCCGACAACGTCCCCAAGTTGGGCGCCGGCGTTCCAGAAGATCAAAGCCGCAGTAACTGACGTAGGCGGGGTCATGTGCCACGCAGCCATCGTCTGTCGAGAGTACGGCTTGCCTGCCGTGGTCGGAACAGGCTCTGCCACGTCTCGACTCAAGTCCGGCCAGCGTATCCGACTCGATGGCTCGAAAGGCGAAATCGACATTATAGGATAACGAAGATTGTTCGTTTGAGGAATCTCGCAATGGATATCGCAAAATATGTGCTTCCGTTTGAAGCGTGTGATCGCAACATGGTCAATCGCGTTGGAGGCAAGTGTGCGAGCCTGGGGGAACTCTTGAAGGCCCAAATCCCGGTTCCCCCGGGTTTTGCCATCACTACCGATGCATACGTGGATTTTCTGAGAGAAAACAATTTGACAGAAAAAATACTAGACAGACTGACCTCCATTGAACCCGGGAATACCGATCATGTGGAGCGGGCGGCTGAAGACATTCGTGGCTGGATTGAAGCGGGGAAAATCAGCGAGTTCATGGAAGACGTCATTGCAGACCAATATAGGCTTCTGGGCCGCCGATCCCGGACGCCCGCTGTTCCAGTCGCGGTGAGGTCGTCAGCTACCGCCGAAGACTTGCCGGGGGCCAGTTTTGCAGGCCAGCAGGATACATACCTGTGGGTGCGAGGCGTGGACGACCTCTTGGACAAAGTGAAAAAATGCTGGGCAAGCCTCTTTGGCCCTCGGGCCATCGCCTATCGTATCGGGATGGGCTTCGATCACCGTCTGGTCCAGATCAGCGTAGGAGTTCAAAAAATGGTTCGCTCGTTCACTGCAGGTGTCATGTTCACCCTTAATCCCTCGACAGGAGATCGAGCAACCATCGTGATCAACGCCAACTGGGGATATGGCGAGAGTGTGGTGTCGGGGGAAGTCACGCCGGACGAGTTCCAGATCAACAAGATTACGATGGAGATCACCAAGAAGACCATATCTGAAAAGCATATACGTTACACCACGGATCCCGACACGGACACGGTGGTGAAAATTGAGACTGAACCGGAACGCCGAACGTCCCAGAGTCTCTTGGACAAAGAGGCTATCGAATTGGCCGAACTGGGGAAACGCATCGAGCGTCATTACGGGATGCCAATGGATATCGAATGGGCTGTGGAGAAAGGACTGCCAACCAAAGGGGCCGTCTATATCCTGCAAAGCCGCCCGGAAACTGTGTGGAGTCAGAAGGAGGTGAAACCGGTTATCGAGCCGAAGGCAAGCGCTATCGAACACATCATAGCCGGCCTTATCAAAGGAAGAAAAATCACATAGCGCGAAAAAGACACCCCCTAAGAGGAGGAAACGACTGTATGAAAGAATTGAGAGATTTTATCAACAAATGCGAGCAAGAGGGTGAACTCCATCGTATCAAGGCCGAAGTCGATTGGAACCTCGAACTCTCGCACATTGCAAAAATTAATGAAGAGAGAAAAGGACCCGCTCTCCTTTTCGAGAACGTGAAGGGCTACGACATTCCGGTTCTCACCAGCGCGTTTACGACCCCTCGACGTCTGGCCATCGGCCTAGGCATGCCGTTAAACTACAGCATGTGCGACATGGCGAGAGAATGGATGAAGCTGACCACCAAGCAACTCATGAAGCCCGTCGTGGTGGACTCGGGTCCTGTGTGCGAAATGGTGCTGGAAGGCGATGACGTGGACATACTGTCCCTGCCTGTACCTTTCTTCTATCCCAGGGATGGAGGACGATTCGTCGGCACGGCCGTGTATCTCGTGACCCAAGATAAAGAAACCGGATGGACCAACCTGGGCACGTACAGGATGCAAGTCCATGACCGAAATCACTGCGGCATCCAGATCATAAAAGGCAAGCACGCAGATTTCCATTTCAATCAGCACAAGAAGGACGGAACCTTGATGCCGGCGGCCGCGGTGATCGGCGCAGACGCGGTTCACTTCCTGGTCTCTTCCACCCTGGTTTCCGCGCAGGTGGATGAATATGACATCATCAGCACCTTGAGGGGCGAACCCTGCGAAGTGTTCAAGAGCGATCTCACGGGCCTGCTGCTGCCTGCGAATGCCGAGATCATCTTGGAAGGCTACGTTGATCCGAAAGACCTGAGAGAAGAAGGTCCTTTTGGAGAATATACCGGCTACTATTCGGGCGCCAAGGGTGAAGAATGGCCCAAACAGGTCCTTCATATCCAGCGGATATTGCGGAGGAAAAACCCCATCTTCTGGGCGACCACAGTAGGAAAACCGATCACCGACACCCACATGATCCAGTCTCTCAATAGAACTGCCACTCTGTGGACCGACCTGGAAAACATGAGAGTCCCAGGGATAAAATCGGTCTATATACCCGCTGAATCCACGGGACGTTTTTGGGCCATTGTCTCAGTGGAACAAAAATATCCGGGGCACTCCAATCACGTGGGGAACGCAGTCATCGCAACGACTACTGGGCATTATGGACTCAAGGGCGTCATAGTAGTGGACCATGACATCCCCGCAGACGACTGGGATAGAGTCATGTGGGCGCTCTCGGTTCGTTACGATCCGAAGAGAGATACCCAAATCATCGATCGAGGTCGTTCGACGCCGCTCGACCCAGCGCTTCCCATTAATGCGAGACAGATCGTGTCCCGAGTCATCCTGGATGCGTGCACGCCGTACGAGTGGGAGCGAAAACCCATAGAGATATTCCTTGATGAGGACATGAAAAAGAAAGTCCTTTCTCGTTGGAAGGAATATGGGTTTGAGGACTGGGCTGCATCGATCTGCAAATGAGACGCAGAGGGCGTTGGCTCGCATTGTGTGGTCTTCTCGTCGTTCGTCGAGCCTTGGTTAAGACCCATGGGGAGCAACGCCTAAGCTCGACCTCAATAGATGCAACGAGGCGGTCAGCGCGGCCGTCTCGTTTCTCTGAAAATTTCTCGCAGTATTGCCTCGTCTGGAATGACGCATCAATGGCCTTTTGGTCGCCCATGATACCCTTGAAAAGGCCTGACGAATCATAAGTTTTAGGCTATGGAGGACAGTCCTGAATGAGACCGATACGATACACGGATAGAATTATCGAAGAGTTTCGAAAAGCTGGGTATTGGACTGACGAAACTTTTACCGACTTTTGGCTCAATAACGCCAAAAACAGACCTGACAGGGAGGCCCTTGTCGATTCGACGCAAAGAATCACCTGGGGGCAGGCGGCCAAGATGATGGACCGCTTGGCCCTGGCCTGGATTGACATGGGGCTGAACAAAGACGACCGGATCATCTTGCAAGCCCCGAACTGCGCGTATGGCTTTTTGTCCCGGATCGCGTGCGAGAGGGCAGGACTCATAAACATTACGGTCATGCCCTACCTGAGGCATAAAGAACTCGCCCACATTATCGAGAAAATAGACCCCCGAGCCATCATCATTCCCGGTATATATCGTAAGTTCAACTACTTGGAGATGGTGCAGGAACTCAAGCAAACCTATCCCAACTTGGCCTATTGTTTTCTCCTTGATTCGACCATCTCTGGCCCGTATCCAGAGGGCGTCTATTCTTTGCCAGACTTGGCGGCGCAACCCTGGGAAAACAAAGTGGATACCAGGTTGCTCGAAAAGAGGAAATTTCATTCCACCGGAGATGTGGGGGCGTTGACGAGCACCAGCGGAACCACAGGGGTTCCCAAGATAGTTGAGTGGCCTTTGGCGCCCCGGGTCATGACTTCCAAGTGCCGAGTAGAAATATGGAAATTGACGGGCGACGATATAGCCATGGCGGTCGCTCCGTTTGCTGGCGGAGCCGCGGGGACCCTCACGTATTTTGCCGCGCCGCTTGTAGGGGCCAAGATAGTCTTGCTCGAGGAGTTTACGCCAGAAGGCGCGTTAGAAATGATTGAAAAGGAGAAGGTGACGTGCATCGGGGTTGTCCCCACTCACATTATCCGAATGCTCGAATGCGATCTCTCCAAATACGATCTCTCTTCGCTGCGTTTCATAAGATCCGCCGGCGGGTATCTCCCCCCCCAAGTGGCAATGGAGGCTGAGGAACGCCTTGGCGGCAAAATCACCTCCGATCTAGGCACCCAGGATGTGGGGTCGGTTTCCGGCTGCTCCATAGACGATCCTCCCGATGTGAGAAGGCGGACTGTGGGCAAGCCTTTGAGAGGCAACGTCATCAAGTTGCTGGACGAGAACGGCAAAGAGGTCCCTCCAGGAGAACCCGGCATACTGTATATGAGGGGACCCCACTCGCCCGCTGGATACTGGCGAGATCCTGAGGCGACAAAGGAGGTCTTCGACGATGACAACTGGACGACGACTGGCGATATTGTCACGTTGGAAGACGGCCGCATCTGGATCATGGGACGCCAGAAAGATGTCATAATCAGAGGCGGCCAGAATATCTACCCAGCCGAGATCGAAGGGCTGCTCAATGAACATCCTAAAGTGGCCTCTATTGCCATTGTCGCCATGCCAGATCGAGAGTTCGGAGAAAAGGCTTGCGCTTATGTTGTGCCTAAACCCGGCGAGACTTTCACTTTCGACGATATGATCCAGTTCCTGAAAGCAAAAAAGCTCGCAATGTATAAGCTTCCCGAACGCCTCGAAATTATCGACGCCATGCCTACGGTCGGCGATTCAGGAAAAGTGGATAAGAAGGTGCTCAAAAAGGACATCGAAGAAAAGGTGTCTGCCGAGGGGAAGCGCTGATGGAAAAGGTGATACTCCTCCTCTCGACGCTCGATACCAAAGGCCCGGAAACGCTGTACCTCAAGGAATGTATCGCCAGGCAAGGAGCGTCGTGCATACTGTTGGACATGAGTATGTCCGGGGAGTACCCTGGCGCGGACATAGGTTCTGCCGAGACGGCGCGAGCCGGAGGAGGAGACATCGAAGAGATTCGTTCGAGCCGAGAGCGTAAACGGATTACGAGACAGATGATCGGCGGCGCGACGAAGATTGCGCTTGATTATTTCCAGTCAGGAAAGCTGGCTGGGGTTATCGGACTAGGAGGTTCCACCGGCAGTCTCATGGCCACTGAGGTCATGAGGGCCCTACCGTTTGGCATCCCCAAACTCATGGTATCTTCGACTGCCGCGCTGCCGGGATTGGCTACGAGATACATAGGCACAGGCGATATAGCCGTCCTCCACACTGTCATAGAAATAGCCGGCCTCTCCGCGCCACTGAAAAACCTCCTGGAAAGGGCGGGGGCTGCGATCTCCGCCATGTCTCGAGTTCAACCACTGACAGTGGGATCTGCCCGTGAATCTGGAAAGCCTCTGGTGGCGCTGTCCATGTTCGGCCCTACAGAAAAGTGCGCCCACGCAGTGAGGGAAGGTCTTGAACAGCACGGATTTCAGGTCATTGGCTTTTCCGCGGCAGGAGTTTGCGACAGGGCCATGGAGGAAATGATTGCGCAGGGCTTTTTCGATGCGGTGGTCGAGCTGGCGCCGGGCGGAGTCGGCGAAGAAATCCTGGGCGGCATGAGGGCCGCCGGCCCGAATCGTCTTACCGAGGCCGGTAAACTCGGCCTGCCCCAGGTGATCGCGCCGGGTGGCTTGAACCTCACAAGCCCTCGAAAATCCCACTATAAGCCTGAGCATCACCAAAGGAGAAAATTCGACTTGGACGAGTTGAGAACGTTTCTCCGGGTGTCGGATGAGGAGATGATCCAAATCGCTCAGGTGTTTGCTGAAAAAGTGAGAGGCGCCAAGGGCCCTGTGATTTTTCTCTTTCCCACCATGGGATGGTCTGCGGTGGATGTGAGTTCGAGCCACATGTTCGATCCAAACCAAGATAAGATTCTGTACGACAAGATGAAAAGCGTCGCCGGGCCAAACGTGGAGATACGTGAAGTCCACGGAAATCTGGAAGATCACGCATTTGCACAGGAGGTGTTAAAGGCCTGTCTCGATATATTTCCCAAAACGACTGGAAATCGCCAGTCATGATCTGCATCTAGGACTCATCTCCTCGCTCAAGGAGGCTGTTATGTATGTAAAGAATTGGATGTTGCCCCAGCAATTTTCAGTATCCAGCGATGCCCTTGCCGTAGAGGCTGCAGCGATCATCGAGGAGCACAAACTGAAAATGCTGCCCGTCGTGGACGGAGGCCGGCTGAGAGGCGTCGTTCACAGAAGGGATCTCAGCGAAGCCGCCATGTGCGTAAGTGGAAGCGGAGATCAGTGTGAAATGAACTACTTTTGCAGGAAACTCAAGGTCAAAGATGTCATGGTGCGTATGCCGGTTACGGTCTCCATCGAGGATACCGTTGAGGATACGCTCCTGAAGGGCAGAGAGATGACCCTGAGCACCTTTCCTGTCATGGACGGCGATCGTGTAGTCGGCGTTGTCTCGGACAGAGAAATCTTCGTAACCCTTTTCAAACTCCTCGAAGCCGGGAAGGAGAGGGCCCGGATTACCCTCATGGATGTCAAACTGGAAAAAGGGACTCTCACGGAAATTTCCAAGATTATCGACGAACATGACTGCGTGGGTCGAGCCGTGTTCACGGTGCCAGAGGCAGACTCCGATAAGGTCAGAGTGGTTATTCGGGCTGAGTGCGCGGACCCAAAGGCCCTTAAGGCAGCGTTCGAGCGAAAGGGATACAAGATCCTTGAATTTGGAGGCGCCAAAGCGAATTCAAACTAATTCCAGCGATCGCCAAAGGAAATGCGCGGATCAGCGATTCCCACCAGCAACCAACGGCGTGTTCTTCGAATGACGACTCGGCGATTGCCGTTGGTTTTCCAGCCAACACATGAGGCTCAAGAGGGTCCAGAGCTGACGGTTGTTGTCTCTTTGGCCACGTAAATGCTCTTTCAAGAGGCCGTGGCAGTATCGCGCATCAAGTATACCAAAGCTGTTAAGTCGGCTCTCTGCAAAATATTCCTCAAAAAGCGGGCGCAACTCCCCTTTGATCCAGTAAGGCAAGGGCGGGGTGAAGCCCTTTTTTTTGCCTTTCCTGATGCGCCGAGGGAGGAGCGGCTTGACTGCCCTTCGAAGTAATCGTTTGGTCTCAAACCCACGGGACTTGACCTGTGGAGGAATGACGGCAAGGCGTTCCACCAACTCATGGTCCAACAGCGGCACACGAGCCTCCAATGAATTGGCCATGGTCATCCTATCGACCTTGACCAGGTTGTCATCCAAGAGAAACGTCTTGGCGTCCACGTAGAGCAGTTGATTCAGAGGATCTGCGTTCCGAGCCCGTCTGAAATATTCTTCAAATACGGCGAAGCTATCCCGAAACCCGGCCGCGAGAAATTCGGATGAACAGAGCAGCGCCTTCTCTGCTTCGTTGAATACCACTTTCCACCAATAGTGGCCGCGTTCAAAGGGCAGGTCCACGCCGGTGACGAAGCGTTTTGCCATGTAGTCAAAACTGATTCTGTCCATGGACGTGGGTAGGGCTGCGATCAAGGGGTTGATGAGACGTTCCCTGACCGTTCTGGGTATGAGTCTGAATAAACGACTTACCCGGTAGGCATAATGAGTCGGATAGCCTGCAAATATCTCATCGCCTCCATCGCCCGTGAGCACGACTTTTACTTCTCTGGCTGCAAATTTCGAGACGAGGAAGGTCGGAATAGCCGAATAATCTGCAAAAGGCTCGTCAAACATGTCGAGCAGCCCGGGTATGGATTCGATCATGTGGGGGCCGACCTTCTGCTCGTGGTGCGCGGTCCCAAGCGTTTCCGCCACGAGACGAGCCTCTCGCGATTCATCGTACGAGGCGTGATGGAAACCGATGGTGAAGGTCTTCGGAGGCGCCCCTAGTTTCGTTGCCATGATGGCCGCAACCGTGGTGGAATCGAGGCCCCCACTCAAGAACGCGGCCACAGGAACGTCCGCGATCATGTGCCTGGCCACGGCCTTTTCCAGCAGCGAGAGTATTTCATCTTCGTAGTTTCCTGTTGCGCCATCCTCGCTTCCTGCATCAGGAAGAGGTATGTCCCAATATTGGCGGATTTCCATACCTGATCTCGAGCAGACAAGAGATGACCCAGGCGGCAGTTTCTTGATAGCCGCGAATGCCGTCGAGGGAGTCGGCGCGTACATCAATGACAAATAATCATAGAGGGCCTGATAGTCGGGCTCCCGACTGATGCCGACTTCCAGCAACGCCTTTATCTCGCTGGCAAATACCAGATACCGCTCCGGGCTGAAAGAATAATAAAGCGGCTTGATCCCCAGCCTGTCGCGTGCAAGCAAGAGGGCGCCTTTGCGTCCATCCCACAACGCGAACGAGAACATCCCGTGGAGCCTGTTCACGCATTCATGGCCTTGTTCTTCATAGAGGTGGACAATAACCTCAGTGTCGGAATTGGTGCGGAAGATGTGTCCTTTTGCGGCGAGATATGCTCTCAATTCGGGAAAATTGTATATTTCCCCATTAAATACCACATGGATAGAGCTGTCCTCATTGCTGATCGGTTGACGGCCTCCCTGAAGATCGATGATGCTGAGACGGCGCATCGCCAATCCTACCGGTCCGGAGATGAAATAGCCTTCGTCGTCCGGCCCCCTGTGGATCAACGTACGGTTCATGGCTTCCAGTGCGCTTCGGGAAGGACTTGCATCAGGTTCGAGGAATAGAATGCCGCAGATTCCGCACATGTGGTTGATGAAGCCTAATCAGGCTTAATCCCTCTCTTGCAAACGCAGCGCCGCAAACTGGTCAAGAACCAGACCAAAGAAAATGATGTTGACGCCGCCTGCCAAGAAAAGCACCGACGCGCTGGAAAATTGAGCGAAGAGTATCAGACTCCGTAAAGTGAAAAAGATCCCAAGAAGGATCATGCCGATGCCTGTGGGGAAAAAGATCTTGTTCGGATTGGCCAGGGTGATAATTCTCATGATGAACATGAGAAATCTGAATCCATCCCGAAAGGGATGTAGCTTGCTCTGCGTCGTCGAAGGACGTTGGTTCACTTTTGTCGGCACAAAATGCACATTGTAACCGGAGGTGACGAAGCACAGGGTGCTGGTGGACGGGAACGAGTATCCGTTGGGGTATATATGGAGGAATTTGGATGCAATCTCGTGACGAAAGGCTCGAAACCCCGAGGTGAGGTCAGGGATCCGCTGCTCGGACAAAAAGGAAGCGAGTCTGCTGAGTATCACGTTACCCATATTTCTGAGGAACGAGCCGGTTGACGTGTTAAACTGCCGCGAGCCCACCACCAGGTCATACGTGTGCAGCTTCTCCAGAAGCATGGGGAGTTCGGCTGGATCATGCTGCCCGTCGGCGTCTATTACCGCCACCGATCCTCCTTTGATGGCCCTTATCGCGGTCTTTAACGCGGCGCCGTTGCCCTTGTTTAACGGATGAGAAATTACTTCTGCCCCTGCTGATATCGCCTCGATCTTGGTGGCGTCTGTGGATCCATCGTCGATGACTAATATGCGCGCGGTAGGGACGGCTTTCTTTACGCCTCGGACCACGTGACCAATGGTTTTCTCTTCATTGAACGCCGGTATTACTACCGTCACTGTCTCATCGGCCACGTCTCGGCCTCCTCCCAGGTAGCATAGGCTTTGACCGCTCTGCAACCCAGGAGCTCTGGGCAGCTCACAATTGGCGTGAAGAAAAGGCAATGTACTATTGTGGCGCTCCTGCGGAATAGGAACCTCAAAGACGAGCACCCGTATCAAAAGCGTTGGTGGCGGTGCAGGGATTTGAACCCCGGACACTGCGGATATGAGCCGCATGCTCTAACCATCTGAGCTACACCGCCACTGCCTCATCGCCGAATTTAGCATTGCAGGCAAAAAATTGTCAAGATTCCCGCCGTAGAGTGTCAATGCAATTGTTTAATAAAATCTCGTAAGTCTCTAACCATTTTAGATAGTTCATCCACGGAATCTTGGATTCCCTCCAACGATCCCTCAGCGCCCTTCTTCTCAATAGTCTCGGCAAGCTTCGCGATGTCGGTGAGACCGAGATTCAGCGCTGCGCCCTTCATGGAGTGAGCCCTGCTTCGAACGCCAGGCGCGTCTCGGCCGTTCACCGCCTCTTGAAGCCCTTTCAAATCCTCTTGTTCTGAGTAATCAATAAAATCATTTATAAACTCAATGACGTCCGCGACGTCTATCCCTCGCTCCAGCGCAATATCCTTCAATGAAATCACTTTCGTTCCCTCTCTCGGTCCATAAATAAAATCATTGACGGACAGCGAGACATCGGTGCTCCCGCGTCCCGACACGGCGATCAGCTTCCACGAGTTGCTATGCACAACATACAACGGTCGATTCCTCACTTCAAGCTCTACTGCGTCGCGTATTTGAGCTGCCTCGGCCCGAGTACTCGAGGAGAGGTCGGATCAAAATCGTGACACCGATAAAGATACACGCGCCTTATCGAGACTCCGTGATAGATTACATTGAAGACAGGCAGAGGTTCGACTCGAGAAAAATGTTCGTATATGGTAGTTCGCTGCGGTGATGAGGGGACCAAAGGCTTGGATGACACAAAAAGTATCGTCCGACCACGCAGGTTCTCGAAAGACGGCTCCCAGACATCGAACTGAGTTGGACGATCCCATGGGGCCAGATAGCGAACATAGGGCTGTCCGGGCGCATTGAACTCCAAAAGGGCGCATAACTGATAGGTGTCTGCCGCGAGGATGTCGTCAGCGCTTCTCAACTCTCCTACTTGTTTCCCCAAATCTCGCCAGCCGCGGGTTTCCCATATTATCCTGTCGTCTTTTGCAATGCGGCTCTCGTACGACGCCGGCAGCAGCCCAATCCAGGCATGCGCGACCGCCAGGGCTGTCGGCCCAATCGTCAAAATGAGCGCCCACAGTTGGTATTTGCTCCCAAAATATCTTGACAGTCGAGTCCGACCTTCTGTCAGCGCCTCTCCCATGACGGCAACTGAGAGGATCAGGATGGATCCGTATCCCATGAATCCCCAGTTCGCCTCTACGTGGCCTCTGAAGGCCAAAGCTCCAAACAACAGCAGCGGCATGCCAAACCAAAGCAATAGTAACTTTTCTGGATTGTGCATCCGAATGCACGCCGCTATGGCAGAGAAAGTCGCAGCAAGCATCCACGCGTAAAATAGGGGCGACACGATCAGGAATTGGGCCGCATGATAGCCCAAACCGTCAAGGATTCGCTGCGACCACGATTTCGCGCCTGCGCCGATGAACAGGATATGGCCGAGCGACGCCCAGTGGTGCTCCACATTCCAGAGCAAAATGGGCAACACGAAGACAAAAGCCACCGCCGCGCCAAACCATGGTTCATGCCGAAAGAGGCAGCCTCGATGTTCTCGACTCGTGAGCAGAAACAGCAGAAGACACGGCAGGAGGAGTATCCCGGTATATTTACTCTGTATGGCAAGTCCTACTGTCAACCCGATCACCAGGAACCAGTTGCGGTGAAACGATCTGTGAAATTTCACAGTTGCCCAGAGCGTGCACAACCAGAAGAATATCAACGCATTATCGTGTACTGCGGCCGAGGCTCCCAAGATGCTCGCCGGCGTCAAGTTAAACGCCGCGACTGCAACGAGTCCCCATCTCTTTTGAAAAAAACACAGAACGCTGACCCTGTACACGAGGTACGTCGTGGCAAATGACAGCACGAGAAAGGGAAATCGCACCGTGAAGGGGGTGCTGACGCCGAATAGCTCAGTGGACAGTCGGATGAGATAGGCCGTCATGCCCGAGTTGTCAAAATATGACCAATCAAGGCGACGAGACCAGGTCCAATAGCTGCACTCATCCGGCAACAGATTCAGCCAGGACGAGAGGAAAATCCTGAAAAGAAACACCAAGGCGAGCAGGCCCAGGAGGATTGGAACTACGAGCGGAGAAGGCCCAAATACTCCAAGGCTTCCTGATTCTTGTCTGGCTTGCTTCATGAGGCGTCGCCGCTATTCAAATTCTTTGCCGTCCTCTAATCGACACGCCGTGCCCAATCGACACGGATGTTCCCCATTATGCGCTTTCAAATCGTGGCCGCTTTCCAGTTGCACCGTAGAATGTGAGATGAGAAATCGATCTCGAAGCAGCCTATTGATGTCGTTCAGCAAAGTCTGTCTATCAAGATTGGCGTCTCTCATTACGACGTGCGCCGACAAAGCGGCTTGGTCTGTGCCGATACTCCAGACGTGCAGATCATACACGCAGCACACGCCGCGAAGCTCGTGAATCGCCTGTTCAATTTCGCGGACATCAACGTGGGAAGGCGCTCCTTCCATCAGGATGTGCGTCGATTCCCGGAGAAGACCTATGGTGGAGTATATGATGAGAGCGCATATGAACAGACTGATCAAGGAATCAAACCAATACCAGCCCGCGGTCATTATTGCTATTGCCGCTGCCACAGCCCCGATCGACCCCAACGTGTCCGAGAGCACGTGCAGAAACGCGCCCCTCAAATTCAGGGTTTGATGTCTATCTTTCGCAAGCACGAGTATGAGCAGAGCATTCACCCCGAGACCGATAGAAGCAGTGATGAGCATCCCAAGTCCTTCCACCTGTTTTGGGTCGGCCAATCGCGCAAAGGCCTCATACCCAATAAAGACCACCATGACCCACAAGAGCAGTCCATTCAAAAAAGCCGCAAGTATTTCACCTCGCCGAAAACCAAAGGTATGGGAGTCGTCGGCAGAGCGCTGGCCTAATCTCGAAGCAAACCAAGCCATCCCCAGGGCGAGGGCGTCAGAGAGCATGTGGCCCCCATCAGCGAGTAAAGCCAGTGAATTGAACAACCAGCCGCCGACGATTTCCACGAGCATAAAACCGCCCGTGAGCAAGAAGGCGAAAAACAGTCTTTTGCTGCCTCGATCTCCACTGCCTGCCTTGGCATGGTCATGCGTTGAGAAAGCGCTCATGAGAATGTATTGAAACCTCTGCGATATGGCCGTGTCATGCCCGCACTGAAAAAATGAGAGCAGGGCATGCTGCCATGAGAGACCAAGCGAGGAAACTATCCTCGAGTTTGAAGGTAGGGAGCATGCCCAGAAAAAGGATAGCGCGTGGGTATGAGGCAACGGCTCCGATTCGGCTTGCCTAGCCGCTCTTATAATGCCCGAAACTCGCCCTCTTTGCAACGCGTAACCTCTTGCCGTGGCTACGGAGTTGACCCGATATTGACCCCAGAGCGAACGACTGATAAAGTCTTTGTGCGGATTCAATCCTCGAGAAAGGCCAATGTCCACGCCTTGGAAATGCCGGCCCTCATCGCGACATCAATCGCCCTGGGCGCAGACGCCTTCGCCGTCGCTGCAGCGGTAGCCGCTGGCCTGGAGTCGCTCACCTTCCGTCATACCTTTCGCTTGACATGGCATTTCGGCCTCTTTCAGTCCATGATGACAGCATTCGGCTGGTACGGCGGCGAATGGCTCTCGAAATGGCTGCTTGGCCTCAACTACTGGATTGCGGGCGTGATATTACTTGGCCTCGGCATTAACATGATCCGGCAATCCCTCCACGAAGAAGGACGAGCGGCTGATTTTGACCCGACGCGCGGCTGGAGCTTGGTTGGCCTTTCCGTGGCGACGAGTATAGACGCCTTGGCCGTGGGATTGACCTTCGGGCTCGTCGGACTCGCCGTGGCGTTTCCCGCCTTTGTCATCGGGATAACCGCGTTTATCATGACGCTTATGGGTATGTGGTTGGGCAGAACCGCCGGCGTCCATCTAGGAGAATGGGCTGAAAGGTTAGGGGGATTGACGTTGATGGCCATAGGGGTGAAGATAATTTTTCAAAACATATCCTGATAGCGCCTCCTTGGAGGCACACGCCGCGCCCGCATCGCACCGGTCTTTTGGGTGCTTGCGCCAAGCCTGCTTGGTCACGTTGACATTTCTGCGTAATAGGAAGAAACTACGCCTACGTCGCCCTGTTCCCAAACCCGTCCCAATAAATATCCCCGTGTCGATCATCACGGTATCATTCAGGAGGAAAAACCTTGATTCTGGACTACCAAGCAAATAGTCTCACCACTGTGGAAGAGATTCAAAACGGATGCTGGCGAGTCATTTCAACTGTCAACGACGACCTGTTCGGCGCTGAACTCCTGCTGGAGGTATGGGCACCAGCGCTAGATATCCGCGTGGCGCGCCTCGACATAAAACGCGACGACCTCGCACAACATCTGTCTTCTGTTGAGCAGATAGAAAGATTGGTGGGCGTGCGTGTGGGGCCTGGGATGACCAAGATAGTGAGAAGCCTCATCGGGGGCGAAGGAGGCAGCAACCGCATATCTGAGCTCGTTCTCGAATCTATGGAGATGCTCATCAACGCCATCACCGTTCCGGAACTAAGAAAAGCCAACGAGCTCGGAGGAAAAACTTTTCGAGCCAGTAGCGATGGGCCCAAGATTTTCCTCAACGACAGGGTTATCGGCGCGGAGGCGGCCATGCTCATGGCGGAAAATCCCAGACTCAAGGATAGCTGCGTCGCGTTCCGCGACGAATGAGCCGCCAAAAAAAGAAAGGCTTGTGAGTGCGCTATTGCGTCACGGCCTTGTGAAGGAGCGTTGCAACGCCCAAGTTCCTGGATTCACACCCTCCACTGAATCGAGGGTAACGCCAAGCAATTTTAATGATATTCTGGAGTGATTATATGTTGTCCTACGCGAGAGCCAAGTCCATCGGAGTCCAAAAACAGGGCGCGGATGTGCGAGTAGTCAGCGGCGTCCTTGAAGATGAATTGTATGCCATGCAATGCGAAATGCAGGTGCACTGGCCAACCCTGACCATAGACGCAATCCAGACTCGAATGAAACGATTCACCACCGAGAGATGCGTGAAGGCCGAAAAGGTATTCAACAAGGCCGAAGGTTGGAAGCTGGAAAAAAATATTGAAGGAAGAATCAAGAAGGAACTCGGTCGGGAAGGCTGTCGGCACATGGCTATTCTCATGGTGGACTGCTGTAGAGCCCTTGTGCGCGGAGAGCTTGCTCGAGAGCTGCGGAACGCCATGGCCGCCCAACCAGACCTCGACAAAGCCGCATTTGTCCGACAATGGATGAATCAACAGCCTGTATTGGCTGAATATCTCCGAGTAATCTGACAAGCAGGCAAGATCATGAAGATAGATCTCCATATTCATACCACGGCCTACTCCCCATGCAGCGTGATGTCTCCGGATCAGCTCATGACCGCCGCTCTTCGGGCTGGATTGGACGGCGTGTGCATCACCGAGCATCATGTAGTGTGGCCCAGGGATGAGGCCGACGCGCTCAGCCGAAAATACGGCCTCGCGGTGTTCCGAGGGGTCGAAATCACCACCACTGGCGGAGATATACTGGTCTATGGCATAGAAGAAGCGCCAAAAGGGATGCTCACGCCCGCGCAACTCAAAAGCATTGTGGAAGCCCAGGACGGTCTGTGCGTTGCCGCTCATCCCTTCAGGGGCTTTCTCCTCTTCGGATTTGGAAGGCTTCAGCTCGATGCGCAGAGCGCCGCGAACAATCCCACATTCAGCCAAGTCCACGGCATAGAAGTGTGCAACGGCATGGTCACGGACGATGAGAACAATTTGGCCAAGACCGTCGCTGACGCGCTCGGCCTCATCAAGGTTGGAGGAAGTGACGCTCACATCGCAAAAGCAGTGGGAACCTGCGTCACAGACTTCCTGCACAAGGTGAAAGACGAACGAGATTTGATCAACGCGTTGCGAAGCGGGCAGTTCTCTGTCCATAAAATGAAGTAGTGAGACGCGCCAGCCCAACGCCCCGATGCTCGAAGTTTAGTGAAGTCTGGGCAGGTCCGGCCTCAGGCTCGCTTATCCGCGCCCGCAATTTCTGTTGAGATGGCGGCGCGTCGCGGAACTTATACAACTTCTCGAAACTTCCGTCGGAATGAGGCGCGCCGCGGCGTGAATATGATGACTTTCAAAGTCTGCGTCACGGCGCCTGATTGGTTATGCCGGACTCG
>JBMFOE010000036.1:0-40146 GCA_049969795.1 Desulfomonilaceae bacterium
CTAATCAGGTCACTTTCTCCGAGTTAAGCGCCAGCGCTAAGTTGGCGCAACGGGCAGCTGAGTCGCAATCCCTTCTAATCAGGTCACTTTCTCCGAGCGAACTTGGCGTCAATAGACGCCGAGGGAGCCTCTCGTAGGTCGCAATCCCTTCTAATCAGGTCACTTTCTCCGAGAAGTACGCAATACCACGTACGCCAACAATTTTGAGGATTAGTCGCAATCCCTTCTAATCAGGTCACTTTCTCCGAGAAACCCCCACCCAACATATCATTTTTGTTGGGGAATTCAAGCGGAATTCGGGGGATCCCCCCTGCGGCAAAATTATGATCTCGACAAAACTGGTCAACAATACTCTTTCCTCCATGATTTCGATGAGATATAAAAACGAGGGATGGATTTTTTGCCCTTAATGATTTCAGGTAGTTGTGCATAAGTGAAAAAACGACGCGATCCCTCGCAAAAAACTCCTCCTTCAAGGTCTCTTATACAATAATCAACTCCTCTTCGTCCAGCACAATTCCTACTCCACTCGTCTCGATGTTCTTCACGCAACCCATGCATAGGGTGTAATACCGCACGCCGTCTTCTTCCCAGTCGATGAGTTTTTCGATCTGCTCCTTCATTCGGAGGTATCGTCGGTCATCCAAGATGCATTCGAACACGCTTTTCTGAACGCGCACCCCGTACTGTTTCATTAATTTTGCCACCTGCGTCCGTTTCCGGTCATCGACGATATCGTATGCCACCACGACAAACATAGCTTATCCTAGCGCATCACAAAGGCTCGGTAGGGAATATCGTCGGTCAGCATATTCGCGAACCGCCTCACTTGTTCTAACAGGACGCCCCGATAGGTCAACCGCCTTCCCAAGGGCTCATACAGAATTCTCACGCTCAATCGCTCTTCGAAGGACGCGACGAACCGTTTCATACCTTCGTGGGTCAAGATGATGGGGTATTCTTCTCGTATGGGCTCGGTTTCGGCGAAATCAAACGCAGCCGGTTCCCTTTCCTCAGGGCGAAAGAAATGTTTTGTCTGAATCACGCCTCTATTGACCACGTAAAGAACCAGGGCGTCCACAAGCGCTGGCCGAAATTCCTCCATGAGGTCGAGCACGAGGGATGGCCTGCCGTATTCGGTGGAATGGAGGCATCCGACATATGGATCCAGCCCAACGATGTTGACTTGGGTATGGATGGCGTTGGCAAGAAGCGTGTACCCAAGGCTCAGAAGGACGTTCACAGGGTCCCTGGGAGGGCGTCGATTGCGCCCATGAAACGTAATGTCCGGAGCGCGCACGAATTTTCCGAAGCACCCGAAATACGCGGCAGCGCTGACTCCTTCGACGCCCATCACGCCGTCGTGTGAATCGCATGTCTCTAATTGCGCCGCGAAACGTCTGATGCGGGTCAAGGCCGCTACCACCTCCGGATCATGCAACGTCTGGTTTTGCCGCCTGAGCACGACCCGACAGTTCACCAGTTTGCCCCGTACGAACTCTCTCGCGGCGCGAAGGCGGAACGCGGGGTCTTCAATGCGCTGAAACTGTTTTCTGCGTAATTCGACATTCTTCCCGTGCTGCGAGATGAGTCTGCCTTTGTATTTGCCGTGGTAGGACAGAAATACGGTGTCAATACCCTCTTGCAGCAGGAACGAAATAGCGCTGGGGGTCAGGCTGATGTTTCCCATGATGGCCACTTGCTCGACTTTGAAAGCGTGGACCTCCTGGATGGTCTTGCCCTGCTTCGTCACGACCAATTGATTTCCTCTTTTGGTCAAAGAAGCGCCTTGATCTGTGATGTAGAGGATCGCCACTATGCTCAGCGCGCCTGTTTCTAAATGGTTAGATTTCCAACGTGAAGGATGCGGTTCCGTCTTCCTTCTTGGTTCTTCGCAACTCGCCCATGGGCGTCTGTACAGAGTCCACCGATGCGTCCTCGAAAAAGCCGTTCAGCCGCGCTTCGTAACGCTCGAGGAGTAGCTTTGTCTCCCGCAACTGTTTTTTGAGCTTAATGTAGTCTTGCACCAAGTTGTTGAACTGTATTGAATCCACGGTGATGCCAAGGGGGCTTGGCGTCTCTGACCCTGAAAAGGCACGCACATGAATGAGCGGAGAAGGGTAGAGGTTCACCGCGAGATCAAAGGAACAATTGCACGAGACTGCCGAGGTGATAGCGGGAATGCGGCCGCGTATCTTTGGACAGCTTATGGGGTTGCCCTTGAGTCGAGACTTGAGGAAAAGAGCGGGATCCGCGTTGGCGCACCGCTGAAAGATCGTGTTGACTGCTTCTGGGCCGTGACTCAAATGACCGAGGGAATGTATGATCACCAGGCTTTCTTCTTTGGAGATCGCGCCGGTGTGATTGACCTTATCCACGATGGATTTCAGTACCGGGCATTTGAGCATGAGCGTCTGGAA
Organism: Desulfomonilaceae bacterium; assembly: GCA_049969795.1. Lineage (GTDB taxonomy): Bacteria > Desulfobacterota > Desulfomonilia > Desulfomonilales > Desulfomonilaceae > JAUPKT01. Next base: position 2,421 of record JBMFOE010000036.1, read on the forward strand.
TTCCGGGTCTGCGTCAACATCGTAGGCGGGTTCGAATCGAGACTCTTCTTGGGGTCCGGCGCGGAAGGGCGCTGCGGCGCTTTCAGCTTCGCTTTCCACATGGGGTTGGGCCTCACGCGGGGCAGGGGCAGCGACAGCAGCAGGGGAGGACATCATTCTCTGAATGTAGGCGTAAATGAGGCGTCGCGGCGCCTTGGAAACCTCATCGAGGAATGCGAGCTGATGCGCATAGGGTTGGCCATCTGTCTGCACGAAAAGCGCCCGTTTGCCGGTTCGTTTATGGACGCCCAAGGGCAGCTTGATCAAATTTCCGAGGCCGCCCTTTCGCACGGACGTCTGTTTGGGGAACACCTCGATGGTGATGTCCGAGGGCAATCCTGTGAGCTGATTTTTCAGGAGATCGCCGAATTTCTTGGCCACGCCAGCCGGAATGGGGGTGTCCAAGAAGATCCAGCAGTGACGACCTTTGAAACCCGAGTCTTCGATGTACATGGGGACGTCCTGGGCTGCGGCCAGGTCAACGAGCGAGCACGCAACCTTGTGCACACGATTCATGAGGATGTTCCACGTCCGTTCGCTGCTGATAGCGCGGGCTACGGCAAATTTGGCGACGTCGAGGTCAAAAGCGATGTAGCTGACCGTGTTGTCAAGCCTCACCGGATACACGCCGATGGTGTAGTTCCCGAGGATATGGTTTTCGGCTACCTGGAGGGTCAAGGGCTCCTGAACCGGCGTGTACCCTGATTCGCCGGTGGGGCTCACCCATTGCCTGGCGTACACGCCTTCTCGGCTAGAAAAAAGCGTAGTGAACGTCACCAGGTGATGGCGTTCGGGAACGATCTCGGTTGCCGCCGCCGGAGGCTGCGGCGTGGGTTCCTCCGCGCCTGCAAGAAAATCGAGTTCCCGCATGAAGCCTTTGAAGCGGGCGTCGCCGGTTTTTTCCAAAGCGTGCGCGTAGGCCTTCCGAGCCTTCTCGAACTCCCCTGCTTCACGATAGGCCGCGCCGAGCTCTTCGTGGTACCGCACCTCGTCGGGTTTTCTGTTTACCAATTCGGCCCACACTCGGGCCGCGCGCTGGGGCTGGCCATGGTCGAGGTAGGCTTCGGCCAGTCTCTCGTAGGTCTCTGCGCGATTGGGGCCGTCGCGAACCGCCATGTTGAGCTCGCCGATGACGTCGTCGATGAGGTTCAACTCTTCGCAGACGTCCGCCCATTGCAAATGAAGATCCGGATCGCTGGTCTCTCTCGTATTGCGACTTTTGACCAGCGCGAGCGCCTCATCCCTCAGGCCAGCTCTCATGGCGGCCCTAACCTGTTCGATGGCATCGTATGATGTCGCGTTATTGAGCGTCATGTGATTCAGCCATCCTGTTGTGCGTCCCAGGCATTGCCCTGGGCTATCGTATTATGCCCCGCGTGCGCGGGGCTTCCGCCGGCTCGGAGGCTCGGAATATGTCCATAAGCCCCGCCAATGTGCGGGGCGTTATGTTTTTAACCACGGGTGAAGCCCGTGGCATGTTACGGGATCGAGGCCAATCGCGTCCTTCCGTATATATCCCAGGGCTTCACCCTGGGCTATTGTCCTGCGCCCCGCGTGCGCGGGGCTATTGGTGCCTCGGAGGCTCGGAATGTGTCCATGAGCTCCGCCAATGTGCGGGGCGTTATGTTTTTAGCCACGGGTGAAGCCCGTGGTGATGGGCGACGACATACGTTGTAGGGTCCATCGCGCCGTCATGTCCCAGGGCTTCACCCTGGGCTATTATCCGGCGCCCCGCGATAGCAGGGCTTTCAGAATGCATCGGTGTCTCCATTCGGTTCTGAAGCCCCGCCCTTGTGCGGGGTGTTTTTTTTAACCTCGGGTGCAGCCCGTGGTGAGGTGCGGGAGCGTAACGGTCCGGCCGTCCGGCTCACGATATCCCCAGGGCATCACCCTGGGCTATTATCCGGCGCCCCGCGGTAGCGGGGCTTTAACCGAATTCCGTATTTGGCTGCTATTGCGACGCATTCATCTGAGAAAGACATTTTCCTATGATGTTCCACCTGATTTTGGATGTAGAGCATCACCCGATGCAGATGGGATTGGCTCACGGAAAATGCCCCGTATCCGGCTTGCCATTGGAAATCGGAAAATCCAGGCCCCCTGGATCTCATCCATAATGAGGATTTGCTCTTCAATTCTTCGACGACCTTGGCCACTGAAACGCTGCGAGACAACGAAAACAAGACATGGACATGATCTTCAGTCCCACCCAATTGTTGAGTAGGACATTCTAGATTGGTGAGGATAGCCGCCATGAATTGGTAGAGCTCAACTCTCACCTCGTGCGGTATGCCAGCATCCCGATACTTCGCGCCGAACACCAAATGAATATAAATCTGTGAAAATGAATGAGGCATGGGACAATACCTAATATGATTGTTAGATGTCGGAATCAAATTCATCGACTAATGAAGGAATTTCTCCACCTCTGTCAGCGTATGAGAAAGAACCTCGCTAAACTCCTCGGCGTCGTGTGTATTGCCGGTATAACCTCCATGATTGAGGTCATTCCTGAATTCCTTTAATTTTTCAAAGGGGCCTCCAATGAAGAAAGCCCGCAGATCTTGCCGAGACTCTAACAGCGCCACGAATTTGCGCGTCTTTTCAATATCTCTTGCGGCTTCATCCTGCCAATCCTCCTCCGGCGCCTTAGACTTCACAATACCGAGGCTGGCAGTCGCTATTTTTCGGTTCCTGACCAAGTGAGGCTTCTCTCCAATTTGATGAATCAAGTAACTGACTAGCGTCTCTTGCAGGATCGTAAACCCCTGTTGAATGAGGTTGTGTTCCAAGCACCAGTGTACTGCCGCAACTCCGTCCCGCACTTCGTCGCCCACAAATCCCTGAAGCTTTGGCTGGATGGATGCCAACAACGGCGATAAGGCCGGAATCAATTTATCTGATGATGATTTGCCGTCGGCCAGACTGTGTTTGAGTTTAGCCGCAGCGCCGCTTAGGGAACGCCCCCGACATGCGGACACGTTACTGGCAAAGGCATTGATGGCCATGGCAATCCGCTTCACCGCTTTTGCCGCACGATCGGCTCCTTTCGTAGGTTTTGTCATCGGCAAGACGGCTTGCTTCGCCAGTTCAGACACCAAGGAAGCGTCTCCACCGCCAATAAAACGGTCGATCGCGGTCGTCCAATCAAGCAACTTATCAAATGCCGTCAAATCGAAGACGGGTACGATCCGCTTCGCCATGGGCATGCTTCGCACTTCAGAGGGCACGCCCAAGGCTTCGAGCGCGCCGTAATAAATGCCCCTCAGCGTCACCTTTTTCACGACCTTGGCGTAGTTGAGGACGACGAGAACCAGCATGGGAATGGAACGAAACGAATGGGTTATGTCAAAGACCACCTCATCGCCCTCCATGAGGTTTGCCAGGAGAGCTTGAAATATCTCCCATATCTCCTCTTGAATCTTACCGTCGGGGATCATGACGTTGCAAAAGGGCACTCTGAGAGGAAGCGCATTCAGTCGAGCTGCCAGACCCTCAAGAGGGTTCCCTTCAACATCTGTGGCGCCCGAATCTTCCCAATTCTTCGTCCGGCTCCCCTCTGTTGTGAAGATAAGGATTCGATCTTGATCTGACCATTCCATGCATGAATACGAAACTGTGGCCTCCTGAACAAAGCGAACACTGCTTACTACCGTGCCATCGTTAAAACGATAGCTACAAGGGACGTAATCGCCGGTCCCAAGAACAGAGATAAATACCCTTGCCATTGCTACCTCCCATACAGTCGAAAACGGCGATGCCGAAAATGATGGACGAGCGTGATGGAGCCGTCCGGTTGATGGATTTCCTCGGCCTGGCGCTGCGACGTGGCATAAACCGGCCTCAAACCATGCTCGAAGGCAAACCGCACCATGAGATATGTCGCGCCAAAATCCCCTTGAATCAGCGCGTAATCATCCGGTTGAGCCTGGTGGGCCAGCCATGCCTTGATGGGCGCCAGGTAAGGGGCTATGTCGGCCGCGTCCGGCGGGATGGCGGCCCAAATAGCCTGGAGGTCCTCGGGCAACTTCACCACACGGTTCACGCCCAAGGACGCCCGAGCGTCAGCGTCTTGTTCAGGCGTGAACTGGTGATTGAAGAGCAGGAATAAAGAGCAGGAACTGTGGAATCGTGTTTGTGGCATCGGAGTGAACCGCGCAGGGCGCTACAACTCTGTTCCAGGCAGCATTGCCTGAAGATTCGCGATGAACGCAGGAATGTGCTCTGTCACGACCTTCCACACGGTTGCGTGATCCACGTCTCCATAATCATGAATCAGCACGTTGCGTAATCCCATGATACGCCTCCACGGAATGTCATCATGCGCGAACCTGAACTCATGTGAGATCTTTCCCGCAGCCTCGCCATTTATTAAGATTTTTCGCTCTACAGCCGCCTGCAACATCTGGTCATCGAGATATTCCTCGAGGGTCTTCGTTCCCACAAACGAGCGCGCGTGTTCGGCTGGGTCGAGCATGTCCTGGGTCGTTGCCCTAGCCTATTGTATCATGCCCCGCGTGGGCGAGGCGTCTGAATTCGACGAAAACGCGCGGTCGGGCTCGTTTCCCATCGCCCGGCTCCAGCGGGGCAGGGTAATGCAGCCGCGGGCAACGCCCGTGGAGCCGTACGGGACCCCGGCCGGTCATGTCCGTTCCCATATCCCAGGGCTCCACCCTAGGCTATCATCCTACGCCCCGCGTGTGCGGGGCTTCCGCCTGCCACCGATCTATCGAACGAGGGCCTAAAGCCCCGCCAACGCGCGGGGCGTTATGTTTTTAGCCACGGGTGAAGCCCGTGGAACGAGAGACCGTGACGCCATGGCGACGACAACGCATCGCCGGGGATGTGGCCTCGCCATGTCCCAGGCTGTTGCCCTGGGCTATCGAATTATGCCCCGCGTGTGCGGGGCGTTGGAATGTCCCCGAGGGCGAGGCCCGTGGAACGCCGATCAAGGTTCGAGCTCGTGTGCGCTGTTCTACCGAAGCTCGACCGATAGTATTCTGTAGTAGGTTCCTCCCTCGTGGGAAACTCTTACCAGGGTGGTAAGGCGTTTCTTCTTTTTCAACCTTTCGCGCAGCCGTTCTTCCACGAGGTTGATATCCTTTGCGACTGCGGTCTTCTGACCATGTCGGGCCGTGATTTCGCCCTTGCCGGGATTCCATTCGACGTGCGCCTGTTCCCATTCCTCCTCTTTAGGTTCAGTACGCTGCGGCGCTACTGGTATCGGCTCGCTCTTTTCTTCGATGACGGGTTCGCTTATCGCCAGCGTTTCTCGCCAAGATGATTCTTGTTCGTCAAATGCCCTTCGAGTCTCTTCGTCTGTGACGTGCAGAGACGCCCACCCAAATGGCATGAGACTGTTGCTTTGCTTTGCCGTCTGGGCGTCGGCGGCCATCCACAACGTCGTAGCTCCCTTTTCCCTCCTCGTTTCACCCTTCGTCCCTCGGATGAGAATGGATCTCACCGCGGCTATTGTCACGCACTCTGCTCCGGAATGCCTGCCGAGCCTGAGAAGTCTTGCATCGGGCGTAACTGACTCTAAGGGGTGTTTCCTATTTATTCTCGCGTATTCCTGCTTTTCCCTGTCCAGCTCGCTGCCGAAGAAATCTTGTAGGCTTTTCCAAAGCGTATCAAACCTCACAGATTTCTTGATCTCCGATGTGGGTGGAGGCGTGTCAATGGTGATGGTTCCTTGAAACACCGCCCCCGGTTCAATGACCTCGAGTATCTGATGAGGGCCTCTCGCTTGGAACTCCGAAATTCTCTTCTTCTCGTTCACCGCGTACAGAATCTTCGTCTTTGGCGCGCCAACGGGCATAAAATCTGATACTTTTACGAGCCGGAGCGGATCGCTTTGGAAAGAACCACCGAGCAAGCTCTTTTCCAGCTCTTTGGCGTTGCCTTTCGGAAGATGCTCCGGTTTCATGGTCCGCGCCAGCAAGTTGAGATACGCAGTTCTCAATGAGCCCTTCACGGCCGAACCAGGAATATAAGCCCTGTCTGTGGCGGGCAGAAACGCTGTTCGGTAAATGGTGAATCGATTCAATTCCTGCTGGAGCTTACGGTGATCATGCTGCGGCAATTTCAGAGTCTTCTGATAATGTCGTACGAAGCCGCTAGTGACGGCCAGGTCTCGCCCTTTGGGTTTTTCTCTGGCGAAAAAATTGTAGATTTCAAGTATGGAAGATAGCGTTCCTTTCCAGCAAATTGCCGAGAAATTGGCCAGCTTGTCTGTGTCCAGTTGGGACAAGAACTGGGCAGTGTCAAAGACCACCAGCCTGTTGTTCGCGGTATCCACAGAGAAACTCAGCGGATCGTACACTTCATCGCAACCCAAATGAACAGGCGACAAGATCTTGATATGACAATGAATACATGTGGTCATGCTTCACCCCTCCCACCGAGCCGCATTGGAAGCCAAATGCTGTAACCCTGAACAACCGTTTCCGGCATCGTGAGAGAGACATTCGTCACTGCGCGGCCCCAGTACGGTCGAGAGAATGCTGCGGGATCTTTGGGGACGAAGACCGCCCCCTCATCTGCCATGATGACTGGATTTTTGAACGGATTAGTTGAGCGCGCAAGGGTATCGCCGTGTTTGCCAAACCGAACAAAGGGCGTAAAATAGGCTCGTTTGTACGACCCGGGAACAGGGACGCTCGGGGACAGACAATACATACCGGCCCCCTCCCCGGCGCCCGGAAGAGTCATAAGACGGGTCGCTTGAACCGAAAAACGTCCCATGCCGATCGAAGCGTCCATACCGAAGCCGAGCTGACCTATTCTTTGCAACCCTTCCTTGACGGCCTCGATATTCGTAACCGTCTCGTCAAATAGGGCGAATATGGCCAGGTGTACGCCCGAAACATAAAACGAGATCTCTGTATTGTACGGTGAAAATTCGCCAGGGCCAGTCGTATTGGTGATCCTGTGAATGGTATTGTGGACGCGGCTGCAGCGGAACAAGAGTTGACGCGCATCCAGCATATATGGATCTAAGGCGCCAAAATTCGAGACTTCGCTGAGAAGCTCTTCGTCCGACAAGAAACGCGCTTTGTCGAGCTCGGGGCGAAGCTCATCGCTCACAAGCATCCACGTTCGGCGCTTGTTCGACTTGCGACGCAGCGCCTGAGCGAGGCCGCTTTCGCCTTCAGATGAAAACAGCCAAGAAAGAGGCGCATTCGGTCTCTTCAAGGCATAACTTACCTGGCCAGACGCAGATTCGAAGCGGGGAAACGCGGAAGAAAAGACGATGAAGGGCTGCTCCCCGTATCTGGCAATATTTGATGGCAAGCCGCCCTCCACCAGACCTGGCTCATATTGAACCTGCCAGCAAAAATGTCCGAAGAGCGTATCTCCTCGAATCGGCGTTCCAAAAGGGCCTTCGGGACAAATGACAATTTCATGCAGCTCCAAGGCCTATCCCTCCTTTTGAAGAGGCGTTATCGAGGCGAATTTTGACCGAATATGCTCGTCTTCAAACTCAAAGCGCACCCGTCCGTAACCGCGACTGCCGCTTCCACCCAATGCGTCCAATTCGAGGAGTTTGAGGCCCTCGAGGAGATAGTCCAGCAGGTCGTCTTCTCCGTCGAGTTGTTTCAATGTGACCGAGAAATCAAAAACAGTATCAGCAGGAACCCGCTCGGTGAAGCGAGGATTTTCCGCGACCCCTTTGATCCTGTCTATGGAATTCTCTGCTTTGACTTCGGTGAGGGCGAGGCGCCTCTGCGCCGCCTCTTCTCTCCAGGAGTCTGAAAGCGGGCAGTCTGCGAAGGACACTCTCGTCGGGCCTAACTCTGCAGCCTCGTCTCCGTCCGAGCCGCTCGTACCAAACAGCCGAAGAATCTTTCGGCCCTCCTCGAGCTGCTTCCCGTTGACCCCTGCCAAGTGTTTCAAGGCTAAAGGTTTACCGCCGCTCCGAGCCATGAGCCCACTTTTCATCTCCAATAGAGACCTCACTTTGCCCTTTATAGACGACCCGGGAATATACGGCTCTTGGGTATGAGGATGCTTCACTACTTGATTGTCCACGCCGCCAATGCGCATTTCGAGGTCGCCGCCTCCAATATGTAAACCGCTCTTCAAAACTATCTTGCCTTTGATTTCCAGTATGTTCGTGAGTTTCATGCGACTGTCCCCTTTCAATTTCTCGGTCCATAAAGTCGATAAAATCCCATGAACGCCTCGAAGAAATTCGCAAACACGCGCAAATCCTCTGGCGATTCCACCTGGGCGACAGAGTCTTTCATAAACTGCAGGAATGCATCGGAGACCAACTCACGGCCGTTGGCATAGGCTGTTTTGGCCACCAGCATGTGGATCTGCGGGATGACCGCATCCCACACCATCCCTTTGCCCTGCGCCAAGTCATCGAGACGCAACACTTCATCATAGAATTTGCGGAGTTGCGTTCGTTTATTCAGCTTGTTTTGCCGTTGGTTCTCTTTTGCGAGGTCTTTCGCCATTTCCTCGGCTTTCTGCGAAAACAGCAGGGGGTCTATTTTTTTGGCTCCTTTGTCCTCCCAAAACTTAATTTTCGCTCTTGGGCCTGAGGATTGACCCTGGGCGGCCCCTCCTGACTTCATTCCACCGCGTTGGATTCCTTTTTGCGCCATGGCTCTATCCTTACCTCCTGTTGTACAAGACTTCCCAAAGGGGTATTTTCACGCCGCCGCCAAACGTCGAAAGCCACCCAGCAATTGTCTGAGACAGCTCTTGAACTGCGGCGCGGCGATCATCGCCCGCGAGATTTTTTGCGAGATTCCTCTCCGCGGCATACGCAAGATAAGCTCTCCACTTCGTGCACTCCATGATTCCGATGGGGAATGGTCTGCCCGACTTGGTGAGTTTTTGCTCGAGTCCGGCCATATCCGCGAACGAATTGAGTCGATACAGCATTGCGTTGTTCACCCACCCGTCTTCCAGCCACTGAAGCAACTTTTCCTTGACTCCCAGCAATTGCTCATACACGTCGTGGGTGACGCTCTGGCCGAACACGGTAATTCCATTGCCGCCAACGTCTTTACTCCGCTCAAGAGTAGCTTCCGCTTCTATGGCCATGTCTTGCAAAGGCGTGTGAGGTTTCTTCACTGCTATGCCGGCAGAGAAATGGAGCGCCTGGTTATGGCAAACATAATCCGCAAAATCGTCCCTCAATCGTTTCACGAGGCTGAAAATGCGGTTCCACGGCCCTATGAGAAACAGATCGTCGCCGCCGGCAAACACGGTGTACACATCGGAATACGGGGGCGTTGTCCTTAAAAGGTGAGGGAGGTGAAGACTAAAGAAGAAGTCGAGCTGCCGGCTGAGGGTTGCGAGTCGGGAGACTGTAAAGCTCTCTTTCGGCAATCCATACGCCAAGAGCGCCCCCAACTTGTCCACATCCGCCTTTAAGATCCCAAGCGCGGCAAGGCCTTTCGATCTGCCGCTCCCATTTGTTGGTACGTTGAGCGCCTTACAAGCTATGTGCTCAAGGGTCTTGGGCGCTCCCACATGTATCGCGTCGATAAGGTCTAGTTTTGTCTCGTCGCTTCTGCCAGTTTCGAGAATTCTATCGTCATACAAGTCATCCTCGGAGTAAACGGGCGCATATCCATTGATCAGTCGCATGGTGATATTGGAGCGGAGCTCGCCGTCTTCTGCCGGCGAAAGGTCCCAATACCGAATGAGACGCCCTTTTCTGGCCAGCTCATTGAGGGACCCACTCGAAAAAGTCAATTGATAGCGACCAAATAACGGTTCGAGTAGACGATTTTCGTGATCCTTAACGTCCGCGTCTGCGCTGAGGACTGCCAGACGTTCCTTAGTGACAAGCTTCGTCCCCAGGAAGACGTGATCTCTGCACAGCCTGCATGCCGACCCGACATCTCCGATCAATGAACTATGCTCCACCGCGCTCTCCGACGGTCTCTTTCCGCAAAGAGGGCACAAAGGCTTTCCCAGCTCATTGTTGAAAGACGCCAAGTAGGTGGACACCTCGCCGCCATACGCGTTGAGGTCTAGCCGATCTGTCTTCTTCAACTCCATTTTCTCTTTGGAGGCTTCCCACAGGTCTCGAAAGCGTTGCGTGGTAAAGTCTCCCGGCCCGCAGCTCTGAACGCTGATCCCTAGGCTGTTCTCCCCGTATGAGACGCGTACAAGCCATTCATTGATTTCTTTTTCGGCTTCACTGATGGCTTGCACGGCTGCTGCGGTATGTGGAGCGACGATAGTAAATTTTCCAGCGGCATTGAGGAGAACCGACGAAAACGGCAGGCCGATTTTTCGACATACGAGGTCTGCCGCAAGCTCGCATAACATGGAAACGGCCAAGGACCGGCCGCGGAGCAGCTTCGCGCGAAGCGACTTGGTCTGACCAAATGTCCGAAAGATGAAGTCCTGGATTCCGTAAAAGTCTCCGGAGACGAGCAGAAATTTCTCGGCCTCGTAACTCCGAATTGCTTCTTCGGCAAGGCTGTCCGTATCGCGATGATACAGATATAGAGCAGACGCCAAGGCCGCGGTGGTGCGCGCGTGATCGTAGAGAGAGACATCCGGCACCACGTCTCCGGCCCGCGCCGCCGGCATGGCTGACCAGTACCGCATCGCGCATGAATCAACGTGCTCGAACCACAACGCCAGACTCTCCTGCCGGTGCAACAGCGAACCAAACTCATTGATAAAATCGTTAAAAAGCTTCGAGTAAAGCTCTCTCGAGATGTTTTCAGAGTTGTTCGCGTCCGGGTGAGAGGGAACGGGGAAAATAGACGACGCGCTCAGCCGCGCCAAAGGATAGGCGTACCGCCGTTGTACGTGCGGCCTTGCCCCAGTGGCTTCTTCCAGCGAAAGTTCCTCGAAAATAGGTCTCAATCGCGTCTGTCGGTATTTCCTCGGGTCGATGGAGCTGCCGCCTTCCTCCTCGGCGCTGTGGCGATCTAGGCCGCTGCTCAGGCGATCGGCTGCTGTTATGATCCACTGGAGAGGAGTCTCCGGCTTGTGATGCATCGCGCACAAATTGATGAATGAATCCCCGTGGTCAGTTGACCACTGGAATACATCCGGCGGAAACAAATTTTTTTTCGATTCGATAAAAGCCGCGGTCAGCAGGGCATGCGCATGACTGTAATGCCCCTTGTATGAGGGTTGATATAGATCGGCGTTTTTCTCTTCGTAGTCTTTAGGCAGCTTCAACGCCCCGGGATCGACAATCTTTCCCACGTCATGAAAAAAGCCGCTCAAGGCCACAATCAAACTCGTCAGGTCATTCATATTCTCTTTCTCCTCCCTTCATCCCAACCGCTGGAATTCGAGCATCCCAACCAAAACTCGTCGTGCACGGCTCGCTTGGCAGGGCTAGACAGTATCTCTGCAGCTCAACTTCTGCCCGATTCAGTGCTCACCTCGGGAAAATTTGGCGCTCATCTCACTCAACCCTCCCTTAACGCGGTCTGCGCCCTGCATCGCCCACCACCCTAATCTTCCCCAAACCAAATGCGGTTGCCTTGCCCACATGCACGATTTCACAGTATTTCAAGAGCGGCAGAAACTCATCCAGCGCTCCTCTATATGTCACGCTCCCGATCACGCCGCCCATGAGCATGCTTTGCTCCTGACGATTCGAATATCGCCTCCAATCGAACCATCGCAGCGCTGAGGATTCGGTCTCGACCTGCTCGGCGCGCGCCACGAGCCCTCGGTAGTCCAGCGCGGGCTCGCCTGAACCGAAGTGATTGTTCAAGACCGAAATGCGTCGGAGCATGCCCCGTACCAGGACATGGAACGGGAGTTCAGCGACAAATCGATTCCCGAATTTGAGCCTCAATGGGGTCTCTACCCGTACCGTGAGGGATGACGTGGCGTCCGCTGTTCGGCGGCTTGGTTGCGGCGCCGCGAGTTCAGGGACAGACGGGGCGCGAAACACGCCGTCGTCGGGGTCGTAGATTACCTGGTCCTCCAGGCAGACTTTCACGAGGTGAAACGCGCCCGAGGTCTTTGACAACCTCCGCCCGAGTCCCCGCTTGCCCATCTCTTGGAAGGCATAGACGAAGTACGGCAAAAGCTCATTCGCAAAACCAAAGAGGAATATATTGAATGAGAGGTCAGCGCCTGCTGGAAAGAATTCGGCGTCGCCGTCAGGCGGCTCCATGACAAAAGGATGAGGGGGCGACATTCGGTTTTGCAGATTGTTCGAGGGGAGAGACTCGAAAATTTTGCAGTACACACAGGTCTCTCGGAGGATACAATTGGAACACTGCTGGGTCTTCAGGGCGCATGTAACCCTTTTGAGAGCCCAACCGAATGCTCCCCGGAGCGTTGATCCCTTGAAAGGAGGGAGTTTGGCGTCTTCATCGAATGTGCAGATGAATCGATATCTTCCGCAGCGCATCAATACCCCCTTCCGGCGCAACGGTCGTGCAACCTGCGCTTTGTATCAAGAGATGCCGTAGAATATGCGACCATGTTAACACCGCATCGATCCTTTATTCAAGGTTTTTTCGCCCCCTAAGCCGGGGAAAATATGACTCCCGAATTCGTCATGGCGTCGTCAAATACAAAATGACAATGCCCCAGGCGATGAGCCCCACGATAATGACCAGCGTGAAACAGCCGCATCCGGAAGGCTCAGGTTCGCGTTCCCTTTTAGGAGGCGGCGGGATTCCATGATCGATGCACCACTGATCATATTCCGCCTCCAGTTGCTCCCTTTCGGCTTCCGCCTCTTCTTTGGCGCGTCGTCGCTCACTGTCTGCCATGAAGAAGGCAAAGCCCCAATCTTCCCAGTTCATGAAGCGCCTCCATCTCTTCTCTTTGAGCCATTCTCGAAAATGATCGCGAATTAGGCTGTTGTCCCACTCCATGTCATTCCCACGTAAGTGGGAATCCATGGCGAGTTTCCTGGTTGCTGGATCAAGTCCGGCATGACATATTAGGCGCCGTGACATTACTCATTGATTCTGTCTTCAGCATGACGCAGACTTTGAACGTCACATGTTCACGCCGCGGCGCGCCTCATCCCGACAGAAGTTTCGAGAAATGGCGTAAGGCCGCCGCCGACCTCTCTCGCGGCGGTTCAGCCCCGGGTTTGCCATGAGTGGCCGCGCGAGGCTCGGCCAAACGCTGAAGCCCGGCTGGCCGCGCCCCTATTTGTCGTATTCAATGCTCTCCACCTCGTTATCCGGCGTGCGGATAACGTTCGGTCTCGGTCTCTGTACCGGGTGCGCAGGAGCTCATTCGTCTGAGCGTCGTACACATCGGTTCTGTTGCCGCTCTGACGCCAGATCTCCACGTCATTGTTGTATTGATCTCTGATGATTTTGTTTTGGGCGAACGCCATAGGCGCCAACAAACCCAACATGTAGATTGCTGAGATTGTTTTCACGGCAACCTCCTTTCAAGGTGAAAACACTTGAACGCCCGTTTGGACGGGTTGCGTTTACCCGGCCATAGTATGGGAGCGTTTTGTCAAATGAGGACAAAAACGACCCGACTTTTTTACGGCCGCTGCAATTTTTTTTGTCATGGACCCCATCGCGTCCCAGGTGTTCGGCGCCCCCATGGAAAGAAACCAATAGTAATATGAATCAATTATGCGCTCATGGCACAAGCATAGCATCCCCTGGCGACGGCTTTTCAAAAAAGACACAAGCGCGCTCGTCCAAAACTGCAGGCGCGACGCGCGCCGCGGCTTGCCCATTGAATAATCATAGACAACTATGCTATAATATTATTGCTTTCAATATTCTGCTCGCCCGAGGATGAATACGACCATGCGCGGTTCTCAGATGGCGCGCCAGTGGCGATTGCTCCGACTCATTGAATCTCGGACGCAGGGCATAAGCGCTGCAGATCTTGCCCGTGAGCTTGAGGCGCCTGTTCGCACGGTGTACCGCGATCTCGAGGCGCTGCAGGAGGCGGGATTCCCGCTGTACTCGGAGCGGGACGGCTCTGGGTCCAACTACAAGCTGGTGGACACCTTCAAGAAGCAGTTTCCTCTGCCGCTTACGCCCACTGAGCTTATGGCCTTACACATAAGCTGCGACATGTTGAGCGCGTTGGATGGGACCTTTTACCACGAAAGCATCGCGAGCGTGTTCAAGAAGGTGAAGGCCTCCCTGACGCCCGAGACCCTCGCCTACCTCGAAGCGATCTCGGGCAAAGTCTCGGTGGATTTTGGACCTGCCCGGACGTTCGCGGGACTCAAGGAGACCATCAAGACGGTGAGCGAAGCGACCACGAAGCGGCAACGCATCGAAATCATCTACCGCGCCGCGTCCACGGCCAAGGTCACCGAACGAAAAGTGGACCCGTATCATGTGCACATGGCAAAGGGAGGATTTTATCTGATCGGATATTGCCATGTGAGGCGTGAGATCCGCACCTTCGCCCTGGAACGCATACAGCAGTGCACGCTGCTCGATGAATCATTCGAAATGCGAGGCGATTTCGACCTCACAGACTATCTCAAGAACGCGTTTCAGCTCATGACAGGTCAACCCCGCAGGATCGTGATCCGCATCTCGCCTTCGGCCGCCCACATAGTGCGCGAGCGGATGTGGCACCCATCGCAGCAAATTCAGGAACTGCTCGATGGCGGAGTCGAGATCACCCTCCAAGTCCCCATCAACTACGAGATCATCTCGTGGATCTTGGGGTTCGGCCCCGCGGCGCAAGTGCTTCAACCCAGCGATTTGAGAAACAGAATTGCATACGATCTCGAGACAGCGGCGCAACAGTATAAGGATGTATTCAGAGAGCGGAGCGCCGCGCTGTCGAAGGTTTCGGGGAAATTGTCCTAATCTGGCAAAAGCGCGCCGCCTCGGAGCAATGGCGCCTCGCTGCCCCCAAGATTCGCGCTGAGTCATCAATCTTGACCAAGGATATGCGTACATGCCTGAATTTCTTCTCGCCGCAATAACGCTGCTGCTCATCCTCATTCTCGTGTTGCAGATAGCCGCGTTGCTCCGCAAAAGGCCCTTAGACGTCCAAACCCTTGCCTCGCTTTTGGAGTCCATTCAAAGCTCTCACGACAGAATCGATAGGTCGGTGCGTCAAGAAGTCGCCCAAAACAGAGAGGAGCTCGCCAACGCCCTCAAAAACGTGGCTGACACGCTTTTCCAACAACTGAGGGATATCGAGCACGCCACCGGGCAGCACTTGGAAAGGTTGAGGGAAACTGTCTCGGAGAAGCTCACCTCGATGCAAAACGACAACAACAGGTACTTGGAGCGTATTCGGGCGACGGTAGATGAACAGCTCCATGGCGCGCTGGAAAGAAGGCTTGGCGAGTCTTTCAAACTCGTCAGCGAGCGCTTGGAGCAGGTATATCGGGGATTGGGCGAGATGCAGAGCCTCGCCGTCGGCGTGGGGGACTTAAAAAGGGCTCTGACCAACGTGAAGACCAGAGGGACATGGGGCGAGGTTCAACTAGGGGCCTTGCTGCAAGACGTGTTGCTTGCCGACCAGTACGCCGCGAATGTCTCGACCAAAGGCGCTGGCGAACGGGTGGAATTCGCGGTAAAGCTCCCCGGTGCGAAAGACAATGATGAGGTCGTGTGGCTGCCGATTGACGCAAAGTTTCCCATGGAAGACTATCTGCGGCTGCTTGACGCCTACGACAAGGCTGATGCGCAGATGGCCGAGGCCGCTTCCAAACAGCTCGAAACTCGCGTGAGGCAGTGCGCGGCGGACATAGCCAACAAGTATCTGAATCCTCCTGTGACGACGGATTTTGCCATCCTCTTTTTACCGACAGAAGGGCTGTTTGCCGAGGCGATGCGAAGGAGCGGACTCGCCGATTCGATCCAAAGGGAATACAGGGTGGTTATCGCGGGGCCCACGACCTTGTGGGCAATACTCAACAGCATTCAGATGGGCTTTCGCAGCCTCGCGGTCCAGAAGCGCTCGACCGAGGTATGGAGACTGCTGGCGGCTGTCAAGACCGAGTGGGCGAAATATCAAGAAGTCCTCGAGCGTGTGCTCAAGAAGCTGAATGAGGCGTCTCGAACCGTGGAGAAGGCAAAAACGCAGACCGACGCGATCAGCCGAAAGCTCAGACAGGTAGAAGAATTGCCGAGAAATGAAGCCCGAGATGTCCTCGATATGGAAGAGTCCTCCAAATTCACTGACGAGGATTCTACATAAGACCCTCAAGTGGAGATATTGAAGCGCCCGAGGGATTGAGAGGCATCCCATACGAGCGCCAGAGCACGGAGAGGCTCGCATCGAGGACATTGTGGGGTGCGCCATACTGTTTTTTCTTGACAAGCGCGCTGTGTCCTAAGAAAATGAACTATCAACCGAAGACAAGAAGGCTCTACGCAAAAGACTGAAAGAGGAAAACAGAAGTCGGCTAAAGTAGGAGAGCGTGGACCTACCCTCATACGTGACCATACAAAGTTGTGAAGACGTCTATGCTGGATTTCGCTACAGCATTGGCCCGCATTGCCCGTTTGTGGATAACCGCAAGAGATTGGCGATCGCCTTGACGCGGAAATCGGCCGACGACAACGTTTTCTTCGTAACGACGCTACAAGCTTTATTAGGAAATAACGTCATAAGAAAAGGGTGACGGAGTAAGTGCGGCGCCGGAGGTTCTCCAGCCATGTGACGAGTCATCTTGTGGTTGCCATCTTTGCCCCCGGGACGCCATAAGATACGTTGCGGAGAAGGTGAAAACGCTGGACAAGAGGGCAGCTCATACCGGGCGAGGGCAGGAGGCGCCGCCTTCGCCGCACTTCGCGGCGAGAAGCGAAGTGGATTTCGCGCCGGGTTAGATGCAATTTATCTCATGAGGAGGTGGTTTATCAGCAGCCTGAGCCGTCGTGTAGAGGAAGTCAATAGCGAAGCGTTTACCGTCACGGTGAGTTCGAAAAGGAGGAGTGGTCATGAGGTTTTGGATCGGATTTTTCGCATGTCTAATCGCTGTCCTGGTCTGTGCGCCGTCATTCGCGGCGTCTGAACCTATTAAAATGGGAGCGGTCATCAATCTTACGGGTCCTGCGTCAAGTTGGGGCAAATTCCACGCCAAAGGACTTCAGGACTACATGAAGTATGTGAATGAAGTAAAAGGCGGGGTTGCGGGATCGAAGATCGATCTGACCATAGCAGATCATGCGTACAAAGTGGCAGAAGGAATCAAGCATGTGAAAAAATTCTGCGAGGATGGCATGGTCATGATCGCGACATGGGACACTGGCCTTGGTATCCAGGTCAAGCCCATCATAAAGCAGTACAAGGTGCCGACCATCAACTTTTCCACGGGTCAAGAAATTCTGAAACCACCCATCGACTACATGTATTTGCCTTTCGGATCGTATGTGTTGGATTCCTATGCGGTGATGGATTACATCAAAGCCATTTATAAGGGGAAAGACAAGCCGAAGGTGGGGTTGCTCACCCTTGACAATGCATACGGCAAGTCCATACATGACCCTTCGAAACAATACGCAGAGAAACAAGGAATCCAGATAGTTGGGATCGAGGAGTTTCCTCCGAAGACCCTAGATTTGAGTACAGAACTGCTGAAACTCAAACAAGGGGGGGCAGAATACGTGTTCACGCAGATACTCCCCGCGAACATGATTTCGGCTCTAAAGGCGTCTGATCAGACGGGATACAAACCTCTATTTATCGGGACATGGACGGCGACTGATCCGGACTTCTTTGCCTCTGCAAAAGGTCTGATCGGGAATAGGCTTGACATGCAGTTCGTCGGATGCCTCCCAGGCGATGGCACCCCGGGGGTGAAACTCATGGAGGAGTTGATCAAGAGGTACAAGAGCGTCGATCGGTACGATCTGTCATACTGGGAAGGCGTGGCCATAGGCATGATCATGGTGCGAGGGGCCGAACGCGCCCATGAGAAGTTTGGGAAGATCACGTCCGAAACCATCAATCAGGCGCTGGAGACGTTCAAGGATGAGGATTTCGGCGGAGTTGTACCGCCTGTAACCTATACAAAAGACAACCATGAGGGGTCATTCGTGGCGCGGATCATAAAAGTGAACGACAACGGCACGTTCACCCCGCTTACCAATTTTTTCACCCCAGGAAAAGGGCAACTCAAGCTCCTGAAGGAAAAATAACATGAAGACGTTCCGGGGGCGTCCCAGCATCTTCTCTCCTGACAGGGTCAAAGAGCGCGAAGCGGAGCTGCAGGTCAAGGGCCTGTTTCTCCGCTTCGGAGGACTCAGTGCGCTGTCGAACGTGGATCTGACCGTGAGGACTGGCGAGCTGACAAGCCTCATCGGGCCTAATGGAGCGGGGAAAACCAGTCTGCTCAACTGCATCACGGGGTACTACAAACCTCAGCAAGGTTCGATCATCTTTAACGGCGTTGACATCACAGGATGGTCTCCGCACGACATTACCCGGCTCGGCATTGGGCGCACGTTCCAAAACATCGAACTTTTCGCAGGAATGACTGTACTGGCCAACATGATGCTGGCCCGCCATCTGTTTTGCTCATACGGTTTGGGGCAGGCTTCCATATTCTCCGGCTCGGTGCGGCAAGAAGAGGCTCGGCATCGGAGGCTTTTAGAGGAGTTGATCGATTTCCTCGAGATGCAGACGGTGCGCAAGCAGACAGTGGGGTCGTTGCCCTATGGTTTGCGGAAGCGAGTCGAGCTTGGGAGAGCGCTCGCGCTCGAGCCAAAGCTGCTGGTGCTTGACGAGCCTTTTGCGGGAATGACGCTGGAAGAAAAGGAAGACATGGTTCGATTCCTCTTGGAGCTGAATCACGGTTGGGGACAGACGGTGCTTCTGGTGGAGCACGACATGTCGATTGTGATGAACGTCTCCCAGAGGATTATCGTACTGGATTTCGGACAGAAGATTGCGGAAGGGCCGCCGCAAGAGATTCTTAATCATCCTGACGTCATCATGGCATACCTAGGCGAGACGGAAGAACAGGAAGATTCGCTCGGCGCGCAGTCGGCAGAAAAATAATCTGGAGCAAGCTTGATGTTTTCATTGACGGAACACACATTGCCTCAAATTCTTGCCAAACAGGCTGAGCGCCTTGGATCATCAAGAAAGGCCATACGGAAGAAGACTCTCGGCGTCTGGGAGGCTCTCACGTGGCAAGACTATCTGGACTATACAAGAAAGACAGCCCTTGGTCTCATGACGCTGGGAGTGAAGCGGGGAGACCACGTCGGCATCATCACGGGGAACGATCCCGAATGGCTTTTCGCGGAACTCGGGGCGCAGGCGCTGGGGGCGTCCACCGTCAATCTGTTCACCACGTCGGTGGCGAACGAAATAGCCGCAGTGCTCGAACAAATAGAGGCGTCCTGCGTCATAGCCCAGGACCAGGAGCAGGTGGACAAGCTGCTGGAACACCGAGAGCAACTCTCGTTCATCCGTAAAGTGATTTACATAGACCCGACGGGAATGCGCACGTACGTGGATGATCCTTGGCTGATAAGCTTTCGTGAGTTGCTCGAGGCGTTCTCGAATCGAGCCTCGGACGGGGATGCAAAGTTCCAAGAGGAACTTTGGAAGGGGCGACCTGACGATATCGCTATCATGACCCTCACGTCCGGCACTACAGGGTTGCCCAAGCTCGCCATGCTGAGCCACCGCAATTTCACTGAGATGGCGGAGATATGGATGGAAGCTACGCCCATATCCGAGGGCGACAACTGGATTTCCATTACGCCGCCTGCGTGGATTGTGGACCAGTTTTTTGGGGTGGGCATAACGCTGTGCGCAGCCATGACCATCAACTTTCCCGAGGCTGAGGATACCATGGCCTCTGATTTCCGCGAGATAGGCCCAACTATCCTCATTACCGCTTCGCGATTTTGGGAGGACCTCGCTTCGAAGATTCGCGTCAAAATCAACGACGCAGGGTTTGTGAAGCGGAAGCTATTTGCCCTCTCGGAGAAGATAGGACGAGCCGTTATTGCCAGAAAATCAGGGCGTCTTCCCATCCCGCTATATCTGAAGGCGCTGGACCTTTTTGCGTCCTTGACGGTGAATAGACCATTGTTGGACCGGGTCGGGTGCTCTCAGTTCAAGCAGGCGTTGACAGGCGGCCATCCCATCAGTCCAGATGTGATCAGCTTTTTCAGATCCCGGGGACTGAACCTGAAGCAGTGCTACGGCCTGACGGAAAGCTGCGGCATTTTCCAGATCCAGCCTGACGACGAGGTCAAGCTGGGGACCGTAGGCAAATCCCTCCCACGGGTTCAGGTGAGAATCGCTGAAGATCAGGAAATTCTCTTGTCTAGTCCTACGGTATTCCGGGGATATTACAAGAATCCCAAAGCGACGGAAGCTGCCTTCTTAGACGGGTGGCTTCGCACCGGCGACGCCGGTTACATTGACGAGGACAACCACCTGGTCATCATCGGACGAAAACAGGATATCATGCGAACAAAGGGAGGAGAGCCTTTCTCGCCAGATTTTATCGAGACTCGATTGAAATTCAGTCCCTACGTGAAGGAGGCGGTGATATTCGGAGAAGGCGAGGCCTATATAACCGCCCTGATCAATATCGACATGGGGAATGTGGGGAGCTGGGCGGAGGAACGCATGATCCCTTACACCACCTATCTCGACTTGTCCCAGCAATCCGCTGTCCATGAACTCATTTTGGGAGAAGTGCGCCAGGTGAACGCCCAATTGCCCGGGCCCATGAAGATAAAGAAATTCGTATTGCTGTATAAGCTGCTGGACGCAGACGATGGTGAGCTTACCCGCACTGGCAAGGTGCGCCGGCACGTGGTGTGGGAGCGGTACAGCCCCATCATCAGGGCCATGTACTCTGATCAAGATCTGGTAAAGACCTCGGGAGAGGTCCGCTACAGGGACGGGCAAATCGGTACGATTGAGACCACGGTCAAAGTCTTAGTTGTGGAGGAATAGGGGGTGTAATGTTCCTATTTTTACTGATCCAAGGCTTTTGCATCGGCCTGCTGTACGCGCTGGCGGCGTTGGGTTTTGTCATGATTTTCAAATCCAGCAGTGTTTTGAATTTCGCCCACGGCGAACTCATGGCTTTCGGCGCATTCCTGTTCTTGGTCCTCTCCTCTTGGGCCCGGCTGCCGATTCTTGCGGCATTCTTCATGACGCTCATCGGGAGCTTCGCGCTAGGGTTCATTATAGAGCGGCTTTTTCTGCGTCCCCTGATCGGCGAGGCCCTGATACAGGTGATCATGCTTACCGTCGGTCTGGCGAGTATGTTTAAGGGGTTGATGCTGTTCATTTTTGGCGGCAACCTGTACAGCTACGAGAAATTTCTTCCTCAGGCCTTCGCAATTCAAATCGGTCACGTGTACGTGGCGCCGCCATACACCGCGGCGTTGCTCATGGCAATCATATTCCTTGTTCTGTTCGGGCTTTTCTTCAAATACTCATCGCTTGGCATCTACATGCGATCTGTTGCGGACAACCAACTCGCTGCTCTTTCCTTAGGGGTGCACGTGAGGAGGGTATTTGCATTCTCCTGGGCCATAGCCGCTCTCGTCTGCGCAATGAGCGGCATCATCTTGGGGGTGATGAACGGGATCAATGTGTATGAACTGAGCACTATCGGCTTGAAGGTCTTTCCCGTGGTGATCCTGGGCGGCTTGGAGAGCATCGGAGGGGCCATTATTGGCGGTATTATCATCGGTATTTGCGAGACTCTCACGACAGGGTACATAGCCACCTCGCTCCAAGAGGTAGTGCCATACATCGTCCTCATGGTCATCCTACTAATAAAACCCTATGGCCTTTTTGGGCTTGCCGAGATAGAGCGGGTATAATGCGAGAGGATGGCCTGAAACCGTGTGGGTGCTCCGCACGAATCGGGTTATCAGATGGTTGTGGGATACAGGCGCGTCAGGTCTGTGAGCGCCACTGGCATAGGCATTTTTCTTCGCGTGGGCTCGATGGTTTAGGCATGATTGCGACATAGCAGGCAGGCGCGTTGAAGTATCAGACCGATATTGGAGGTTAGGAGGCAGATATGCGAAGGCTACGATTCCATCCCTGTGGCAATTTCAGGGAGACATACGAGGAAGACTTCGCGCTTTTTGATACGGACTTTGGCCGTTTATGGGTGGTTATTGGGCTGGTACTCCTATTTGGCCTCATACCGGCTATCACGAGTAAGTACGGCCTCTTTATTCTAAACCACATAGCCATCGCCACTATTGGGGCAGTTGGTCTGAACCTGCTGATCGGGTATACCGGCCTTATCTCGCTGGGACATGGGGCGCTGTTCGGAGTCGGCGCTTACACCGAAGCGATTCTCGTGGCGCGGCTGGGAGTACCCTTCTGGTTATCTCTGCTGTGCGCAGGGGGCATGACCGCCATGGTAGGCCTGGTCCTGGGGATGCCCTCGGCGAGATTGAAGCATTTGTATCTGATCATTTCCACCTTGGCCGGGCAGTTCATTATTCAATACATATTCATGAACTGGGACCAGGTTACAGGGGGCACAGAGGGTTTCGTGCTGCCCGCGGTGACTCTTTTCGGTCTCAATGTACGGAATGACGTGATTTTTTTCTACATCGCTTTTGCGTGCGCAGTAGTATTGACCTGGATGGCGGTCAACATAGTTCGGACTCGTTTTGGTCGAGCATTTGTTGCCATACGAGACAATGATCGCGCTGCTGTGGGAATGGGGATCCCTATATTCCGCTATAAGTTGCTGTCGTTTGCCATCAGCTCATTTTACGCTGGTTTTGCCGGAGGATTGTGGTCCCTTTATATGGGGAGCATCACGCCAGAACCTTTTACCCTTTTCCTGTCGATCGAATATATCGCGATGGTGATTGTGGGGGGATTGGGCAGTTTCACAGGGGCCGTATTCGGCGCAGTGTTTATCACGCTCTTGAATGAGGGGCTCAGCCAGATTACTACCTTTGCAATGAACATCGAAGCCTTCAGACAGTGGGCCCTCACTATTGCGCCGCTTCGAGAGTTCGTGTTCGGAGCGGCTATTGTTGGTTTCATCATCGTGGAACCCCGAGGACTGGCGGAGGTGTGGCGAATCGTGAGGTCAAGCTTCCGCTTGTGGCCTTTCTCATACTGAGGTGCGCAATGGTCGAATCGTCAATCGT
The DNA here is from genome assembly GCA_049969795.1 of Desulfomonilaceae bacterium. Taxonomy (GTDB): domain Bacteria; phylum Desulfobacterota; class Desulfomonilia; order Desulfomonilales; family Desulfomonilaceae; genus JAUPKT01. Next base: position 25,493 of record JBMFOE010000036.1, read on the forward strand.
AGAACTCAACAACATAAGCGTTGTGTATTCTGACGTCATTCAGGTGCTTAAAGGCGTCTCCCTCAAGGTACCCAAGGGACAGATCGTATCTTTGCTGGGCAGCAACGGAGCAGGCAAAACCACCACGCTTCGGGCTATCTCAGGTTTACTCAAACCCGAGAACGGCAAGGTAACTGAGGGGACCATTTATTACCAAGGTAGGCCAATTCAAAATTGCTCCCCAGAAGAGATTACGCGGCTGGGTATTATCCAGGTGCTTGAAGGACGCCAACCGTTCCAATATTTGACGGTGGAAGAGAATTTGAGGGTGGGAACCGCGACTCGGTGGGGGAAGCCTTACAAGCAGGAATTGGAACTTGTGTACAATTATTTTCCTTCCCTCGCCTCACGCAAGAATCGTTTGGCCGGGTACTGCAGCGGCGGCGAACTTCAAATGCTGGTCATGGGGCGTGCCTTGATGGCGCATCCGCAGTTGCTCCTGCTGGACGAACCCTCGCTCGGGTTGGCGCCCCTGGTGGTAAAAAGCATCTTCGAAATTATCCAACGGATCAACAAGGAGCAGGGTACCACGGTCGTCCTCGTAGAGCAAAATGCCAACATGGCGCTCCGGATAGCTCATTTTGGTTACGTGATGGAGAACGGACGAATCGTTCTCGAAGGTTCGGCCGAGGAACTGAAGAAAAATCCCGATATGAAGGAATTCTATCTTGGCACGGCAAAGGCCGAGATCAACGCCGCTTTCGTCAATATCAAGTCATACAAGAGACGCAAACGGTGGCTCTGAGCGACGCATGCCATCTCGACAGAACTTTCGAGAACTCCTATAAATCATGGGGCGTGCGTCGAAAAAAAATTTGCCTCGTAACCGATCGCCTCAGCCATCTCTCATGAGAAACAGCTTGTCTTCTGGCAGCCATGCGTAGATGTCCTGCCCTGGGACAAGCCCTCGAGCATGGATGTCGTGGATCGGCGCCACGCACTCCAGCCATTTTGAACCATGTGTGGGTTTGACGAGAACTATGGCAGTCGTTCCCGTTTCATAGACGCCGACTACGCTCCCTTGAAAAAGGTTGGACGCAGGAAGGGGGACATGATCGGCGTATAGTATCACGTCCTCGCCGCGTATCCCTACCGCCGCTTGACGATGAAAATCAGTCTGTTCCTCGTCGAGCGGCATTTGGGTCGGTTTCCGGACGCGCAAGGCAGTCGTCAGCTCGGGGCATTTACCACTCAACAAGTCGTTTTGCGCCATAAGATCGGTCATGGTGAAAAGATTGCGGATACCCAGAAAACGGGCGACCTCTGATGTCCGAGGCCGTTGGAGAAGCTCCATTCGAGTCCCTTGCTGGCGAACTTTTCCTTCAAGCAGGATGGTGATGTCGTCCCCAAGGAAGAAGGCTTCGTCGAGGTCGTGGGTGACGATGAGGAGCGCGAGTCGGTATGTCTTGGCAAGGTCTTTAAGCGTGAACCAGAGCTCCCGCCGCAACCCCTCATGAAGGCTCGATAGCGGCTCGTCGAGGATCAGGACTCGGGATCCGGAGAAGATCGCTCGCGCCAGGGCCACTCGTTGGCGCTCTCCGCCGCTCAAGTGCGCCACGCCTCTTTCAAGAATATGGTGTATCCCCAAGGAATCGACGAGGCTGGCAAACAGGCTGCCGTCTTGGCGTTCGCTCTTACGCACACGCTGCGCGTACAGGATATTCTCTTTGGCCGTCATATGCGGGAAAAGAGCGAGGTCCTGGGGCACATAGCCAATCCCTCGCTGTTCCACCGGCGTATGAGTGACGTCCACGCCATCGATGCGGATCACGCCTTTGACCGGCTGGCGCAGTCCGATGAGGGACTCGAGGAAGAGCGTCTTGCCGCTGCCCGTGGCCCCTAGGATGACATGGCAGGAGGCCGCCGGGACGCGGATCGACACGTCGCGCACCACAAACGTCCCCGCCCTGACTGTCAAAGATTGCACCTCAAGCATGAGCCTTGCCTTCCGTGAGTACGCGCACCGCATATAACGTACAAAGACCAATGAATAAAAGGAGGAGAATCAAAACGACGGTGGCCTCGATCTCCGCGCTGGAAAGTCGCAGAAAAATGGCTATGGGAAGCGTTTCTGTCCGCTGCTGCATGGACCCCGCTACCAGGATGGTCGCGCCGAACTCTCCGAGGGCTTTTGCCCATGTCAATATCGATGCCGCCAATATTCCTCGCCTGCACAGAGGCAGATCAATGGTGCAAAAAGCCTTCCACGGCGAAGCGCCGAGTGTTCGAGCGACCTCGCCATAGCGCCGAGGTATCTCGTCCATGGCCGCTTTGATCAAGCGGGTGGATATGCCGCATACGGTGACAAACTGCGCCAACACGATGCCGCGCCAACTGAACACAAACTGGATGCAATGCTCCTGAATCCACATCCCCGCAGGATTGTTAAAGAAGATTAATATCATCGCGCCGAGCGCGGCAGGTGATACGATCATAGGGAGTTCTAACATCGTGTCCACGATGCGCTTGCCCGGAAATTCATACCGGGATAGGGCATAGGCCGACGGAACCGCGACCAGGATCGCAAGGAACGTCGCAAGCGTGGCAGCTAAGACGCTCAGCCTGACGGTAAACAGTGTCCTTTGAGACCAAAGCACCTGAAGAAATGTGTCTGTACGGAAAAAATAAAAAAGAGACCCGGCCAGGACAAAGTAGAGTGAAAATGTCCCGATGGCGCACGCGACAAACAACGTTCGAGAAGTCAAACTCACAAATTCCCCAGCCTCGGGTCTCTATTTCTTGATCCATTCCTCCGGTACTTTGTACTCGCCGCCCACGGGCTTTTGCTCTCCAATCCATGCGAAGGCTTCTTCTGGACTCATGAAATAGTGGTATTTCCTGAATATGTCCTTTCCCTCGCCTGACAGGAGAAAATCGATAAACCGTTGAGCTGCTTTGCGGTCAGCGGTGAACCGAGATATGGCGATGGGTATATAGCCTATTCGAACAATTTGAGAGGCCGGAAGTGGGATGGTTTCTATACGTTCTGGATCCCAGTAATGAAAAACCCTCCAGCCGATAGCCGCGTCCACCGCCTTTAACGACACCGCAGTCGCGGTCCTCTCGCAGCTCTCCGTATAGTTCACGAGATTTTTGCGAAACAATTCCTTCTCCGAAGGGCTGAGATTCTTTTCGACAATCTCTACCGCATAGGCGCCGACGCATACCGATTCGGGATTCGCGATGGCAACCTTCAGCCCGGGACGCGTAAGGTCTTTTAGCGACTTGATATGTTTGGGATTACCCTTTTGAACGTTTATGGCGGGAACGAGATACACGATGATCTTCTCTGTTTCGTGGATGACCGCGTCTCTCCTCTTTGCCAATTCCATGAAATCAGACGATCCGGGAAAGAAGAGATCCCCCTTTTTGCCGAGGATCATCTGAGAAAGAACAAATCCAGAACCGCCAAAGGTCAGGAGAACCTTGGTCCCGTACTTTGCCTCGAAGGCCTTGGCTGCGTCTTCCGTGGGCGGCTTGCTTGCCGCGCCAGCAAACACCATGAGTTCCTGCGACGCGTGGACGTTATTACACAGAGAAGTGGTAGGTAACATAGCCAACAGAAAAAAAACCATGAACGCAGAGGAAAATTTCAACATACACCCTCCTTGGCTATCTCAGTCTCACAATAATTTTTAGACCTGACGCCGTTGCCAGAGGCGTCCTCGGGAATAACTCGATGGCAATCCCCACTTGGCGTCAGCAAAGACACGAGCCATGCGCCGACCCCGCGAACCATGGCAAGACGAAGTTCCAAGGTTTGTTTCACGACGCACCGCTGTTCCGACGCCTTGAGAGCTTCCAGCCGTTCGAGTTTTTTATGGCATATCTCTAGCTGGCTCTGGATGAGCTGTTCTTTTTGGTGGTTTCCCATCTTTCTGGCAAACCACAGCTTTACGGGAAACTCGAGTCTCATATCTCGAATGTGGCGTACCGGTTGAGTTGCCCAGTCGTTCAAGACCATTTTGCCGGTCTCGGTGATGGTGAAGACGTTCTTTGCCGGATACGCGTCCTGTCCGATGCGCTCATGTTGCACAAGTCCGGCCTTCTCGAGCTTGACGAGCAGGGCGTACACCTGGCTTTTGCCAAGTCGCCAGAGTTGTCCGATTTCTGAGCTCAGGGTCCTGGAAATGTCGTAGCCGTGGATAGGTCCGTCAGCGACGATGGCGAGGACGGGGAAGCAGGCGGGGTTGAGCGCGGCGTTGCCGCGTTTTGTTCTGGCTGAACTAGTCATGAAGTGACTATTACCGCAAGCTCTCGCCTCCTGTCAAGGGCTCTCCCGCTACGGCTGCCCAAGGCCTCTCCCGCGAGTTATCCTTGTTCCACAAAGTTCCGTCTTAACGAGGCTGCGGCATGCAGTTCGTGCATATAGCCATTCTCGAAGATAATCGCGAAATGCGCGGTTTTCCCGCTGTATGTCATTCCCACGCAAGTGGAAATCCATGCTCAGTTTCCTGGATGCCGGATCAAGTCCGCCGTGACATATCACGCGCGTGGCGGCACTTATTGAGTACGTCTTCAGCGCGAGGAAGTCTTTGAAAGTCACCATTTTCACGCCGCAGCGCGCCTCATTCCCACCGAGCTTTCCAGAAGCGCTATAATTCTTGAGAGTCCTGTCAGACAAGATTGCGTTGCTCCCCTGGCAAAGCGGCTCGATGGCTGTATGGTCATTGTGAGGGACCGAAGGAGACGAAGCAATCTCGATTCACGTCATTCGGGCAGACAGGCCGCGCTGGTCCATGCTCTTCTCGTAGAACAGCGCAAAGCCGAAGTTTACCTCGCTCTCGTCTTCACACGAAGAATCCTACAACATAGCGGAGTCCCAACGCGAAGATAACCACCGCAAGACCAGGCCTGATAATCCCTGCGGAGATATACTTTTGTAGGGTCGCTCCCAAGTACATCCCGCCGATCCCGCCGATCCCGAACAACAGTCCCAGGAGCCAGTCAGGTCGCACCGCCTGGCCGGGCAACGCTACGTACGGACCAAAAACCTCGTAGAAGATGACCCCTCCCACCGAGGTCACGCACGTGCCCATGAGCGCGGCGCCCGCAACCGTGTGGATGGGAAGGCCGAAAAAGGACACAATGAATGGCGCAATAATAGCGCCGCCGCCGATGCCATATACCCCTCCTATGAGGCCGACCACCAAGGACAGCCCAAATAGACCGGTGGTATGGAAGCGAAAACGCTCCCCAAAAAATTCATACTCCGTATAGCGCAAGGACCACGAAATCGTCCGAATCGCTGATTTGCCAGGCTCGACAGCCCGTCCCTTGCCGCCCTCCTTTATCTGCTGCCGCATCTTCTGTTCAGCGGTCTTTTCAGCGGTGTGTCGTCCGCGCTCTGCGATAATTTGGCGGATCATCCGCCCCCCGATATAGACGAGGACGCAGCCGACAAACAATTTGAACGCCCGAGGATCCGGCAAATACCAGACCCGGATAAATAGCCCGAAAATCAAACCCGGAATCGTGCCGACGATGATATTCCAGGCGAGGGGCCAGTTCATGCGGCCCTCTTTGAAATATCTATATACCCCGCTGGGTATGCCGACGACGTTGAACACGAGATTGGTAGGGGTCACCGAAGGGGCAGTGAAACCCAGTACACTGACCTGAAACGGCAAAATCAAGAACGCCCCGGAAAGCCCCCCTATGGACGTGAATGACGAAATGACCAATCCTACAAGGGGCGGGAGCCATATAGGACATTCCACCCCTGACGCTGGAAAGTACATGAGCGCCTCCGTTTGTCTCCTAACAGTGATGAAGCGACGTCGAGACGGATTTGGACGAGCATGGATTATGTCATGCTGGCTGCGTCATATCAAGTTGCGATGGCTCCGCTTCGCTCTCGGCGACAAAAATTTGTTGTTGACTTACGGCCCCCGAGGCGTTAATGTCAGAAATTTCGGTACGACAAGTACCGCACACAGGAGACGTGTACATGAAGGTAGGCCTCAAAATCTTCACAGGAAACTCAAATCCTCGCTTAGCCGAGGAGTTGACCAGTTATATGGGGGTGCCGCTGGGGGCTGCCGTAGTGGGGTCATTCAGCGACGGCGAGACCCAAGTGGAGTTCAAGGAAAATGTGCGGGGCATGGATGTATTTGTAGTGCAATCCACATGCCGACCTGTGAACGACAACATCATGGAACTTCTCGTCATGATCGACGCGCTCAAGCGTGCGTCCGCGTGCAGGGTCACCGCGGTCATGCCCTATTATGGTTATGCAAGGCAAGACAGGAAGGTGGCGAGTCGAGCCCCCATCACCGCGAAGCTCATCGCAGACATCATCACGGCAGCAGGCGCGGATAGGGTCCTCACCATAGACCTTCACGCCGGCCAAATTCAGGGCTTTTTCGACATCCCCGTGGATCATCTCTATGCGGGTCCCATCATGGCGGAAGCGATAAAGGCCGAAATTCCCACCCAAGAGTGCACGGTTGTTTCCCCTGACGCTGGCGGCGTAGAACGGGCCAGAGCTTTTGCCAAGCGTATTGGCAGCACGTTGGCGATCATCGATAAGCGGCGATCCAAGCCCAACGAATCCGAGGTCATGCACGTCATCGGCGATGTCACGGCGCGTGACGTCATCGTTCTTGACGACATGGTCGATACTGCGGGCACCCTCGTCAAGGCCGCGAAAGCCCTCAAGGAGGCCGGGGCGCGAAATATTTACGCCTGTTGTACGCATCCTGTGCTTTCCGGCGAGGCGGTGAAGCGAGTCAATGAATCGTGCATTGACCGATTGTACGTCACGAACACTATCCCCACCGAAGAAAAGGTCGCAGTCTGTCCCAAGATACGGGTACAGTCAGTTGCGCCGCTTTTGGGGGAGGCGATAAGTAGAATTTACAGGGAAGTTTCAGTGTCTGAACTCTTCGTGTAATGCCGAGCGACGGAGAGGGGTTCTTTTGAGCTGGCAGGCGTTGCACGTTTCATGGAGCGAACATTATGAATAGGATATCTTTGACAGTCGAACAAAGAACTCAGACAGGCAAAGGGCCGAGCAGGCGCTTGAGGGCGGCAGGAAAAGTGCCTGCCATTCTTTACGGGAAGAAGGCCCAACCGCTTAGTCTTACCTTGAATAAACAAGATCTCATGAAGGCCGTTGAAAAGGCTGGAACGAACCCGATATTCGAGTTGAATATCAAAGGCGCCGCCGGCCCCGCGACGCGCAGCGCCATCTTGAAGGAGCGCCAAATAAGGCCGTTGGACAGCATGCTGCTCCACATCGATTTTCTTGAGGTGTCCATGGACGAAGCGCTTGAAGTCCATGTGCCCATCGAGTGCGAAGGCACGCCCATCGGCGTGGAAAAAGGCGGCATATTCCAACAGGTCGTGCGGGAACTCAAGGTTCGCTGTCTCCCAGGCGACATTCCGAGCGTGATCAAAGTGGATGTCTCTAACCTGGAGCTCGGGCACGCCATCCACGTCTCTGACCTCCCTCTCCCGAGCGGCGTCACCGCTGAGGAGGAGCCTGGCACGGCCATAGCCACTGTGGTGGCCCCCAGAAAAGAAGAAGAACAGGCGCCTGAGGAGGCTGCGCCTTCAGAGGGCGAGACTGGCGAATAGCCGCGTATTCGACCTGTATCTCGGGCCGTCGCTGCGGCTCTGACCGTTTCCATGAGGCTTTTGGTCGTCAACGAGGTCAAGTCAGCAAATGGGGCTCAGCCTCTATCCCTCCATTGCTTCGTTTTGCGTGCAATAAAGCGTCAAAAACTTTTTTGTCGTTGCGAGGGGCCGCAGGCGACGAAGCAATGTCAGCTCGCCTCTATACCGCTTCTCGAAACTTCTGTCGCAATGAGGCGCGCCGCGGCATGACTATGATGATTTTCATCGTCTTCCTCATGATGAAGACGTAATCACTCGGCGCCGTCACAGTGGCCGATATGTCATGCCGGACTTGATCCAGCATCCAGGAGAATGATCATCTAATCACACTTCCGTAAGAATGACGGAGCACGGCGCTCCATCGCAGTTCGCGATTATTTTTCGGAATGGGTATATGGGTGAGAGATGTCCCCGTGCAATTGGCGGTTCAGCTCGAGTACCGCGAGAAACTCGGGCTTTGCGCGGACGTTTCACGCGAGAAATGAGGACGACTGGGCGATCACGATTCAAATCCACCTCCGGAGGGACAATTACGGACGAGGCTTGTTCTCCTTCATTTTGGCCTGATCCCAAAGGCGATCCATTTCTTCCAAAGTCGCATGCTGAATGGATTTATCAGTCCTGGCCAGCGCTTCCTCAATATACCTAAAGCGACTTTCAAATTTGTCCGCTGCTTCGGCCAAGGCAGATTCACTGTCTATGCCGAGATGTCGCGACACGTTCGCAATAACAAAAAGCAGGTCGCCAAGTTCTTCGCGTATCTTTGCCGCATCTCTTGACGCCATTGCGTCTTTGAATTCTTCGAGTTCTTCCTCGACTTTTTTCAGCACTTCATCTGGTCGAGTCCAGTCGAAGCCGACTCCAGCGGCGCGTGACGCGAGCTTCTGCGATCGGCTCAAGGCAGGCAGGCTCCTCGGTATTCCGTCGAGAATAGATCCTCTCTTCTGGACGCTTTCCTCAGTGGCCTTTATCTTTCTCCAATTAGCGATGACATCGGCTGAACCACGTACAGAAACGTCTCCGAAGACATGGGGGTGCCTCCTGCGCATTTTCTCCACGACAGCGGCGAGGACTTCGACAAGGTTGGTCTTGCCCAGTTGCTGGAACATGTATGCGACGAAGACCACAAGAAATATGAGGTCCCCCAGCTCTTCTGCAATCTCATGGTCATTGCCATTGCGCATTGCGTGCACCAGCTCGTGATATTCTTCAAGAATGTAGGGGTGAAACGACAATGGAGTCTGCTCCCGGTCCCACGGGCAGCCATTTTCAGACCGCAAAGCTTCTATCAGCGCGACAAGCTGGCAAAATGCATCGCTCAGGTCGTTATTCGTTCCATTCTGCAGGGTCAATGTCTTTCCTCGCTGTCAAATCTGATTATATTTGATGAAAAACGCGCCCAGTGATAATAAAGGCTTCGGGGTATTCCTGCAAGCTGAGGAGAACAGACAGACGCATGCGGCTGTGGAGACGCGTCTTCGAAATTCAAAGAAAGTTGATTACATATCGTCACTGGTGCTATTATGCTTATATGGTACCATAAGGGAGTGATGCGCGGAAACCCGCGATCTCACCTCGATCGCGGCTCTTGGGTGGGCAAATGCGAGGCGAGCCGGCGTGGGGCCGGCATCAGACGAGGCAGCGAGACTACCACTTGAAAGAAACACAAACCGGACCGAATAGGTCGCACGGACAATTCGGAGAAAGGCCAACCAAGAAGGTTAGTTTTGACGACATCGGCGCATTCCAGGCCTTGGTGGGAGAATTAAGTCGTAACATCAAGCACATAGAAAAAACCCTCTCCCTCACGATCTCGATAAAGGGAAATACCCTCGCCATATTCGGCCAGTCCCCGAACGACGAGATTGCCGAGAGACTGCTGAAGCAACTTTATCCTTTGGCCCGAGAAGGATATCCCATCAATCGATCGGACATCGATCAGGGGGTAAGGCTCCTCTCCCAAGATGCTGAGGCGCGGCTGCGAGATCTCTTTACCGACACGGTTTTCACGTCGGCGGGGAAGAGGCCGATCACCCCAAAAACCGTTCAGCAAAAGCAGTATGTCAAATCGATTCAGACCCACGACATCGTATTTGGGATCGGGCCGGCAGGGACAGGAAAGACGTACCTTGCGATGGCCATGGCCATGGCCGCATACACCAAGAAACAGCTCCGGAGGATCATCCTGGCGAGACCTGCCGTAGAGGCCGGCGAAAAATTGGGCTTCCTCCCGGGCGACCTCTACGAAAAGGTCAACCCCTACTTAAGGCCTTTGTACGACGCACTTCACGACATGATAGATTTCGAAAAGGCCGCGCGTATGATCGAGCGTGGAGACATAGAAGTCGCTCCGCTGGCCTTTATGAGGGGACGCACTCTCAACGACTCGTTTGTCATCCTCGATGAAGCTCAGAATACGACTTCGGAACAAATGAAGATGTTTCTCACTCGCCTCGGCTATTCTTCCAAGGCCGTGATAACCGGAGACATCACGCAGATCGACTTGCCCGAAGGAACTCGGTCCGGATTGGTAGAGGCCTATGAAATCCTGCGTCATATAGAGGGAATCGATTTTGTTCTATTCACGGAAAGGGATGTGGTAAGGCATCCACTTGTACAGGAAATAATCAGGGCCTATGAAACCAAGTCCCATGAAGCGAAAGCTGGGAGATGAAGCTTATGCCCCAGTCATCAAAAAACAAGACTGATACGGAAACAAATAGTCAGAACGGGTCCAAGGCTCGGTTCAGTAAGATGCCTAAGACCTTTGACCTGCGGCAATCGCCGCGTTTAGCGATGTTTTTGCAGGGCAAATACCAGCGGTGGGGACTCTTGATTGTCACCTCCTTCCTCGCTGCATCCATTATGGTGCCTCAGTCGTTCCGCTACTACTCGCTCACCGTCGGTGAACCTGCTGCGGAGACGATCATCTCTCCCATCTCGTTCAAAGTCATCGATCAGGCGGCGACCGACAAGATCAAGGACGAGGTGCTCAAGTCTGTTTTACCCGTCTATGATTATGACGACGAGGTGGTGAACGACGTCCAACAGCGTGTGGCCAACGCATTCGGCTTCATGCGCGACTATTTCGCCATGGAAGCAAAAAATAAAGAGCAGGGAGGGGACAAGACGGCAGCAGGCTCACCCGCGGCCGAAGACAAACAGGGCGCAAAAACATCCTTCAGGCCATTGGACGAAAACGAACTCAGGATGCGCTTTGAAAATCTCCTCGGCGCGTCCGTACCGCCATCGAGTTTTGAGATTCTGAAATCCTATGGTTTTAGCGTGCGCATAGAGCGTGACATTACGTCCCTGGTGGTGCCGATTATGCTGCGCGGCGTCGTTTTGAGTCGAGACCTACTCAAAAGAGACGGCAAGCAGGGCATTCTGCTTTTTACCAAGTCGTCGAAGAAGTTGGAGCCGCTAAAGGACATCTCGAGCATCATCGACCTCAATGAGGCGTTTGAGATGATCGATACAGACGGTCGGGACTATACAAGGGATCCCGCTCTTTCGCTCTCCATCCGTCAAATAGCCAAAGATCTCATCTACGTAAACATCACCTACAACAGGGCTAAAAGCGAAGCGCTGAAGAGCGAGGCCTTGGCCACGGTCAAGCCGGTGTTCTTTCAGATCTCCAAAGGCGAACCCATTATCAAAGAGGGGGAACCTGCCAACGAGGGTCATCTTAGGAAACTCGCCGGTCTCAACAAATCGAACCCGGCCTATAGTCGTTACATGATTTTTCTGGGGATCGCCTTGATCCTTGTGCTCTTGCTGAGACTGAGCCTCTATTTTTCAGAGAAATACCTTGACCGTGCAGGTTACGCCACCCAAGATCTCTTGCTTTTCTGCTTGTTAGTGTTGGGATCGATTGTACTGGTACGTTTTATATGCTCATTGTCGCCTTTGTTGGGCAAGGCGGCGCAGGATTTGAACATTCGGTCGATCCTTTATGCGGCGCCAATAGCGACGGCACCGATGCTCGCCTCGCTCATGGTTGACGCGCGCATCGCGCTCCTTGTCGCGGTGCTCACGTCCCTTGCATGCGCGTTCACGGTAGAAGGCGACATCTATCTCTTTTTCTATTATTTTATCGCAGGATTGGTCGGCCTTCACGGGATGACGAGAATTTCCGATAGGACCTCTGTTTTGCGGGGAGGCCTTGTGGTCGGCGTGGTGAGCATGCTGTCCATTTTGGCTATAAAGATGGCCTTGGGCCAGCTCACCAACATGCATGACGTGTACGAGATAGGGCTCGGCTTTGTGGGCGGCATCCTGTGCGGACTGTTAGTGTCCGGTCTGGCGCCTCTTCTCGAGCCTCTCGGGTACACCACGAATATCAGGCTGCTGGAGATCGCGAATCTCAATCATCCGCTTCTGAAGACCATGTCAATGGAGGCGCCTGGCACCTATCACCATTCTATGATGGTGGGAAACCTTGCCGAAGCAGGCGCGGAACTAATCGGCGCCAATCCATTGCTTGCCAGAGTGGGCGGCCTCTATCATGATGTAGGGAAGGTGGGGAATAAATTCAAGCCTTCATATTTCATCGAGAACCAGGCGTCCGGCGCGAATCCGCACGACAAACTCGAACCTTCCATGAGCGCTCTTATCCTCATCTCTCACGTGAAGAATGGCGTGGAAAAGGCTCGGGAGTATCGGATTCCTGAGCCCATAATTGACATAATACAACAGCACCACGGCACGACGCTCATCAAATTCTTTTTCAACAAAGCCCTTGAAAAGGCTGCCAAAGGACAGGCCACGGTTCCCGAAGACAAGTATCACTATCCAGGCCCAAGACCGAGGACAAAGGAAGCGGCCTTGGTCATGATGGCCGATGTCACCGAGGCCGCCATACGGACCTTGGCAGACCCGACGCCTGCGCAAATCCGCAAGCGCGTTCAAACTCTCATTCACGGGCTTTTCGCAGATGGCCAACTTGACGAATCGTCGCTGACGCTTAAGGACATTCATGCCATCGTCAACACCTTTTCACGAACGTTTCAGGCTATCCTTCACACCAGAATCGAGTATCCAGACGACGGCGCAACGCAGGACAGACAACATGGAGATTCTCATAAACAGCCCTCAGATGCTCTCGGAAATAGACTGGGGAGACCTGCAGATCAAGGCGAAGCGGATCTTGGAAGAATTAGGCTTCAGTGAACAAAGCGTCTTGTCCATTGCACTGGTGGACCGAGATGAAATGCGGCGACTCAACGCCCTGTACAGGGACAAAGATGCTCCCACCAATGTGCTATCATTTTCTCAGAAGGAAGGAGAAGCTTTGGACGCGGCAGACCCCAACTTGCTGGGTGACGTGGTGATATGCATTGACGTGGCTCGAGAGCAGGCAGCGGACCTAGGCTATACGCTCCAGGAGATGACGACCTATCTCTTGATACATGGCATTGCGCATCTGTCAGGTCAGCGCCATGACGATCCTGTGCAGGAACGCGCTATGGCAGCGCGCGTCAACGAACTTTTCGACGCGCTTTACCCAGCCCAGTGAGTCTCACGAAGGCGCGTCGGTAGTTGTTTTTCGGAAACGCTGCCAGTGCGGCGCCACGCACAGGCCGCGTGATGCCATAGGGCCTCGAAAGAGTGAGGGAGAATGTCGAAACAACGCGAAAAGATAAGACCAGAAGTAAAGGGCGGAATGCTCATCGGCAGAGGGGACGTCATACAGGTGATGGACGAGGGGACCCTCACGAAGTGTGAAGTCATATCCTGTCTCGCCGCCGGTCAAGACGGTTGCCTCGCGACCCTGGAGATACTCGAAGGACCTCGGAAAGGCCAACGTATCCAGACCAAGCTGCGTCTCGCGTCCGAATCCGACGCGGAGAAAGGCTCCTGACCAACGGTAAAGGCGCCATCTGCTCCCAACTCACATCCTGGTTTCATCCGCGCCGGTCTTTATATACTCCTTCTCGAAAATTCTGTCGGAATGAGACGCGCCGCAGCGTGAATATGATGACTTTCAAAGTCTGCGTCGCGGGGCCGGGGGGTGTCGGCGGCGGCAAATGTGGGCGTGCACATACCCAGTCACAGAATATGAGCTCATGCCAGGCGCCGCTGTGATAGGAAACATGTGGGAGGCTTCATCATTGACCAAAACGAACCTGGGTTTCAGCGACGACCACGAAACGACCGGCGAGCTCATCGGCGTAACCTGCAAGCAACCGTTCCAGCGCAGCGATCTTGTTCGAGGCCCGTTCATCTCTCAGGCGAAGCAATACCACCCCCTTGTGCGGACGTCGCTCGCGGTAGATTTCGTCCCCCGAAGTCCTTATCATTCGTGATCAAAATCCAATCCTCCAGGAACGCCTTCTGAACTATGCTCTCGTCGTCCGTACCGGGCGCTTCGTCATAGACAGAAAACACCTGGAAACCCTGGTCACGCAACCACCGCGCGACTGCCGGTCCCGTGCATTCATCCACGAGGAAACGCATCTAGGCCGGCTCCGCCATCAAAGGCATGAAAGCCGTGTTGGCGAGAGACCGAGTAGCAAACAAAAGGCACGCCTGAATATCCTCAGGAGCAAGCCCTTTATATTCGTCGATAATCTCTTGAACAGTGGCGCCGTGCGCCAGGAGATTCAGTATATATTCCACCGTAAGACGAGTCCCCCTGATTACCGGTTTCCCAACCATGACGTTCGGATCGAGCACAATCCGGTTCAGTAATTCCCTTTCTGTCATGGCGCCTCTCCTCTCGTTCACAGGTATAAGCTCCCCGCGTGTTGCCCTCTCAAAAACGGGTCACTCAGATGTTCGATAAGCGTTCCCAATGGCATTTTATCAAAGACAGCGGCGAAGAAACAGCGTTCGAGATCGAACGGCCATGCAGACGCCGTCATGTCGCGCGGGAGGATTCTCTCGCCTTATTGCGCCTCGCCGACCAGTATAAACGGGGCCCAGAAGAAGGGGTGGCGGTAACCGGCGTTTCTGACCTCGTTTCTGGCTGCGACGAGGGCGTCGAGTTTGGG
>JBMFOE010000037.1:0-40086 GCA_049969795.1 Desulfomonilaceae bacterium
TCGACGCCGATGGGCTTTCCATTGTGAAAAAGCACGGTCACGTTCACATTTTCTTGGAGATAATTCCGGGCATCCCCGAGTTGATCTTCCAGGAGAAAAAGCTGTTCGTAGGTTTCACTGTCCATGAAGTGAAATTCGCCCTCTGATTCGTAGAGGTATTGCATTTGCTTTTCTTCCAGGTCAGGTTTATCGACTTTTTCGCCTGACCGGAAGGTCTTTTCCAAGACGTTGCCAGTCGTTAAACTCTTAAGGGTAGTGCGGACAAACGCCCCGCCTTTTCCTGGTTTTACATGCAAGAAATCCACGATGACGAATGGCTCTCCATTGATTTCGATTTTGAGGCCCTTTCTGAAATCAGGAGTGGAATACATGCAGTCCTCCGAGCTTGTTGCGCCGATCCGCACGCATCGTACGGCAGCGACTCAAATGGATCATACTCACAATGTATAAGCTTTTTAATTTATATCAATCAGTTGACCAAAATCAAGTCTTTCGGCATTTGCGACAGAATAACTGGGCCATCTGTCCTCATGGCGATGAGGCTTTCGAGTCGCACCCCCCCGACGCCTTCAATATAGATCCCGGGCTCGATAGTCATTATCATCCCCTCTTCCAGCACTTCTTTTCCTCTGGGGTTGAGCCACGGCGGCTCGTGGACCTCGAGCCCTACCCCATGACCAAGACCATGCACGAAGTGTTTTCCAAAGCCGGCGTCAGCAATGCACTTTCGCGCGACCTCGTCCACCGCGCGTACTGCCGCGCCTACCCGCAGGGCGTCTATGGCCCTGAGTTGGGCTTCCTGGACGACCTCGTGCATCCTTTTTTGCAGCGGCGTGGGAGACGCAGCGACCACGCAGGTCACTGTTTCATCAGAACTGTACTCGTCCAGCCTGCAGCCAAAGTCGAGGATTGTCAAATCTCCTGGAACGATCTCTTTTGGGGTAGGAACCGCGTGCGGCAACGCGCTCCGTGCGCCCGAGGCTACAATGGTGGGAAATGAGGGCCCGTCGGCGCCAAGAGTCCGGAAGAGCAGCTCCAGCTTGCCGGCTATCTCCAGCTCCGTCTTCCCCGCCAGGCCTTCTTCTACAACCCGGCGACAGGCTTGAGATGCTATCTCTGCGGCTTTCTTGACACGCTCGACCTCTGCCGGCGTCTTGCGAATACGGAAATGATCCAGAAACTTCTTGTCCAAGGGCCGGAGGACAAGTTCGGGCGCCTTGCGCGTGAGGTTGGTTATCAACTCGTGGGTGACTCGCGACGGCTCAATGGCAAGGCGAAAGAGCCTCCGTTCGGTAAGGAGCCGCGCCAAAGCGGCCATCTTGTCCCTCGTGATATGGAGTTTGAAGCCGGGCGCCTCCTGCGCGGCCTGAAGTTTGTATCGTCCATCCGTGATCAAATGACGCTCTGTCGGCGTGATCACCGCGGCGCCGTCGGACCCTCTGAACCCCGTGATGTATTTGAGATTAGGGGATGCCAGATGCTCTGAACAATTGATGAGCGCTGCATCGAGACGTTTTTGCTGGAGATACCGCGTCAGTCGCTCAAGCGCGTGGGTCATGGAAGCGCCTCTCGCTGGGCCTTGAGGCTCTCCACATTCTTCAGCCATTTTTGGAGAACATGAAGAGCGGTCTTTCTTTTCTTGCTAGCTTTCGCCTGATTGAGGAGGTCGTTTACTTCATGGTCCAAGGGATCACGCTGCCGCAATCTCTCAAACACTCCGATTGCGAGATCGAAGTGCCCCTGGGCGAGAAATTGTTTTCCCATGGCCAAGGTCACCGGCATGAAGCTTGATGAATCGAACCCGGGCTCGTGGGCTTCGGGCGCTCCTTCGTCGTCCGGCTCAGAGGGAATTCTTAGCGATTGAAACTGCGGCATGAAGGAAGCGCTCGCTGCAGATGATCGATCCCGCTCCCGAGTCTCGTTGAGCGACGCGGCCCGCTTGTCCACTGAATCCAGCACTCTTGTCAATATCTCGAAGAGGGTCTTGTAACGGATGCCCGCATGGATATCGCCCTTTACAAGAAAGGCGTCGCCGAGCAAATCGACAAATTGGGCTCCTCGTCTATAATCCGCGCCCAATGTGATCAATACGTTCAGGCAAGCGTCAATGTTGCCTTGTTCAAGAAGCATCCGGGCGCGTGCGAGTTCACTGAAAAATTCCAAAGCGCCTCCCTATTACGCAGCGATTCGACGGGGAACAAACAAAAGAGGCGTTGTCGGACGGCCAACGGTCGCTGCCAACGCCTCTTGATCATTATCCATCGGAATATAAACTTTTCAGCTCAGCTTTTACCGCCAAGCGCTGCTTTGTTTTTTGCGACGGCCAGCTTATCCATACATCGTTTGTATTTCTCTGGATCTGCGGCAGCGTCTATTTGCGCTATTTCCTTTTCTAGTGAACTCACCTCGGCCGCGGCCTCGGCAGGATCGATTTCTTCGGCGCCGTACGCCTCTTCCACGAGGATTGTCATGGAATCTTTCAGCACTTCGCAGAAACCGGAGCCCACGACAAATTTGTGGAACGTATTGTTCTCGAGGTATGAGAGGACGCCAGGTTTGATAAACGTCAGGAGAGGTGTGTGTCCGATGAGGACGCCAAATTCTCCCATAATTCCCGGCGCTATGACCTCTTCGACCTCTTTGTTGAGCACCACCCCTTTGGGGGTGACTAATTCGACTTTAAACTTTTCGGCCATGAATCTCTCCTCACTAAGCGGCTGCGCTTGCGAGTTTCTCCGCCTTGGCCCTCACCTCGCTCAGGTCGCCGACCATGTAGAACGCCTGCTCGGGTATATCGTCACATCTGCCTTCGACAATCTCCTTGAACCCGGCGACAGTGTCTTGGATCTTCACATACTTTCCGGGCGTCCCTGTAAATTCCTGAGCGACGAAGAAGGGTTGCGACAGGAATCGCTGGATTTTTCTGGCCCTGGCGACCACGAGTTTGTCGTCTTCTGACAATTCGTCCATTCCCAGAATGGCGATAATGTCTTGGAGGTCTTTGTACCTCTGGAGGACCAATTGGACTTGTCGAGCGACCCGATAATGCTCCTCGCCGAGGACCCGTGGGTCAAGGATGCGGGACGTGGAGTCGAGCGGGTCAACAGCGGGATAAATGCCAAGCTCGGCAACCTGACGGGACAAAACTACCGTTCCATCGAGGTGAGCGAACGTCGTTGCCGGCGCCGGGTCTGTCAGGTCGTCTGCGGGGACGTAGATGCATTCCACGGCGGTGATGGAACCGTTTTTGGTCGAGCAGATTCTTTCCTGCAATTCGCCCATATCGGTGCCCAGCGTAGGCTGGTAACCGACTGCCGACGGCATTCGACCGAGGAGCGCCGAAACTTCCGAACCGGCCTGCGTGAAACGAAAGATGTTGTCGATGAAGAGCATCACGTCCAGTCCCTGCTCATCGCGGAAATATTCCGCAACGGTCAGGGCGGTGAGGGCGACCCTGGCCCGGGCGCCCGGCGGCTCATTCATTTGCCCATAAATCAACGCCGCACGATCGATCACGCGCTCTCCCTCGGGCTTCTTCTGCCCGGGTAGCACCCCGCCCATTTCAAGGTAAAGGTCGTTGCCTTCTCTGGAGCGCTCGCCAACGCCCGCAAACACCGATGTTCCACCAAACTGCTTGGCGATGTTATTGATGATCTCCATCATGAAGACCGTCTTGCCCACGCCTGCGCCGCCGAAAAATCCAATCTTGCCTCCTCGCATGAACGGGGCGATGAGATCTACTACCTTAATGCCAGTTTCCTGAATGGAGATTTGGGTCACTTGCTCTTCGAAGGAAGGCGCGGGCTTGTGAATAGGTCTGGTTTCCTCCGTGACTATGGGGCCGCCTTCGTCCACTGGCCGACCCACCACGTTCATGATCCTGCCGAGGACGCCCTTGCCCACAGGCACTTTTATGGGCGCGCCGGTGTCTTTCACCTTCATGCCGCGTACAAGCCCGTCCGTGCTATCCATGGCGATGGTCCTTACCGTGTTGTCGCCAAGATGCTGGGCGACTTCGACGACAAGGTTGTCCGGCTGATCGCTGATGGCTGGGTTTGTAATGAGCAGGCAGTTGTATATTGCCGGCAAACAGTGTTCTGGGAACTCCACGTCAACGACGGGACCGATTACTTGTACAATTTTTCCCTCATTCATATTAGGATGTCCTCCTGAAACCATTTTCAAATGGTCTTATATACCTCAACTTGCCGCGATGGGGTTTAGCCTTTGAGCGCTTCCGCGCCGCCGACTATTTCCATCAATTCCGTGGTAATACTCTCTTGCCGCATACGGTTCGCCTTCAGAGTGAGTTTGTATATCATCTCTTCTGCGTTGGATGTGGCCGCTTCCATAGCCGTCATTCGAGCCCCGTGTTCGCTCGCCACCGAATCCAGCAACCCTGTATAGACCTGAACTTGGACGTATCGAGGCAGGATTTCCCTCAGCAACTCCTCCTCCGAGGGCTCATACAAGTATTCTCTTCTCCTTTTTCCTGCCTCTTCGGGCGCTATGGGGAGGAGTTTCCTGAGCGTGGCGATTTGAGTGACGGCAGTCTTGAAGCTGTTGTAGAGCAGGTACACTTCTTGATACTCGCCGGAGACAAATTTCTCGGTTGCCGCATCCACGACCTGACCCGCCAGCTCAAAGCTCACTTTGTTCATGACGTTCACGAATCTGTCCACGATTGCCACTTGCCGTCTGCGGAAGTAATCATTTCCCTTCCTGCCGACGTTGATGAGATCCACTTCTATGCCCTTGCCGCGCATCTCCCGAATGAACGCTTCGGCCCGGCGGTTGAGGTTGACGTTGAACGCGCCGCACAGCCCCCTGTCCGCGGTGATTTGAATCAAGAGAACTTTCTTGGGCGGCGACACCGTGAGCATAGGATGCACGCCGGGATTGGTCCGGGCGGCCAAGGACTGGAGCACCTCTCTCATTTTGTCAGCGAAGGGGCGAGCCGCTTTAATCGCCTCTTCGGCGCGCCGCAGCTTCGCTGCGGCCACCATCTTCATGGCATTTGTTATCTTCTGCGTATTTTTAACGCTTGCAATGCGTTTGCGTATGTCCCGGAGGCTTGCCATATTGACCTCTGTGTTTCGATTTATGCGAGATTTACTGTATCGCCAGGATCGCTCACAAAGAAAAACCCGTTAGACTATCGACAGCGCCGGCGGATTGAACACTCCTTTGAACTCCTGCAATATGCCTTTCATTTTTGCTTCCAGCTCGGCGGAGATAACTTTCTTCTCCTTGATCTCCTGCAGCACCTCGGGGTGGTTGGATTCGAGATAGCTCAAATATTGTTTTTCATATTCGGCAAGGGCCCTGACATCGTACTCGTCCACGAAACCGTTGGTGGCCGCGAAGATGATGGCGACTTGTTTTTCTACGGGCATTGGCTCGTACTGAGGCTGTTTCAGGATTTCTACCAGGCGCGTTCCTCGGGCGAGCTGGGCTTGGGTAACCTTGTCGAGGTCGGACCCAAATTGCGCAAAGGCCTCCAATTCCCTGAATTGCGCCAGGTCAAGACGGAGGGAGCCTGCGACCTGTTTCATGGCCTTCACTTGGGCGTTGCCGCCGACTCGGGAGACGCTCAAGCCGACGTTCACCGCGGGTCGGACGCCGGAATAGAAGAGGTCTGTGGAGAGGAAAATCTGTCCATCCGTGATGGAGATGACGTTCGTGGGGATGTATGCGGACACGTCGCCGGCCTGAGTCTCGATGATGGGCAGGGCCGTCAAGCTGCCGCCGCCGTGCGCGTCGCCGAGTTTGGCTGCGCGCTCGAGAAGCCTTGAATGGAGATAAAAGACGTCGCCCGGGAAGGCCTCACGACCAGGGGGGCGGCGGAGCAGGAGGGACAATTGTCGATACGCCACAGCCTGCTTGCTCAAGTCATCGTAGATTATGAGCGCGTGCTGGGCGTTGTCCCTGTAGTATTCGCCCATGGTAACGCCGGAATAGGGGGCAATGTACTGCATTGGCGCGGGGTCTGACGCGGTCGCTGAAATGACGGTCGTGTATTCCATGGCGCCAAAACGTTCGAGTGTGGCGACCACTTGGGCCACCGTCGACCTCTTTTGTCCAACCGCGACGTAGATGCACATCACATCGCCATCTTTTTGGTTGATGATGGTATCTACTGCGATGGCGGTCTTGCCTGTCTGACGGTCGCCGATGATGAGTTCTCGTTGGCCGCGGCCGATGGGGATCATCGAATCGATGGCCTTGATGCCTGTCTGGAGCGGCTCCTTCACTGGCTGCCTTTTGATGATGCCCGGGGCGACCACTTCCACCACTCGATATTCAGCGGCGTCAATCGGGCCTTTTCCGTCAATGGGCTGGCCGATGGCGTTCACGACCCGGCCAAGAAGCGCCTTGCCCACCGGTACCTGCACGATGCGATTGGTCCTTTTGACCGTATCGCCTTCTTTGATATGAACGTCCTCGCCAAGGATGGCGGCGCCGACGTTGTCGGCCTCGAGGTTCAGCACCATGCCCATGATGTTGCCGGGAAACTCCAAAAGCTCCCCTGCCATGGCGTTTTGAAGGCCATGGAGTCGAGCGATTCCATCGCCGACGCTGATGACCGTGCCGGTCTCACTGACCTCGACCTTCTTGTCATAATCCTGGATCTGCTGCTTGATAATTTGGCTGATTTCTTCTGCTCTGATCTGCATTGTCCTTATCCCTTCAAGCTTTCCTTAAGCTGATTGAGCTGCGTGCGAATTGTGCCGTCGAATACCATGTCTCCGACCTTTGCCACTAGCCCGCCAATAAGCGACGGATCGACTTTCTTGCTCACTATGACCTGCTTATTGCTTATTTTCGAGAGCGTCTCAGTCACCCGGTTGAGGGTGTCATCGCTCAGGGGCTCAGCGCTGGTGACCTCTCCCCGTGTTATCCCCTTAATTTCATCAACCTTTTCCCTATAGGCCTTTTCAATGCCCGCCAACTGGTCGATGCGCTTGCGGTCGATCAAGACGTTGACAAAGTTTATCACCATGGGGTCAGTGCCTATCTTTTTGAGCACTTCACCTGCTATTCGCTTCTTGTCTTCCTTGGTAAAGACCGGATTCAGGAGAACCTCCCTCAGGTCGTGCGACTCGTCAACCAGCGCGCAGAGATTCGCGAGGTCTTGGCCGTAACGATCGAGCGCGTTCTTTTCCTCCCCGACCTCTACCAAAGCCTTTGCATAACGTTTTGCCAAAGTGGTATCTATCACTTCATACCCCCGACCTTTACGAGATAATCCTCGACAATTCGTTTCCGGTCATCTTCATTGATTCGCTCACGTATAAGGGCTTCTGCAAGTTGTACCGCCAATTCCACCGCCTCGTTTTTCAACGCAATTTTTGCGTTGCGGAGTTCTTGCTCGGCAGCTACCTTAGCCGACTCGACCATGGCGTTGGCCATTCGCTCCGCATTCGCGAGGACCTTTTCCTTCTCTGTTTCAGCCGATTTTCGGAGTTCCGCCCGCATTTTCTCGAGTTCAGCTTCCATGCCGGCGAGTTTGACTTTGTATTCTTGAATGGTGCGTTCGGCCCTGTTTCGCTGTTCCCTCGCCTCGTCAAGCTCTCTGGCTATTCGAGTTCGGCGTTCGGAGAAGAAGGTTTTCAGGGGTTTTTTGAGGACGTAGACAAGGAGGATGATGAGGGCTACTGTGTTGATGACGCGCCACAAAAGCATCCAGGCGTCCCACTGACTCGCGCCTTCTCCATGGCCCGCCGCGTACGCGGCGGGCGCAATGACGCCCGCCAGGAGACAGACAGAAAACAGTATGAATCTCTTCGTATTCATCAGACAGCCCTCCCAAGGATTTTTTCCGTAATAGACTTGGCAAGGGGGGTCATGTCTTCCTTGAGCGTTTTTCTGACCTCCGAGGCCTCGCTCTGTATCGACGCCCTCATTTCATCCACGATAGCGGATGCACGGGCTCGAGCCTGGTCGAGAAGGTCTGCTTCCACCTTTTTCGCGTCAGCCATCAGGTCGGCCTTCTCCTGAGCCGCCGTCTGTCTCGCACGCGCCAGTTCTTCTTGATGCCTCCGCTCTTGGTCCTCCACCTTCTTTTCCAGAAGCAACGCTTCATCCAGATCTTTTTTGATCTTGGACTCGCGCTCCTGTATTTTCGCTTTGATGGGTTTGTATAAAATGGCGTTGAGAATAATCAGAAGAACCAGAAAATTGACGATTTGAACGAAAAGGGTGACATTTACAGTAATCACTGGCCTACTCTCCCGATTCAAGAAATGTGGCGACGCCCGTGTGCTCCCCTGTCAGGGGCCCAGGGCTTCTCACTCGCAACTACGTTTGTTTACAAGGATATTGTTCAGAATCCAAACTTAGAATGAATGTGTAAGTTAACACCCGTGATGTCGAGTGTCAACATTTTTTCGTCCTCGGCGTATGTTTGTGGGAGGCTACCGAGTTTCTTTGTGGATGGGGGTTTTTTCTTCCTCCTGATCGGCGGCGGCTATTTCCTCATAGGGCGGCGGCCAGGCCTGCGCGGATATCGCCTCGATGGACTCGTCTTCTACCACCACGTCCTCGTCCTGGGTATCGAGGGAGGGGATCTCCGCCTGAACCGAGGACATGCTGCACATTCCTTCAAAAATTACCCCCTCTTCCACCACGAGACTGGGGGTGCGAATGTTGCCATACACCCTGGCTGGCGGATACAATTCGATGCGCTCTGTTGCAGTCAAGTCTCCATGGACTTCGCCAGCGATTTTGAGCACGCTTGCGTGCACCTGGGCGTGCACCACGGAAGCGCTCCCTATTACAAGCGTCCCCCTGCTGATAATTTCGCCGTGAAAGGTTCCGTCCAGGTGGACAACCCCTGAAAAGGACAATTTTCCTTCAAATTCCGTCTGGGATCCGAGAAACCCGGTCACCACGTCTGTCTTGGGTTTTCTGAAACGGAGCATGCGTCCTCCTGTATGCAAGGGCATTCTCTGACTGCCGCATCGAAAGCCGACCGGACTCTGCATACCATAGAGCGGCAGGGTGTTCAAGGCATTATTCCAAAAATTGCCATACTTTTCGTAATTTTCTTCACACTAATAAACAAATCGGCGCATGCTCACATTCACCAGAATTGAAATGGCGAGGAAGGAGGAGAGGAGAGAGGAGCCCCCGTAGCTCAGGAAGCTGAGCGGCACTCCAACGACGGGAAGCAGCCCGGTCACCATGCCGACGTTAATTGTCACATGCCAGAAAATCATGGCAACGCAGCCAAACGAGATCAACGCGCCGAAATTGTCACGCGCTTTGCCGGATATCGCCAGGCCGCGCAGCAATACGCCGCTGAAAAGCAAGAGAACCACTAGACAGCCTACAAAACCCCATTCCTCTGCCAGCACCGCGAACACAAAATCGGTGTGCTTGACAGGGAGAAACATGAGCTGGTTTTGGGTACCCTGGAGAAAACCTTTGCCAAAGAGGCCGCCTGAACCTATTGCGATTTGCGACTGAATGATGTGATACCCGGCCCCTACAGGATCGTATTCAGGATTCAAAAAGGTGAGAATGCGCTTTTTTTGGTAGTCCAAGAGGAGATGCTCGCCGAGAAAATAGGCGATGGGCGCCAGCGTCACTGCAGATCCAACGAGCCAGAGAAGCGTTCTTTTCTCGACGCCAATAAACGCGACCATAGAGATGGCCACGAGGACTGTCACAGCGGCCGTGCCTAAATCCGGTTGGATGAGCACAAGCCCGACCGGCAAAAGGGTCAATAAGAAAGGGTTGGTCAGGTCGCGAAACGTCAACCCGCCGCGGCCTACTTTATCGTGGAAATAACGGGCCAGCACCACTATGATGGCCAGTTTGGCAAATTCGGACGGCTGCAGGCGCATCAGTCCCAAGTCTATCCATCTTCGCGAACCCGAGGTCGCTCGCCCGAAGGACCACACGAAAACCAGCATCAACAGTACAAACACATAAAACCAGACCCCCCAATGCTCGAAAAGCTTGTAGTCAAAGAATAGCAGGCACGCGGCTATGACGATGCCAAAACTGATCCAGGTGAGTTGGCGTATCACGAAGGGTTTGCCGAGGCTCCCCATGGGGGCGGTTGCGCTGTAAATCAGCCCCACGCCTATTGCGCTGAGCATCAGACACAGCCCCACAAGCTGCCACTCATAGAGCACTGATGTGGCGGGGCTTGAATAGAGAGGGGATACGCCTGTTTCCATGAACTGTCTCCTCGATATGGGCGCTCATGCCCATTTGCGTAAATAATCCCGAATTGGGACGGAATCCCGCTGCATGTCATTCCCACGAAAGTAGGAATCCATGGTCAGTTTCCTGGATGCCGGATCGAGTCCGGCATGACATATCGAGTACGATGACGCTACTGTTTGTTACGTCTCCACCGTGACGGAGAGAAATCATCGCGCCATTGACGCCCGTTGTAGCCATGCGCCGCGAAGCCAACGGTTATCTTCTTGCTTTTGCTGCGCTTTTTCGGAGTAGTCAACTTCGCTGCGCGCTAGTCTTTGGGATCCCCTGGGTCTTTTAACCCGTAATATCTGCACAAAATTTTGCGCGCTATGGGCGCGGCTGTCGCGCCGCCGCCTCCGCCATGCTCGACGACGACCACCAACGCGATCTTTTTGGGTCTGTCATCCACGAACGCCACGAATATTGCGTGGGTGCGCTCATGATAAGGGATTTGATCCGGCGCAAGGGTTTGATCCCGTGTGCTGATGACCTGGGTTGTCCCTGTTTTGCCTTTGACGTTCAGTCCGGGGATAAAGGCCTTTCTGCCGGTTCCCCGTCTGTCCTGCACTGCATGCATCATAGCAGCCCGGATCATTTCACGATGCTCATCGCTTAGCGGCAAGAGCCATCGCTCGACGGGCGAGTGTTCATATATGACTTCGCCGTCCGAAGACCTTATTTTGTTCACAATTGCGGGCCTCATGATCTTTCCACCGTTGGCGAAGGCGGAGACCATGACGGCAAGTTGGAGAGGGGTCGAGACCAAGAAGCCCTGGCCTATGGCAATGGATACTGTTTCGCCATCCTTTATGGGTTCCCCGTAGGTGCGCATCTTCCAGCTATTTGTGGGAACAAGTCCTGGCAATTCTTGGGGGAGAGAAATCCCCGACGGCTTGCCGAGGCCGAACAGGGCAGCCCACTTGGCCATGCGATCAGCCCCGAGACGACGCCCTACTTCATAAAAATACACATCACACGATTCCACGAGCGCGTTGTGGAGGTTCATGTTGCCGTGCCCATACCGATTCCAGCACCGGAACACTATACCCCCTACGTCCAGCTCCCCGGTGCAGAGGAATTTTCTTTCCGGGGACACAATCCGTTCGGAGAGAGCCGCGGCTGCGGTTACTATCTTGAACGCGCTGCCAGGAGAGTATAAACCTCTTATGGCCCTGTTTTCCAGGGGATGCAAGGGGTCGTTATTGAGGTTTTTCCAATCTTTCTCGCTGATGGAAGGCGAAAAGACGTTGAGATCGAATCCTGGTTTACTGACGATAGCAAGTATGCGGCCGCTTTCCGGATCCAAAGCCACCACAGAGCCTGCTCTATGCAGAAAAATGCCTTCTACGTATTTCTGAAAAGATGAATCCACCGTCAAGAGAATGTCTGCGCCTCGGCGCGGTGGATTCCGTACGACTTCGGCGAGCTGCCTACCTTTGGCGTCTATCTCTAGGCGTTCCCAGCCATCTTCCCCTTTTAAGTAGTGTTCGTACTCTTTTTCCAGCCCGGATTTCCCGATGTAATCCCCAATGTGGTATCCCGCCTTGGCCGACTTGATCAATTCGTCGGGATTCACCTCGCCCACAGCGCCAATCACATGGCACAGGGTATCGCCAAGTGGATATGACCGATAGGGCTTCACTTCTACCACCGCCCCCCTCAGGTCTGCGGTGAGAGATTGAAGCAAAGACGCCTGCTCAAAACTGAGATTTTTTTTCAGAGGGTATGTGGTAAAGCGGGGAAGAGATTTACTCTTTTCCACCAGGGCTCGCATCTTTTCCTGGGGGATCCCCGTCGCAACGGCGCATCGTTGAATCAATTCTCCCGGATTATCAAGCTCTTGTGCAACCACCGAGAATTGGAAGCCCGGTCTGTTTTCAGCGAGCACCTGTCCGTTGCAGTCCAAGATGCTTCCTCGAGGCGCGGGCAGGCGGATAAGCCGCACCATGTTTTTCCGGGACCTTTCATCATAGGATTCCCCCCTCAACACCTGGAGCCTCCACAGGTTGATACACAGAAGCGCCATGGCGGCCATCATGATCACGCTGGCAATCTTGACGCGCTTCGAGAACACGTTCCCGACGATCCTCAAGCCCGGCATGTCTTTCATCGATGGAGTCCTGACAGTCGAGGTCGCTCAATCCAGAGCCGATCGAGTAAAGGCATCACCACAATGGCCAGCGAGCCCGTAAAAAGGGCCTTGGCAAAAACGGACAGCGCGAGCGCCGCGCCCATACCAAACGGCCCAGCCATGTAGCGACTCGCCAGCACGGAAATGGCCTCCAAAATACAAACCGCAAAGGCCGCGACAAACCGAGCGCCGTGGGTATCGAGATCGGTCGTAGCGTCAAGGTAGCGGCACACAAGAAAGGAAACACAGTAGAGAAATGCGAACAGTCCTGTAGGCGCGCCTGAAAGACAGTCCGCCAAAAGACCTGCGGAAAAGGAAAAGAGAATACCCTCGTTGAAGCCGAATCTCGTTGACGCCCAGATGACAATGATCAGGACGATGTCGGGCTTGACAATTGGATGAGAGAGAAACATTTGGGTTGTCGTCTGAAAGAACAACGCTATCGCGGTCATCAACAACCCAAAGAGATACGCCTTCAAGGCTTTTCCTCCGTCCACGACTGAACATCGAAGCCGCCTCGTGTGGACAATATGACAAGCACTTGATCCAGCGCGGCGAAATCCACGCTGGGCGTCACAAGGGCCTCGAGAAACAAGCCCTGTTCACCTAATCTGATTGCATGTATTTTTCCTATTGGCAACCCTGCTGGAAACACGCCATCTAGACCGGAGGTAATCACTTCGTCCCCTTCCTGCGCCTGCGCTCGGGGGCTCAAATACCGCAACGCGCAGCCGCCTTCCAGGGCTCCTCTTAGAATGCCCCGGTCGCGTGTTCGAGCGACCCGACAGTCAACTGCCAGGGCCGAATCAGTGATCAACACCACCTGGGCCATGCTGGCGGCGCTGCGCGATACCCGCCCCACCAGACCTTCTGTGGCGGCCACAGGCATACCGGCAAACACTCCGTCGTCTGTACCCTTATCGATGAAAAAGGTGCGGAACCAGCCAGACGCGTCTTCTCCTATTATTTGAGCGACCACAGACGGGTGCTCGAGGCGGGTTTTTATATCAAGCAGCTTCTTGAGACGTATATTTTCTACCTCTCGGGCAGCGAGCTCGGCCTTTTCGCGTCTGAGTCGGCTCAATTCCTCCTTGAGCGCTCGGTTTTCCTGTTGGACTCCCACGAGATACACATAGTTATTCCACAGGCTGGCAAGTTTGTTCTTTACGCCGGAGACCGTTTGTTCCAAGGGGCGAAATATTCGATATACGACGGCCTCAGCGGGCCCTATGTCGGATTTCTTTCCATAGGAAAAAATGAGCGCCAGACAAAGGCCCAACAACACGACAACAAGTGCAACATCGCGAATGGAGCGAGGCATTATTCAGCGCTTCCGATCATGCACTGCACGAGGCGGCTAATCCTTGATGAGTATGTCCTTCAACTCGCTAAAATGTTCAAACACTGCGCCGGAGCCCACCACCACTGTGGAGAGAGGATCATCCGCCACCACCACGGGCAGGCTCGTCTCTCTACGAATAACCTCATCAAGATTTTTGAGCAGCGAGCCTCCTCCGGTCAGCACGATACCATTGTCCACGATGTCTGCGGCCAGTTCAGGCGGCGAGAGCTCTAGGGCGGTTCGGATGGTTTCTACAATAGCCCTGACGGGGGCGGAGATGGCTTCCGTGACTTCATGAGATCTGAGGGCGATAACCTTGGGGACGCCTGCGATCAGGTCCCTGCCCTTTACTTCGATTACAGATTCTTCGCTTTCGTAGCACGCGCTTCCGATGAGCATTTTTATCATTTCAGCAGTTCGCTCGCCGATGAGAAGGCTGTATTTCTGTTTCACGTATCTCATGATGGCTAAATCGATTTTGTCCCCGGCCACTCTCAAGGATTTCGAGTACACAATATCTGACATGGAAATCACGGCAACCTCGGTGGTGCCTCCCCCAATGTCCACTATCATATTGCTCGTCGGCTCCGTGATGGGGAGGTTCGCGCCGAGCGCCGCGGCTATGGGTTCCTCCACGAGATATACTTTGCGGGCGCCAGCGCTTTCCGCAGCCTCTCTGACCGCCCTCATCTCCACCTGGGTTACCCCTGAAGGTACGCATATGACAATGCGGGGCTTGACGAGAAAACGCCGGCGATGAATCTTGTAAATAAAGTGTTTCAGCATCGCCTCGGTGACTTCGAAATCCGCGATCACCCCATCTTTCATAGGACGCATAGCCTTGATGTTATCCGGCGTCCGACCCAGCATTTTTTTTGCGTCCGCGCCAACCGCGACAATACGCGGCCCGCGGCGCAGGTCGGTTTTTACCGCCACCACGGACGGCTCTGACAAGACAACTCCCTGCCCCCGTACGTACACAAGGGTGTTTGCCGTACCCAGGTCGATGGCCATGTCGTTAGAAAAAAAACCTGAAATCGCGTCCAGGAACATTCGTGTGAACCTTTGGCAACGAGCCGCTGTGAAAAAGGATGGTTATTGAGGCACCTTATCAGAAGCCCCACAGCGGGGCAAGAGCGCTCTTGTCACTCCGAATCCGGTTTGCCGGCGCTGTACATGTAGCCAACGCTAGCAACGGTTAAAATGAGGCGTGGTTGGCTCGCGTCGTCTTCGATTTTTTGTCTCAAGTGCTGAATATGCACGTCGATGGTCCTACTATCTTCGTAGATGCGCCCTGCAGGCCACACCGCCTGGCGAATCTCTTTTCTCGTCAGAGCGCGCTCTGGGTGTTTCACAAGAAACGCAAGCAGTTCGAACTCTCTTTTCGTGACATCCACTTCCTTGCCTGATTTGAAAACCTTTTTCCTCGCTTCGTCTATGGTAAGTTCGCCCGTTTGTATGACTGCTGGCCCCGCTTCGACTCGACTTGTCCTCCTCAGACAAGCTCTAATCCTCGCAGCCAGTTCCAGATAATCGAAGGGTTTCACCATGTAGTCGTCGGCGCCGCACTCGAGGCCGAGGACTTTGTCAGTCACCCTGTCCCGGGCGGTGAGCATGATGATGGGCGCTTGAGAATAATTTCGAATAGACCGGCACACATGAAGCCCGTCGGTGTCCGGCAGAGAAAGGTCGAGAATAATGAGAGCCAGCCCCGTATTCTTGACCGCTTCGAGCGCCTCTCTGCCCGTGCCGGCGATGAGGACCTTGTAGCCGTCCAGTTCGAGATTGTCTCTCAATATGGTGCAAATATCCGGATCGTCATCGACCAGAAGTATGCGTTCGCCGTTCATGAATATCTCCGATAGGGATGGAAAAGACAAACGTGCTCCCCAAGCCCGGACGGCTTTCTACCCATATCCTTCCCCCATGAGCCTCGACGATGCCCTTGCAAATGGCGAGACCGATGCCGGCCGACCCCTTGTGCAGAGGGGCGTCTCCGTCGCTCGAGATTTGAAAGAATTTCTCGAAGATTGCCTCATGGTATCGAGGGTCGATCCCAGGACCTTGGTCTGAGATGGATACCGAGACGCTCCCGTCCATTATTTGCGCAGCCACCAGAATTTCACCGCCGTCGGGAGAAAAGCGCACCGCGTTTGATAGAATATTTGTCAACACCTGATAAATTCGCTCGTGGTCAAACGAGAATCGGATCTCCTGTTTTGCCTCGGCGCGCAGGACAAGGCCCCTGGCCGCCGCTTCTACCTGTTGAGAACAGATGGCTTCTTTCATTACGTCATTCAAGGAGCCTTCCTTCATCTTTAAGTCGAATTGCCCGGCTTCAATGCGAGAGTAATCGAGGAAATCGAGCACTGACTTCATCAGATGCTCGGTATTCCTCTTGATGATGTCCAGGTAAAGCGGTTCGCAGGCGCCCCCCTTCCGATACATGAGGTCCGCGGCCCCTTTGATGCTGGTAAGCGGCGTCCGCAATTCATGCGATATACTCGAAAAAAATTCCGATTTGGCTTTGTTCAGTCGTTGAAGTTCTTTATTGGCGGCTTTCAACCTTTTGTTTGTCTCGGTGAGGTCTTTGGTGGCTTCGGCAATTTTTTGTTCAAGGTCTTGATGGTAATTTTGCATTTTCTCATTGAGAGTGGTGCAAAGGTCTGAGATTTCCTTCAATTCGTCGCCGCCCCGTCTTTGGATGTCGCTGATTTCACACGTTGTCAACTTGCTCATGGTCTCGCGTATTTCCGCGATGCGCTTGAATACCAAGAATCGAGAAGAAAAGAATAGGAGCGCCAGCAGAGCGCCGCCCATGAGCGCTCCGACGGCTAGAAGTATGGACTGGTTGCGAGCGGCCGAATCAATGGCCTTGTCCATGGGTATGAAAACGCTCAGACAGCCTCCTACATCGCCTGACGAATAGCCTTGCTGGGAATGGCATTTCTGGCAGCTCTCGTTCACATACAAGGGGGCCGCGTACCGAAGCACTGTTCGACCGTGGACCTTTTCCGTTCTGAAAAGTTCCGTCTTTCTCCCGTCCCGAAACTGCTCCAAGGCTTCGGCTTCGAAATCATCAGGCGCGTTTTCCGGATTGAGTTGAGTGGAATTGGCTATCCGAAATGAATAAAGACCGTCGCGGGACGCAAGCTCGGAAAGTTGTTTCGTCAGCACCGAAGGTGGAATTTTGACGTATTTGTTTCCATTCGTATCTGCCATTTCTTCACGGTCTGCCGTATCTTGTCCATGGTCGTCTTCTTGTTTGCGCACCAGCACAGGGCTATTGTTGGACACCCACTGCCTGGTCAATACGATCTGCTTGTGCAAAATCACCGCCTGTTTTTCCAGTTGCTCACGGATGAGTCGGTCCTGATGATGAGCAAACCACAGGAATACAGATACGAAAATGATGGTTACCGCGGCGCCGGTGATCAGAAAAAATTTCAGCGAAAGCTTCTGGGCAAAGACTGAAAACGCGGATTTGAACATGGCATGCACCTGCGCATGTATGTGAAAAGGCCTTTTCTCCCATGATGCAGGCAAAATGTGGATTTTGCAAGCCGCAACCAGCGCCGCCTGTAACGTTTTGCTTATACGCGATAGGCGAAAGGCGCGCCAATGTCTTTGCGGCGCGCTTGTCCCCCGTACGGGAGAGTCGAAAACCGAAACGCCGGCGGAAAGAGGCGTCATAGCGACAGGACGTTGCGCAGCCCTCCGACAAAGGATCAAAGCTCCTTGCCTCGCCCGCCAAACGTGTGCGGCCGATAAAATTTTACCGTTTCTTTACAGAAATTTACAGCACATTTACTTGATTTTGTGCGAGGGTGGCTTCATGGGGCAATAGGCGCTCTCCCTTACAACACCGAGGTTAAGCAATCGATCAGCTCCACCTCCACAGGAGCTGGCGTTGAAATGAACGGGAAAGATTCATGTATCAATATGGGAGTTGGAACATGGCGAGACTAGTATTCGTGGCGGCGCTGATGTGGTTCGTGTGCCAGGGACCGGCTTTTGCTGCGGTGAAAGTTGATCCAAAACTCTATGGGGCGCCCGAAGGTCAAGTGTGTATCAAGTGTCATGAACTGAAGACCCCTGGCCTTTACAAACTGTGGCGGTCCGGGCGAATGGGGCAGGCAGGCGTCAACTGCTACGACTGCCACCGGGCTGAGAAACAGACAGACAAAACCCCGCAAGACCCTGATGGATTTGACCATAGGGGGTTTTGGATTGCGACCATTGTTTCTCCCAAAGACTGCTCCCGGTGTCACAAGGAGCAGTTTGAGCAACAGCAGGGCTCTCACCATGCCAAGGCGGCCGACATTCTCAATTCTTCCGACAATTATCTGGGCTCCGTGGTTGGGGGACCGGCAGCGGTGTCCACGGGATGCCGCCAGTGCCACGGCTCGAATGTCAAGGTGCTCGCCAACGGCAAGTTGGACCCGTCCACATGGCCAAACACGGGCATAGGGCGAATCAATCCCGACGGCAGCAAGGGGAGCTGCGCCGCGTGCCATACCAGGCACCGCTTCTCGCGCGAACAGGCAAGAAGGCCGGATGCGTGCGGAAAGTGCCATCTCGGCCCTGATCATCCTCAAAAAGAGATATACGAGGAATCCAAGCATGGCATCCTTTACCAAGCATTCAGAGACAAGATGAACATGGACAAGGTGGAATGGGTGGTAGGAGTTGATTATCAAGACACCGCCACCTGCGCCACCTGCCATATCAGCGCGACTCCGAATCAACCTGCTACCCATGAGGTGGGCGCAAGAATCTCGTGGACATTGCGGCCGCCAATCTCGAAAAAGCTTTCCCAATGGAAGGAGCGGCGTGACCGTATGCAGGACGTGTGCAAGCAATGCCACGGGGACCTCATGATCAACTCCTTTTATATACAGTTTGACGATCTCGTCGCCCTTTACAATGACAAATTCGCCACGCCAGCCACAAATGTCCGTAAGAAATTGATGGACATAGGAAAACTGACGAAAGCTGACTTCGATGACAAACTCGACTGGACGTACTACGAACTGTGGCATCATGAGGGCAGACGGGCGCGTCATGGCGCAGCCATGATGGGACCGGATTACGCGTGGTGGCACGGCCTGTACGAGGTAGCCCAACATTTCTATCTCAAGTTCCTGCCAGAGGTTGAACGGCTCATGGGCGGCAAAGAGCAGGCGGCGCCAATTCTCAACGAATATGTCTTCAAGGATCCGCTGCATCGATGGTACAAAGAAGGCATGAGCAAAGAAGAACTGCAGAAAATAGAAGCGTATTATCAACAACGATACGGCGGCAAGGAAGCGAAGTAGAGAGAGGCTGTCGCGCAGAGGTTGCGAAACGAGGGACGACTGATGAATTCATGGAAATGGAGCTTGCTCTTTGTCCCCATCGTCCTCGGCATCCTGGGGCTGTGCGTGGAAGTCCGAAGCGAACTCACCGATGCACAGCTCCAAGAAGACTCGGAGGCAGCTAAGGACATTCAAGCGCCAACGTCCGACAAGGAATTTCCGGTGCCCGTGCGCCCCTTGCCCAAGACCATTACCCCATGTAGGGCATGCCACGGGCCGGAAAAGGACTTTCCCGTCAATTTCAAGAGGCGGGAAAACCTGCTAGTTCACACAAATATACGGCTCAACCATGGCGGGATAAGGCTATGGTGCCTGGATTGCCACCATCCTGACAACAGGAATTACCTTTTGCCGCTCAGCGACGGGAAAAACATCCCCTTTGAACAGTCGTATCTCTTGTGCGGGAAATGCCATGGCACCATTTATCGAGATTGGAGGTACGGCATCCACGGGAAACGAACTGGCTTCTGGAATGGTACGAAAAACTATTATCTGTGCGTGTCGTGCCACGACCCTCACAACCCCAGATTCAAACCTTTGGTTCCCATGCCTCCACCGAAGAAACCGTGGGCTCCTCCGGATGTGCAAGCCAAGCATTGAGGGTGCTGGAATGTCTGACGATAGTAGATCACACGTGAAGCCAGGTTCGAAAAAAACACCGGAACGCCTCGACGCTGCGCAGCATGATCGCCTGGAAAGCGGTCTCATGGATCGAAGAGCATTTCTGGTCGGCGCAGCCAGCGTCTTAGGTATGCTCGCAGTGAGCGCGTGCTCGTGGGACGAATTTGTACAAAACAACTTCCAGAGGATGACCAAAGAAGAGATCGAACGCACGGTCGAGCGGTTACGGAAGGAATATAAAGCAAAATACGGCAAAGACTTCGTCGTCGGCACAGAAGGGCCGCTGGATCATACCCTGTTCGGATACGCGCTCGACATCCAGCGGTGCATCGGCTGTCGCAGGTGCGTGTACGCATGCGTGGAAGAAAACAATCAATCGCGAGATCCACAGATACAGTACATTAGGGTGCTGCGATTCAAGGATGGCGACATGGATCTCGAGCACTCGACGATTTATTACGAACCGGACGAAGTACCGCAAGAAGGGTACTACTACATGCCTGTGCAGTGCCAGCACTGCGCCAATGCGCCGTGTACGAAGGTGTGTCCTGTCAAGGCAACGTGGACGGAACCGGATGGCATTGTGGTAGTTGATTACAACTGGTGCATCGGATGCCGGTATTGCATGGCTGCATGCCCTTACATGGGGCGATGGTTCAATTTTGCCGATCCTGTGATCCCCGCCGACAAGATCAACACCGTCACCCATTATCTTGGCAATAGGCCCAGGATGAGAAACGTCGTCGAGAAGTGCACGTTTTGCATCCAGAGGGTACGAGTGGGCAAGTATCCAGCCTGCGTAGAAGTATGCCCGGTAGGAGCTCGCAAATTTGGCAACCTGTTGGACCCTGACAGCGAAATCAGCAGAATCATCCGCACCAAGAGGGTGTTCCGCTTGAAGTCCGATCTGAATACGCAGCCGAAATTCTATTATTTCTTTGCCACCTGATAGGCGAGGGGCGAGATGAAACATTTTGCAACGCAGGCCATCAAAAGAATCCTCATAGGTTCCCCGCTCTATTATGCATGGCTGGTCCTCCTTTTGGTATTGGTCGGGCTGGGCATCGCGGCTTACATCAAGCAACTCCAGACAGGTCTCATCGTCACAGGCATGACGAGCTACGTGTCTTGGGGCTTCTATCTCGGGAACTTTACGTTTCTCGTGGGGGTCGCCGCAGCAGCGGTGCTCCTCATCATTCCCGCCTATCTCTACGATTTCGGCCCGATCAAGGAGATCGTTATCGTGGGAGAGGTGCTCGCGGTCACGGCTTTGCTCATGTGCATGATGTTTGTCACCGCTGATTTGGGGAGGCCTGACCGTTTATGGCATCTTTTCCCGGGCTTGGGCATACTCAATTTGCCGAGGTCCATGCTTGCGTGGGACATTGTGGTGTTAAACGGCTATCTGTTTCTGAATCTGTTCATCCCTGGATACATCATTTACAAGGCCTACCACCTGAAGGAGGTCAATTATCGCTTCCTGCTCCCCTTTATTCTGCTGTCTATCCCCTGGGCGGTCAGCATCCACACGGTGACCGCGTTCATATACAATGGGCTGGCTGCGAGACCTTTCTGGAATGCCTCTATTCTTGCGCCTCGATTTTTGGCTTCGGCGTTTTGCTCAGGGCCGGCGTTGATCATTCTCCTTTATCAGATCATTCGTCATTACACGAGCTTCCATGTGAAGGACGAGGCGCTCTTCAAAATCGCCGAGATGATCTCCATTGCCATGGCGCTGAACCTGTTTCTGTTGGGAGCGGAGTTTTTCAAGGAACTCTATTCCGACACACATCACCTCTCTCCGTTGAAGTATCTCTACGTCGGCATGGAGGGTAAAGGCCGCCTTGTGCCGTGGATATGGACCGCGTTTGGGTTTAACGTGGCCGCATTCATCATATTTCTCGTTCCATGGACCCGAAAGGCGTTTCCGACGCTCAACCTCGGATGCGTATTGATCATCATCGGGATCTGGATAGAGAAGGGCATTGGCCTCATCGTGCCGGGTTTTATCCCTGCCACCCTCGGGGAGGTCTGGGAGTATGCGCCGACGACCATCGAAATCATAGTGAGCATAGGCATCTGGTCCATTGGGCTCTTGTTTTTGACCATAGTTCTCAGAATCATTCTCCCCATAGAAACCGGCGAATTCACCAAACACACGACTGCCGTACCTGGGGCGATCGCCGAAGGGGTGTGAGATGAAGACCTTGAAGGGATTCCCCGTTGTTGTTCGCATCCGATCTGCCGCTGTCTCGCTATTGGCGGCAGCGCTGACCGTGGGTCTTGGTTTGCTTTGGCATCAGGCTGCCTTGTCCAGCAGTAACCACGCCAATCCTGATGCGCCTCAGGCATCAAGCCTCCTCGCTGATCTGAGCAGCCAGGACCCAGCGGTCGTGTCCCGAGCCATCTCAAGGCTGAAACAAGCGAGCATCCCCGCGGCGGTAGCTTTGCCTCATCTCATCGCGGCAGCGACGAATTCGTCCGAGTTTGTGCGGCTCGGAGCCGTAAATGCCATCGGAGGCTACGGCTCTGACGCCAGGGACGCGTTGCCGCTGCTCGCAAAGACGCTGAAAGATCCGGATCCCCTTGTGAGGGAAGCTTCTGCCCTTGCGCTCCTCGGAATCGGCCCTGACGCTCGGGGATATGCGGCAAGGCTCATCCCGCTCCTCGAGGATGATCAGAAAAATGTGCGGGATGCAGCGGTTACTGCGTTGGCCGGCTTCGGCAAGGACATGGCGCCGGAGCTCATGAAGGTCTTGAAGGGCGGTTCCGCGCTCGCGGCAGCGTCTGCCTCAGAAGCTCTTGCGCGCATAGGAGCGCCCGCAGTGCCCCAGCTTGTGGAACTTCTCAAGACGCAGGGACCGGCTTCCGACAATGCGGCCAAAGCTCTGGCCGCTATTGGAAGGCCTGCGGTGGAACCCTTGATCAAACTCTTGCACGATCCCAATCCCGCAACGTCTCGGAAAAGCGAGGAGATCCTTATCGCCATTGGACCGCCCGCCACCGAGGGCTTGATCAAAGCCTTGCGGGCCAAACCCTAACCCCGCGCATCTGACATTGCAGCGGATGTTGATCTAAAGAATCACGATAACGAACAGTCGAGAGGAACGGAACATGAAAAGCGCTCTCTACTTGCTGTTGGTCATAGTCATCACATGCGGTCTTTGTTTTTCAGCCAAAGCTCAGGGCCTGCCGACTCAGGGCCCCACGGGGGACGTGAAAAAACCCGGGGGGCTAGACCCAAAATGGCGAGAATTCACGGCGCCGCCGTTGGCGCCGGGAGAAAAACCGGACGCGCATCGGGTGCAGTTCGGGAAGCAGGATTGCATGGAGTGTCACAAGAAAGAGACGCCCGCTTCTTACAATCAATGGCTCATATCGAGACATGGGATCAACAATGTGAAATGCGGTATTTGCCACGGCGACGCCCTGAATTACCGTGCAAGGCCTGACAAGACCGTGTGCATAGGGTGCCACTCCGAACAAGTGAACAACCTGCCGCCTGCATCCCTGGTGACGAATTGTTCTTATTGTCACAAGGCCCATTGGTTCACCATACACAAGATTCAACAGTACGAGAAATTCTCTCCTGGCCGCGCAAATCGTTTCAACGTGCCTGGGTTCTAGATTTGCCAAATTCTGACGACGCCTTGGAGGAACGTTCATGAAAATTACAAGAAGAGAAATGATCAAGTTGTCAGCGGCGGCGTTTGCCGCTTCGGCTTTGAACATACCGTTTGTCCGACCAGCCGCGGCTCAAGATGAAATAGAGGTTGATAGATGGATCAAGGGGACATGCCGATTCTGTGGGACGGGCTGCGGCGTGTTTGTGGGTGTAAGAAACGGTCGAATAGTGGGCATTCGGGGCAATCCCAAGGCCGCCACAAATTTCGGGTTTCTCTGCGTCAAAGGCTTCAAAGGTTACACGAGCATGTACCACCCTGATCGATTGAAGTATCCCATGGTTCGAGGCGAGGACGGAAAATTCAAACGCGTCACATGGGACGAGGCGCTGGACAAGGTGGCAAATAAATTCAAGGAGCTCCATCAGAAGTTCGGCAAAGATTCAGTTGGCTACTACGGATCAGGTCAGGCCATGACCGAGGAAAGCTATACCTTTAACAAGCTGTGGAAGGGAGGCTTCCGGTCAAACATGGTTGACGGCAATCCTCGTCTCTGCATGGCGTCTGCCGTCGGAGGCTACATGACGACCTTTGGAACAGACGAGCCGGCAGGGTCGTACGCGGATATTGAAAAGGCAAAAACCATTTTTCTCGTCGGCACAAATACCGCCGAGTGTCATCCTATTCTGTTCAGGAGAGTCGCAAGACAAAAACTTAAAGACCCTGAAAATATCAAGATCATCGTTTGTGAGCCTCGCTTGACGGCAACCGCGCGCATTGCCGATGTCTGGCTGCCTGCAGACCCTGGTACAGATCTCGCCGTATTTCATTGTATGGCGAGGGAACTCGTCAAAAATGGGTGGATCGACAAATTCTTTATCGAGAACCTCTGCAGGTTCCACACGGGAAAGGAAGTGGTTGACTTTACCGCGTACAAAAACTTCCTCGAACAGTTTACGCCTGAGGCAGTAGAGAAGATCACGCGGTGTCCCGCTGCCAATATTAGGGAGGCGGCTCGATTGTTCGGTACACATGGCCCTACCATGAGCCTCTGGACCATGGGGCTCAACCAAAGGACAAGGGGCGTGTGGGCGAATAATCTCATCCACAATCTGCATTTGATTACCGGAAATATATGCAAGGAAGGGGCAGACTCTTTCTCCATCACAGGCCAGCCAAACGCCTGCGGCGGCGTTCGAGAAACGGGTTCGTTATGCCATTTGCTGCCCGGAACGCGCCTGGTGGCGGACCCTGCCGCCCGGGCAGACTGTGAGCGAGCATGGAAAATACCCGCCGGCTCAATAGACCCCAAGCCTGGTTTTCATACCATGGAAATGTTTGCCAAACTTGGAGCTGAAGACGATCCGACAAAGCCCCTCAAGGCGGTGCTCACGTGCACCACAAACCCGGCTCAGTCGCTCCCCAACGCCACAAAATACCACAAAGGGATGAAGGACGCCTTCCTGGTGGTGTTGGATATCTTCCCCACGAGAACCGCGCAATTGGCTGATGTGATTCTCCCGGCCGCGTTCATCTACGAAAAAGGCGGCGTGTATGGCTGTTCCGAGCGCAGGAGTCAGCTCACTCAGAAATGCGTCGAGCCGCCGGGAGAGGCAAAGCCGGACCTCTGGATTGCGGCTCAAATAGCGAAGCGCATGGGCTTTGAATCTCTGATTCCCTGGAACATGGATGACGCTCCCACCGCGTATAAGATGGCGTGGGACGATTATAGAGAGTGTGTGAAGATGACCGAACATACCCTCTACGGCATGACCTACGAGCGTCTGGCGGCGCTTGACGAAGGGCTCCAGTGGCCGTGTCCCAACGAAAAGAGCCCCGGAACCGCAAAACGCTACGTACGGGGACAAGACCCGCTCATGGACATGCCGGAAATAGTCAAGGTCCCGCCCACGGCAATGATTTATTTTTATGGCGATAAACAACACCAAGGCAAGGCAAATGTCTTCCTTCGACCTTATAAGGGACCGGAAGAACCGCCGGACAAGGACTACCCCTTTTTCCTCACCACAGGCCGCACCATCGAGCAATGGGCATACGGGGACGATGACCATGAGGGTGCCGGAAATCGCTCGATCCAAACCCAATGCGTATGTTGAAATAAATCCAGCAGACGCAGAGGCGTACGGCGTCAAAAACGGCGACATGGTAAAGATTACGAGCAGACGTGGTTTTAACATCCTACCGGCGCATGTGGTGAAAAACTCGCTGCCCGGTATTCTTTTCGTCCCGTGGTTCGACCAAGAGTGGGATAGGATGATCAATCGGGTGACCATCGATGCATTCGATGAAGGCTCGAAGCAGCCTGAATTCAAAATCTGCGCGGTAAAGCTCGAAAGGGTATCCGATCCCAAAGATGTCGCTGACATGAGGGTAATCCATGACGTGAACGAACCGTTCCCAGGCAAGCTATAGCCAAAAACATTCGGACAACGCGTCCCTTTATTCGCCGCATGAAAAAGGCGCATTCATAGGTACAGCAAGTGATCATCACGGGCAGCGTCATCTACGTCAGACCTGAGGATTCAGCGCCGGTAATCCGTAAGCTCGCGGATTATCCCCAAATCACCTTTCATGTGAGCTCAGATGACGGCTCCGAGCTCATCGTGAATTTCGAGGCGCCTACGCAGGAGGAACTGCAGCCTTTTTGCAGTATGCTGAAAGCCGAGATCCCCGAAATCATCGATATCGGGCATGTGTATATCAACTTCGAGGATGAGGTAGATTCCCTGATCCGGGATGGTGAACGGGATTAGGATTGCGGCGCCAAGACGCTATGGCGGTTCCCGAAAGTTCTGTTGGAATGAAGAGCCGCGCGGCGTGAATATAATGCAGGGCTGCCTCACGGTGATGATGTAATGAATCGGTACCGTCACGGCGCCTGATATGTCATGCCGGACTCGCTCTGGCACCCAGGCAACTAACCATGGATTCCCACTTCCGTGGGAATTATATGGAGCGGGACAACAGCGCGACTCGCGATTGTTTTCAAGTAATGAGTATAGAGTTGCGCGTACATGTATG
Organism: Desulfomonilaceae bacterium; assembly: GCA_049969795.1. Taxonomy (GTDB): domain Bacteria; phylum Desulfobacterota; class Desulfomonilia; order Desulfomonilales; family Desulfomonilaceae; genus JAUPKT01. The sequence goes on from JBMFOE010000037.1 coordinate 26,335, forward strand.
TCCTGAAACTTTACTTTAGTCACGTAGAATTTATGGATGCTCAATGATAAAACTCCTAAAAGAGGCGCTAGAATATCTACGGCAAGGGACGTCGGACGACTATAAGGTGAATCGGATGCGGCCGCCTGGCGCGGTGGACGAGAGGCGTTTTATGGCCCTCTGTATCAGGTGCAACCGCTGTCTCGAGGTGTGTCCTTATCATTCCATCGTCAGGGCGGGATTCGGAACAAAAATCGGGACCCCTTACGTCTATTCGGAGTCCAAGGGCTGCTACCTTTGCATGGCGTGTTGCCGATTGTGTCCCACGGGAGCTTTGGACCGCAGCTTGAACAATCCCGAGCGCGTCAGAATGGGAAAGGCAAAGATCGATCCGAGAATTTGTTACAGCCACCTTTTCCTGGAACATGACGTTCTGCCGGACGAATCGCTCACCAAGATCGGGGCGCTCTGCAACACCTGCTACAACGTATGTCCCTTGAAAGACGTTGCAATCATACTCAAAGACAACCTGTATCCCGTAGTCACCGATGCGTGCGTCGGCTGCGGTATATGCGTGGAACGCTGCCCCACGAGGCCGACCAGGGCGATCCACGTTATTCCCACTGGGATGGGTCGGGTCGATGAGGCGGGCTTTTATTTCCGCAAGGCCAAGTCCCATTTCGAGAAAAGCCGCTCTTCCGGCAGCCAACAAACAGGTCAACCGTTGAGCGGAGAGAAGCTGTTGGATCAAAAATTCAAGATTGACGCCTCCGGAAAACAGCCGACCTTCGAATTTCCGTATGAAAAGCCTTCATCTTTAGAGGGTTGGGAGTAATGTATACGCGCTATCGTCGCATAGTTCAATCACTCGTCATGGGCTTGATATTTGCGATTCCTGTTCTGAATACTTACGAAATCTATTCAGTGACCGGTACGTTATACGCCTTAAATTTCGGGGGGCTTGGCGTGGCAGATCCTGCCGTGATCCTTCAGGCCATATTCGCCGCGGGGGAACTTACCGTCCCTTTGTTGAGCGCGGCGCTGTTTCCGCTCTTTGTCGCTATTCTTTTCGGCCGAATCTGGTGCGGCTGGTTTTGCCCTTTTCTGTTTCTCGCTGAAGGCGCGGATTGGCTGCGAAACAAGATAGGCGCCAAACGCTGGCCTCGCATCTTTGGTCGAGGCCTGTTGGTTAAGAGTTCCTTGGCTGCAAACGTCGTAAGGTACTTTTTCTTGCTTGGGGGAACAGCGGCAGCCGGCGCCATCGCCATCCCGGTGCTCAACTACGTGAACGCACCGGGTATTCTAAGCACCGAAGCGATGATATTTGTGAAGGAACGAACCGTCTCCATCGAGTTTGGATTGATCGTGATCCTACTCATTCTCCAGTTGACCGTACTCCCAAAGATGTGGTGCAGGCTTTTCTGCCCGACTGGCGCAGTGATATCCCTTTTTCGAAGTCCTTTCGGGCTTCGGGTGATCTCGTTGGCGCGGCAGACAACCGGCCCGTGCTGTCGCGAAAATACCTGCACAGCCGTCTGTCCCATGGGATTGGCGCCTTTTCAGGATGCCGGCAATTTACTTTGTGTGAATTGCGGGAAGTGTATCGAATCCTGCGCGCTCGGGAACTTGGCATTCAAGGGCTTTGAGATGCGATCGTCATCTGCAAAGCGATAAAATGGCCAGCAAGGACGGGCGGCGACACGAGGGGTTTTCTGGATCGCGATGTCGATGAAGCGGCTGTCATTTTGAGCATTTTACGGCATGTCATTTTACCTGAAAATGCCATAGTCTGGTGAGACCGGTATTTTCATCTCCCGTTGCGACCCCTTGTTGGGCGTTCGAGCGAAGCGAGAAATCTCGTTCCAGAGGCAGAAGTTCTCAGTTCATTGCCGCGGTATCGAGGCGAGGCGCTGGCCTCTCCTTCGCTATCGATTGCTGCTGACACGCTGCGCGGTCCAAAGGGCTTGGCGATGAGCGTCAGCCCCGATGGACAAGCTCAAACCTCTGCGAAAGAGAAAGGTTAGGATGCTCGGGCGTAATACGCACCATGTAGCCATACAGACCTGTGTGTTCCAGTGGGATGCTCCCCTGGAAGAGCACCTTGCCATTTTCCGCTTGGGACTGAGTTGGGCATAGCAGCGTCGAATACCGCACTTTGAAGTTGTCGTTCAAGTCAATGGGGCCATGAAGGAGTTCGACGCGAAGCTCCTCGGGATTGTGTCCGGCCGTGTCCACAAGGACGTTCATCTCCAGATTTCTTCCTTTGGCCGGAACGTCTGCATTCGGAGCGGTCACATCGAGGATCTGAATCTTGTCCCAGTCTTCTTTAATCCGTTTTTTCCATTCCACCATGCTCTTGAGCACGGAGAAATTGTTTGCCTTCAAGTGTCGGTAGTTTCGAGCGGCTGGCACATAGCATGTTTCCACGTAATCTGACACCATGCGATGCGAGTTAAAGAAAGGACAGATCGTCTGGATTGACCGTTTCATCATACTGATCCAGTTGCGAGGAATGTCATCCACAGACCGATCGTAAAACAGGGGGACCACGCTCTCCTCCAACAGGTCGTAAAGGGCTCGGCTCTCGATATCGTCCTGATAATCAGGATTGTCATACTCTTCTCGCCAGCCGATGGCCCAGCCGTTATCTCCCTGGTACCCTTCATCCCACCAGCCGTCGAGCACGCTGAGGTTGAGGGCTCCGTTGGCCGACGCCTTCATGCCGGACGTGCCGCACGCCTCGAGCGGTCGTCGAGGCGTGTTGAGCCATACATCGGCCCCTTGCACCATATATCTGGCGATATTGATGTCGTAGTTCTCGAGGAACACGAGTTTACCGCGGAACTCCGCACGCTTGCTGAGTTCGACTATTTTTCGGATGAAGCGTTTGCCTTCATCATCTGCGGGGTGGGCCTTGCCCGAAAAGATGAGCTGTACCGGGTGTTCGGCGTGGGACAGAATTCTGGCTAACCTTTCGGGGTCTCGGAAAATGAGCGTAGCCCTTTTGTAGGTGGCGAACCGCCTAGCAAAGCATATGGTCAGGATTTCGGGATTCAGCGCATTTTCTGCTGCTTCCACTTGTTCAAAAGTCGCGTTTTGGGCCTTGAGCTGTTGAACCAGCTTGCGCCGCGCAAACGCAACGAGCCGCGCTCGACACCGCTCGTGAGTCCTCCACAACTCAGTATCTGGGATTTTTTCCGCGCGCTGCCAAATTTTCTCGTTGTCCGGGTCTTCAGACCAACCCGGCCCGAGGTATCTGTCGTACAATCTTCCTAGCTCACGGGAGATGTACGAGGGGATATGGACTCCATTGGTAACAGGCAGGATTGGGACGTCGCTCTTTTCAGCGTTAGGCCAGACCTGATGCCACATCTCTTTGGTAACCTTCTCGTGGAGCTTGCTCACGCCATTGGCTCGCGAGGTCAGCCTCAGCCCGAGTACAGGCATCCAGAAACCTTCTGCTCTGTCGCTCGGCATTTTTCTGCCGAGCCCCAAAAAAACCTCGAAGTCTATACCCAACCGGGCGCATAGCGCTCCAAAGTACTTCTGCATGAGGCCTCGATCAAACACGTCGTTGCCCGCAGGCACGGGGGTATGGATGGTAAGGATGCTCTGACTCCTCACTATCTCCAAAGCCTCTTCAATGGAAAGTCCTTGATCTTCGACGAAAGATCGCACTCGTTCGATGAGCGTGAAGGCGGCATGTCCTTCGTTGAGGTGATATACCGCAGGGTCCATTCCCATGAGCTGCAGGGCTCTGACGCCTCCCATGCCCAGCAGAATTTCCTGTCGTATCCTCATCTCGACGTCGCCGCCGTACAGCCGGGAGGTGACCATTCTGAACTGCGGGCTGTTTTCAGGGATATCCGAGTCGAGAAGGAACAGGGAGACTCTCCCGACGCTAACCTTGGCGATCCTGCAGAAAATTGTTTCACCGGCAAGGTCAACGCCGACAAGAACAGGCGCGCCTTTCTCGTCGGCGACCTTTTCCAGGGGAAGCGTATCGAACTCAGTGGTGGGATAGTATTCCTGCTGCCAGCCGTCGGTAGTGAGACGTTGGCAAAAGTATCCTTGCTTATACATAAGCCCTACCCCGACGACAGGAAGGTTGAGATCGCTGGCCGATTTGAGGTGATCGCCCGCTAATACGCCTAACCCGCCGGAATAGAGGGGAAGGGATTCAGTGAGACCGAACTCGAGCGAGAAATAGGCGGTGAGAAAATCCACCGGCTTAGACAGATGATAGTCATAGGACCTTGTGCGGCCCATATAGGCCCGGAATTTGTTCCGCACCCTCTCGGCATGTTCCAGGTAGCCCTCGTCTTTGCTTATCTCTGCGAGGCGAGACCGAGAAAGACGAACCAACGTCTGCAACGGGTTGTGATTGCTATCGTGCCAGAGTTCTTCATCGAGGTATTCGAAAAGCTCAACTGCATCAGGATTCCAGCAGAACCAGAGGTTGCCTGCAATCTCCCGCAAACTTTCGAGACTTCCTCCGCTGGGGGGAACGACCACGTACTTCCTAAACGGCATTGTCACCTCTTTGACGGCGCTTTTAGTCTCTCCATTTCAGAATCAACCGGCTTCACGCAAGAATGTTTCCTAGTTTATCACAAGCCACTCTGCGACCGAAAGCGCCGCGACGGTAAAAAAGACTTTTTGAAAGGCAACGCCGCGCAACGGTCGCTAGGCCTTGCGAAAAGGGGCAACTGAGTTGGTCGACTCGCATCATTTGCCTCGGCTGCGACAGAAAAAGTTGACTTCGAGCTCTTGTATAGGTAAGCATGATATGAGAGACACACCTTGTATGTGCGCCGTTTCGCTTCCACGGCGCAATGAGCAAAACAAACTCGCAGCCGCTGCAGGGTTTAGCCACCTTCGGTTGCTTTACATGACATCAACCACACCACCTTGGGGGACGCGGTTCCAGCGCCTCCCTGAAGAAAAGGATTTCCGATGGCGCGCTCTGAAATATTGCAAGACAAGCTGATATTGGCCGTTGACGATGAAGAAGACGTTCTCGAGATCATCGAGGAAGAGTTGACGGATGCTGCGGACGTGACCCTCCACACTGCCACGACCTTCGAGAAGGCCCAGCAATATTTGGTGTCGTACACCTACGATCTTGTCATTTTGGACATCATGGGCGTCCGGGGGTTTGATTTGCTCCAAATAGCGGAGAACGCCGGCTTTCCGGTGGTAATGCTCACTGCCCACGCCTTCAGCCCTGACGCTTTGAAAAAATCGATCCAGTTGGGGGCCCGCGCCTTTCTGCCCAAGGAAAAACTCGGCTCTCTGGTGCCCTTCCTCGAGGACGTGCTCAAGTTGAGTTACCAGTCAGTGTGGAGCAAGGCCCTGGACCATGTCGGAACCTTGTTCAACAAGAAATTCGGCTCCGATTGGCGCAAGTCCGAAGAGGCATTCTGGCAGGATTTTGAGAAGAAGTTGACGATTGAGGAAGCCGCCATCATAAAGTAGGCGCTTCTGCTCGATCGCGCAAGCATTCGCAGGACGGGTCGCTTTCCAACCTGAATATGGATGACTGCGACAGGGACGGTGTGTGTGCACACTGAAGCGAAAGGCGCGCGATCTGCTGAGAGGCGACGTTTTTGGCGATGTCACCATTTGAAAGAGGAAGGATAGTATATGTCTGACGTTGTGATAGTTTCTGCGTGTCGTACAGCCATAGGCGCATTCGGCGGCAGCCTGCGCGATGTCCATGCATCGACCATCGCGAGCGTTCCCATGAAAGCCGCGATCGAGCGGGCAGGGATCTCGCCTGATGTCATCGATGACGTGAGATTCGGGTGCTGCCTCAATCCCACCGATGCCATGAACGTCACCAGGATAGCTGCTTTGATAGCAGGGGTCCCTGATTCCGTTCCCGCGGTCACCATTAACAGGGTATGCATCTCAGGCATGGAGGCTACGCTGTCAGGGGCCGCAATGATACGGGCCGGAGTTGCCCACGTCATCCTTGCGGGCGGCGTCGAGCACATGTCCGGCGTACCCTACACCATAGAAAAGGCTCGCTGGGGGGTAAGGATGGGGAACGACGTGATCACCGATGCGATGCAAACCGGTTTGCATTGCGGCTCCCATATCCTCCCGTATCCCCAGGACGGCCCCATCGAGTTTTTCCGTGGTAAACCATATATCATGGGCCATACTGCGGAATTCGTGGCCGCAAAATACGGCATTACCCGGCAGGAGCAAGACGAAATCGCTCTACGGAGCCACAACAACGTCGAGCGGGCCACCAACGACGGTTCCTTTGCGGATGAGATAGTGCCTATCTCCGTGCCGCAAAAAAAAGGGGCGCCCAAAATATTTGACAAGGACGAACACTTCAGGCCGGGCCTCACCATGGAAGCCCTGGCGCGACTCAGCCCGGTGTTCATTCCCAAGACCGGGACCGTGACGGCGGGAAATTCCAGCGGTATAAACGACGGCGCGGCTGCCATGGTCATTATGTCTGAAGAGCGCGCCAAGGCCGACGGCCTCAAGCCCCTCGCCAAAATAAAGGCGGTCGGCATGGGCGCTTGCCACCCCACTGTGATGGGACTCAGCCCCGTGCCTGCCGTCAAAAATCTGCTCAAGAATTCCGGATTAAAGCTCGACGATTTTGAGCTCATCGAACTCAACGAGGCGTTTGCAGCGCAATATCTGGGTTGCGAACGGGAGCTCGGACTGAATCGAGAGATCACCAATGTGAACGGGTCTGGCATAGGACTTGGACACCCTGTGGGATGCACAGGGGCTCGTATTATGGTATCTCTCATATACGCCATGAAGAAGCGAGGAAAAGCCCTTGGATTGGCCACGCTATGCGGCGGCGGCGGCGTCTCCATGGCATGCGCCCTCGAGATCGTGTAGGCGCGCTTTAAGGGAACCGGGCGGACATTTCGAGTAGTTCGGGAAAACGACGAGAATTCAACGACGCGGCGCTCGTTTTGGGCGTCTTGCGCTATGTCATTTCGAGCGACGCGAGAAATCTTGGCGCCAAAACCAAGATTTCTTCGTCGCTGCGTCTCACTGCGTTCGAGCCCTGCTCCTTCGGAATGACAAAGATTGGCTTGTCGTAGCGAACCGAGTGGTTTCCTAAAGCGCGATGAACCACATGATGCAGAGCTCCGTCAGACATGAATTTCGAGAGTCATTATGTGCTGCACGACAAGAGGACGCAGACCTGGCTGTAACGCCGAGGCGTGAGCCAAGAGGGAGGTTTTGTCCATTCGCCTGGGTGTAGACCTCATGGAGAAAACAGGGACGGAGACACGGTGAAATATTCTGCTGTTCGGTCGATCAGGTTCACCCTGTGGAGTCCACCTCACCAGGAGCGCAGAATATAAACGCCTAGGCGCAACAGATAGAGACAGACAATCGCGGCTGCTATGACGCCGGTGATGACATGTAATCGACGGCCGGCGCGTTGCAGATTTTCCCACACATCGGCAAGACGCGGCAGTGCAAAGCCATTTGAGAAAAGGACCTGAATGGCGTACAGCACGCCCAGGACTATAAATACTGTGAGCACGAATTTTGTCACTGAGGAACACCGCAGCAGACGGATGTCGAAATCGGTTTTATTATGGCATGCCCAGTCGCTTGTTTCAATTGGATGAGCATCGCGCCATGAAGATTCAGTTTCAAAAAATGCACGGAACGCTCAATGATTTTGTGGTGTTCGCAGACATGGACAACAGCGTGGTCTTGTCGGAAACCAGCGTGGCAAGGCTCTGCGACCGTCGAGCCGGCATCGGAGCAGACGGTCTGATCGTTGTACGACCGTCTGCAGTGGCCCATTTTTTCATGGACTATTACAACGCAGACGGCTCCATCGCTGAGATGTGCGGGAACGGCATACGCTGCCTTGCAAAATATGTGTATGACAATGGGCTGTTGAAAGAAAAGGAACAGCATATTGAAACAAGGGCCGGGATCAAGACCGTGACGGTGGAGGTCGGAGAAGACGGGCAGGCGCAATCCGTACAGGTAGCCATGGGCGTCCCGATTTTCGATGCGCCCGAGATACCCGTGCTGGTCTCCATCGAGAACGAGCCAGTATTAAATTATCCTTTGGAGGTTCGAGACCGCGTGTTTTCCAGTTCGTTCGTATCCATGGGAAACCCGCACTGTGTAATATATCTAGATGAGGAAATCGCATCGCTCCCGTCGTTATATGGCCCTGCTATCGAGCGACATCCCCTTTTTCCTCAAAAGACCAATGTAGAATTTGTAAGAGTTGTTTCTTCAGGCCGACTTTCTATGCGCGTATGGGAACGCGGGAGCGGCGAGACGCTCTCATGCGGTACCGGCGCATGCGCTGCCGCGGTGATAGGGATGTTGCAGCATGTTGTCAAGTCGCCCGTTGCCGTGGATCTGCTTGGCGGCACGCTCCAGATACAATGGAATGGGCCAGGCTCTTCGGTCCTCATGTCCGGACCCGCGACGCTAGTTTATGAAGGCTCCATAACACTTTGAATATAAAATCATTAAACTTGACAGCTTGTTGAACTTGGTCTAAGGATTTGCAGCGGAGAGTGAAAGAGTCACGGATCGTGTGCGCCGTCAGGCTGCGCTGCGCGGGACCGAAGGCAGCGCACATGTCAGCGAGCCAATGATTGTCAGCGTGAGGATCGAATCAGCATGATGACGACAATGAAAAAATCATCCAAGGGTCTTACCACCATTGAGATGATCTTTGCCATTGTCACTATCGCGGTCTTGACAGGGATCTATCTTTTTTTGGTGGACTCTTACAAATACCGACGCATGGGTGAACAGGCAGCAAAAGTCCTCATGCTTGCCGCCAAGGTGCAGGAGGATTTCTTTGCCCGAGAGCATCACTATTTCGACGCGGAAGTAAATGGCAATTCCGTTGATGGCTACTTGGTGACCCCTGACGGACAAAAGACCAATGTCCAGATTCCTCCGTCAGTGGTCTTGAGCATGAAATCCCAAGGAAGAGACAAAGCTGCGTTCACGGGAACCGCCTACTATCAGGGAGGCAAGTTTGTTCACCACTACGATTCGACGACAGGCAAGATAACTACCACTGAGCGACGTCCGGACAAACCGTAGATGAAGAGCGCTCTCTTTTCAGCATTTCGTCGCTATGAAATTTATGTCGTGACGACTATCATTGCCGTGGTGTTCGTCGCTGCCATGGGCATCGTCGCGTTGACGCTCCGTTCATCGATGGCGACTCCTCCCTATGAAGCCCTTTCAGAGTCTGATCTTCGCCAGGTGTTTGCCACCGCGTACCTGCGATTCAGAGAAGACGACGGCACGCCGTATCTCAAAGTTGAGCTCCACAACGGCACCCTTTGGTGGATCAAGAAAGTTGAATTTGATTTTGAGGGCGTGAAGTATGTGTTGCGGGAGTCAGACGCGTTTCGGCCCCTCCATTTGGGCGCCGTGCGTTGCGTCCTCAAGAAGCCGCCGATAGATCGCACCCAAATAGAATATGATCTGAAGATCATGGCTGCGTATGGCTACTCGCCCTCGCAGACGGGAGCGCCAAAGGCGCCGGGGCCCGTAGCGGGGAGGAGCGGCCGAGCCGGCCTGTAGCATCTCCTGTTTGCAACCATTGTGCAAGGTGCGCTATACTTTCTGAAGCCATACCCCTGGGGACAGAAGGGGACAGGTTCTTCAACACCTTGGGAAGCCACATTGGTACATCCCCACACTATCGAAGGGAGGCATCTTTAATGAACGAGTATGAAAAGGCCCTTTCGGTCGGACGACCACCGAATATTGTTCGGCTCTTCCCCAATTCCAAGGCGCTCATTGTAAGCGGAAAAGTCATTGATCGGGCAGCGCTGGCCAAAGGCAAGTCTATCGCCATCGCTGCGTCGGTGAGAAATTCCTTTGTCGCTCGCGGCGCGCTGCGCGCGGCCCAAAGAGCCAATGCCGCCATTATCATCGAGATCGCCAAATCCGAGGGTGGAGCAGATGCATACTGCGACGTGAGTCTGTGGAACATGGCGAGGCTGGTCGATGCCATTTGCAACGAGCTGGCCATTACCGTACCCATCGCTATCCACGCTGATCACTATGGCATCAAGAAGACATCGGATGTCGCGGTTGCAGAAACTGAAATCCCCTCGCTCTTCGACGCGGGCATCACCAGCATCGCGATTGACGCATCCCACATGCCGGATGACGAAAACCTTCTGGCGAATATTGCGCTCCAGAAAACTATTCCTCCTTGGGCGGGCTACGAGACAGAAGTGGGTGAGATCAAAGGCAAAGCAGGCCTGTCCACGGTGGAAGAGGCTCTCTTCCTCATCCAAGGTCTCAATGCCCATAGCATCTTTCCCGACTGGATCGCTCTGAACAATGGCACCACTCACGGCATTGAAGCCAGTGACGCGGGGATTCAGGTCGATTTGACCGCCAGCATTCACAAGGCCTTGGAAAAATATCACGTCTCAGGCGCGCAACACGGTACATCCGGGAACAATTTCGACCGGTTGCGGGAAATTGCCGCAAAAACCCGCACCACCAAGGCAAATGTAGCCACCGCTTTGCAGATGGTCTCCTGGGGAATTCAGGTCAATGAATACGGCAATGCAGTGCAGGACGAGGAAGGCAACTTCATTAAGATTCCTGACCAGGGCGTCTCCCAAGAGATGTGGGAACTGATGGTGGCCTATGCCCGAGAAAAGGGTTGGAAGGGAGGAGATTACAAAAAGCTCAATCGCCCCTTTGAAAACCGCTTGCTGGGGCAGCCCCGTGAGATTCGTGAACGCATGGTCAGGAATGTAGAGGATTTCGTGTATCGGCTTATCACAGAGGTATTCAATGGCGCGGACACAGCCCCGCTCGCCGTGGAAGCCATCTTGAAAGCTGGCTCCTATGACCTCGGCCCCAAAGCAAGTCGCATCGAGGATCCAAACGAGTGGACCGAAGAAAAGATCCGACAGCGGGCAAAGACCATTTCAGGACACAAAGGACCTCACGGGAATTTTGACGACTGAACGTCCGGCCGCGTTTCGGTACAAGTTTAGGTATGCTGAGATTGCTTCGTCGCCTGGTTATCTTGCCAATGGCAAAAATCGCATCGATCTGTCGTTGCGAGCGAACTGAAGCAATCTCGGAATAAATTTCGAGAGATCCATAGGGCGCCTCAAACTCCCAAGGGGAAAAACTTCGCATCGCCAAGGTTGGGACTACAAACGAAAACTACAGCGACGGTTAGGACAGCGCCACGTTGTCATCTCGAAGGAGGTTTACTCGAACGCCATGACGGAAGGAGACAGGGAGGTTGCTCTTCCGGTAATATTTCTGGCTAAGCCCGAAATGACGGGGAGGAAACCGCCAGAAATAGCTATCGCGTCGTTGTGTTCGTGAATAATTCTGAGAACCGCTCTATGCGCTTCTGCTTTGACGTATGAGCAAGGTCGGAGCGAGGACGCTTTGCCTCGGTACGCTTACTCGACACTGTACAAGGTTTCTCAATCGAAAGGACGACGATGATCGATTCCAAATACGGTATAACGCGTCAGCAGGCCGTCGAGCTCATGGAGGAGCGCTTGCAAGCCGAGAATTTGCGAAAGCATTCCCTCGCCGCCGAGGCGATCATGCGGGAACTCGCTCTCAGGTTCAACGAAGATCCCGATTTATGGGGCATAGCCGGATTGTTGCACGACCTGGACTACAACGAAACTCGGGATAACATGAGTCAGCATGGCTTGATTACTGAAAACGTCTTGTCGCAACTCGGCGTGAGCCCCGAGATTACGGAAGCGATCAAGTTTCACAACAGCGATCACCTGGGCATGACGCCTGTCAAACCCATTCATTTCGCCATCAGCGCCGCGGAAACCATAACCGGCCTTATCGTCGCGACGACCCTTGTCTATCCTGAGAAGAAATTGGCTTTGGTGAAGCCAAAATCGGTCCTAAAACGCATGAAGGAAAAGGAATTTGCTCGAGCGGTGAGTCGGGATCGGATAAGGCAGTGCGAAAACATCGGCATCCCCTTGCCTGAGTTTGTTGAAATCAGCCTGAAGGCCATGCGCGGCATTAGCGATCAACTCGGTCTGTAGTAAGACTTCGATCTTCACGGCCGCTACAACGTCGCGCCTGAGTATGAAGCGTCTCCTCTTGCGCCATGAGGAATTACATGGGATTCCCAGACCATAAGACAAAAATTGTGGCTACCATAGGGCCTGCGTCTGAAAGCGAGGAAATCCTCCGACAGATGATCGAGGCTGGCATGAATGTAGCCCGCTTGAACTTTTCGCACGGCGATTTCGAATCGCATGCGAGGATGATCAAGAATATTAGAGCGGCCGCGCAGGCAGTGAACCGCAGGGTCTCCATTTTGGCCGATCTCCCAGGGCCTAAAATTCGGATAGGAGAACTTGAGCGAGAGCCGTTATTCTTGGAAGCCGGCGCATCGTTCACGTTGACGGTCGAGCCCGTGAAAGGTACGTCCCAGAGGGCGTCGGTGACTTTCCAGGCGCTGCCTTCGGTGGTCCATCCTGGGGACACGATATTCTTGAATGACGGCCTTATCGAGCTGCGGGTTCAGAGCGCCAACGGCGCTGACGTCAACTGTACGGTGGTAGTGGGCGGCGAGTTGCGGTCGCGTAAAGGGCTTAATCTCCCCGGCGTCGATCTAGGCATCAGCGCGTTTACGGAGGCGGACAAGAAGTGGTTGGAGTTCGCGATAGCCCAGGGCGTCGATGCAGTAAGTCAGTCCTTCGTGAACGACGCGGCGGACATACGGGCTGTTCGCGCTGCTGCGCAGGCCCTTGGGACTGTACCGTTCATTGTCGCGAAGATCGAACGCGCGACTGCTATACAGCGTTTTGACGAGATTCTCGAAGCTGCGGACGGGATCATGATTGCGCGTGGGGATCTCGGCGTGGAGACGCCCATCGAAGAAATTGCGATCCTCCAAAAAAAGCTTATCCAAAAAACGAGACAGACGGGGAAGCCGGTAATCACTGCGACGCAAATGCTGGAATCCATGACTGCAAGTCGCCGTCCCACACGAGCGGAATCAACGGATGTTGCAAATGCCATACTGGACGGCGCTGATTGCGTGATGCTGTCTGAAGAATCCGCTAATGGCATGTTTCCAGTGGCCGCGGTGTCTATGCTCGCGAGGATCGCAGCTCAAGTTGAACCTTACCTCTTGGCTGATCCACGATATCAGGAGTGGGAAAGGCCGGATGTCTCATCCCGGATTGAGCTGCGCGATCTGGTTTCCATGAGTGTGAGGACTGCCGTGCTCAAGGCCCAACCCGCTGTAGTTATCGTACCTACTCGCACAGGCGCGTCCGCCCGCAGCATTGCCCGATATAGGCTTCCTGTTTGGATTGCAGCCGTCAGCCCTCTTGAAAGCACGTGCCAGCACTTGATGTTCTCGTATGGCGTCAACCCCGTGTATTATGAATATCATCCCCGAGATTGGACGCCTTATGTGCGTAGTTTTCTTGCGTCTCATCAATTAGCGGGGGACATAGTCATCCTCACCGAGGGCCCCTCGGTGGAACACCCTTCGACCGCGCACCGAATGGAGATATTGGATATCCGACCTCGCTAAAGTTTTGGCGTCTCGCGAGGAAGTCAGGCGTTTGTTATCATTGTCAGAAGCCGTAAATTTAGGCTGGTGACGCTTCCCATCCATGGCTGTGAAGCCGCGATTGCCTCGTCGCCTTCGGCCCCTCGCAATGACAAGAGTGCAAGCAAGGGGGGGCGTTACGAGAGAAGCCGGCAACGTCTTGATAAATCCTGAGAAAAACTTTGTTGCCT
>JBMFOE010000038.1:0-38419 GCA_049969795.1 Desulfomonilaceae bacterium
CATAGTCAGTTTCCTGGATGCCGGATCGAGTCCGGCATGACATGTCCGGCGCCCTGACGTAGACTTTGAGGGTTATCATATTCACCCCGCGGCGGACATCATTCCGACAGAAATTTCGAGAAATGGTATAGGACTTCGCAAAAGTTCTGTCGGAATGAGGTTCGGGTTATCGAATTCGCAAGTTCTTTTGAAAACCGTTGCGGCCCACGGAGAGAAGGACCTTTGTCATTTTGCCTGAAAATGCCTTAGCTCTCCTCAGAACGGCATTTTTATCTGCCGTTGTGACCCCATTGTCATGGGAGTTCGAAGGAACGAGGCTCGAGGGAGGCGAGAGGGAGCGACTGAGAAATCTTTTTCGTCTGCGGGCCAAGATTTCTCGCTTCGCTCGAAATGACAGAGGGCGAAGCGCTCGGCGTGACAGTCCCCCGTCGAATTCGCGATTAATTCTGAAAAGCGCTATATATGGTGTGCTCGAAGCGACTCGAGAATTCGAGAGGTTTCTCAACTTGACTGAGGTGTGCTGAGATTGCTTCGTCGCCTTTCGTCGCCTGGCAATGAAGAAAAAGTCGTTCATGCGCGCTCCCGGGCGAACGGAAGCAATCTCGTCATAATTTTTGATAACCCTTATATACTGAAGAATACCTTCTGCAGCACTTTTGGGGTGTAGCCTACCATGTCGAGATAGAGGGTAATCCCGCCGTTGAAGAAAGGCCAGCCCGCGCCGAGAATCATCGCGGTGTCGATGTCTTTCGGATCGGACACCACCTTCTCCTTGAGGATTAAGTCGATCTCGACAGTCAGGTTGGTCAACAGACGATCGAGTATTTCTTCTTTGAGAAACTCCTTGGGCGGCCTGTCTTGCCATATTTCAGCCACCTTTGGGTTGAGCTGTTTTCCTGGGCCAAATCCATCGTAGATCGAGGTCACCTTGGCTTCCACAAGTCGCTTGAGGCGGTCGTTAATGGGGAAGCGATCCGGCCAGGCGCGATGACACGTCTCAAGCACGTGAAATGCCACGGCAGGACCCACGAGCGCAAGGAGATCAAAAGGAGCCATGGGCAACCCGAGCATCAGCACCGCCTCATCCACCAGGGCAAAATCTGCCCCTTCGTCCACTATTTCAAAGCAATCGCTCAACAGCTTTGTCAGGATTCTGTTCACGAGAAAAGCGGGAGAATCCTTCACAAGTATCGCGGTCTTTTTGATCTTCTTGGCGCATTCAAATGCCGTGCTCAGCGTGACGTCATCGGTTTTATCGCCCTTGATAATCTCGAGAAGCGGCAGAACCGCGACAGGATTGAAAAAGTGGAACCCCACCACACGCTCGGGGTGCTTTAGCTTGGAAGCCATTTCACTTATGGAGAGGCTGGAGGTATTCGTCGCTAATATACATTGAGGCGACACGACCTCCTCTGCTTGCGCGAAGACGTTTTGCTTGACCGGCATTTCTTCGAACACGGCCTCTATGACGAAATCACAGTCCGCAAAATCCTGCCATTGCAGGGTGCCGATGAGGATATGAAACAAGTGATCGGCCTTGGCTTGTGTCAGACGCCCCTTACTCACGAGCGCAGCCAGTTCTCCCTTGACGTATCCGAGGCCTTTGTCCAGGAATTCCTGCTTTATGTCCTTCATCACCACTGGCACGCCGTATCTTCTCAGGAAGAGCAGAGCCAATTGGGACGCCATGAGGCCTGCGCCTATGATGCCGATCTTTTTGATGGGACGGGGTTTGACATCTGCAGGACGGCCCGCCGGTTTCTTTGCACGCCTCTGGATGAGATCGAAGCTGTACACGCCGGCCTTGCACTGACGAGATTTGATAAGATCTCCTAATGCCTTGTCTTCTTCGGCGAAACACTCGTCGATGGTCCTCGAGAGGTCGCACGCGCCTTTTATCAACTCTATCGCCCTATAAGGCGCGGGAGCGGCGCCATGGACCTTCATGTCCACAAAGCTCAAGGCCTGCTGGATGTTGGAAGAGAGTTTGGAGAGGTCCGGCGGCTTTCTTTCAATGACCTCAACCCCTTCTATGATCTTCTCCAACAAGTCGAGAGATTCATCAAAAAATTCTACGGACTCGAAAAGCCTGTCCGCCAATCCCATCTGAAACGCCCGCGCCCCATCGATCAACCTATTCTGGTTGAGTGGATTATAGACGATGAGCTCGAGGGCCTTTTCAGGTCCGATCAGCCTCGGCGTAAGCGACGAGCCGCCCCAGCCGGGCACAAGTCCCAGGAAACATTCCGGAAATCCGATGGCGGTGACAGCCTTCGACACCGTGCGGTATTTGCAATAAAGCGCTATCTCCAGCCCTCCTCCCAGGGCCGCCCCATTGATGGCTGCCAGCGTGGGAATCTTGAGGTCCATGATCCTTTTCATGGCGGCATGCCCCGCCGCCCCAATCTGCCTGCCCTGCTCGAAGGTATTGATGAATGGCACCTGCATCAGGTCCGCGCCGGCAGCAAAAATGTAGTGCTTGCCGCAGAGCATCATGCCCTTCACGTCCTTTTCGGCCTCTATCTTGTTTATGGCCTCATGAAGGGACATGAGAGCCTTTTCTGCAAACGTGTTGGGTTTCTTGTAATCCTCGCCGTTATCCATAGTCACGATTGCAATCTTTCCCACTCGTGACTGAAAGTAGTTGGTATAAAATAGTGTGGGTGACTCAGCCATGACGGTTCCTTTCATAGAGTCTCGATGTTTTTGCGTCCACAGGGCCGCGACAGAAACACATTGCCTCGATGTCGGCAAAACGTCTTGTCAGGAGCGCGTCTGTGCGACCAGGGGCTTGCGAATGGGTCATCAGTCTTCCTTCTTCTTTTTGTCTTTTTCCTTTTTGTCTTCCGCTTTTTCTTTCTTGCCGTTTCGCTGCAAGTTCTTCCAGATCACCGAGCCGCCCTGCCCCAGACCGACGCACATGGTCGTGAGGCCGTACTTGACTTCCGGGTGTTCGGCAAAAGCGTGCATAAGGTGGCAGGCCAAGCGCACGCCGGATGACGCCAATGGGTGCCCAAACGCGATGGCTCCACCGTAGATGTTCAGCCTCGGATCATCGGGAAAAGTGAGACCGAATTCCTTCATGAAGGCAATGGCTTGCACTGCGAAGGCTTCGTTCAGTTCGATGAGACCGATGTCCTCGATCGTGAGGCCGGCTATTTTCAGGGCCTTGTGGGTCGCGGGAATTGGGCCGATGCCCATGATCTCGGGCCTCACGCCGGCATATGCAAAGGCTTTCAACTCCATTTTTGGTTCTATGCCGAGTTCTTCAGCCTTGTCCATGGACATGAGGAGCGCGCCGGCGGCCCCGTCGTTCAAGCCGGAGGAGTTGCCTGCGGTAACCCTTCCCATCACTCTGAATGGCGTGCGCAGATTCGCGAGCCCTTCCAGGGTCGTCTCTGGTCGTGGCTGTTCATCTTTGTCGGCAACCACCCAGCCGTTCTTCGTATAGACGGTCATTGGCACAATCATCTCGGCAATCTTGCCGGATTGGATCGCTTTGGCCGCTTTTTTCTGACAATGGAGCGAGTACTCATCCGCCATTTCTTTGGTGATGTCGGGGAACATGTCATGGAGGTTCTCCGCGGTTTCTCCCATGGACATGGCGCTGGGATCAACGAGTTTATCGGTAAGAAAACGTGGATTAGGGTCTGCAGTGGCGCCCATTGGGTGATGACCCATGTGCTCGACGCCCCCTGCAATGGCCACGTCGCACGCTCCAACCGCTATCTCAGCGGCCGCGGAAGTGATCGCGCTCATGCCGCCCGCGCACATTCTGTCTATGGAGTAACCGGCAGTGGTTACTGGCAGTCCTGCAAGAATCACCGATGTACGACCCAATGTGAGGCCCTGATCCTTCTCCTGACAAAACACTCCCCACGCATTTTCTTCGATCATTTCGGGTTTTACCTGGGGATTTCTTCTGACCAGTTCCCTGATGACCTTCACCACCATGTCGTCCGCCCGGGTAAACCAAAAGACCCCTTTTTCCCCAGCTCTTCCGAAAGCGGTTCGAATCGCATCCACTAAAACTACTTTTCTTGTTTTCATAGAAAGACTCCGTTAATAGACTAGAAGAGCGCAAAGGACTCTTCCGGCAAATCGATTGCTGACCGCTCTCCGCTCATTATGGCGCGCGCCTTGCCTTTGGAGAGGGACAGAATGGTGTTGGCAAAAAATTGAGCAGAAGCCATCTTGCCGCGGTAAAAGGCTGCGCTTCTATTTGTTTTGAGAAGTTCGGCCTTTTGTTCTGGCGTGCTGGCCTTTGCATCGCTATACAACTCCTCGAGGCGACGGTCTGCAATAATAGCCTGCCACAGCAGCATGAACCCCACGGCGACGTCGCCAAACAACTCGAGGTAGGGCGTTGCATACAAGATTGGGGTCATGAAATCTTCTGTGATGCTCTTCAAGCCAAAATATCGCGTCACCTCGATGAGCTGTCGCCTCGCATCGTCAAAGGGCTCCACGATGTCCTTGAGTCGGTAGTTCTTTTTTGCGAGCTTCACGATATTGCCGGTCTCCGCGACGATGCTTTTGAACAATGCGCCCTGCTTGTAGCCAAGTTTGCGTCCTACCAGATCGAGGGCCTGGATGCCGTTGGTTCCTTCGTAAATTGAGGCAATCTTGCAGTCCCTCAAGAACTGCTCCACAGGGTATTCTCTGCAATAACCATAGCCGCCATGAATCTGAACCCCGAGTTCCGTTACCCTGAATCCCATGTCGGAACTCCACGCCTTGCACACCGGGATGAGGATATCGAGAAAGCCCTGATACTTGGCGGCTTCCTCTTCGGTCTTGGCGATGAGCACTCGATCCTCGCAATAGCCTGCATAGTACAACAACGCCCTGATACCCTCGGTGACGCTTTTCATCCACATCAGCATGCGCCGCACATCAGGATGCTGAATGATAGGGACCTTCGGCGCTCTGGGGTCTTTCATCATGGTAATGTCAGACCCCTGGTACCTTTCCTTGGCATACCGGAGGGCGTACATGTATGAGGCGCTCGCCTGGGCCAACCCTTGGAAACCCACCGCAAGCCTCGCCTCATTCATCATGTTGAACATGATCCTCATGCCCTCGTTTTCTTTGCCAAGAAGATAGCCAATACAGTTGTCCTTCTCGCCAAAATTGAGCGCGCACGTCGCTGACCCGTGTATCCCCATCTTCTTTTCCACTGCAGTCGGGACCACGTCGTTGTCCACGAGAGTTCCATTCTCGATACGTTTCTTGGGGACAATAAAGATGCTGATGCCCTTGGTTCCGGGAGGAGCGCCCTCCACCCGAGCCAACACCATGTGCACAATATTCTCTGCGAGATCATGATCCCCGGCAGAAATAAAAATCTTGTTCCCCGAGATCCGGTACGTTCCGTCCGGATTCCTGATAGCCTTTGTCCGGAGGGCTCCTACGTCGCTCCCTGCCTGCGGCTCAGTGAGGCACATGGTGCCGCACCACTCGCCGGTGTACATGTTGTCCATGTACGTGCGCTTCTGCTCTTCTGTGCCATATTTCTCGATGAGTCGCGCCGCGCCGATGGTGAGGCCGGGATACATCATGAGGGCCTGGTTGGCCGACCCAAAGAGCTCCATGGTGGCGCAATACATGACGTTGGGAAACCCCTGTCCGCCATTTTCCTGCGAAACCGGCAGCGCAGCCCAGCCGCCCTCACAGTACTGTCTGTAGGCCTCGTGGAAACACTCGGGCACATACACCTGTCCTGCTTCGAGACGCACTCCTTCCGCGTCCCCCTTTGCGTTCGTCGGCGCCAAAACCTTTTCCGCCAGTTTCAGCGCAGCATCCAAGACCATGTCAAACATGTCGCGCGAAAATTCAGCATATCGCTCCGACTGACATAGCTCTTCAATATTCAACTGTTCATACAGCACGAATCGTACATCGCGCTCGTCCACCAAGAGATTAGCCATTCGATTCTTCCCTCCTTCAAGAAGTCCGTTGCCCCAAGGATGCGCCGATGACATCCTTTTTCGTTGATGCAGTGCTGCTCTATTGGATCATTCCCTCGCCCGCATGCGCGATCGCGCGCAGCGCGTTTTTTGAAAGGCATGCAAAGACTCTGAAGACATCACTGTAAGACCTACGCCCCCCTCTCGAGTCTCTCGCTGCAGGTCGCCCAGACAAAAACGTCATTCCATATAGTTGCGTAGCAGTCCTTGCACTCCTTGCGGCAGGGGATTTTCGCTATGAGCTCCCTCAATATGGGGTCACTCTAACATCTTGTATGTTAATTTTTCAAGAAAAAAAATTACTTACTGAATCAGTGTATTAGTAATATGATAAATACACATCTAATGTCAACATTATCTGGGCAATGCGCGCGAACGTTGACACTAACCGCCAACAAAAGATACTCTGCGCCGAGAGCTGCTTCATATTGCATCGTGCAGGCAAGGTGTCCTGAACAATGGGAGGCGCGACCAGCATGTGGGACGAAATGAACAACCGCACAATAGAGCTTTTTCGTGCAGGCAAGATAGCGGAGGCCGAGCGCTCAGCCAAAGAGACAATTTCTTCGATGCGGGACGCTGGCGCGTCTGAAGACACGGCCATGGCCAGGGCCCTTCAGAATCTTGCAGAAATCTATCGCCTGCAGACGCGATATGCAGAGGCGGAACAGCTCTGGCGCGACGCGCTCGCCATAAGACAAAGGGTTCAGGGCCAGGATCACCCGGACGCGGCCCTGTGTTTGAACAACCTCGGGGGAATCTATTTTGAGCAGCGCCAATATGAAAGGGCGGAAGAGTTTTTTCGTAGGGCTTTCAGGATTCTTGACCGCGCGCGAGGCCGCAAGGATCTGCACACCGCCAACGTCATGGCCAATCTCGCTGCTGCGTTGCGGGCCTTGGAAAAATATCCCGCGGCCAAGCCTTTGTACGAGGAAGTCATCGCGATCAAGGAGGGTATTCTTGGCCGGGATCATGTCGAAGTGGGGATAGCCCTGAATGACTTTGCAGGGCTGTACGAGGGCCTCGGTCGCTATGTGGAGGCAGAGCCTTTGTATAGAAGAGCCCTTGAGGTGGCGGAGGCGCATTTCGGCCCCATGCATCCCCATGTCGCTACTTCTTTGAGCAATCTCGCATTCTGTTTGGCGGGTTTGGAGCAATACGAAGAGGCTGAAACGCTGCTTCTCCGAGCCCAGCGGATACTTGAGATGAACTTTGGCGAAACACACCCCATCGCCTTGGACAGTCTGAACAATCTTGTGGAATTTTACGAAGGCGTAGGGAAGACCGAGCTTGCACAAGAGATTAGGGACAAGATGGCCGCTCGTGGCCGTACCTAGAGCCTCATATTAGCTCTGCAATTTCTGTCGAACGCCCATGGGAAAGGGCCACCACGGGAGATGAAAATACCGTTCTGCCAAGAAGTATGGCATTTTCAGGTAAAATGACGGCGAGTATAGCTTGAAGACAAGCCTGATTCATCGAATTCGTGATTAATCCACAGCACCCCACAATATTTGATTGATAACCTCACGTGAGCCAGCGCTTTCTCCTCTTGTAGTGCTTCACGTCTCGATAGCTCTTTTTTTCGCCCATTTGCGTAAGGCCGAGATAGAACTCTTTGATGTCTTCGTTCTCCCTCAACTTCTCTACGGTGTCATCCAAGACGATCTTGCCATTTTCCATCACAAAGCCATGGTCTGCGATGCTCAGCGCCATCCGCGCATTTTGCTCCACAAGGAGGATGGTGACCTTCTCTTCTTGGTTGATGCGCTTGATAATGTCGAATATTTCGCCCACGAGCATGGGGCTGAGCCCCATACTGGGTTCGTCGAGGAGCAGGAGCCTGGGGTGCGCCATGAGCCCCCTGCCGATGACAAGCATCTGCTGTTCTCCCCCGCTGATGTAGCCTGCGAGCACATGACGGCGCTGTACCAAACGTGGAAAGTAATGGTACACTCGTTCCAAATCCCGCTTAATTTGGGCTCTGCTTTTGATCGTATGGGCCGCCACATAAAGGTTTTCTTCCACGGTCAAGTCTTCAAACGCCTTGCGACCTTCCATGACTTGAAAGATACCCAGACGCACAATTTTTTCCGGCTCCATCTTGTCGATTCGTTGGCCCATAAAGCTGATGGCGCCGTCCGTGATCTCTCCGTCCTCAGATTTGAGGAGTCCGGAAATGGCCTTGAGGGTGGTGCTTTTCCCAGCGCCATTATTCCCAAGGATGGTGACGATCTGCCCTTCATCCACCTTGAGCGACATGCCTTTGAGCACAAGGATGACCTCGTTGTACGTGACTTCGATATTGTTCACTTCGAGCATTACCGCCATGGCTCTTTAGGCTCCAAGTCGTGAATAGGTGAGATCTTTTTCGCCCAGGTAGGCTTTGATTACCCGTTCGTCCTTGCGTATCTCTTCAGGCGTCCCCTCGGCAATCTTGACGCCGAAATCGAGTACAGTGACCCGATCAGAAATGTCCATCACCACGCCCATGTCGTGTTCGATAAGGATAATGGTCACGCCCCATTCCTCATGGATATCCAGGATGAATCTCGTGATATCTTCGGTTTCCTCCAAGTTCATCCCCGTGACGGGTTCGTCCAGGAGGAGTAGTTTCGGTTTCATGGCAAGAGCCCTTGCCAACTCCACCCTTTTTTGGAGGCCGTATGGAAGGGCCCCTACCCTTTTCTTCCTTATGTGCTCAATCTCCAAGAGGTCGATGATGTTTTCTTCGATCTCTTTACGCAGGGCCAATTCGGTTTCACGAGCTTTCCCGAAAAAATATCCCGCGGACAAGAGGCCTGTTTTAAGGTGGACGTGGCGTCCGAGCTTGATATTGTCCAATACTGTCATGCCCTTGAAGAGTTCTACGTTCTGGAAAGTTCTGGCAATGCCGAGGGCCGCTATTTGATGAGACTTAAGCCGTGTAATGTCGATGCCTTGGAACAGTATTTCACCTTTGGCGGGTTGGTAAAATCGGTTGATGCAGTTCAAAAGGCATGTCTTTCCTGCGCCGTTGGGCCCGATGATCGTGAATATTTCACCTTTCTTGACCCCAAGGGATACGTCTGTGAGGACCTGAACGCCGCCAAAGCTCAGAAAAAGATTCCTCACCTCGAGGATATACTCACGCTCATTCGGCGAAATTTGGGAGGCTGTCATGTCAAAGGTCCTTTGCCTGGCGCCGCGGATTCAGGGACTTCCATGATTCGCACGGTTGTTTGCATGGTGAAGGCTTTTCCGTCCCTATACTTGATGTCGGAAGACACGTTCAAGACCTCCTGATCTCCGTAAAGAGCCTCCACCAGGGCGGCGTATCGTTCCTCGACCACTGACCTTCGAACCTTTCTCGTGCGAGTCATTTCGTCGTCGTCCGCGTCCAATTCCTTGTGCAGCATCACGAATCTGCGCACCTGAGCCGCTTTTGGCAGGCTTTGATTCATCCTCGCTATTTCGCCTGCAATCAGTTCATAGACGGCTTCCTTTTGGGAGAGGTCCGTGTAGGTCGTATAGGTAATTTTTCTATTTTCAGCCCATTTCCCTACGTTTGCCATGTCCATGTTGATCATCGCGGTCACGAAAGGGCGATCCTTGCCGAGCACCACGGCTTCAGATATATACATACTGAACTTGAGTTTGTTTTCGATGAGTTGCGGCGAGAACTTCACGCCGTCGGAGAGTTTGATAACGTCCTTCATCCTGTCTATCATGACGAGATGATTGTCTTCGTCGAGCAGTCCTTGATCGCCGGAATGGAGCCATCCATCCACTAAGGCCTTTTTCGTCGCTTCCTCATTCTTGTAATATCCGAGGAATACGGTAGGCCCTTTGGTGAGTATTTCGCCGGAATCCGAAATCTTGATCTCTACTTCTGGGATAGGACGCCCGACGGTGTTGAGTTTGATGTCGCCGTTCCTGTGGGCCACGGATATGCCTGCGGTTTCTGTCTGCCCATAGAGCTGTTTGATGTTGACGCCCAGGGCGAGGAAGAGGTGGAAAATTTCTTCACCCAGGGCTGCTCCTCCCGTGTACACATTTCTGAGTCGCCGAAGCCCAAAGTAATTTTTCAGAGATCTGAAGAGACAAAGGTATCCGAGTTTATCCAGCAGGTACATGAGCGGCCCGGGCGACTTCCCAGAAAGTCTGAGTCTTGCCATTTTGTACCCTACCGGCATGAACACCTGATAAAAGAATCTCTTTATCCAGACCGCGTCCTGAATCCTCACTTGGATGTCTGAGCATATTTTTTCCCAGAAACGCGGGGGCGCAAATAAGATATTGGGTCCCACTTCCCTGATGTTTTCGGCTACTGTCTCTACTTTTTCGGGAAAATTTACGGTGAACGCCTTGTACAAATTCCAAGATACTGCGGTCATCTGCTCGCCGATCCAGGGCAGCGGCAGAAAAGACACGTGATTGTCTGTGGGAAAAGCGGGGTCTATGGAATCATAGTTCACGGCCATTTTGACCATATTTCTATGGGTCAACATGGCGCCTTTGGGGAGGCCTGTGGTGCCGGAGGTGTAGGCGATGAGCGCCACGGTATTCTCGGTGACCTTGGCAAGATATTGATCGAACAAATGCGGCTCCTGTTCATCCAGTTGCCTGCCCGCCTCCATCACTCGGCTCATGGGGATGAGTATAGGATCGTTGTAGCGTCTCATTCCCTTCATGTCATCGACAATGACATGGCGCACCTTGGGACACTGTTCTTTGATTTGGAGAAATTTGTCCGTTTGCTCTTGGTCTTCGACCATGAGAAATGCTGCGTCGCAGTGGTCGATGATGTACTTTACTTGATCCAAATGGCTGTCCGGGAATATCCCCACCGCGGCGCCGCCTAGGGATTGGATGGCAAGTTCCGAGTAGAGCCATTCGGGCCTGTTGTCGCCGAGTATGGCCATCTTGTCCCCGTCGGTATAGCCCAGCGTGAGCAAGCCCAACGCGAGGCAACGGACGTTGTCGAAGTATTGCTGCCAGGTTACGGACTGCCAGATGCCAAACTCCTTTTCGCGCAGCGCAACCTTGGAGTTGCCGTAGAGTTCGGCTTTTTCTTTGAGCAAATGCGGTAGAGTTCCGACCATGCGTGCGACCAAATGCGAGGGATGTGAAAACCACTCTGAAGGACGCCCCAGCGGTTAGCCGCCAGGGCGCTTCCCTTTTTCGCGAACCTTATTCAACCGTCATCCAGTCTGAGGCGGGCTCGAAAATCTTTTTCTCGACATTTACCTTCCAGACTCTTGCCACCGGAAACTTGTTGTTCTTGATGGTGTATGGAGCTGAGAGCCCGCCGCTATCGAAGTCCTTGATGGAAGCGAGCGCTTTCACGAGCCCTTCGCCATTGAGTTGTCCAGCCTTGTCAGCCCTTTTGAGGCACTCGACGAAAATGAGGCCGGTCATGAACGCCTGCATGTACGAGTTGTCCCGATATTTGACGTCGGGGTGTACCTTTTGTGAATATTCCCTTATTTTCTTGATCATAGGGACTTCCTCGTTCCACCAATACATGTAAGGGTTGACGGCCATATAGCCCTCAGCCAATGGACCGAGATTGTCTATGAGCATCTTTGAGGCGCCCCAAAAAGTACCCATGAACTGACACTTCATGCCGAAATCCCTGCACTGCTTAATGACGGTTGCCACGGGGGCCATGACATATCCCTGGAAAATCACGTAGTCAGGATTTTTCCTCTTGAGATCGAGAACCTGTGAGGTGACGTCCACCGCGCCCACGGCTGCCACTTCTTCTGCGACCAAATCAAGCTTGAGCTTTTTGCACAACTCTCTGCCGTACGGTATGGGGTCTTTACCAAACTCGGTATCGCTGTAAAAGAATGCCACTTTCGCTCCGGGCTTTTGCTTGGCGATATAGTTGAGCAGCACGCCGAACATGTCCGAATAGGTTGGGCCGGGCACAAACATGTACGGATTGTTGGCTGCATCGGCAAGCTCGCTTGAAAAGGACGTCGAGCTGTAAAGGATCTTGAATCGATCCTTAATCTCTGGGGCCATTGCCTTCCCCAAACCGGTGCTCTCGCCGTACATAATCAGCGGATTGTCGCGGGACATGATGCGCTTGAATGCGGCTATGGCCACGTCGAGCTGATACTGTCCGTCTTCCATGATGTACTTGATCTTCTTGCCATTGACGCCGCCCTCCTCGTTGGCCATCATAAGCGCGTCTTCCAGACCTGCATTAATGTTGACGCCGGCAAAGGCGAAACGCCCTGTGATTGGCTGAACAGCTCCAACCTTGATTTCGCCTTGGGCAAATACCACACCGGCGCATAAAAAGACTAAAAGGCAGATGACCAATCTCACACATACGTTGTTCCCGCTCATGACCTCGTCTCCTCTCTTTGAATTAAGATGAAGAGCGGTTGCGCCGCCCTTATCCTTCGTGACAACGACTTGACATCTTCCTACCGCTGCATGATCGGCTTTTCACAACTACTTCCTTCCTCACGTCTTTCCCCGAAGGCCTACGATCCTTAATACGAAAATGGCCAAAGCGAGAAGAAATTCTTGATCCTGTGCCATATCTCCGCGAGACCATGGGGCTCGAAAATAAGGAAACTCACGATGAGGGATCCAAAAATCACATCCTTCAATGGGATGAAATTTTGACCGATTGACGGGAAAATATCCTTGGCGAAGCTCGTGAAGACGTTCAGCAATTCAGGCACGAGAGTCATAAAAATGGCCCCAAAAATAGACCCAAGCACGCTGCCAAGTCCGCCCACGATGACCATCGCCAAGTATTGGATGGACAGGGAAAAAGGAAAGTGCTCTGGGGTAACCACCTTGATAAAGCCGACCCACAGACCTCCCGCAACGCCGGCGTAAAAAGAACTTAACGCAAAGGCGGCTAGCTTATAGCGGAACAGGTTGATCCCTATGATTTCAGCGGCCAGATCCCGGTCACGGATGGCCACAAAGGCTCGTCCCCATTTTGTTCGTAAGAGATTGCGGGCAAAACCGACGCCAATTATCACCAGTATGAGGACAACATAGTAAAAACGCTGTTCTGTATCAAATACGAGCGGTCCCATGGTAGGCGCCGGCACGTTGATGCCTCGGATGCCGTGGGTGAGGGACTCCCAGTGAAGGAACACGAACTCAAAAATGAACTGCGCAGCGAGTGTGGCGATGCAAAGATAGAGCCCTTTGACCCGCAGCGACGGGATGCCGATGACCATGCCGACAGCAGCCGCTATCAATCCCGCGCAAGGCAGCGCGCACCAAAAAGGAAAACTTAACCTTGTGACAAGTATCGCCGTGGCGTATGCTCCGACGCCGACAAAAGCCGCGTGACCAAGAGAAATTTGCCCCGTAAAACCGGTCAGGAGGTTAAGTCCAACGGCGCCGATAATGGCGATCCCGATGAGATTGGCCACATACATGACGTATGAGCTCGCGAGCCATGGGAGGATTATGAGGATAATCAGAAGCGCGGCGAGCCAAAAACGCACGAAGAACGACTGAAAGATGATCTCGTCTTCCCAGTACGACTCTTTGAAATCTCCGCAACGCATTTCAGCAAACCTCTTGCGCTTGTGCTGCTTGGCCTGGAGCCCTTTCTCGCGCCTCGCCGCTGGCCTTTGTCCGCACCTCGCCGGCGGCTATCGATCGCCGCGAACCTAAACCCGTTCGATCAGGACTTTCCCAAATATTCCATAGGGGCGAATCATGAGTATTGCCACGAGGATGATAAATGGCGCTACTTCTTTCGAACCGCCGCCCACCGCGGCATCGAGATAAACGCCCACAACATTTTCCAAAACGCCGACAATGAAGCCGCCGACAATGGCGCCGACAATGCTGTCCAGGCCGCCGAGGATGATTACCGATAATACCTTGAGGCCAATATGCCCTAGATGTATGCTTATGCCGCTTATGTTGCCGATGATGATGCCGCCTATGGCCGCGGTAATCGCTGCCAGACTCCATGAAATGGCAAACACCCTCTTGACGCTAATGCCCATGGAGAGCGCCGCCTGCTGATTCGCCGCAGTAGCCCTCATGGCCAGTCCCGTTCGGGTGTAGCGAAAGATGCAGGTAAAAACGACGGTACAGACGACCGCGAAGATGAACCCCCACAACAGCCCCGAAGGCACGATGGCAAAACCAAGGTCAAGGGGCTGGGGCGGGAAGATAGGAGGGAAAGAGCGATATTGCGGGGACCATATCAGGTGGGTCAGACCATTCAGTATGCTCGCAAGTCCGATTGTCACCATAATAACCGCGATGATTGGCTCCCCGATGAGGGGCCTGAGTACAATTCTCTCGACCACGACGCCGAGGAGGGCTGAGAAGACTAGAGTTGCAGGCAGCGCAATGTAGAAGGGCGCAGCGACATTACTCATCACTGTCAGACAGACGAAAGCGCCGATGGTCATGAACTGTCCGGTGGCAAGATTGAGGATGCTTGTCGCCTTATAGATGAGAACATACCCCAGCGCAATCAGGCCGTACACGCCTCCTGTCGCCAGGCCGCTGATTATAATCTGTAAGAGGATATCCATAACGGACTCCAGCGTTGTTTGGGGTTACGGGCCTAAACGCGGCTCGGTTCACCACAAGTATGTCAGCGCTCAGGGAATGCCGCATACGCCTGATGAGGCTGCGACGTTTCTATACGGAATGAACTGCTTCTGCACACGCAAGAATAATACAGAAAACGACTCGCGTGTCAACGAATATCTTGTTCGCATGCAGACAAGTCTATTGGCTCATCAAAAAAATCAGGATAGTCCACTTTGGTGAGGTAAAGACCGTGCGGTGGGGCGGCAGGACCCGACTTGGAGCGGTCGCATGAGTCCAGGATAGAAAGGAAGTGTTCAGGCGAGATCTTTGCGCGACCTACCATGACCATGGTTCCCACGAGGCTCCGTACCATGTATCGCAGGAAGCCCGATCCCTGAATCGCAAATTGGATGAGCCCCGAGTCCTCGTGTAATTCCCAGAAGGCGTGAGTAATATGGCGCACTGTGGATTCCGTCCCGTCCGTGGGCGCCCCAAAAGCAGCAAAATCGTGAGCGCCTCGTATCCGTCTGGCGGCCTCGTTCATGGAGTGAATGTCCAGGGGCTCCTTAACATGCCAGGCGTAACCTCGCCAGAAGCACGACCTCAAGGATCGATTCAATATACGGTAGGTATAGAGCTTTGCGATCGCGGAATGACGGGCATGGAAATCAGCTCTCACCGGCTTGAGTTCGCGGACGACAATGTCCGGGGGAAGCAATGCGTTGCAGGCCCGCTGCAGCTCGTCCGAGGAGTGGGACCAGGTGCTTTCAAAGTGAGCCACTTGTCCTAGGGAGTGTACTCCTGCGTCGGTGCGTCCCGCGCCGTGAACGCGTATCGGTTCACGGCATATCTGCGCAAGGGCATGCTCCAACGCGCCTTGGATGGTAGGCAGCGATGGCTGCCACTGCCACCCGTGGTACTTCGCGCCGTCGTATTCCACGACGGCCTTATACTTGGTCATGCAGGATCCGTCAGGTCTAGGAAATATTGATGAAGTCTGTCGTCGCCCGTAAGTTCGGGATGAAAGGAGGTCGCCATCAACCGGCCCTGCTTGACTGCTACTACTCGGCCGTCTTTGAGGGTGCAAATAGGTTCAGCCAAAGGCCCAAGCGACGTGATAATTGGCGCGCGAATGAATATACCCCTGAATGGTCCGCCATCGATGCCGGCGATCATAATGTCTTCTTCAAAGCTGTCAACCTGTCTGCCAAAGGCATTTCGTTTGACAACGATATCCAGGACGCCCAAGACCGTTTGATCGGTCCCCACATCAGAGGCCATGAATACCATGCCAGCGCAGGTTCCCCATACAGGGATGCGGCGGCTGATTTCCTGGAGAGGCTGGACGAGGCCATACGCTACGGCCAACTTGCCCAGCGTCGTGCTTTCTCCGCCTGGAATGATGAGGCCGGCGATGCCTTCCAGATGCTCGGGCAGCCGTACTTCACGAGGCTCGGCTCCAAGACGTCGCAGCACCACACAGTGCTCTTCGAAATCTCCCTGGAGTGCGAGGACGCCTACGACCATACCCGTCCTACCATCCACGTGCAGCGAGTCGGGCCTTCTCTGGGAGTTCGGTCACTCCTATGCCCACCATGGCCTCTCCGAGGCCTTTGCTCACCTCTGCCAAGATGGCCGGATCACGGAAGTGTGTGACAGCCTTGACAATGGCCTTTGCCCGGGCAGAGGGATTGCCGCTCTTGAAGATGCCAGAGCCGACAAACACCCCATCCACTCCCAACTGCATCATGAGCGCTGCATCGGCGGGCGTGGCAATGCCCCCGGCCGCAAAATTAACAACAGGGAGCCGCCCCTTCTCTGCGGTTTCGCGTACGAGCTCCAATGGCGCTCCAATCTCCTTGGCGTACGATACGTGCTCGTCAGGACTCATCGTTTGGAGTCGGCGAATTGCGCCGAGCACCTCCCGTGCATGTCTCACCGCTTCGACGACGTCGCCGGTGCCGGCTTCGCCCTTGGTCCTTATCATGGATGCGCCCTCGGCAATCCGTCTCAGCGCTTCCCCGAGGTTCCGACACCCGCACACAAAAGGCACCTTGAAGCCTCTTTTGTCTATGTGATGCTGCTCGTCCGCCGGGGTCAACACCTCGCTCTCGTCGATGTAATCGACGCCAATGGCTTCAAGGATTTGAGCTTCTACAAAATGGCCAATTCGACACTTGGCCATCACGGGAATCGTCACGGCGTCCATTATCTCGAGGATGAGCGCAGGATCGCTCATTCGAGCAACGCCGCCATGCGCGCGAATGTCCGCCGGAACCCGCTCCAGCGCCATCACCGCGCACGCTCCGGCGTCCTCCGCGATGCGAGCATGCTCGGGGGTTACCACGTCCATGATGACGCCGCCCTTGAGCATCTGAGCGTGTCCTCGTTTTACTGTTTCCGTACCCGTTTCCATCTCTGCTCTCCTCAATATCGAGTCGCGCGAATATATTCGCGCCTAATCTTCTAGTTTACTCTTGTGACTCTTACAGTGCAACACCAGAGCCGAATAGGCCACGTGAGTTCGTTGCGTGCAGGAAGCAGCCGGCGTCACGGGTGGTAGGCGTGTCGGCCTGATTGGTCTTCTTCCTCGATATACTCGACTCGCTGACCATCAAGCTCCACAGGAAGGGCGTCCTGGGACCTCGACTTGTCGGATACCCTTTTTGCGCGAGAGGTTCTTCGAGAGCCGTGCAATCGTTCATCGAGGGGCGGGATTGGCTTGCCAGTCATCTCTCCGTAGATGACATTAAGAATTTCCTGCACGCTGTTGAGAACAGTCTCCACGACGGACGGTTCTAGGAGCACGTCTCCCTCAGCGCTGCGGCCTTTCTCCAGCGTCTCCTCCACCACATTGTAAGCGGCGAGGACGCTTCTCACGATATTATTCTTTTTCTTGATTTCACGCCACGCCACCCAGGAGGCTAAGAATGACGTCATCCCGAACAGCACGCAGAGTACGAAGACTATCACGTTGAAGTACTTTATGGTGACATCCAAGAGGTTCATCCCTTCCATAGCTTAGTCCCCTTCCGGCGTGCGTCTGATATTCATGCCCTACAGCGTGCGACGCCCTGGCTGCGAGCAGCGGTAGTCGCCAGCATATCGTCCGGATGCCAAACTCGGGCCTTTCTTGCCCCGTATTGGGAGGCATCGCCGGGCGCGACTGGCCGCTCTTGCGGTTTCAGAGGAAACGAGACTCGACCAGTCAAAGGTCCTTGCGCATGCCTCCTGCCGCGGACAATATCGTGTCGAATGTTACTTTGTCTGAGCCTCGATCTTCTCTATTTCTTCAGCGATGAATTTCTGGAAGTTGTCGTCGGGGGACATGAGACTCGCCATTTCTTCTTCAAGATTCGAAGGTCGTATCTTGCAAATCCAACCCGCGCCGTAGGGATCTTCGTTTATTTTCTCCGGTTCATCCTCCAATGTCTGATTCACCTCGACGACCACTCCGGAAACAACGGCATATATGCGGCCAACCCATTTCCCCGATTCTATGGAGCCATAGGGTTTCCCTTGAGAAAGTTCATCATCCTCCTGAGGGAGATCGACGAATGTGATCTCGCCCGCTTGCTTGGAAATGAATTCTGTCGCCCCTGTGACGACAAGATCGCCCTCGATTTTCGCCCAATAATGATTTTTTTCGTATTTCAGATCATCCGGAAAGTAGTAACCCTGAAATTCCATAAGAACCTCCTCGATTTCCCCCGCACCTCATGGAGAATGGCGGCATACGCAGATGCCTACCTTTCAGCGATGCGCAGCAGCTCAGTCGGTTTTATCCTGTTCAGCCGAAATCCCAGCTCCTCGGCTGAGAAGCCCAATGCCAGCCCAAGGACTTGCGGATAGTAAACCACGGGTACCTTTAGGTCAAGACCACTTTTTTTTGCAATCTTTTTTTGCTGGCCTTCGTACATCACGTTGCAAAAGGGGCAGACGAGGACGAGAGCATGCGCGCCGAGAAGAGAGACTTCTTGCAGCTTGTGAGCAGCTAGGGCATTCGCCGCGTCTTCGGACAGACCGAGCAGTCCGCCCCCGCAGCAGTCTTTGAGGGTTGCGTAGTCCAGAAGCGAGGCGCCGGTCGCCTCGATGAGCTCAGAAAGTGTCCTGGGGACGTCTGGCGAATCAAAACCTTCGGTCAACTCGGAGGGCTTGAGATAGTGGCAGCCATAGTGCGGCGCGAGGACTGCGCCGGCGAGAGGTTTCACGATTTTCTGTTTCAATGTCTCGACCCCCACCTCTTCCCAAAGGAGCCGCATGTAGTGGCGGACGCGAACAGGTCCTTCGTAGTAAAGACCTACGGCAGACAGCCTCGCGTTTACTGATTCTTTCAGGGCTGGGTCAGCTTCGAGGGAATGGACGGTTTCCGCCAATGTCGCGGCGCAGGCGTTGCACAGGGCGCAGATCTCCATCCCACGAGATTCGGCTAAGGCCAAGTTCCTCGCTGCTATCACCAGGGTGTCAAGGGCGTCCAGAGATTTCAGAGGGAAGCCGCAACACCCAAAGGATTCCAGGTCGTGGAAATGTATCCCCAAAGCTCGGGCAGTAAGTCTGGCAGATACTTCATAATTCAGATTTCTTACTGGCACCGTGCAGCCAAGGTACAGGAGGACGTCCATGAGTCGCCTCTTCCTAACGACGGCCGTGGTCGTCGCCGAGACGTTGCCCGACGTCGGTCGCCATTTGAATCACATGATCCAGCTTGAGGTTTCGCAGTGCGAGTACGCGTTTACAGTAACTGGTCATAGTCATCGGCCATTTCCCGTATGGCAGGGAGCCCCATTTTTTCGCGTTTCTCGTTCTCAAAGTCTCCCACTTCGTATAACCTGCCGTGTTTTTTGAGAATGGTCTTCTGCCCCACGAGGCCAGCAGGGACGCACCCTTCCTGGGCCGCGATATTTTTTATCGCAAACATCACGTCCGTGAATCTCACGTCTTGGGGGCATACCTCTCGACAACCATAGCATGTGGAACAAAGCCATATGAGGTCATTTTTCAACACCTCTTCTTCCATCCCCAAAAGGACCATACGGATGATCTTTCTCGGATCGTACTTTGGCTCTATCAGGCAGATGGGACAAGCCGCCGTACACGCCTTGCAGGAGAAACACTTCGTGATCCCCTCGCCGCCGGGCTGCCGAGCAACTCTCCACTTGAACGACGCGTCTAGATCATTAATCCTAGTTCGCTTCATGACACACTCGCTGCTGGCGAATCTCGAGTAGGGGAGTCCTTCAATCCCAAAAGCTCTTCAATGGCCGATGCCAGAAGGTACGGCGCATTGGACGCAGAGGGGACGAACATCAGACGATTTTTGTCGAATCCGGTTTCGGCTATGGCGCGCTGCATGGAGGCAACCCGGTATGCGGCGCGATCCGTCCCATACACAGAAGCGCAATTTCCATGGAAGCAACCCGCGACGAGCACTCCGTGGGCGCCGTCGAGGAGCGCCTGGACAATATCCAGCTCTCTCACCGCGCCAGCGCAAGGCACAACAATCGGCGTCACATGGGCTTTCAAGGCTCTGGGGAGCTCGGCAAAGGCGTTGGCCCCCGAATGCGCGCAAAGAAAGGCGACAAGCTTCCCAGCATACTCTGGCGCGGGCGCCAGGCGGCGCTCTTCTTCAGAATTACAGGGAGGCGACGGCTTTCTTTCGGCAAGCGCAATGGCATGCATCGGGCATTCGGATACGCAGATCCCGCAGCCCTGACAGGAATTCTCGTCCACCAAGGCCGAGGTTGCGAATTGTATTGCGCCGTGGGGACACGTACGGACGCAGGTCAGGCAAAGCGTACATTTCGCGGGTTCGACCGCGGCGACAAAGGCCGGACCGCGGTCTTTGATCGGCGTGGTCAATTTCTTCAGGCTTGCCACCACCGACTCGATGTCCCCGCTGATTTTGGCAGGATAAAACTCGCCGCGAGCCGGCCCCACGGCAAACACCCCGGCTTTGGCTGTCTCGACCGTGGGGAAACGAGGCGACGCCGGCGTCAAAAAGGGGCTAGAACGGAGACTCGACGGAATCATTGCACAGACAGGTTCTACGGCGTCCGGCGGCAAAAGCCATTCATCGAGCACCAATATGTCCGGTATCAATTCAAACTCTGAAGACAGATGTGGGTCCTCAAACAGAATTTTCACCGTATCGTCTGTTTGTTCCACTGCCGGCGCAGCTCCCTCGAATGCAAAGAAGAGCGTCCCTGCCTCTCTCGTGCTCCGATAACGCGCCTCGAGACCATTTTCAGCGACTTTCAGGTGACGCGTGAACACGTAGCATTGAACGCCTTTCCGACGGATAAGGATATCTATGCAATCGAATATCTTGGCGAATGTGGTCGTATCGGTGATGTTATCCAACCCTGCGAAAAAAGCGACATGGAGTTGATCCGCTTCCCCCAAGGCGCTTGGCGCTCCGGCTTGCAACTGTTCGAGAAAGCGAGATAGGCGCACCACCTTGTTTGCTGGTTTGACGCCGTACGCTTCATATTTGGGAACGATTTTCGGCGGCTGCGCGACCACCACGAACCCCACTTTTCTTTGGAAGAAGTCGGAGGGCGTTTGGATTGAGGCGTGGAATTCCCCAATTACGCCGTGAATGGCCTTGAGCACGCCATTGGGGATGCACTCGATCTTGCCGTTGTACTTTTCAGCGGCAAATCTAGGTTCCGGGCAGCCTATGTACACTATCGAGAATCCCTCCGCGCATAGGCGCTCCACCAATTGATCCGCGATGGCGTCCCCGCCGACAACCAGTACGGCGCGGAAATCTTTGGCGGTGACAGTAGGAGCGCTTTGGCCTGAAAAGGATTGGAGGGTCATGCTCAATACAACGCTCCTCTATCGCCTCGTTCCATATAGCCGACCACGCGTTCAGCCACTGCCCTTGCCTGGCGCATACTTTCAACTATGGATTTCGGCCCCTGGCACGCACCCGCCACGAATATCCCGGAACCGCCAGCCGGTTGAAAAAAGCCGTGCTCGTTTCTTCCTAAGAAATCCAGCCCAGGGACTGAATCCGGCGGGGACATCCCGACGCTGAGAACCACTGCGTCAAAGACATCCCACACATTGGCTCCCTGGCTGTTATGGTAGAGCACTTCGACGCCTCCCGCCGCCGCGGCTCGGACCTCAGAGGGCATCGCTCTACAAAGGTTCACTTCCTCGGCAGTTTCCCTCAGACGCTTCTCAAAATTTCGTTCAAACGTCTGGATGTCCATATAGAACACTGTTATCTCGATCTCAGGTTTCTTCGCTTTCAAGAGACGCGCGAGCCGCAACGCATAGGCGCAACAGACCTGCGAGCAATAGTTGCGCCCAATGTGGGCGTCTCGACTTCCCACGCATTGAATAAAGGCTATGCGGGAAATCGGCCGTCCCTTTGGGCTCCACTCAAACTGCTCATTTCGGAGCAGGTCTTCCAATTCAAGGGCAGTCAGGACACCCGGGATTCGTCCGTATCCCAATCGAGGCTTTTCTGCGGCATCGAAAGGCGTAAAACCTGTGGCAACGACTACCGCATGCGACCTTACCAGGAATTCGGTTTCGGATGCCGTGAGGTTGATTGCGGAACGAGGGCACGCGTCCTGGCACCTCGCGCAGGAGTCTGCTCGAGACCTCGCGCACGCATCATACACGATGTAGGTGGTCTGTACGACAGGCGACATACGAATCGCCCCCGGAATCGGACAGGCCTGCACACACTCCCCGCACCCGTCGCACAAGTCTGGACATATGCGCAGAGGCCCCTGGACAATGAGCGATTCGAACCCAGAGTTCTCTCTTTTGAGGCGCGTCACGCCCGCGGAAAGCAAGTGGGCGATGCGCGGCGACTCCTGACTCTCCCTAATGGCTTCTGTGACCAGGCATGCGCCACAATTTTGACAAGCATGCGTCGCCTTGCACACCAATTTTACCCCATGCCCGCCAAGGAAAGGAGCCTTTTCAACGATTACCGAGTTGAATCCTCGCTCAGCCAATTCTTTGGCGCACGCAAGCCCCGCTATGCCGCCGCCTACCACAAGGCAATGTGTTTCTATGCTTCGATTTGCGTTCAAACAGCTACTTTCCTGCCATGGCGTCGCCGCGTTCTGTGGGCTCGCCGCTCATCGTTATTCGGTAGTCGCCTCGTTCCAGTTTTGCGGGGTGCGTTCTCAATTCATTGTTCATGGGCGGCGCAATGGCATTGAGTAGATCGAGGCGCGATTGTCTTTCCAGTCGTTCGATGATCTGCACCCAGGCGCAGTCTTTGTTTGGGTCTGTTTCGCACTTTCCATGCGATGGGCCTCCACACGGCCCATTCAACAGACCTTTTGCGCACATGGCGACAGGACAAATCCCCCCTGTTATTCCGAGATAACATTGATTGCATGCGCGGCAGCGTTCGGTCCACACGCCAGCCCCTTCTGAAACGCCTATGAAGCACGTGTCAACGCCGGGAAACACGGGTTTTGGATCGTACATTTGGGCGAGGAACTGGATTCCCGCTCCGCACGCCAATGACACTACGGCGTCTGCCTCGTTTACGTCCCTTTCAATAAGCCGAAGGAACTCTCGGTCGCATTGGCGTTCGACCGTGACGGTCCGGCACTGTAGGTTTTTTTTTCGAGCAGACGCTGCCAGTTTCAAACTGCTTGCCACTATATTGGTTTCTTTCTCGCCGCCAGCGAGACACACCGCGACGCATGTGCCGCAACCAGCCACGAGTACGTTGGAATATCCCTCTATCATGTCCAAGATCTCTTTGAGGGGTTTCGGTTTGGCTACTATCAATTCAACCTCCGCGAAGCAGCGGTGACGCCTGGGCGTTTAATTGCCCAAAAATATCCAACGACGCTCAGGGTGTCAAGCCCGGCTTCGTTGATTCCATGCCATTGGGAGCGACCTAGCGGGGACAAAATGACACGCCTGACTCCTCACGCAGCGGAAGACAGCGCATCGGTTTGCGCGGAACGGACGTCTTTTTGCTTGGCCAGATAGGCAAGGGCAAGGACAATGGAGTTGAACTTCGTCCGAGCCGTATCGCCCCTCGAGGTAAGGACGATAGGGACCGTATTGGGACCGGCAGTGATAATGGCGCCGTTGTCCACCATGAGGCCAAGGCTTCCCATGGTTTTCGAGAGCATTTTGTAGAGCACATTGGCGGTATTGATCTCTGTGGCCACCAAACAGTTGGCGTCTCCCCGTATCTTTCCCTCGTAATGTTTTTCATCAGCCACTTCGGGGACGGTCGCCAGATCGAAGGACAGCGGCCCTTCCACGATCATGGGGCCGTATTTTTCCATCAACCGCCCTACCTTTGTGGTCGTTTCTGCGGCCAACAAGGTCGCGGGAATCGCTGAGGTCTGTTTTTCCACGGCGGTGATGATTGCCACCTTGAGCAACAGCCCTGGCTGCGTCACCTTGCGGACGACATCCACTTGATTTTCGATCGCCTGGACCAAGGCGTCAGAACTTCGGAAACTGGGATTCACCGCGGCGTCGGAAAGCGCAAAGAATCTTCCGTCAGGGAGGACATAGAGCGCAGTGCTCGTCGCCAAGGGGTGCTGAACGATCTCTTTTCCGTCCGGACCAGGAATTGTCTTCTTGTAGATCGACAGAGCTGTATGCAACAACGTCGCCGTATCCACGCTGCCCTTGACCACAATGTATTCAGAATTCGCGCTCAAGAACTCCCGAAAAATATTGGCCAGCGAAACTCTTTTTGCCTCGAAGTCAACTGCGAGGGGATCGATGGATACGATGCGGGTGTGGGGATCCAGTTCCGGCGCGATGGGCAATTTGGTTCTCTTGATGGCGGCGCGAATTTCTTGAGGGTCGCCGAGCAGCGTCAACTGATCCACCAATCCTTGTTCCAAGGCCTGGGAGACCGCGGCCAGGACATCTTCGTTGTCTCCCCCGACAACCACTATCTTGGCGGGCGCCAGCCTTTTTTCAGTTATATCGGTGGTTATCTCTTCGAGCAATGCGTCAAAGGAAAAGACCTCGGACATATCGCGAGATGAACAGATTACTCTAAGGGCTTTCTTGATACTCCTGGCCTCGATGTCCACATTCAACCGTTTATCGGTTCTTACTGGATTGACATACATTTCGAAGAAATGGTTTGCAACAAGGTATTCATATTCCAGGGAGTCTACGCACATGAGAGGAATGTCTGTTGTCGTCATCTGACTCCTGATTTTGTCGAATAACTTGATGAAATATGGATCGCGCGCCATTGTGCTGGCCAGCAAAATATAATGCGGCCGCTCTGTTTCTTTTCCCGCCGCCGCCATCTGCATGACCATGGCAACTTGCCGTGCATACGAGTCCACTATGTGAACAAGGCTTCGCTTTAATGACCTCGATATATTGGCCGATTCTATAATCATCATGAGTTCACATACTTCCCGCACGCCCGTGCCCTTGTCACGCGCCCCTAAACGAAAATTTTGTGGGATGACCACCTGCTCACGATGGAGTTGATCGATGACTTTTCCAAAATCAAAATCGCCGAGCATTTTGTTGGCATCCTGCGCGGCCAATTCTCGTTCGATTCTCGGCCCCATTTTCTTGACCGCGGACGCAAATCGTTC
Organism: Desulfomonilaceae bacterium; assembly: GCA_049969795.1. Taxonomy (GTDB): domain Bacteria; phylum Desulfobacterota; class Desulfomonilia; order Desulfomonilales; family Desulfomonilaceae; genus JAUPKT01. The sequence goes on from JBMFOE010000038.1 coordinate 25,073, forward strand.
GTCGAGCGTCATCACGACGGCATTGAGATTTTCTGGGTTTATCTCTTCTATTTCCGAAATGAGAGCGGTAATGGACTTGAGGGGGGTCACTTTTACATAGCCCTTCAATTTCATTTCGAGTTCTCGTGAGTCTTCCCTCAATAGGAAGTTGATGTCTTGGGCTGAAAGGGTGCAAAACGAGAGGGGGCTGCACACCGAGGCGTTTACCTGCGCATTTTCGTTCTGCGCCTTTAACAGTTTCACCAGCTCCCACACCACTAGTGCGCCTCTATTGAGAGAGCTGTTTTGCAATCGCTTCCTCGATTCTTCCTTGACGCGTTCGGTCAACACGTAGATGCCGTCAGGAACGGGGCCAAGGTCTCCTCCGCCGCACACGACATCCTGCACTTCAGAAATCTTGACCCCGTTCCTAATCAAGAGCTTGATAATTTGGAGAGCCAGTTCGTCAGGGGAAGTCCCAAAGGTATCGAAATCGATGTCAGCCCTGAATAAAATGGTGAACCCCCTGGTGACCAGCATATGAACAGCATAACGCTTGGAGATCAGGGCGACGCACACTTTGCCCTCGAGTTCGCTGTACGATCCGTAGATGTGGGCATGAGCCAGCTCTGGGGCTTTTCGACGGGCGATGTTCCTCAAAATCTTTTCAATAATAGGGCTGTGCCTGCCGTTGCCGGCGCGTCGAGACAGGGCCATGATGTATGATGACAGGACATCGCCAAAGCTGCACGCCAGTTTATCGGATCTCTTGAAGATGGCGATGGCCTTTACAAGATTTTCTAGAAAATCGCAAAGTGGATCGAACGCGGAGGGCTCGTGGATTTTTTGCTCGAGGTCCAATATTGGCCTGACTATTTTTTCGTCGATCAACGAGGCTATGTATGCGAGTTGTCCTTTTGCATTCCGATACGCCTGAAGCGCTTCTTTTGTCCGAGCTGAAGGTTCATAGGCGAATAAGGTGTCCGCGGCGTCACCCGTACGGAGCAGCTTAAAATACTGCGATTCTGACAGCGCGGTATTCATGGTTTCGATCGCGTAACGAACGGTTTCCAATGACTCCATGTGATAATTCTCAGCCTCCTCACCAAAAAACTTGGTCTCCCGAATTGCCCGACGCTTGCCCCGAGCAATAAACAGACGCCGTTCCCGTTAATGGAAATGGGCGAAACGATGCAACGCAGACGCCAGCTCGGCGCCTTTCTTACGTTGACCCGCAGATTTCAATTCCCTATAATTTCGCCTCGTCGTCACGGTCGCGTTTCAGCAATAGCGTCGTGCACACGCTCTTGCTCAAGTATAACAGAATAGAGGGCTGTTGTCGCACCTATATCGAGAATCTCACGTCGTGAGAAGGCGGCTGCTGTCGCGTGGAGAGCATTCCAATGAGCACCTCAAGAGAAGCGAGGCTGGTACAGACCTTGCTCGCAGAAGTGGGCGTCGCACTCAACGGATCCAATCCTTGGGACATCCGGATAAACGACGAGCGGATGTTTGCGCGGGTACTGTCTGAGAAGAATCTAGGGCTTGGCGAAAGCTACATGGACGGATGGTGGGATTGCGACCGGATAGACGATTTTATTTGCCGCATACTGAAAGGCAATCTCAAAGAAAAGCTCAGGGGAAACTTTCGATTACTCATCCCCTATGTGATGGCTCGACTCTCCAACCGCCAATCGAGAAAACGCGCCTATGAGGTGGCTCAAACCCATTACGATCTCGACAATCAATTGTTCATGTCATTCCTCGATCCGTACAACCAATATAGTTGCGCCTACTTTGAAACGGGCAAAGAAGACCTGACGCAGGCCCAGCGAAAGAAGATGCAACTTGTCTGTCGCAAATTGGAACTGACAGCGGATGACCATCTCCTCGATATCGGTTTCGGCTGGGGAGGATTGGCGCGTTACGCGGCGGAGAACTACGGCTGCGCGGTGACAGGCGTCAACATATCTCGGGAACAAATCGCGTTTGCCAAGGAATTTTGCAAGGGCCTTCCGGTGCGCATTTTCGAAAAAGACTATCGAGAAATAGAGGGTCAGTATAGCAAGATCGTTTCGGTAGGCATGTTCGAGCACGTAGGATACAAGAATTATAGGGTATTCATGGAGTCGGCGTACAAGAGCTTGAACGCTGACGGGATATTCCTCTTGCATACCATCGGGTCAAATGATTCTGGCGTCAACACCGACCCATGGATCAACAAATACATATTCCCCAATGGGATGCTGCCGAGCCTGGCGCAGATCACCAAAGCGGCAGAGGGTTTGTTCGTCATCGAGGATTTGCATAACCTCGGGCCGCATTACGACAAGACCCTTATGGCCTGGCATCGAAATTTTCAAAACTCGCGTGATCTCTTCAAACAAAAGTACGGCGAGCGATTCGTGAGAATGTGGGAGTATTACTTGCTGAGTTGCGCTGGGGCGTTTCGCGCCCGTCATAACCAGCTCTGGCAGATCGTCATGACCAAGCCCGGCAGACGCCAGCCCCTCGGCATCCGTTCCTCTGTTGACTCGCAACCGCCCCATGGCGAGGCGCGTGATAGGGAGTAAGGCGCTCGAAATCACGCCGCGGCATCGGCTTCGCGCGTACTTTCCAGATGCCTCTATACTCGGAAATAAACGCCGTGCGATTCCCTTACCCTGCCGGCTCGTTGCAGCACATCGAGATGCTTCATGATCATTTGACGTTCAAAGCGGAATTGTACGTTCTTGTACTTCAAGGTATTGCGATAAAAAGGCGATTTGCGAGCCATTTCATCGAGGGTAGCGTGGACAGCGCAGAGGTCCAGCACCAATTGGGCTTGACGGTCAAACGCTTCGAGAAACTTTTCAAACCACCGGCGGCCCGAGCCTTGGATAGGCGGTTTATGGGAGGAACAGACGCGTCGGTGGGGAATGGTCATGACGCGTTCGACGCTTTTCCTAAAAAGCTCGAGATCAGATTCCGGATTCCCGCACCACGGGCCAAAACTCGTTAAATCTATGTCGGTCGCGATAAGAGTCCCAGAGTTATGTTCAAGGAAGCAATAATGATCGTTTAAGTGCCCGGGGGCATGGATCGCCTCGAGGCGGCAGCCTCCCAATTCCAACACATCGCCATCTCCAAAGCGCTCGTCAGGAAGCCGCAGGGCCTGCACGCCGAATTCCTTGTTTACGAAGCTTGCCCATTCTTCTCCGTCCTCCCTGGCGCCCATGAATCGCTCGCCCAGTGCGCAGAGATCGGACACGGATTCCGGCGTTTCCCGCGGCGCCATGATGTGTCTGTCCTGTAAATAGAAACCGTGACGGATGTGGTCGGGATGCGAATGGGTTATGATGAGGACGTCTATCCGGTGTATTCGATCTAGCTCAACAAGACGTTCCAATCCTATACCGGCGTCAATCAGTACATTCTCGGCGCCTTTCAGCAGAAAGCCGTGGCAGGCGGGAAACTTTCCATTGCCTTCGCCGGCAACGAAAAATAGGTTGCCCTCGATCGGCGCGACCAATCCGTCCGGGATGAGGCTTTTTTTAGTGGACGCAGCGCGCATGTATTCCCTTTATTTCTTTGACGAATTCCGTTGCCAGGACTGCGACCCTTCGTATTGCCGCTGCCGCATGCCTGGGCTACTCGTGTTCCTGATGGCGTTTCAGGAAGTATTCCCAGCGGGCGTCAGTCAACTCCTGAAATCTTTGAATCTGCTGGTCAGTCATCTTCCGAAAACGAGTCTGCCGCGAAACATACTGCTTGATTGGCTTCCTCGTTCCTTTTTCAGCCAGCCGAAGGGATCGCGACGTGAGCCGAAAACGACCGTCCCTTATTTCAAACAAGACGTGCACGCCGCATTCGACAGCCATTTTCCCTATTTTAATCATGTCCTTGTTGGGAAAGCCCCAGCCAGGGGGACAAGGCGCGTGCACTTCCAGGTACCTCGGACCGTTCATATCTCGCGCGGCAACAAATTTGTCATAGAGGTCCAATGGATATGCAGGGGAAGCGGTGGCGATATAGGGGATATTATGGGCTTCAACGATCCGAATCATATCCTTCTTTTGCTGGCGCTTGGTGAGCAGCGGGGTGGTGGTCGTAATCATGCCCGCGGGGCTCGCGCTCGAGCGTTGCGTGCCTGTATTCATATATCCTTCGTTATCGTAGCACACATACATGAAATCCACGCCCCTCTCGAGCGCGCCGGAGAGGGCCTGTATGCCGATGTCGTACGTGCCGCCATCTCCTGCAAAGGCTACGACAGTGTAGTCTTGTTTACCGGTAGCTTTGAGGCCAGCGACTATCCCCGACGAAGAGGCTCCCGTCGCCGCAAAAGGGTTGTTGATGCAGTGCACCTTCACTGGGGTGATCGGATAAACGCCGTGAAGCACCGTCATGCAGCTTGCGGGGACAGTCACCACAACCTTCTTTTGAGCAAGGGCCTTCAAGGCATGCCTGTAGGTTAACATGAGGCCGCATGCGGCGCACGATCGGGTGCCGGGGAGGATGTATTCTTCCCGAGGGAGTTCCCGAATTTTCTTTGTCGTTTTTTCAGAAGCATCTCGCGTCATGTCTATAACCTTGCGTTTATCCAGGATACGACGGGGCCGCTGTCCATATCACGCTTTACCACCTCAACGATTTCGTCAGACGTTATGTCACGTCCGCCTAAGCCCGCCACATGTGAATTGAACTTTGGATGAAGTCCCTCGTCGAACAAGGCGCCTTTTAGATCCACGGCCAAGGCTCCTTCGTAACCGTAACTCACGTCTTTCTCCATCACGGTGACGCCTGAGACTCGAGCCAACACAGCCGCAAGGTCTCTGGCTGGGAACGGGCGATACGCGCGCACCCCTACGACGCCTACTCTGTAACCCTGACTTCGTAATGCGTCTGCCGCGACGGTGCATTCCGACGCCAGGGAACCCATGCTCACAATCCCATGTTCGGCGTTCTCCATCGAGTACAGCCACAGCAGACCGCCCCATGTCCGCCCGAACACTTCCAGAAACTCCTCGTCACTGGAGACAATTACCTTTTCGGAATCGAGGAGATCTGTGTGAAGCCGATACCTCAAATCCATGTATCCAGGCTTGAGCTCTCCCTTCACGTCTGGGCGCGGCTCGCTGAGTATCAAAGGATTGAGGTTGCAGGGCTCACCGTCGAAGATGGTGGACGCATCGCTTCTCGGCGGCAAATATCGGTCAACGAGGTGTTGCGGCGGCACATCCACCGGCGTACTTGCGTGCGAGAGGATAAACCCGTCATAACAGACCATCACCGGCAAAAGGCAATGCTCCGCGATCTTGTACGCTTGGATGATGGTGTCCAGGACTTCCTGACTGTTCCTGCAATAGAGCTGAATCCAGCCCGCGTCGCGCTGGGAAATGGAGTCTTGCTGGTCGTTGAGAATGGTCCAAGGAGCTCCTACGCCTCTATTGACGCAGGCCATCACGATGGGGACTCTGCTGCCGGCTGCCCAATGGAGCATCTCATGCATGTAAAGTAGGCCGTTGGCGCTTGTTGCAGTAAAGGCTCTCGCCCCTACTTGCGATGCTCCGATCACGGCGGCCATGGCTGAATGCTCGCTCTCGACCGTCAAATACTCCGCATCCAACTCGCCGCTTTCTACCATAGACGCCAATTCCTCAGTCACCGGCGTCTGAGGGGTAATGGGATACGCAGCGATGACTTGCACGCGGCAAAGGCCAGCCGCAATTGCTGCGGCTTCGTTGGCTGTGATGATTTTTGTGATTCCTCCGGTCATATCTTTCTTCCTTTACCAGGACATCCGCTCTCTTGCGTCCATGTCCGACGCCGGGTGTGTCTGAGCGTCGAGACGCGCCTATGATTGATCCTTGACATTCGACGATCCTGCCATGACGATTGCATCTCTCGGACATTCCTCAGCGCATATCCCGCAACCCTTGCAGTATTCCAAATCTATTTCCAATGGAAAGTCACGAGAGATCACCCCATCGGGACAATAGAGCCAACATATCAGGCACGAATCATTGCCAGCGCATTTCGCATGATCGATAGCCGGCGTCTGGGACCGCCAATCGCCAGTTTTACCCGCTTCTCCTTTGCCTGGCATGGACTTGGCAATCCTTATATCGGCAAAACCGTCAGACATAACTTTTCATCTCCCTTTTTTCAGTTCCAGGACGTCCTCTTTACATATACGCTTGTACGCTTGGGACGGGGAAGGTCTCGAAGCGACGTGAAATGATAGCGTCACAGCGTTGCGCGGGAAGCCTTCTGCATGCCAGTCGTTTCAGCAGGATATACATGTGTGTCCTGACAGGCCAATCGGACCGCCATGATGTTGCGCTGGAGAGACATACCGTTGAATTTGTTTCTCAGAGCCTGCTCGAGACTCTTTAGGGTAATCAGGTTTGACGCGGCAATGAACGGCCCCAAAATAGAGGTGGAAATAAGCACATTACCTTGCACTATCAAGCCAGCGGCTTCTGAACTGCGAAATGCATCCGTAATTGCTATGGTAAAACGTCCGTCCAACCCCAAATCCTGCGGCGTCTTGGTCGAATTGATGATGAGGAGCCCTCCTTCTTTGAGCCCGGACGTCACGTTGACCATGCCCAGGAGCTTGTCATCCAGAACCACGGCTATGTCAGGATGCGCTACATTCGAGTAGGATCGTACAGGGTTCTGCGATATACGTGTGTGCACCGCAACCGGCGCGCCTCTTCTTTCTGAAAAGTAAGCCGGTTTGGCGCTCACGCCTTTAAATCCCTCGTAAAATGCAGCTTCAGTAAGTATCTTGGCTGCGGTAACCGCACCCTGCCCTCCTCTGCCGTGCCAAATGATTTCGTATGCGCCATTCATTGTCATCATCTTCCCTTCGTGGCCTTGAACTGAATGAATTTAATCCGACTTGTGCGAAGGGTCAACCCCAGGAGTCGCTTCCAGACGCAAAAAAGCAATGAACCCATTGCACGGGGGTCTCGAAGTAAATTTCGGGCCAAGACTTCTCGCTTCGCTCGAACTCCCATGACAAGGGGGTCGCAACGGCAGATGAAAATACCGTTCTCGAGAGGAGGATGGCATTTTCAGGTGGAATGACAGGCAGTAAAGCGCCTAAAAGGAGCGCCGTTTCATTGACTTCGTGATTTATTCTGGAAACCGGTATATGCGGGCTCTTTGCGCATCGCGGAGATACGCGGCGAATTGTCTCAGAGCCTTACCTCGGTGGCTCACAATGCTCTTGGCCGCGGAGTCTATCTGCGCAAAGGTGACCCCCATTGGCTCGAAGAAAAAAATGGGGTCATAACCAAACCCTTTGTCGCCTACCGGTTCTCTGGTGATCTTGCCATGACACGACCCTTCAAATATTTTCTCGTGACCGCCCGGCTCCACCAAGGCCAATACGCAGACGAAATGGGCAGATCGCATGGCGTCGGGAATATGTTTCATTTCTTCCAGGACTTTCCTGTAATTCTCTTCGTCGGAGGCTCCATGGCCTGCATAGCGAGCCGAAAAGACCCCGGGTCTCCCTTCGAGGGCGTCCACACAGAGACCGGAGTCGTCCGCGAGCGTTGTCAGCCCAGTAGCCTGAAACACGGCCCTTGCTTTTTTGAGGGCGTTTTCAGTGAAGGTAACCCCGTCCTCGACTATCTCCGGTATGGATGGGTAATCGCGTAAAGAAAAGAGCTGTATGGGAAGGCCAGCCAGCGCTTCTTTCACCTCTTTCAGTTTTCCTTGATTCATTGTGGCAACGATCATCTGAGTGGGCAACTGCGTCATGGACAGGAGCTCCGTGAGGCCCCAAACGGCGTTTCCCGATGGCTGTAAATTTGACGGCGGCCTCGCTGGTGGATTGATGAGCGCCGAGATTGCGTTGTCGCCTGCGGCTGCTCGGAATGACAAGAGCGCTGGTGATCTCTTCTTGCCAGCAAAGCGAAGCAATTTCGCAATGACTCTCGAGAAAAACCATGCGTCATTGTCGTGCAGGGAGTGACTCTGTCGAGGGTTGAAAGAGGACCGCATTGCGTGGGCTCGCGCTGGGTTCATGCAACGCTACTTGCAGCGGAGCAAGCCTGCCGGCCTGCCATGCGGACACCTCGTTTTTATAGTGCGACGAGAAGAAATGGGCCGAGTTGCCCAAGGGAACCGAACTCAGCAATACCGGCGTGGGCGACATTTCTATGAGCTGCGTCAACGAAGACCCTCCGGTTTCTCGAAAAGACGGGGTGAGCGTCCACTCGGAGAACCTGACAGCGTCCCAAGAGCCGCCGACAGAAACAGGCCCCACGTCGAACAACGCGCCTAGGAACGACGAGTGAGCGGCAAGGGGATGTTGAAACTCGACCTTGTGGAGGCTGCCCCATCGCCATTTCGCGGGTTCGTCGCCAAGAAGCTTTCTCCCCATTGCCACAGCCGCTCGAAAACTTTTTCGTATGAGTTGCTGCGTTTCATTGTCTAGAGAGGCGGCATCCCCAGAGTGAAACAGTTTCTTTTGGGCCGCCAACGCCATCAGCCGTGAGCGCCCGGCAAGGTCCTGATAAAAGCTGTTCCCGACCTTTTTGCGCAAGAGGGCGTCAAGAAAGCTCTCGTACCAAAGGCTAAAAACCGCAGCCCCCGCGGAGTCCCTGCTCATCATGAAATCCCATTCCTTCAAGATCGTGAGCGCCTTGCTTTCCGATTCGGACAAGTCATGTACGGCTTCCAGATCACGCAGAAGGCCGGGTACGAGTTGCGCGGCCCATGGAGAGTACGTATCCAGGGCGATTCGGGCGAGGCTTTCACGATCGAGCGCGTCGCCGCCTTTCAAGAGCTCTGAAATGCGCCTGTTCCTCGCCGATGCATCCCCATAGACGCCTGCAAGAAACGGGTACAAAACGCTTTTGGACGCGCTTTCACCCGCCACGAGGTACCCCTGTTTTGGATTGGTTGCTGAAGGCAAGTCTTGAGCAGGGACAAAACCGAGCCACCCGTTGACTCCCGTCCAGGCCGGCAGCGCGATTATTCCGTCTGAATGCGCCGACCGAACAGGTATTTTGCCTGCCATTTGTGACCCTATGTTGCCGGAGGAATCTACCCACACGATTTGAAATACGGGAGCGACCTGACTGGAGGCTGCCGTGCGCAGATCAGCGCCATTGGCAGCCCGATTCACGTGGTACATACATTGAAACAAGCCAGTCCCGCCCAGGCCGGTCCACCTCAAGGCCATGGCGCGACCTTTTTCGATCTCCGAGACGATGGGACCGGTTTCTGTCCTCAGAAGGGTCTTGTTTCGGGTCGAGCCTCCTTTGACCGTGAATTTTTCCTCCAGCTTCTCACACTTTCGCCACCCGTCCGCTCGGTAATATCGGCATTCTCCTTCAGCGTCGAGGTGTTCGATATAGAGGTCGGCGTCGTCAATGGGGAGGACGACGCTTGCCCAACCCATGGCCTGGTTTGCGCCGGCAAGCGCCACAGGAACGCCCGGGATAAACGCGCCAGCAAGCGTAAAGTCCCGCGCCGATATCCTTGCTCTGTACCAAAAGGGAGGAGCTGCCAACTCTTGATACACGACCGCGCAAAGCATTGCGTTCCCGGACGCGCTGCGGTCAGGACGGACTGCCCATCCGCATCCTCCGAGAAAGCCGTTGATAGGCCCTCGTTGCGGAGCGTTCGTCATCTGGTCGAACAACAGACCATTTGGTTCCCAGCCTTTCAGTTCCGATGGAATGACTGGGTCCGGTGCAAAGGGGTTGAGGGGCAGCAACTCACTGATCGCAGCGAGCCCCAACTTCCCTGCAATGCGATTGATTAAAGGATCTACACGCACGGCCGCTGAACTATCCCACGCGACGGCGCATATAATGGAGTTCACGTCGCTCCTGGAGAACGGTTCAGGGGTATAATCCAGGAAAGAGAATTCTACAGGAAGCTTTCCCTTATGGTTTGCAATAAACCTGTTGATCCCCTGGACAAATCTGTCGAGCCACAGACTCTGGGCTGGATTGAGATGGTTCAAGTCTTCTGCCAATCCTGGCGATCGCCTCACCAATCGGGCGACTTCGTCTCGGGGCAAGTAAGCCTTGCCGAGAATGTCGGCCAGCCGGCCATCTCCTGCGCGGCGAAGGTAATCGAGTTGCCAGAGTCTGTCTTGCGCCATGACGTAGCCGAGCAAGATAGCTGCGTCTTCTTCGGATTCCGCAATGATTGTGGGGATGCCGTTTGCGTCCCGAGCCACCGACGCTTTGGCCTTCAGCTCTGGGATGTTCACCACGCTTTCCGCCTGCGGCAGAAGAGAGGCGACGGAGAAATATAGCCAGAGCGCTCCTACCCCTGCCAAGACCACAATGAACACCGGAACAAGCGTAAATAAACGCTCGAGCTGGGAATCATCGAGCTCGATCTTTGGATAGGCGATGTCAAGATTCACGGGATACGCTCCGCAAGAAGAGATTGACTAAATCCCGAGCTGCTGCGTAGGGGTCTGTCTGCCGATGTACGATCTTCTCAACCATTTCATCAAGCCGCGCCGCTCCCCCACCCTCTTCCACGACCATTTTTGCGAGGGTTTCCTTAATTAAATCCATAAGTTGATTTTTTATCCTCGTGTGTTCTATGGCGCGCAGCTTCTGCGCCCCAGACTCGAGCAGATATTCGCGGTGTTTCAAAATGGCTTGATAGAGGCTCTCCAAGCCTTGTCCGGAGACGGCCACCGTCTCGATGATGGGGGCAATCCAGTCCTCGTTCGAGCGACAATCCATGGACATTTGTTGCATAAACCTGAGTTCACGCACCGTCCTGGATGCTCCTTCTCGATCGGCCTTATTCACGACGAGAATATCGCCAATTTCCATGAGCCCTGCTTTAATGGCCTGGATATCGTCGCCCATACCGGGTATCGTCACCAACACCGTAGTATGAGCACTCTGCGCAATGTCAACTTCGTCTTGCCCGACTCCGACGGTCTCCAAGATAACGACATCTTTGCCCAATGCGTCCAACACCACTACCGCATCCATGGTGGAACGACTGAGCCCCCCGAAATTCCCCCGCGTGGCAAGGGATCGAATGAAAACCCCCTCATCCAAGAAATGCCTCTGCATCCTCACTCGATCCCCTAGGATCGCCCCGCCCGAAAAGGGACTGGTGGGATCGACTGCGAGCACGCCCACAGTCTTCCCGTCCTTTCGAAATCTTGCGATAATCCCGTCCACCAGGGTTGATTTCCCGACGCCGGGCGCGCCAGTAAACCCCACGACGTGCGCCCTGCCGCTGTGGCGATAAAGCTCGCCCAGTTCGCCTCGAACTTGCTCATCTTGGTCGTCCAGGAGCCGTATGAGCCGCGCGGCCGCCCTCACGTTTCCTTTGAGTATATCCTGTGAAAAGGTCAAGATGTTATCCTCGGGATCGTTGCACGTTCGCACAGATAGACCTGTCGGGACGGTCGTTCCCGCCCATGGCATGGGCTGATCTGTGAATCGGTTCATTCGTAGTGTTCACGGCATTGATTGTCAACCAGAAAAGAGCGACCATTCCCTCGCGTCTTGTTATGGACCTCTTGCCTCGATCTCATCTCGTCATCCTAGACGAGACGCGACCTCTTGTATATATTGAATCGGTTTTGAAGAGAGAGGATATGCCATGACCATCCTGTATGAACAATTCCTCGGGTCTGCGCCCGGAATCCGTGTTGAACTCGTTGACGACTCCAAGTCTCCTTATCGAGTCAGGACAGCGGACGGCTTCGAGTTTCTCGTCAGCGCCGAGGATTTCCGCCGTTTTTACAAGGAAGCGGGCAGTGCCACGCCAGAAACGTGGCGCCCTTTCATCACCGACCGGAGCAAGGGCTGGGTAGAAGTCAACAAAATGGCGAAGGTGATGGAGGCGCTTCAGCCTTTCGAGAAGCTATTCCAGAATTTCGCTCGCGGACGCGCCTTTGTGAGGGATGCCCTTGCGCGGGCTCAAAGCGGGGCTGATATGGGAGAAGCCGCCCTCAAAAACCTCGTGGCAAAATATACGAGATCGACCATCGACGTCGAGGCGCTAAAAAAGGCGCTCGAGAAGTTACAAGAGGTGGACAGCGAGATAAAGGAGCTGCTCCTGGATGAATCTTGCCTCAACTTTTCCATCGCGATAGGGCATATCGAGAAGCCTGTGATGAGACCAGTCCAAGAAGCAGAGGCAGCGAATACATCGAGGGCGGAAACGCAAACCGCTCACAACAGGCAGCCGATGCGCACTCGAGGAAACATGAAAAACGTAGAAATGAAAGTTGAAGGCGACTTGCTCACCGTTACGATAGACCTGTCAAAGGATTTCGGGCCGTCTAAATCGGGAAAGACTATCATCATCGCCAGTACAGAAGGGAACAAATCCGTCCCCGACAGGGAACACAAAATCGGACTCAATGTGTATAAGCACCTTGAAGCCACATCGCAACGAGGCGCACGCAAGTCTTTCAAAAATGTCGAGATGGACGTGGCCGACTCGATCCTCACAATGGTTATCGACCTGTCTAAGGAATTTGGTCCGTCCAAATCCGGGAAAACCGTGATCGTGGCCTCTACCGAGGGGAATCAACTCATTTACGGAAGACCTGAACGTGTTGGCCTGAATGTGTATCGCAAGATAGAGGCGCCAGACGCGTAATTTGCATTCGCGCGGCGGCGCCTCTCAGACTTGATCCCGTGAATGATGTTGTTATTTTTGGTGCATAGTTCATTGAAAGGAGCATGAAATGTTCGTGTTTGGAAGCGCAGAAGACGTTTTTACCATGGCTATCCGAATAGAAGAGAACGGCAGCGCCTTTTATTCTATGGCGGCCTCACGAGCAGCCAACCCCACAGCTCGCGACCTCTTTCGCGATTTGGCCGCTATGGAAGAGGGACATGTACGGGCTTTCAAGACGCTGAGGAGTGAACTGTCCAATTCCACGTCTCCCCTGGTCTGGGACCCTGAAGGACTCGCCGAGAGTTATCTTCAGGCCACAGCGGACACGCACATCTTCACCGTGGAGGCGGCGAACGAAAGACTCGAAAAGGACATGTCCGCTCAGCAAGTCTTGGAAACTGCGATGCAGTTTGAAAAGGATTCAGTGGCATTCTTTGTGGGCATGAAAGAAATACTTCCTGACCCAAACGGGAAAGCAGAGATCGATAAACTCATCAAGGCCGAGATGGATCATATCCGGATGCTTTCAGCCGTGATGAGGGACCTTTCCACAACCGGCGCGGCCCAGGTGCCGCATTGAGATGAGCGTTGCGTCGGGGGACGCTTCAAGTGAGCCTGCGGGGCGTTTCTTCATAGCCCAGGGTAAGGCCCTGGGCATACGGACGAACGCATTCGCCGCATCGGACACGCGTGAGAATGCATCGCCATTGGCCGATGCATCCTCTTGCAGGGGCGAATGAT
>JBMFOE010000039.1:0-36681 GCA_049969795.1 Desulfomonilaceae bacterium
CCCAAACTCGACGCCCTCGTCGCAGCCAGAAACGAGGTCAGAAACGCCGGTTACCGCCACCCCTTCTTCTGGGCCCCATTCATCCTGGTGGGCGAAGCGAGATAATAACGAGGAGGCCGTTGGCGCGTCGTCAGCGGCGTTTTGTCCTGGATTCCCACTTGCGTGGGAATGACAGACCTGCACTGACCGCACGGACATTCCACGGACGCCAGACGTATCCCCTTCGAGCCCCGCTCCTGCGGGGCGTCTCTTCATAGCCCAGGGTAAGGCCCTGGGTATGTGCCGGTCGCCATACCCATGTTTTCGCTTGAAATGCTGCGTCGCCTTCGGCGCCTCGCATTGGTTGCGCGTCAGGGATCGAGCTTGCGCGGCTCATAACGAAACCACTTGTAGTGGGTCCCTCGCCATTCGAGCGCGTCTCCGAATATCACCCGCTTTAGCATGACCGCATGCACCCATACGAGAAACAGGTTGCCGATCATGAGGAGCGCGGCGTACCTTGTTGGCAGGCCCATTTCTTTGAGAAAAAAAAACGGGACGACTCCCATGAGCAGGGCGATGAACGCCGGCAATATGAACCAGGCAGAGGGCCATATTCGGTAGGCGTCAGCCGCGTAAAGGAACAGGGCCGCGCAATAGACCGGGAACGACGCCAAAACGTGCATGAGGAGGTACTTCACGATAGCGCTCATCCGGTAATCCAGGCACGCGCTCAGTATCCTCGTCCAGCCGTCGAGGGTGGCTCTGAAGCCGTCGAACATCTTGGTTTCCATCAGATTGACGCCGTTGGCCGCCAGGATGCCGAAGCCCGCAGCCTTGACCCGTTTTCCTATGCCGACATCCTCGACTGCGAGATGCTTCACCGCTTCGTGGCCGCCTATTCTTTCGTACGCGTCTCGCCTGATCATGTAAAACATGCCGTTGGCCAAGGCCGTCGGGGATTTCTCATCATTCACCTCGCCGAGCGGGAACAAGATGCAGCACGTCGCCGCAAAGATCGGCTGCAGCGCCTTTTCCCAAAAATTGGTCAGCACGAACTTGGGGGTGAGAGTGACGAGGCTGACATTGCGACTGACGGCAATGGAGTACACGCTGCTCAGGGCGTTGGGGTGCAGCCGCGTATCCGCATCGAGAAAGGCCAGCCAGTCTCCTGCGGCCTTTTGCACCCCTGTGTGCAAGGCCTGGCATTTGCCCGTCCATCCTGGAAGCAACTCATGCACCCTCATGATCTTGCAGTTGTCATGTCCCTCGCATACCGTCCGAGCGATCTCGAGGGTTGCGTCAGCCGAGCGGTCATCCACGACAATGACCTCGAACCGCGGATAATCCTGCGTCAACACGGAGTTGATGCAGTCTCTAATCGCGGGCTCTTCATTGTGGGCTGGGATGACGACTGAGATGAGCGGCGCATCAGAGGATGCGGGCGGCGGCGAGGAGCCGGTTGGCTTGGGGACTCTTCGCCACGACTGAACGAGGTCGTAGAGCCTATTCAGCCAGAAAAGAGCTGCTGCGCATAAGATGGCTGCGCCGAGCCAAAACGTCATCTCGACCTCTCTGCCGCGATTTTTGTCAATATAGAGCCGTTCTCGAAAATAATCGCTAATTGCGCTGTTGTCCGGCTGCCTGTCATTCCCACGCAAGTGGGAATCCATTCTTCGTTTCCGGGCGCCGGGTCGAGTCCGGCATGACACCTTGGGCGCCGTGACGCAGACTTTGAAAGTCGTCATTTTCAGACCGCGGCGCGCCTCATTCCGACAGCATTTGCGAGAACTCCTCTCACAGCGATACGCCGGCCTTCGGGATTGCCATCTTCTGAAAGCCGGCGTCGGCGCTGTTGCTGAAAGAGTTTTGCCCTGCAGCGATTTTTCTTTGGAATCGCTTCAGGCCTTGCTGGGGCTCATCGGTGGATAAATTCGGCCTTTGCCTTTGCGCCTTTCGTGACGAACGTTTGGAGCCCTATCTTGGTGTCTTCGGTGGTCCAACACTGACCGAAGAGCTTCGCTTCCAAGGCCAAGCCGTCTTCCAGGGTCAATTTGGCGCCTTCCAGGATAGCCTTTACGGCCAGGGCGTCAATTGCCTTCGAGTGGTGGCCGATGTCAACCACAGGCAAAGACGTGGGCGCGTTGGGCACGGGTCCCTTTTCGATTATCTTGACCTTTGTCTCGCCGGAAGCGAGTCGTCTGGCAAGGGCCATGGCGGCAGGGAGCACGTCGCCTTCCGCAAGCTCGTTCACGAGTCCGCACGCCAGGGCTTCAGCCGAAGAGATGGGATTCGCGGTCCGTATCATCTCCGAAGCTTTCTCGAAGCCGATAAGCCGGGGCAGCCTTTGGGTGCCGCCCATGCCGGGGATCAGCCCCAGATTCACTTCGGGTTGAGCGGCCAAGATTTTGAGGCCCTGAGGCGCCACCCTCGCAGTGCAGCACAAGGCAAGCTCACAACCGCCTCCAAAGGCGAGTCCATTCAACGCGGCCACGACAGGTACCCCTAGTTTCTCCACTTCTAAGCTCACAAGCTGACCTATCCTGGCGAATTTCTCCCCCTGCTCTGGGTCTGTGAAGCCAGCCATCTCCTTTATATCAGCGCCGGCCACAAACGCCTTGTTTCCGAAGCCCGTAATGACCGCGCACTTGATCTCCGCATCCCCCTGTATCTTCTTGCAACAATCTTTGAGTTCTTGGAGCACTTTGCCGTTCAGGGCGTTCAGGGAACGAGGACGCCGAATGGTAATGAGCGCGACATCTCCCCTCTTTTCGTAGAGGACATCGAGAATTTCCCATGGCTTGCCGGAAGCGGCTTGTTCACGCAGACGCCGAGACACAGGCATATCCGGATATTTTTTCGCAAACGCCTCGACCAATTCCAGGGATTTTTTTACGCCAAGGGAATTCATGAAACTAAAGGGGGGCTTCATATCCAAGGCGACGCTAATGATCAAATCGAAGTCGCTTTCGCTGATGATGCCCGCATCCAGCATGTCGGTCACTATGGCAAAATAGGCCCCTTGGAGCTCTTCTGCGATGGCCTTTTCCTTGTCCGGCGGTACGTCGATCTTTTCTCCCCGGGCTGGGACTTCCCACAGCCCATTTGCCTCGACCAGTTGTTTCAGCCGATCAGGCACGCGGAACCAGCGATTAATTCGCTCATTCATCTCTGCCAGCCCATGGGCCGTGATGGGGTTGCCGCCAGTGAGGTTGTGCGCGGTGAAGGGGCCAACGGTGAGGCCAAGACACTTGGATGCAACGGCGTCCACCTGCTTGGTATCCCCGAGTCCCGCATCTACGCATTGCACAGCAGCGAGGAGCAGCCCCTCGAACACGGGATCGACCGCATAGCCGTATCGAGAACCGACCTTTACCGGGATTTTGCCGATATATTCATAAAATCGCATGACAAATTCCGTGGTTTTTGGGTCGGTGTCCTTCCCTGGGATGATCTCGATGGCCTGGTTCCTTTCCGCCGGGAAGAAATAGTGGGTGCACAGCGTCCGGCCTTTGTATTGCATCTCTTCGAAGATGCGCTCCGGCTCCAAGTGCGACGAGTTGCTGGCGACGATCGCATGCTGGCTCACCAAGGACTCGACCTGTTTGAAAATCCTGCGCTTGAGGGGCAAGTCCTCTGTGGCTGCTTCCACGACGAGATCGGCCCCTTTGAGCTGATCATAATCCGAGGTAAAAACGACGTGACTTTTCATGCTTTCCACGTCGTCTGGTTTGAAGGCCCCGGTTTGGCCGCCTTTGTCCACCTTCTTGAAAAGCTTGGCCTTTCCCTTGGCCAGCGCATCCTCAGCAATGTCAACCACGACGACTTGCGTCCCGTATTTGTGAAGAGACTTGACAAAATGGAGGGCAATATCCGGTCCAATTTGCCCAGAGCCTATCACGCCCACTTTATTGATTGCACAGTCACGGAAAACAAAAGCCATTTGCGATCCTCCTTGGCCATGGTAGTTTGTTCATAGTGAGGAACATATTTGTCATTTTTTATAGCACCCTTGTTCGTCGAAGTAAACGAAAAGCGCTATGGCGAGCGATTGATTTATCTCGTGGAATCAGGCGGGTCGCGGCGTGGGCGTCGGGTGATTTTTTTCAGCTCGCTGAACCCATAGCCCTCGACCTCGACGCGGCCTACCCCTCCGCGGCGGTCTTGGGCAACATCGGTCTTCTATGCTATACCTCACGCATATCCCTTGAATTGGCCAGAGAGAAAACCGTAGGAGGCTTTGCTCGATGAAGTTGGAAGATGCAATCAAGAGTCGAAGGAGCATTCGTGCATTCTTGCCGAAGCCGGTGTCCCGGGACACCCTCACCAAAGTAGTCAGGCTCGCGCGTTGGGCCCCTTCTTGGGGGAATACCCAACCATGGGAGGTTGTCATTGCAGACGGCCACAAGGCGCAGGAGTTAGCCCGGTTGTTCGTCGAGGAAGGGCAGCGAGGCGCGAAGCCGAGGCCAGACATCGAAATGCCCGTCGAGTTTCCGGAAGTGCACAAGAACCGGTATATGAAGCTTGGCAAGGATTTGCTCACCGCGCTTGGCATCGAACGTTCCGATAAAGCGGCTCGCGCGCAGCATTACTTGAACATGTATCGGTTTTTCGGGGCGCCGGCAGTCATATACCTGTTGATCGACCATGGTTTGAACGTCCCCTACGCCTGCCTCGACATTGGGTCTATTGGCACCACCATTTGCTATGCGGCCCTCGCGGAAGGACTCGGCACTATTTACCTCGCCGCCTCGATGCATTTTCCCGATATTGTGCGGAGCGTGCTGAACATTCCCGACAGCAAGAAAGTGGTCATCGGGATCGCCGTGGGATATCCTGACCTTCAGAAGGCCGGCGCGATATTCCGCAGCGACAGAGTAAGCGTGGAAGAGATGCTGCGCTTCGCGTGACGCGGCGTAGCCGCAGCTCACGCAGAGGACTCGATCCTCAGTCAGTCGAACCATAGGCGCAAGCCGAGCGCCGAACGATGGCGACCCGACGTGGGGCGTATCTTTCGACGATGATGATAGGACGGTGATGATAGTCTGTTGAGAAGGGTTGGTCGCGCCGTGAGCGATGTCGCGTGCACGCGGCCCAACGCCTCGATGCGCGATCGTTTTCGAAAAGGGGCGTATCTGTGGGAAGAGTTCCCTTGGCTGAAACACTTCTCCGGGAATGCGGAGAACGTATGAGGATTTTTTCCAACGGAACGTGGTTGACTTGAGGTAATCCGAGCGCGAATATGCAGAATCGTTTGTCGCTTGGGAATGGAAAATACCGGCAAACAACTCGACAACCAGAAATATCCGCTCTTTTACTCACGGATAGCCGTATAAGGAGATGCGCCTGCCCCATGGAACGACGTGATTTCCTCAAGTCACTCGGCCTCGCGGGGACATTGTCACTTGCTGGATTGTACGCCCACCGGACTGGGTGGGCAAGAAACGACGCCGCACGCTCAGACCGCCCGCAACATTATGATCAAACGCGAGCAACAGGATTGCTCCGGCCATCCGATATTGCAGTGGACAGCCGCGGCAGACTTTTTGTTACCGACAGCGCCCGGTACCGGGTAGCGATCTTCGATCCGTCCAACGCGGCGGTCTCTTCCTTTGGCAGCCCGGGCGCGTCCGTGGGTCGGCTAAACTACCCCCGGGGCGTGGCCGTGGATGAGGATGGGCTTATTTATGTGGCGGATTCGAACAATTGCCGGATTCAGGTTTTTGACGAGAAGGGGACGGCAAAACGGGTCGTCGGTTCCATTGGGTCTTCAGGGGGCTGTCTCTCCACTCCCCAAGGGATTCACCTGGCGCCGGGCAACAGACTCTTTATAGCGGACACGCGAAACCATCGCGTGCAGGTGTTTGACAACTTTGAGCTTGCCGCGGTGGTCGGCGAGCTTGGAGACGCCGACGACCAATTCAGGCTCCCTACCGCGTGTCGCACACGCGGGGATGAGCTGCTTGTTCTGGATAGCAAACACGGCATGGTCAAGGTTTTCGGGCTGAAATTCGAGTACCGACGGGGTTTTGGCAGTCCGGGTATTGGTGCGGGCCAATTGAATATGCCCCAGGGCATGGACGTCCATCCTGACGGCTCGATCTGGATTGCCGACACAGGGAACAACCGGATTCAGGCGTTTTCGCCGGATGGCAAGCCGTTGACCGTTTTGGGGAAACAGGGTTCGGAACCGGGAGAATTTCGCAACCCCACGGGGTTGGCCTGGCATGACGGCAGTCTTTTTATCGTGGATTCGGGCAATAATCGCATCCAGGTTTTGCGCGAGAACGCGTTGGAAACTCTTGTGTTTTAGACACGAGGCCAAAGAAGCGAGGCGCATCGTCGCCGCTCATACTGTTTTCAGGCAACTTTGATGCAATGGACTGGGATTATTTGACCACATTGTCGCTCGTCGCGGTGTTCCTCGCTGCGGAGCTTTATCGCTGCTTTGGGAGTCGGCGAGGCGTTATTCTTGATTTGAAAAGCGACGAGCGAGTCGCTGCCTTGAATAGCGCCACAGCGCTCATAAGACTTGAAGACGGCAACGAGATCGCCGCGGAAATTCCTCCGTGCACTTTGTGTCTCGGGCGCTTGGGGATTGGCGAAGAAGTGCGGGTGATTCGTGGGGCTCGGGGATACTCGGTGGATCTTCCGTGGTTCTTAAGGAGCCGGCGATCGAGGCTCGCATGCGGATGCGACCGAGTTGGGCAGGGCCGCGGACTCCGGTCGTGAGGGATGGTCATTTGAGGTAGACGTTTTGGAGATTCTGGGGTTTATCACACTCGGTATTTTCCTCGCTCTCATGTTATTGACGCTGTTCGGCTATATTCGCACGCCGGTTCAGACTGTGCTGGTGCTGTCCACGGTGCTTTGCCTGCTGGTGGGCGCTGTATTCCGATATTTTTCCGAGGGCTGGAATGCGGTGCTGCTGATGCCCAACGAATTTCTGGGCGGCATCATCCTTCATCCAATTACCGCGTTGCTCACGGGCCTGTTTCTTGCCGGAGGTCTCAAGGCGTCCGGCGGATTCGAAGCGCTCAAGGTTTTGCTTGGCTATCTTCGCCGAAGTCCGTTGGGTCTGGTGGGGACGCTTGTCATACTGATCAATCTACCTGTGATCTCCTCGCTGCCATGCGGGCGAATTCTCGCTGCGGCATTGTTGCCGTTGCTCTTTACATTCGGTTTCGAAGGCGGTTTGGGAATACTCACCAAGTCGCAACTCATCGTCCTCATCGGCGCGTTCACGCGCAATTCCATGGGATCGTGCGGGCCGTCACCCATTGGGGGCGTGGGTCAGATAGCCGAGGGTTTCCTGGGGAGCTTTTTCCCCACCGCGTCAGATGGAATCTTGAGAGCGCCGCAGGCGTTTGCGCTCATGTTAGGCACCGCCGTGGTCGCGCTCTTTTTGAAGTTGGTGAGTCAACGGCTCTATCCCAATGACGTCTCGTTGCGGGACGCGCCCGCCGGCGCTCGCAAAGAGGCGATGGAGCAGCGCATAACCGCGCCCTTGGAAGGTTACCTCGCGCTCGTGTTGTTTGTCGCATCTCTTCTCATCGCCATCTTTCAACCCTTCGGGAAGATGCCTGTTCAGTCAGTACTCGTCGCCGGCGCGTTGCTCATGATCGTGGTGTGCCGCATACGCCTCCGGGACCTTTTGGAGGGGATCATCCTCCTGCCAGTGACTGCCATGGCGGCGGGTTTCCTCGCCGCTGGCGCGTTGGCCGCAACAGGGGGCTTCACGGCCTTGGGCCTGGCGCTCAACAGTCTTGTGAACATCCCCGTGTTGGGCGTGGCGGGTATGCTTGCGATCTTCGTGCAATTTCAAACGATTTTGCCGCTGTCGTGCGCGCGCATCCTCACCGCGGCCCTGGTACCGGTGCTCTACTTGTTTGGCCCTGCAAAGTTCGGATTTCTCGACTGGTCTCAACTGGCCATTGTCATGGCGGCCTACATTATCAACGCCACCACCTCATGCGGGCCGTCGCCCCTGGGAGGCGGCGGTATGATGGGCGAGGGTACCATGAGGGCCGAAACGGGTTTTATCAAAGGCGCGTACACATTTGCGTCCATGGCGATCATGGCCCCGATTGCGGCTATCTACATGAAGTTCCTCAATCTTTCCATTTTTCAGCCGGACGATCCCCGCTTCTTGAGGGACATCTTTACCATCATAGAGTTTGCGCTGGTGATTGCAGGCGTGAACATTCTCTTTATATTCGGCGGCAGTCGTTTGTTTGGCCCAGACTCGGGTCGGAACTTCATGATCCAGACCATAGGATTCATGGTCAGCGGGGCCTTGTCCGGTGGGATATTGGCGTTCGCGCTTTTCGAGCACAATATATTTGCAGTCCTTCAAGGAATCATCGGCGGCGTGGTCGCGGCGCTGCTGATAGGATTGATGGTTCCGAAGACCTTGTCGCGACGGATGACGGCCACCTTGAGCGGCCCAACCATATGAGGTTGCCTCATGGAAACTGGCGATTTCCTGAGATGACCCGAGAGGATTGACTGTGTTGACGTGGTTGATCTTTGCGATTGTCGGCATACTGTCGGGTGTGATCATCGCGTGGGCGTTGGATATGTATTCTCCTAGGGAGCTCCTTCAGGGCGCTGCGGGCGGGCTCATTGCCGGCTTGCTCATGGCCGCGATGCTGCCGCATTAAAGGAGGCTTCGAGGCGAGGTCGCATGTCTGAACCCGATTCCCAGAAGACGCGGCAACACAAGAGAGACGATACGACGCAGCCGATGACGCTGCCCGGCATCCACCGGTACCAGTTCTTCACGAACCTCAAGGACCGTGGATGGACCATGAATCTGGACAGGGTCGCGCTGTTCGGGATCGTGGGGGCGTTGTTGGCAACGGTGGTAAAACCGCTCATGCGGAAAAATCCCGCCACGATCTATTGCTACGAGTGTCGCGCCTGCTACGCGACCCAAGACAGGTGCCCTGTGGGCATCTCGCTTCAGGCAGAACTCGTCGTCGCAGGTAGGGTGACAGACTACGATCGCTTCATCCGAAACGGTGGACTAAAGTGTATCAGGTGCGGCAACTGTCAAAGCTACTGCGTTCAATTTTTGCCGCTGCCCCAAATGTTTGCCATGATGCAGGAAGAGACACGTACTGCCATCCGTCAGGGGATTGTACCTCGTCACAGCCTCGAGGATGCGTTGGTAAACGGACTGGTAGGGAAGGAATTCATCGATGACGTCGTCAGGGCGTGCTCCTGATATTCTGAGCGCCGCGAGGGATCTCTTGATGACCCGCGGGGTCCGCCTGATCCTCTATGTGGTCATTGTGGGGATTCTGTTTCCTTCCGCGCGTCTGATACTGTTGTTGGCCGTTTTGGTACCGCTGGCTGTGTTTGCGTACTCCGAGCAGAGGAAATCCGGGAAGCCCTATCTCTATTATCTTTTGGGGTTCTTGATCTTCCTGGCTGTTGGCTATGGCGCAGCCGTCATGGATGTGCGACGCGTCAACGAACTGCGGTTTACGACGAGCGCGATTGGGGATGGCATCTCACGGGTCATGGATGGAACATAT
Organism: Desulfomonilaceae bacterium; assembly: GCA_049969795.1. Lineage (GTDB taxonomy): Bacteria > Desulfobacterota > Desulfomonilia > Desulfomonilales > Desulfomonilaceae > JAUPKT01. Next base: position 9,522 of record JBMFOE010000039.1, read on the forward strand.
ACTGGCGTGGGGCAAGGATTTCGGGGTCCCATTCGCGTGGAGGTGCGCGTTCAGAATCATCGGATCGTGGGCATTAAAACCCTGGACTATCCAGACCTCATCTCCGTCCTGGACAACGAGATAGGCATTTACAAGAAGTCGATCCTCGAGACCGGAAAATTGGAAAAGCCTGGCGAAGCGGGGATGCTCAGGGGCGCGACGTACACCTTGACAGGCTACTTCAATGCGATCCAGTCAGCCTTGACCAAGGGGATTCCGGAATACCCGACGTACAACCTGTTTTCACGGGCGTTCCTCGCCGCGTTTCTCGGCGCGGCGCCTGATCGCGTCACCCTCAACGCATTGGCCATTCTCTTTGCCGCGTTTATGGTGTTTGAATACACGTTGCAGTCCATGCTGGTACCCGGCACAGGCCGGTCCATCAATTGCTACAACTGCGCGTCGTGCGTGGGGGTATGCCCTGTGAAAGAGGCGGAAGGTGTACAGTTTCCTATGGGGTTGGTCTTGCTGACCAGATTGGGCGACTATGATCGGGTTCTCGAGTTGTCCAAGTATTGCGTCGGCTGCGGGAGGTGCGCGACTAAGTGCCCCATCGGCAACTCAGGACCGTTGGTTATTTCCGCTGCATTTCAAGCCGCTCGCAGACAGCGCCGCAGCGCGGAGACCACGGGAGGCGCGCAGGGATGATGAGGTCCTCGATCGCGTCCATCGGCGTGGTGGCGCTCGCGGCGGCCATCTTTTTGGGAGCGGCGGAGATGGCCTCGAGGAGCGCCTCGTGTATGCTTTGCCACAGGCAGGAGGCCTCGTATTCCACATGGATTACAGAAAAGAGTCGTGAAGAGAAAAGAGGCTTTGCGCACGAGATGATTGCATGCGCGGATTGCCACATTCAAGGGCATCCGGAACGGACCGCGGGGTCGCGCCTTCGGAGTCTGCTGCATCTTGTCACGTACATCATCCCGCAAATGGACCCGCGCGAGCATGGGACCACGGGCATTTTCAATCATACGAGGGTACCGGTCCAGAATTGCCAGTTTTGTCACTATGCGTCGGTATATCGCAAGGCCGTCTATTTGAAGGATTTGCCGGAGGGGCTGAAAAAGATAGGGCTCGTCATGGACCATAGGAAGCATGTACTGGCAAGGGAGAACACGTGCTCGAGATGCCACGAACGATACAAGTCGCCGGACGATGCCGTTCCTGACAAGGGCGTGAACTATGCAGAAGTGAATCACATGGCATGTGACGCCTGCCATAGCTACGCTTCGCACGCGTACCGTCAAGGTCGCTTGTTGCCCATGAGCGAAGCGGAGTATCACGCATCGAGAAAGCAGGCGTGGGAAAGCCTCTCCACCAACCCCCGTTGGATGGTGGCCATGCCGTCGGAAAAGACCTGCAGGCGATGCCACAATGGACAGATTCATTACAAGACCCGAATCTTCTCAGCAGAATGCCGGACAGGCGTCAACTACGACAACTGCGTGAAGTGCCATCCATTGATGACAAAGTCTTATTTTGAGGAATACCTCAAGGCGCGGCAAAAGGCCGCTTCCATAGCGCAGCCCGCCGCGATGTTCGGCGGGGACTCGTCCGACCGCAGGCTGGCCAGGCAAACTACCGCATCAGGCCCCGCAGAAAACCAAGAGGCGCGGTGGCCCGGCGCGGCCCTCAAGGGACGTACGGAAAGCAAAGGAACTGACTAACCCAAGATGGGGACGCAAATATGACGACCACCAAGGATTATCCGCCTGAAAGCATCAATAAGGAAGTTGCGGACATCATCTTGAACGCCAAGGAGCCGCCGGTTGCCCGATTCAGGCTGCTTTCCAAGGGGATGGAACCTTATCACAGGCTTTTTATCAAGGACCCTGACAGCGACGTCACAGGCGACAAAGGATGCCTGGCATGCGGCAACTGCATAGACTCCTGTCCTGTATTGCGCAAAGACCCTTCGAGGCTGCAGAAGACCGAACAGCGCACGTCGTTCGCCTTGGAAGCCTGCGTGGGCGAAGATTGCGAGCAGTGCTATTCCTGTGTGCTGGCCTGTCCCCAGGTAGATACCGCATACAAAGACTATATTGTTGACGAAGTGGTACCGGAGACTATTCAGCCTGCTCCACGCATTACCGCGCTGGACAACTACTTCATGGCCCTGATCGCGTTGATCATCGGCGTGGTGATAGGGATCTTTGTCGCGCGATGAGGGTCGGCGTCGAGAGGTATGAATCAGTTGAGAAAGGATGTGTCCATGTCATCGGTTGACCATCAAGAAAGCGTAGGTGCGCAAGAGGCTGCGTTGGATATCGGAGCGGACCGAACTGACTTGATCCCCATATTTATCATGGGCAAGCGGTACGAGGTGCCGAGCACCCTGACCATCCAGAAGGCCTTCGAATTCGCAGGGTATCAGCTCATTCGCGGGTGCGGCTGCAGAGGAGGCATTTGCGGCGCGTGCGCGACGGTGTACCGGCTGCCGAGCAGCCCGAAGATTTACGTGGGGCTGGCTTGTCAGACCGTTGTTCAGCCGAACATGTATTTGGCCATGGTGCCTTTCTTTCCGGCAAATCGGGCTGTGTACGATCTGGAGCAACTGTCGCCGGACGCAAAGACTCTTTTCAAGTACTACCCGGAACTCGTCAAATGTATGGGCTGCAACACGTGCACCAAGTCCTGCCCCATGGACATACCCGTGATGGAATACATTTCCGCAGCGCTGAGAGGCGACGTGGAAAAGGCGGCTGAATTGTCCATGCCCTGCGTGATGTGCGGCATCTGCACGTCCCGCTGTCCTGCTGAACTCGCGCAATACAACATCGCCATCTTGTGCCGCCGCTTGACAGGACGCCATATACGGCCAAAGGCAAAGCATGTGGAGGAAATGATTGAACGGGTTGGCCAGGGCCGTTACGAAAAGGCCTTGCAAGACCTCATGAACGCGGACTTGGAGACGCTGAGGAAGCTCTACGTAGATCGCCAAATGGAGCCCCACACGGCTGACGAGATGTGGGAACCTGACGACAAGAGGTTTCTCTGAGGCGCGCAATGCGGAAGATATGGTTATTCGTGAATGATTTTTGCGCAAGAAGACTCGTGGGACACGAGAATATGGCGAGTTTGGAAGCTGAGGCCGCGGCCGCGGATGATGCGTTGCATCGAGATGGATTCCTTTGGCTCGCGGCTCAGGGCAGGATTTCGACCAACAATGCGGTTGTCGAGAGTCGCCATGAAAGCAAGACATATCCGGATTCGCAAAAGCGCAGGGGCGGTTTTTCCTGCCGCTCTTTTCGCGTGGTTTATGATCGGAGGCGCCGATGGCATACACTGCTGAATTGATGGAACTCATAAAAAAGGTTGAAAAGACTCGACCTGAACGCGTAGCCAAGAAAAAGGCCGGGCAGGAATTTCCTGCCCTCACCTTGGCTGAACGCCAAGCAAGGCTCGAGAAGTATCACCCGGACTACAGGCCTGGCGGGCTGCGAGAGCTGAAGGTGGGACCGAGCAAAGGCTATGCGGTTGCGCAGGAGTTTGCGGATATATTTGAGTCGAAAAGCCGCGTCGACCCAGACAAGATCGACCTGAACGAGGTGCATTACGAAACAGATGTGCTGGTCATCGGCGGCGGCGGCGCAGGCACTGCTGCCGCTCTCCTTGCGCAGGAACAAGGCGCGCGGGTCATCATCGCGACCAAACTGCGTCACGGCGACGCAAACACCATGATGGCCGAGGGCGGCATACAGGCTGCCACCAAGGGATGGAAGGACTCGCCATACTATCACTACCTCGATATCCTCGGCGGCGGGCATTTCGAAAACGATCCTGAATTGGTAAAAACCATGGTTCTGGAAGCGCCCAAGGTTATTGGCTGGCTGGAGAAGCTCGGGTGCATGTTCAATAAATGGCCGGATGGAAAGATGTTCACGCTGCATGGAGCAGGGACATGCCGCAAGCGGATGCACTATGCCGGCGACATGACTGGGGCCGAGATCATGAGGACGCTGAGGGACGAAGCTCGCAACAGAGTGAAGGATATCGGGGTCCTCGAGTTTTCTCCTGCGGTGGAACTGCTGATTGACGACCATGGCCGTTGCTCGGGCGCGGTGCTGTATAATCTCGAGACAGAAGAGTACTTTCTCGTCAAGGCCAAAGCCGTGGTGATGGCCACCGGCGGATCCGGCAGACTCCATATCCAAAAATTCATGACCACGAACCATTATGGAGCCACGGGCGACGGCCTGGTGTTGGGGTATCGACTCGGCGTCGGCGTACGGTTTCTGCATGCCACCCAATATCATCCCACCGGCGCGGTATTCCCGGAGCAAGCGGAGGGGTTGCTCATCACCGAGAAGGTTCGAGGGGCTGGCGCAAACCTCGTCAACATCGACGGCGAGCAGTTCGTGTTCGAGCGGGAGCCTCGGGACATCGAGTCTGCGAGCATTATCCGAGAATGCACCACGGTCGGGAAAGGGATCCCTGTGCCGGGTCAGAAGGGAAAGTTCGGCGTGTGGCTGGATTCCCCCATGATCGATCTTTTGGAGGGGCCAGGGACAGTGGAACGAGAATTTCCGGCAAAGCATATTCTCTTCATCAGGTACGGCATCGATATTTCGAAGCTCCCTATGCTCGTGTACCCTACCCTTCACTATCAAAATGGCGGCCTGGCCTACAATCCCGACGGCTCGACCACGGTGGAAGGATTTTACGTGGCCGGAGAAGTAGGCGGCGGCGTTCATGGCGCCAATCGCCTTATGGGAAATTCGCTGCTGGATATCACGGTATTTGGCCGCTTGGCCGGAGAATCGGCAGGGAAATACGCGCTCCAGCGAGGAGCTGTCCAGAGTCTCTCGGTTGAGCACGTGCGTAAGTATCACAAGGAGCTCGAGGACGCCGGGATCATCACCGATAGGGTATCTCCTGTCATCCTGCCCGATTATGGGAATCCTGACGTCAAGAAAAGACAATGGACGACGACCTATGTGGGCACAGTCCGATAATCTGAAGAGAAAAAACGGGAGAGAACCTTGATCGCCACGTGGAAGGCGTTCATAGAATACGTCCGAAACCTGCAAGGACAGTCCCCCTATTGGCGGCTCCAGGCCGCGGGCGTAGGCCTTGTGCTCGTGGCGCTCATTGGCGGCGGATTGCTCTTGGCGATTCTCTCGCTGTCTGCGGTGTTTGGCGGAGGCAATGTCCATTACACGGCCAAGGGTTCTCCCGGGCCGGTGGTCTTTCGCCATTACACGCACCTCTGGTTCAGCGGCGGCAAGTACAAAGACTGCAAGGTCTGTCACGACAAGATCTTTGCCGCCCAAAAATACGGGACCTTTGTCATGAGGGCGCTGGCGGACACGCCCCCGTCCAAGATCCGCATAGGTCGGCATGTCTCGACGCTCATCCCTTTGGGCACGCCTGACGTGGAAGAGGAACTCCTCGCCGCGTACGAGGTCCCGCGGGCATGCGCCACGTGCGCCACGGGAACGTGCCACGATGGAAAGGAATCATTCAGCAGGCTGGATTGCCTCGGCTGCCACAAGAGACGTTGAGCCGTGAGCCGGCGAGGTTTGCCAAAACCGAGGTCTGAAAACGAGTACGATGGCTGAGAAAGAAGCATTAGACCACCAGAAGGCCCCCACGCCGAGGGCCGCCGAGAACGCCCAAGGCGAGCCAGAACGCGCGAATCCCGCGCAGAGGACCAAGAAGTGGGCCATGCTCGTCGATCAGAGGCGGTGCATCGGGTGCCATAGTTGCACGGTGGCGTGCAAAAGCGAGAATAACGTACCTTTAGGATATTGGCGGTCATGGGTGAAAGGCATCCAGAAAGGCGCATTCCCCCATGTGGGGAACCTTTATTTGAGACGCCTTTGCAATCAGTGCGAGGTACCGCCGTGCGTGCAGGTCTGCCCGGTGCAGGCCACCGTGCGACGAGAAGACGGCGTGGTCGTGATGTATTACGGCAAATGCATAGGATGCGGCATGTGCATCGCTGCATGTCCCTATGACGCCCGCTTTTTCAACCCAATCCGCAATACCGCGGATAAGTGCGATTTTTGCCTTTCACGGATTGACAATGGGCTTAAACCAGCATGCGTCGAGGCCTGCACCTCCGGCGCGCTCATCTTCGGAGACCTTGCGGACCCCTCGTCAGAGATTTCGCAAAAGCTGGCCACTACTCCCACCGGCGTTCTCAAACCAGAGTTGGGCACGAAGCCGAAGGTGTATTACGTCCAGGCTGATTATACCCTGCAAGGGAGAATTCAGTTTTCTGACCGCTTCGAGGACGAAATCCTGGACTATCGTCAGCACATTCCCAGTCCGTCCGCGGATTATTGGAAGAAGGGTGAATAGGCCACATGGACGCTGCTGTGCTTTATAACGTGCCTCACGAAACGCCTTGGAAGGTCTATATCCCGCTTTACTTCTACTTCACGGGCCTTTCCGCGGGCTCGTTCATTCTTTCGACGCTCTCCACCGTCTTCGGCATAAAAAGATTCAAACCCATGGCGCTGCCTGCGGCGATCATTTCATTCATCCTGCTGCTTCTCGCGCCCGCGTGCCTGATTTTGGACCTGCATCAACCCACGAGATTCTGGCATACGCTTGTGCCTGAATATTTCAACCGCACGTCTGCGTTATCGTACGGCTCTTGGCTGCTCACGATCTATCCCATCGCGAATCTCATATACATCTACTTCATTTATGTGAAGTATGACCGGGTCACCAAGATACTGGGGATGCTTACGGTGCCTCTCGCCATCTTCGTGCACGCCTACACCGGCTTTGCGTTTGCCCTTGTTCGCGCCCGAGCGTGGTGGCACTCGGCGCTCATGCCTGGTTATTTTCTTACGTCAGCGCTGCTGTCTGGCATTGCGCTCCTTGTCGTGGTTGCGCTCCTCATGGATCGATTCCAGAAAAACAAACTCGATCCCGAGCTTTACTCGAGCTTGCGCCTCATGATGATAGCCATACTCTTGGTGGATCTTTTTTGGAGCGGCAGTTTCTGGCTGACGTTGCTGGTGTCCACGGCCGACGGGTACGCCTCGATCATGCTGGCGTTTCACGAAAAGCTCTACGTCTGGGGAGAGTACGCGGCGGGGATGCTTGCGCCTCTCGTCATACTGCTGCTCCCATGGACAAGGACACAGAAGGCATGGTTGTGCGTCGCATCGCTGCTCATTATTGGAGGGGTGTTCCTCATGCGGTATTCGGTTGTGTTCATTGGGTTTGACGTTCCCTTGAGTTAATGTACATGCAGTTGAAATCGATTATGAATACACTGACAAGGCGAGATTTTTTGCGATTGGCTGGCGCGATGGGTGGGGCGAGTTTGTTTGCCGGATGCCATCTCTTCGCGGGAGACGTCTTTGTCCCCGAGTACATACAAGGGGCTCCTGGCCCAGACCCATTGGAGAATCTCGTAGGCGTCCGAAATGTGTATAGCGTGTGCGCCTTGTGTCCCGGGAATTGCGGCATTCGATGTCGTGTCGCTCAAGGAACCCTCGTCAAGATCGGCGGCAGCCCGTTCCATCCTGCCGCGACCACCACGCCTTTGCCAGCCGACACGCCGCTGGAAGAGGCCCTCCACTTTGGCGGCTCGATATGCGCGGAGGGAGGAGCGGGGATTCAGACCCTGTATGATCCGTTTCGAATTATCAAGCCCTTGAAACGAGCGGGCAAAAGGGGCTCCGGCAAATGGACGGCGATCTCGTGGGACCAGGCAATTACTGAGATAATAGAAGGGGGCAACCTGTTTGGCGAGGGTCCGGCGCCGGGGTTGAAGACCCTTCGAGGATCCCCCGGGGCGTTGCAGTTCCTCCTGGGACGCGCAGACTGGGGCGCGACAATCTTTGTGAAAAGGTGGGCGGCGGCGTTTGGCGCCGCGGCGCTCGTGCGCAATAGGGAAGCGCAACTGCAAGAACTTGCGGCCATGGCCGGCGACGAGGTGTTTGGCGACGGAACAGGCCCGTTGGACGCGGACTACGACAGGGCTGGGTGCGTCATCAGCTTTGGAGACGCTCCCCTCGATTCCGGCGTCCCGCTCGTCGCGACGGCGAGGCGCATCGCAGACGCCCGGGCCAAGGCCCCGTCATTCCTCTGGGCCGTCGTGGATCCCCGTTTGTCCACGTCGGCCAGCAAAAGCGACCTTTGGGCGCCTGCGATCCCAGGCAAGGATCGAGAACTTGCCCTCGGGATCATGAGGTCGTTCATGGAGCGCCATGCAGAGTTGTTGATGGCGCCGCGGGAAGACTTGGAGAATCTCGTGGCCGGCAACAGCGCAGATTTTTACGCCCAAGCCTGCGGTCTGCCCGTAGAAATAGTCAATCGGCTCGCCGACTTCCTTGCCCAAGGCGGCCCCTCTTCCGCGGTGATCCCGGGCCGGGCGATCTATGCACAACCCAATGGTCTGGACGCGGCAAAAACCATATTGATGCTCAACGTCATGGTGGGCGCGCGACCCGGCGTCGGCGGACTCGCAAAAACCAGCTCGCCCTTCTTTGCCCGCGCTGAAAAGCAACTTGTAGTCGAGTCAGGTATCGCGCAGAGCGCTGGGGGATCGGACCCGCGGGCCGTCATCGTTTGGCAGGCAGATCCCGTGTACGAAAACCCGCATGCGACTCTTCAGCGTCTTGGGGATCCTCGCCGGACTCCTCTCCTTCTGGCCATCGAGCGAGAAATGACTGAGACGGCCGCCCTTGCCGATTACATCCTTCCTGACGTGACCTACTTGGAGCGGTGGGATATTTGCCAGTCCCCGCCCGCGGTCGCATGCCCGGGTTTCGGCGTGCGAGCGCCCGTCGTAGGGGCCGTGAATCCTCGCAACAACGACTACTTGCCTCTCTTCCCAGAGACCAAGATAGCGGAAGACATCCTCGGGCTTTTGGGGGCCAAATTGGGGTTGGAGGGCTATCGTCCGGACGCGCGGGGCAGGATAAAGAATGCCTGGTCGTGGTTTCATGAGGAGCTCTCGGCCCTCTGGGCCGCCATGCAGCAGGAAGGCGGCTTTGAGAAGGCTCCTCTCGATGCAGCGCGGGTGATCGCACGCGGAGGCTTCTTTGCAGCAGATTCGAGGCCTCAGCCTCCGGCGCCTCAGAGGAGAGCTTCTCTGTCAGGCGTGGCGGCTGCCAAGCAAGCCCCTGTTCTCATCGGCCCCCAAGGCGAAGACTTGATTCTCGTGGCCTTCACCCTCCCCTTTTACCGTTCATCGCGGTCTGTCATACAGAGTTGGCTCCTGGAAGTCATGCCCGAAAACAGGCTGCTTATGAATACCGAGGACGCTCGGCGCCGCGGGGTCAGGCAGGGTGACAGGATACGGATAAAGGCGTTGGACGGCTCTTTTTCAGGCGAATGCAGGGTGCACATCGTCCCGGGGATACGGCCGGGCGTGGCAGCCCTCGCCAGGGGCTACGGTCACACCCAATTCGGGGCCCCAGGCCTCAACATCGACAACAAGTCCCTTCCCGGTGACAAGACCCGTGGGAAAGGCGTCAACGCGGACGCGCTTCTCGCCAATTCAGGATCGATCAGATTATTGGTCGCGAAGGCGTGACCACTCGAGACCAGGGGGGCTCAGGGATTGGCGTGCAGCCAAGGCACGGGCGCGCTTAAGCTGCTTCTCGAAACTTCTGTCGGAATGAGGCGCGTCGCGGGGTGAATATGATGACTTTCAAAGTCTGCGGCGTTGCAGTTGAGAGAGAATCTATTAATACCAGCGCAGCGCTTGATCTGTCAGCCGGACTCGATCCGCCGCCCAAAAAAATGACCATGGATTCCCACTTACGTGGGAATGACATGCAGCGGGACTACAGCGCGTTTTGCGATTATTTTCGAGAATTGCTGTACGCTGCGGCGGCGATTGCCAAACGCATCTGGTTCCTGCATTATAGGGCTTCCCGAAAGGTCTATCGTAATGAGACGCGGCGCGCCTCGGGTGGTTGATGAAGTAAGAGACCGCCATATCGCGAGGCCGTCGGGAATCAGGGTGTGTATGGTTCAATCTCGAGAGAGCCAGCGGAGTGACGCATGAAAGACGATGTGGATTACAAAGTGTTCCAGGAAGTGAGCTACGGCCTGTATGTGGTAACGTCTGTCTTCGAGGGGCGCATGAACGGTCAGATTGTCAATACCGTACTGCAGGTCACTTCAGATCCCCCACGTTTTGCGGTGATCATCAATCGAAACAATTTCACGCATGACCTCATACAAAAAAGCTCCTTGTTCGGCATCTCGATCTTGAGCCAAGAAGCGCCGATGACATTCATCGGACTCTTTGGCTTTCGATCGGGCCGCGATGTGGACAAGTTATCCAAAGTAAACTGGATCGCGGGCAAGACGGGGTGTCCCCTTGTGACAGACTACGCCCTCGGCGTGATGGAAGCTCGAGTCTTTGCCACGCTCGACGCGGGGACGCATACCATATTCGTGGGAGACGTCATTGACGCCAAGCACCTTGCGGATGGCCGACCCATGACCTACGAATATTATCACCGCCACCTCAAAGGGAAGACGGCAAAGAACGCCCCTACGTACAACCCTGCGGCGTCCTGATCACATGGAGCGTGCGCCGAGGAGTGAGCAAGACATGGATCCCAACATACAACTGCGAACCGTTCCGCTGTTAGACCTCAAGGCCCAGTACCGTCAGATTAGAGATGAGGTAAGAGATGCGGTGGACCGCGTCATGGAGAGTCAGCAGTTTATCCTAGGTCCGGAGGTCCAGGCCCTGGAACAAGAGATCGCGGCCTACTGCGGCTGCCGATATGCGGTGGGCGTGTCGTCCGGAACAGATGCGCTCATAGCCTCATTGATGGCGCTCGGGGTCGGACCGGGGGACGAAGTGATCACGACGCCTTTTTCGTTTTTCGCCACGGTGGGCGCGATCGTGAGGCTCGGCGCGACGCCTGTGTTCGTGGATATCCACCCTCGCGATTTCAACATCAACGCCAATGAGATCGAGGCTATGGTCACCAAACGGACCAAGGCGATCATACCGGTGCATCTTTTTGGCCAGATGGCGGATATGTCGTCCATCATGGAGACAGCCGACAAACACGGCATACCAATAGTGGAGGACGCGGCCCAAGCAATCGGGTCGGAATGTCAGGGGAAAAGGGCGGGAAGTTTTGGCGCTGCTGGCTGCTTTTCATTTTTCCCTTCCAAGAATTTGGGGGGATTCGGCGACGGCGGATTGGTTGCCACAAATGACGAGGCGCTGGCCCAGCGGCTGCGGATCATCAGGAACCAAGGCGCAGACCCGAAATATTACCACAAGGCGCTCGGCGGCAATTTCAGACTGGACGCCTTGCAGGCAGCCGTCTTGAGGGTCAAGCTCAAATATCTCGATGCGTGGACAGAAGGGCGCAGGGCAAATGCGTCCTATTATACCAAGCGCTTTACCGAACTCGGATTGACTGACGGATATATCGCGCCGCCGCCCATCGTGAGGGAAAGACACGTGTTCAATCAATACGTGATAAGGGCGCGCGACCGAGACGCGCTCCGCAGCTTTTTGGCCGAGCATGGCGTATCCACAGAGATTTATTATCCGCTGCCGCTGCATCGCCAGGAATGCATATCAAAAGCGGTCTTTGCGAGAGCGGCCCTGCCCGAGAGCGAGAAGGCGGCTTCAGAAGTATTGGCGCTGCCAATCTATCCAGAGCTGAGCGACGACGACAAGGAGTACGTGGTCCAGCTCATCGCTCATTTCTACCGCGCTAAGGAAGGGGCCAAGGCTCGATCTTGAAAACCGCGAGCGTGGCATGAAGGTATTGCTCGTCAACAGCAACCGCAAGAGCGACGTACTCGCCGCTCCTCCCATCGGGTTATGCTACGTCGCAACTGCAACTGAACGGGCAGGTCATGACGTCGCGGTCGTGGACTTGTGCTTCCAGCGCCGGCCGATCGAGCGGCTGCGGCGGGTCATCAGCGAGTTCAAGCCCCAGGCGCTCGGCGTCTCGATCCGGAATATCGACAACTGCAACATGCTGCATCCCCGTTCCTATCTCGAAGAGATAAGGGCGATGCTCGACGAGATTCGCAAATTCACCGATGCGTGCATCGTCGTAGGCGGCTCCGGCGCGAGCATTTATCCCAAAGGCGTATTGGATTATCTCGAGGCCGACTACATCGTGGTCTCTGAAGGGGAAGAAGCCTTTCCTCGACTCCTCGACCACATCGAGAGCGGGATTTCCCCTGAGCAGGTACCCGGCGTCGGCTTCAAGCGCGATGGTCAATACGTCCTCAACCCGCCGGTGTTGACAAGCTTTGAACGCGCTCGCGCGGACCTTGGTCGATGGGTGGATCTGAGGCCCTATCAGGCCGTAGGGAGCAGCTACACGATTCAAAGTCGGCGAGGGTGCCGCCACAAATGCATCTACTGTACCTACAACCAATTGCTGGAAGGCCAGGCGCTGCGCTTGAGAGACCCACGGGACGTCGTGGACGAGATAGAGGAAGCGATCTTGCGCTACCACCCGCGATCTTTCGAATTCGTGGATTCCGTGTTCAACGATCCCCTCGATCACTGCGCCCAGGTCCTCGAGGAAATCATCAGACGTCCGTGGAAAGCGTCCTTCACCGCGATGGGCGTCAGTCCTCGGCGGTTGGATGCGCGGTTTCTCGAGCTGATGCAAAGAGCGGGCTTCAACTCTTTTTGGGTCACCCCTGAATCTGCCTCGTCGGCCATGATTCGGAATTATCGCAAAGGTTTTACGTTGGATGACATCGTCGCCGCGGCTGACGCTATCCGTACGACCAAGTTTACGGTGCTTTGGGATTTTCTTATCGGCGGCCCGGGAGAAACGAACCAGACCCTGCAAGAGACGCTCGATTTCATTGTAAAGGAACTCGTCAGGAACACACGCCCCCCCTACTACACCATCAATTTCTTTCTCGGCGTCCGGGTCTATCCCGGCACCACGCTCTGGGACGTTGCCATACGCGAGGGATTTCTCTCCCCGCAAAGCGATCCCCTCCAGCAACTATGGTATGTATCTCCGTCGCTGGACATCGAGCAAGGACTCGCCCAGATGGTCGAGGCGGCCCGTTCATGTCCGGAAATCATCTCAGGGATAGACGAAAAATATTTGGAGCTTTCCGGCGTCGCCCGGGTTCTCGGCAAATTTATCGCCATTCCCAAGCTGTATTGGCGGCTGATGTACGCAGGGAACAAGGTGGCGCGCAAAGCGGCGCTCAAGGTTTCGTTCGACCAGCGCCGGATCGTGAATGATATCAAGCGACAACTCGCCTCCCAAGGTTATAGCCATTCTGGAAAATAATCGCGCATTGCGCTGTTGACCCGCTGCATGTCATTCCCACAAGCTCCCATGACAAAGAGGACGCAACGGGAGATGAAAATACCGTTCTGTAGAGAACTATGGCATTTTCAGATAGAGCCATTCTCGAAAACAATAGCGAAATGCGCTGTTGTCCCGGTGCATGTCATTCCCACGCAAGTGGGAATCCATGACGAGTTTCCTGGGCGCCGGATCGAGTCCGGCATGACATGTCAGGCACCCGGACATAGACCTTTAAAGTCATCATATTCACCCCGCGGCGCGCCTCATTCCGAAAGAAGTTTCCAGATGCAGTATATTCCCTCCCCTCACGCGGCGCCGAGCGCTTGTTCTCGCCTGGCGTCGAAATTGGCTATGGAGTCTTGTCAAGCTGTTTGACTTTCGCGCCCAACTCCTCGATCTGCTTTTCGAGGTCTCTGAGTTTCTGCTGCATTTCAGTCATTTTCTGGGCGTCCGGCGCGGCTGCGTCGCCTCTCCCTTTGGGTTGCTGCAGCGATACGGTGATCTTGGCGAGCTCGCCCTTTATGCCGGTCAACTCTTTGATCAGTTGCTTGTTTTGCGCCAGCGTATCCTGCGCGGTACCCACGATATTGCGATCGATGGCGGTGGCTCTTTTTTCTAGACTTTGAAAAATCTCGTCGGTTTTCTTGTCCATCCTCACCGCGGTATCCGCGATGCGGCTGGTGCTGTGCGCCATGACCGGCATGTTGGTCGCCATCAACCCCGTATAGTAGGCCATTTGATCCATGCTTGCCCGCATGCTATCGAGGTTCGAGATGACCCCGCAGCTCGAGAGAACCGCGGCGCTCACGACCACGCAGGCCAACCGGCAGATACGGGGAAGTCGAGAAAATCTGGGAAGAAACCGTGAACGGGACCGCCGCTTCTCTGCGTGATCCCCGGCGGCTAAGATTGGGTCGTCTCGTTCGGCTCTCCGCAGCGACAAAGAGCCCGCGGATGCGCCAATGCGCGCGGCGCGCAGCAATCCGACGATAAACTTTGATGAGAAGAAGTGTATGTGCATGCGCCTCTTTGTCTGAAGCTGATTGGAGCCCTTTGCGTCCGGTTTGTCCTGCCGGCGACGAATGTTCAGTTCTTGCCAGCCCGCCACTGGTATGCACCAAATGTTTCAGGCTTGAACAGCTCGTCCGGCAGCTCAACGCCAAAGGAAGCGTGTTCCTGTCGTACCACAATGCGCAGGTCTTTCCCGGGCATCACGATCTCCTCCTCACGGGGGTAGAGTTTTCCCTCCCTGGTTTGGAACATTTCAGTGACCTTGAAGACCCGCGTGACTTTGTCTTTTGCGTCCACGCTCTGGGACTTGACGACAATGAAATCCTTCTTGGAGACCCAGATGAGTCGGTGGGCTTTTTCTTCGGGGCGCGCTACCTTTATGACGTAGCATTCCTGGTCGTCCAGCTTTTGGTCTGGCATGAGCGTAAGCCGCTCGCTCCGTTCGGGCACAAAACCCTGCATGTCCTCCATGGTGAGGCCAGTGCCGCCAAGGTCCACCGATGGATCGTCCGCGGCCAAAGGCAGCACATTGCCGGTTGCCGGCAAATACATGTACGCCTTGGGCTGCTCGCCCTTCGGCACTTCAACGAGGAACCGCAATCCCTTGGTGTCAGGCGGCTCTTCAAAATCGATAAATAACATCGCCATATCCGGCTTCATCTTCCCCATGATCCAGAGGGAATGTTCCGAGGTCGGCTTCTTGGCCTTCATCGTCTTGACCGTCAGAATAAGGCGAAAATCCTCGGAGAAATTTTTCTTGGCGACCTCCTCGAGGATCTCGGCGGCCGTCATGGAAAAGGCGGGCAAGGCGCCGAAGAAGAAAAAGAATAGAGCGATGCAGAGAGAACAGCGTTGACTGACTAATTTCATAGACGACTCACCTGCGCGGCGTTGCTTCAGATGCTAAACTAAGGTCTAAAAAGAACCGATAACACCTTATTTTTGTTATGTATCGCACATAATAGCACGTGGTATTTATACCACACTTGCCCGCGGTTTCGCAAGACATTTGTCCATGGGAGTCGCGTGCGGTATTTGAAGAGGCGGGAGCGCTTTCGACCACGCCTCCCGGGATGGCCGCTCGGAATTCGATTTGACGTCCTTGTTTCCTGTTGATAAAGTTAGTAATTTGTAGGGAACGATAAGGAGTGGATCGTGGCCGGACTTCGCACGACATATACGCTGGCGGTCGCTGTTGCGCTTCTGCCCGGGATAGCCTCGGCGCAGTGGCCCCTGGGACGTGATGAAGGGATTGCCGGCAAGGGGCCGGAGCGCGCGGAGACTATTATGGTCTCGGGCCGGTATCAAGTATTTGTGTCGCCCCACGCCAAAGGCCACACGTTCATGATCGATACGGATACGGGCAGAGTTTGGGTGCTCAAAAAAGACAGCGCATCCGGCGAGTTCTCGTTTCACCGCGTCCCAGTGGATCAGGTGGATGCGGATAAGAAGGGCAAGCCCGCGGCCAAGGAATGAGGGCGACGCGCGGTGTGCGTCGCGGCGAGACCTGATGGAGCGCGGCGGAGACCGTCGCAGACGATTTGGGGCTAAGGAGTGGTGTATTTATGAAAAAACAAGGCTATAGGGTCGCTGTGGTAGGCGCCACCGGCGCAGTCGGCAACATGATGATTAGGGTGCTCGAGGAGCGCAAATTTCCCGTTTCGGACATTTTGCTGTTGGCTTCCGGCAGATCCGAAGGCAAGACGCTTCGATTCAAAGATAAAGACTATCCGGTCAAGGAGCTCACGGAAAAGTCCTTCGAGGGCGTGGACATTGGGCTGTTCTCGGCAGGAGGATCGGTGAGCGCTCGATTCGCGCCAGCGGCTGCCAAGGCGGGCTGTGTGGTGATCGACAACACCGCGCATTTCAGGATGGATCCGGACGTGCCCCTGGTGGTTCCTGAGGTCAATCCCGACGCCATTGCCGGCTATACCGCCAAGAACATCATTGCGAACCCGAACTGTTCCACCATCCAGATGGTAGTAGCCCTCAAACCGATTCATGACGCCGCCAAGATCAAAAGGATCGTGGTCTCCACCTATCAATCTGTCTCAGGAACGGGCAAAGACGCGATAGACGAGATGCTCACGCAATCTCGGGAGATGGCGGGAGCCATCAAGTGGTCGAAATCAGACAACCTGTCCGATCTTTCCAATTCCCTGGAAGCCTTTAGGACCATGCCCACCACGGTGTATCCGCACCGGATCGCATTTGAATGTCTGCCCCATATCGATGTATTTCTCGAAAACGCGTACACCAAAGAAGAAATGAAAATGGTGTGGGAGACGGGTAAGATTCTCGATCCGGCTATTCGGGTCACTGCGACCACGGTGAGGGTGCCGACTTTTTTTGGCCATTCGGAGGCGGTCAATGTGGAGCTGGAATCCCCGCTGTCGCCTGACGAGGCCCGGGACCTGCTCCGCAAAGCGCCCGGCGTGGTGGTGTTGGACGACCCAGCAAAAAACGTATATCCCCTTACCGCGCTCGCCTGGGGCAAGGAAGGGACCTTCGTGGGTCGCATACGCGCGGATGAGTCTGTCCCGCATGGCCTCAATCTTTGGGTCGTGTCTGACAACATCCTCAAAGGCGCAGCCCTCAACGCGGTCCAGATCGCGGAGATCCTGGTGGCAAAATATCTCTGAGTAGTTGGCGATAAGGGTCGCCACGCTCTCATGAAGTTTGTCGTGAAAGGAGCACGTATGGGCAAAATCCGTGAAGCGGTTATCGTGAGCGCTACTCGCACCGCCCTTGGGTCTTTCGGGGGCAGTCTCAGCAACATAGGCGCGACAAAACTGGGGGGCCTCGTTATTCAGGAAGCGGTCAAGAGGGCTGGGTTGTCCAGCGCGGACATTGACGAGGTGGTCATGGGGCAGGTATTGCCCTGCGGGTACGGCCAAAATCCGGCTCGTCAGGCCTCGCTCCAGGCGGGGCTTCCCTTTGAAACGCAATGTTTCACCATCAACAAGGTCTGCGGCTCTGGATTGAAGGCGGTGATGCTGGCCGCCCAGGCTATACAGCTTGGCGATGCAGACATTGTGGTGGCCGGCGGCATGGAAAACATGAGCATGGCCCCATACTACCTGGATCGGGCCCGTTTCGGGTACAGAATGAACAACGGCGTACTCCACGACCATATGGTGCATGATGGGCTTTGGGACATTGTCAACGATTTCCACATGGGCATCAGCAATGATCTGTGCAGCGAAAAATATGGCGTGTCGCGCGAAGACCAGGACAAATACGCGGCGTTGAGCTACGAGCGAGCCATGGCGTCCATCCAGGCTGGTTTGTTCAAAGACGAAATCGTGCCCGTTGAAATCCCCCAGAAAAAGGGGGAGCCGCTGATCTTCGCGGTGGACGAGTGTCCAAGACCGACCCCGTACGAGGTCCTGTCCAAGATGAAACCAGCGTTCCAGAAGGATGGATACGCGACCGCAGGCAATTCGTCCATCATCTCGGATGGAGCGAGCGCCCTGTGCGTGGTCGGCGAAGATATCGCAAGACAACGCGGGTTGGAAATCCTTGCTCGGGTTGGGGCGCAAGCCAGCGCGGGTTTGGACATGAAGTACGTCCTTATGGCGCCTATCTTGTCCATCCCAAAGTGCGCAAAAAAAGAAGGGATCGACTATCACCACGTCGAGTTGATGGAGATCAACGAGGCATTTTCCGGTTCCACGGTTGCGGTGATGCGCGAACTTGGCCTGGACCCTGACCGGTGCAACGTGCGGGGCGGCGCCGTGGCGTTGGGGCATCCCATCGGCGCGAGCGGTGCAAGGGTCTTGACAACTCTGCTGTATGCCATGAAACAGATGAACAAGAAAACCGGCATGGCCTCGCTTTGCCTGGGAGGCGGAGAAGCGGTATCGTTGTATGTGGAGAGATGACGCCGTGGGGCCGTTGAAAAGAGATCGAGGTCGCTCCCAGCCGCTGGGAGTCCGTGAGACCAGAGGAATGTGAAGGTGAAAACCGACTATAACCGGTGGTCGTTCCTGACCGGCCGCGACCCTTTCATCAGCTTGGTTGTGCAACATCAGAGAGACGATGAATACGCGGCAGACCTCTGTTTTGAATATCATCACGAGGGCGCGATCGGCCTGCCTCACGGGGGCCTGGCCATGGGGCTCTGTCTCGACATCTGGCGAAATTACGGGTCCCCGGAATACCCCGCGCGGGTCAGCTTTCGATTCGGCGGCTCCGGCTTGAAAATAGGCGAACATGCGCAGTTGCACGCAACCGTGACCCAAGACCATAGGGGACCCGTGTTCTCGGCGTCCATCACCAAGTACGGCGACAAGAAACCGTATCTACGGGCAGAGGTGGTTTCTCTGGACGCGGGGAATGTCACGGCCCCTGCGATCGAAAAACCTGGGGACGTGACTCGACTGCTGCCTTACTATCGAAACTGTTTTGTGTGCGGACGCCATCGTGAAGTGGTGGGATTGCAAAGGAGATTCAGGTATCACGAGACGCCCGATTGGCAGGGCGTCAGCGTTCTGTGGGGCGACGGCGGCGAGGATCGCGATCGCGCCCGGTGCTTCCTCATCGGCGAACGAGAACTCCACCCCGCGGTCATCACCTCGATCTTCGATGAAAACACGGGGTGGGCCGGTTTCATGCGCACAAAAGGCGCGGGATTGACGGTGCGTATGGACTTGACCCTGCTGAGGCCCGTCGAATGCGACGATCAGCTCTTGTTCATCGGGCAGCCAGAAGGGGTGCGAGGGAACGCGAGCAACCCTCGATTTTTCACGGCCAACGGGATAGCGCTTTCCATGAACTCGCCGGGCGGCCCCGCGACGGTCGCCATGGGTTCAGGAGAATGGATCATCCTGCAGTCCATTACCGAACAAGTAAAACGGCATCTTCTCCCTGATGATGATTGGCAGTGGATCTTCGAGGAGTGACGATCTTCGGCTTCAGGGCAGCAAGACAGACTGAGGTGAACAAGTGATAGAACATGTTATAGACGGCGTGCGCTGGATTCCCGGACGGGACAAGTTCCTGCCGGATTCCCACGTCTATGTCATTGGGAAGCCTGATTCCCACGACATCACGCTCGTAGATTGCGGCCTCATGGAAATGGGGTCGTACAAGCTGGAAGCGCTCGAACAAGGAGGTGTATCCCTCCGTGATGTAAAGAGGATTATACTCACCCATACGCACATGGACCACATAGGCTGTTTGCGGGAATTGCGAGAGGCCATACCGGATGCCCAATTGTGGGTGCACGAGACCGAAGGCTCTTTTTTGGAGAAGGGCGACGCCCGCATCGTGTACGGCAATCGCATGTTCGAGACCATGATCAAGAGTCAGTACGTGCTTGGGGAAGATTCATTCACGTTTCGCGTGGATCGAAAGCTGCTCGGCGGCGAGATGCTTGACCTGGGCGGCGTCGAGGTCAAAGTGCTGCATTTGCCTGGGCATAGCTGCGGGAGCATCGGACTGTACAACAGCCGGGAACGGTTTCTCATATCCGGGGATACCATTTACGCGGACGGCGCAATCGGTCGATACGATCTTTTTTCAGCCGATGCACGAGAGCTGAAGACGTCTCTAGAGTTTATTGCGTCGATGGATATTGACGTCTTGCTGCCATGCCACAATAGAATTGTACGCAGCGGCGCCAACCCAATGATTGCCAATACCGTGCGTCAATGGGCGCCGATTTTGAGCGACTAACGTAGCAGAGGATGCCGGAGCGCGTACGCCGGGGACGTGAGCCGGTGCAAGGGCGCGACCTGCGCATATAGTGATTGTGGAAATTTCTGTCGGAATGATGTCCGCCGCGGGGTGAATATGATAACTTTCAAAGTCTATGTCCGGGCCCCTGACATGTCATGCCGGACTCGATCCGGCATCCAGGAAACTGACCATGGATTCCCACTTGCGTGGGAATGACATGCACTGGGACAACAGCGCATTTCGCGATTATTTTCAAGAATGGCTCTAAAGGACTCTCTCCGCGTCCTCATGATTGGCCGCGGTCTGAGCCCAACCTCCGGCAGCCACGTGTTCCTGCGATAGGAAAGAGGAGACATCCATGGGTTTGACGGTAACGGAAAAAATCATAAGCCAGCATCTCGTCCGGGGAGAAATGACCCCCGGCTCCGAGATAGCCATTCGCATAGACCACACGCTCACGCAGGACGCCACGGGCACCATGGTCTTTTTGGAATTCATGGCCATGAATATCCCCCGGGTAAAGACCGAAGTCTCTGTGAGTTATGTGGACCACAACCTCCTTCAGACAGATTTCAAAAATGCAGATGACCATCGGTTCTTGCGGTCTGTTGCCGCAAAGTATGGCGTGATTTTCAGCCGCCCTGGGAACGGCATCTCGCATCAGGTGCATCTGGAACGCTTCAGCGCGCCTGGGAAGACGCTTCTGGGGTCGGATAGTCACACGCCCACGAACGCCGGCTGCTCGATGCTCGCCATCGGGGCAGGCGGTTTGGATGTGGCCATGGCCATGGCAGGCCATCCCTTTTTCTTTATCATGCCACGCGTGGTGGGCGTGCACCTGGTGGGGAAATTGCAGCCGTGGGTCTCCGGCAAAGACGTGATCCTCGAAATGCTGAGACGCTTCACGGTCAAGGGCGGTGTGGGAAAGATCTTCGAGTATTTCGGCCCAGGGGTCGAGACCTTGTCCGCAACCGATAGGGCGACCATCGGGAATATGGGGGCTGAGCTCGGATGCACCACGAGCATGTTCCCTTCTGATCATCGGACGAAACAGTTCCTCGAGAGCCAGGGTCGCGGAGATGTCTGGGTCGAAATAAAACCGGACCCGGATGCGGCGTACGCAGACGTGGTGGAAATCGACCTGAGCGCACTGGAACCCCTGATAGCCTGCCCGAGTTCGCCCGACAACGTGAAAAAGGTTTCAGAGGTGGAAGGGACGCCGGTCGCCCAGGTCATCGTCGGCTCATCGGTAAATTCCTCCTTTAGGGACCTCATGATCACGGCCGCGGCCGTCAAAGATCGGCGCTGTCATCCCGACGTGAGCTTTGAAATCAATCCAGGGAGCAGCCAGGTGCTGCTCAATGTCGCGCAAGCCAGCGGCGTCATGAACTTGCTGCGAAGCGGCGCACGTATCCATCAATCCGGGTGCCTCGGGTGCATCGGCATGGGCCAGGCCCCTGCCACAGGAACCGTATCCCTGCGGACTTTTCCAAGGAATTTTCCAGGCCGAAGCGGCACAAAACCGGATCAGGTGTATCTGTGTTCCCCGGAAACTGCGGTCGCGTCCGCCATATTCGGGGAGATCACGGACCCTCGAAAGCTTGGCCCCTATCCTGAGATCTCCGACCCGCCCCGGTATTTGATCAACGATGAAAACCTCTTGTTCCCGCCCGCTGATTCCTCCGAGGTGCAGGTCTTGATGGGGCCCAACATCAAGCCATTCCCTCGGTTATCCGCCCTGAAAAATGATATTACCGCGACAGTCATCCTGAAAGTCGGCGACAACATCACCACAGACGACATTATGCCCGCGGGCAGCAAGGTGCTCCCTCTCCGGAGCAACATCGAGGCCATCAGCGAATTTGTGTTCGCCAATATCGATCCTACTTTTCCATCCCGGGCAAAGGAGGCAAGGAGCGCCGGGGTCGTGGGAGGCGAGAATTACGGTCAGGGCTCGTCCCGAGAGCATGCCGCGCTTGCCCCGCGTTTCTTGGGCGTGAAGCTGAAAATCGCCAAGAGCTTCGCTCGAATTCATAAAGCGAATCTCATCAATTTCGGCATCCTGCCCCTGACGTTTGTGGATCCTCGAGATTACGACGCAATCGAGCAGGGAAACGTCTTGTCGCTCCTGGAAGTACGGAGCGCGTTGGAAAAAGGCTCGAAGCGGCTTGAAGCCAGGAATCTCTCATCAGGCAGGACCATCGCCTTGGCCATCGACGTCACCGACCGTGAGCGTGAAATCCTCCTAGCAGGCGGCCTCATAAATCTTGCAGCAGGGGCCTGCAATTTGTAGGCGATACGGCCGGTCTGGCGACAAACCCTGACGGAGAGCGGCCTTGCTTCGATGGATGAGGGCTGGGATACCGCATCGCCTTTGGCTTTTCGCAATGACACAGGACGCGCACGACATTCCACGGACGCGCACGGCGCCTCAGCCCCGCTCCTGCGGGGCGTCTCTTCATAGCCCAGGGTAAGGCCCTGGGCATGCGCCCGAACCCATCCGTCCCCTCCCCCACGCGCCTGGCCCGCGACGCCTGTCGTCTCCGACCCGACCCGTGGTGCATCCCTCCTGTCATCCTCGACTCGATCGGGGATCCAGGCGTCTTGTCATCCTCGACCTGATCGGGGATCCATTCCTTTCCTGGATTCCCTCTTCCGAGGGAATGACAGACTGGGGAGGACGATTGCCCAACGTGCGGGCCATGGATGCCCACTTGCGTGGGAATGACAGAGCTGCACTGACCGCACGGGCATTCCATGGACGCGCACGGGCTTGACACAGACGCGCGCAGGACCTGAGCCCCGCTCCCCCGGCCGCCTCATGCGACGGCGCGCTCTATCTCTTCAGTGAGGTCTATGCCCTTTTCCAGGAGACGGCCCCCCGCGAACACCTTTTTGTCTCTCACGGAGATTGCGGCGAGGGCCAGTTCGCGGATCGCCCTTTTGAGCAGCGGCAATTCTCTGATCTCTCCGTATTGCCGTATTTGTCGGAACAGCGGATGGTTTTCCCTCGCCTCCCTCGAGGCGCCGGGCGTTATCTCTTCGTCCCAAGAGCGCCATAGAGGGTCCCAGGCTGGACCTTGTATTGGGAACCGGCAATAGGAGATCACTGGTCCTCGGTCGAGCGTCTCGGTGACCAGGTGGATCATGATGCCTTGCTCTTGAGCTCGTTCCGCGATGAGTTGATGGATCACTTCCTGCCACGTGCCCCTGGGCCCCCACGGCAACGCGGGGTGGATATTCACCAGCTCGAGTTGCTCGAGTTCAGGCGCGCCAATGATGAGCATATATCCGGCCATCACCACTATATCCACGGGGGGAAGCATACGGACGGTCTTCATGACCTCTAGGCCGTAAAGGTCTCGCCATTTGGCTAACGCGGGCGAGGGCTCGGCTGAGGACGGGCTTTCCCTGAGCCCTTGTTTCCGCAGGTCAGGGAGAAACCGTAGGTGGGAGAAACAGGCCACTGGGATATTGAGCTGGGCTGCGAGATCGAAGAAAAGCTCCCGCTGACGGTATTCTTCATTAAAGGGCCCATCGCCTGTTTCACGGTGACAAAATATCCACTCGATGCGGGCAGGCCATTTGTTGGCCCGTATGTCGTCATATACGCTGGATAAAAGGTTCCGCGCCGCCTCATCGCGTCCGGAAGAAAACCAGCCAATGCTCAGGGTCATGATCTCTCCATAATAGAACAGTGTTGGAAGCCGTTAGCGCAGCCTCGGGTCAAGGGAATCCCTGATGCCTTCTCCGAGGAGGTTGTATCCCATGACGGTGACGAGAATAGCCAGGCCCGGAAACAGGGATAACCACCAGGCGATTTCGATATTGTCCTTTCCCTCGGTGAGCATGTTGCCCCAGGAGGGATCTGGGGGCTGGACGCCTATACCCAAGAACGAGAGCCCCGACTCGACAAGCACGGCAGAGGCGACGCCGAGGGTGGCCGCGACCAGGATGGGCGCCATCGCGTTGGGCAGGATATGAATGAAGATGATCCTCATATCGCCAGCCCCTTGACTGCGCGCCGCCTGCACGAAGTCTCTCTCGCGAATACTCAGGAACTCGGCCCTGACTAGGCGCGTCACCCCCATCCACGAGGTGACGCCAATGACGATCATGATGTTCCATATGCTAGGACCGACAAAGGCGATGACGGCCAGAATGAGAAAAAACGACGGGAAACACAGCATGATATCGACGAATCGCATCACGATCCTGTCCGCCCAACCTCCGTAGTAACCTGACACCGCGCCAAGGATTACGCCAATCATGGAGGAGATGCCCACGGCCACGAACCCCACGCTCAAGGACACGCCTGCCCCATACAGTATCCTCGACAATACGTCCCTCCCAAGAACGTCTGTGCCAAGCCAATGGGATCTCGAAGGGGGTGACAAGATATTTCCCGTGTCGATCTCGTCAGGCGGATACGGCGCGATGGCGCTCGCGGACAACGCCAGCGCAAAGAGCGCGAGGACGATGACCATCCCTGCCACTGCAACGCGGTTCCGAAGAAAACGGCGCAGGAAATCGCTCGAGAGAAACCTTCTGGGCATTACGCTTTATCGCTCGTTTGGAGTTTTTTCAATCCGATACCCTTATTCTGGGGTCTGCAAGGGAGTACATGACGTCCGCCAGCAGATTGCCAAAAAGAGTCAACACCGCGCCGATGACCAACACGCCCATGATCGTCGGATAGTCGCGCATCATCACAGACTGGTAAAAGAGCTGCCCCATGCCGGGGATGGCGAACACGGTCTCGAAAATCACGCTGCCGCCGATGAGGCCGGGGATGGATAGTCCCAGTATGGTAATGACAGGCAGCAGGGCGTTTCGCATGGCGTGTTTGAAAATCACCGTACGCTCGTCCAGGCCTTTGGCTCGCGCGGTAGTGATATAGTCTTGACGGATGACCTCCAACATGTTGGATCGCATGTATCGACTCAGACCTGCAAGCCCTCCAAACGCGGAGATGAACACCGGCAGGACCAGATGCCTGGCTATATCGAGGATTTTTCCGGCAGTCGTCAACTGGGCGTAATCCAGGGACCGAAAGCCGGAGATGGGGAGCCACTCGAGTTGCACGCCAAAGAGGATCATGAGCAGCAGTGCGAGCCAGAAACTGGGTACGGCAAAGCCGAGGAAGACAAACACCGTGGTCGCGCGATCGAAGAACGAGTCTTTCTTGACAGCCGACAGCACCCCTATGGGTATGGCGATCGTCAAGATCAGGGCCATGGACAATATGTTGATGAGCAACGTGATGGGTATCCGTTCTGCAATTTTGTCTATCACGAGCCTATTGTCAGGGGCGAAGGACCTGCCGAAGTCCAGCATCAGCATGTTTCTTAGCCACTTGGCGTATTGCACGTAGATGGGTTGGTCAAGGCCGTAGTGCGCGCGGATGCGGTTGATAGCCTCTTCATTCATGTTCGGATTGAGGTCGGTGAGCAAGCTCGTAGGGTCGCCGGGTGCCATTTTCATGACAGTGAACGATATCACCGTGATGCCCAGGAGGACGGGAATCATGAGCGCCAGTCTTTTGGCTATGTATAAGATCATCCTCGGCTCACGGCTCCACCGAATATTTTTGGAGGGATTTTGGCACGTACCATTTGATGAAATCGTAGCTAATGCCTATGGCCGCGGGGACGATGCCGTGAAAACGAGAGCTGATGATCGGCAATGAATCCTGGACGAATAGAAACGTGTAAGGCTGATCTTCGGCGATGATTTCCTGAAACTCGTCATAGTATTTTTTTCGTTCCTCTCGATCGTAGGTCGAGGCCCCGAGTTCCAGGAGCCTATCCACCTCGGGGTTCTGATAGGATATAAAATTGAGTTCTTTTTCGCTTGTTTTCCTTGAATCCCATATATCGATTTGGCTGGGATCGATCCCGATGCCCCACCCCAAGAGACAGGCTTCGAAATTGCGTTTGTTGATGAAATTTTTCAGGAACGCGGCCCATTCGATGACCCGGATGTTCACTTTGACGCCCACTGCTTTGAGGTTTTTCTGGATGATTATGGCCGTGTTCTTGCGGATGTCATTTCCTTGATTGGTAATGATGGTGAACTCAAAGGGTTTTCCGTCTTTGTCGAGTATGCCGTCGCCGTCGGTGTCTTTCCAGCCCTCTTCCTCGAGCATTTGCCTGGCTTTTTTTGGATCATACGGGAATTTTTTCACATTGGGGTTGTACCAAAAGGTATCCGGCTTGTAGGGGGTATGAGCGACCACGCCGAGTCCGAGGAGGACGCCCTTGACGATGCCCTCTCGATCGATGGCGGTGGTGAGGGCTTGTCGCACTTTTTTGCTTTGGAATTTCCAATCCTTGAGGTTGTATCCCAAATAGGTGTATCCGAAAGAAAGATACCGGTATTTTTTGAAGTTTTGCTTAAACCATGGGGTGTCTGTCTGGCGTGTAAACTGGAGGGGCGTGAGTCCCATTTGGTCGAGCCGCCCTGCCTTCAACTCCAAGAACATGGTGGCCAGGTCCGGTATGATGCGCGTCATGACCCTGTCGATGTATGGCCTGCCCTCAAAGTATTCGTGATAGCTGTCCAACACGATTTTCTCGCCGGTTTTCCACTCCTTGAATTTGTAGGGGCCTGTGCCGATTGGGTTTCTCTGCAAAGGGCTTTTGGTGATCTCCTGATTTTCCAGGAGGTGGCTCGGCAACATACCTTGACTCCATGACGCGAGGGCCGGCGCGTAGGGTTTTTCGTAAATGGCCTCGCAGGTCAAGGGATCGAGCACGCGGAATTCTTTCACTTTGAGGAAGTCAGTGGCGTAGGCGGTTGGCGTATTGGGGTCCACATAGACTTTGTAGGTATATTCGACGTCTTTCGCGGTAAACGGAGCGCCGTCATGCCAGCGGACGCCCGGGCGGAGAAAGAATCGTATCCTCAAGTTATCTTCGGATATTTCCCATCGAGTCGCGAGGTCGCCCACGAGCAATATGTCTTTGTCGTATTTCACCAGGCCATTGTAGATAAGGCCTGTGATGTCAAAGCTCGCGGAATCTGAGGCGAGCACGGGCAAGAGAACAGACGCGTCGCCTATGCTGCCTCGTATGATCATGTCTCCGTAGGCGGGTTCCAGGGAGTCTGGCGCGGCAGGAGAAGTGTGAGTTTGCCCGTCTTGGCCCCCCGACTTCGATGCGGCCGCGTGTGTAATC
>JBMFOE010000040.1:0-34704 GCA_049969795.1 Desulfomonilaceae bacterium
GTGTCGGATGTTCCCAGGAGAGTAGTTTCTTTGGCGCCGAGTCTTACAGAAACCGTGTTCGACCTGGGGGGCCAGGACTGGCTTGTGGGGAGAACCGCGCGCTGCAACAGGCCGGCGGCGGCTTTAAAGATTCCGCAAGTGGGAGCCTACCTTCATCCTGATCTGGAAAGGATAATCTCCCTGAAGCCAGACCTTGTCTTGGCGACAAAGCTGGGGCTCCGAGAAGAGATTGTCGAGAGACTCACAGAGCTAGGCATCCCGGTGTTTGTGGATGATAGCAAATCAGTAGATGACGTGTGCCATCTCATGGAGAGACTCGGGCGCTTGTTTCATCGCGAGAAGGAGGCCGCGTCAGCCATTGAGGATATCCAACGCCGCAGGAGAGGGTTGCAGGCGCGTCTGAAAGGTCTTCCACGGCCGTCAGTGCTCTTTGCGGTGGGCGTGAAACCGTTGGTGGTGGCCGGCGGCCAGAGTTTCTTGGGGTCTCTCATAAGGGAGGCGGGAGGCGTCAATATTGCGGAGGATATCGCCATCCCATATGCGAGATTCAGCTTCGAAGAAGTAATAAAAAAAGATCCCGAATACATCCTGGTACTTGATAAAGAATGCAAAGAACAAGAATGTGTGGATCATTTCAAAAGATATCCAATGCTCAGGGCAGTGCGCGACGGAAAGGTGGCCTCTGTGGATGCCGATCTCGTCGCGCGAGCTGCGCCAGCAGTGATTGAAGCCGTGGAATTGATTGCAAAGACTCTCCACCCACATGCCCAGGAAATGCGAGCGTTGAACAAGTGACGCTGCCAGCCCGTCTCGCGTCGAGACGCAATGCGTTGCAAAAGCAGTAGCTATGCCTTTATCAGCCTTTTCCAAGACAATTCTTTCCAGCTCAGCGCTTCTGCTTGCGCTCGCAGCAGTTATCGTCCTTTCAGTTGGATTTGGTACAACAGGATTTGATTTTGACGCCATACTTACGGTTGTCGGGCGAGGGGCGCACCCCCCCCAAACCCATACCATCGTGATGGAATATAGGCTGCCGCGCACCTTATTGGCGGCCGTTGCCGGGGCCGGTCTTGCGTGCGCGGGGGTGGTGTTTCAAGCGGTTTTGCGGAATCCGCTTGCCGATCCCTACCTCATCGGTATTACCGGCGGCGGTTCCTTGGGGGCCGTCGTATGCATCACCATATTTGGACAAAGTAGAATCCTGGGACTGTCAGGCATGGCTTTCGTAGGCAGCCTCATTGCGGTAGGCCTTGTGTACGGGTTGGCCTCGCTCAAAAAAGGGGCGGGTTACATCAACACTATCATCCTCGCTGGCGTCATAGTAGGGGCTCTCATGAACGCGCTCATGCTCCTGATCATTTCCTTGTCCGGCTCGGATGAGATGCAGCGCATCCTCTTTTGGTTGATGGGCGATTTCAGCTTGGCCGATTATCGTAAGACGACCATGGCTGGCGCAGTGACGTGTCTGGGGTGGTTGGCAGTCTTTTCTCAGGCCAATAGACTCAATTTGCTCATGGTGGGCGATGAATCAGCCGCTCACTTGGGTCTAGAAGTATCCAAGATAAGGACCTTTTTTATTGTCGTCGCATCTCTGGTCACGGGTACCATTGTGAGCGTTTCCGGTACCGTGGGGTTTGTAGGATTAATCGTGCCTCACATGCTTCGCTTAGCCGTTGGTCCGGACAACAGGGTGTTGCTGCCCGCGTCCCTTTTGGGCGGGGCTGCGTTCCTCGCGGCGTCTGATTGCATTGCGCGGCTCGTCGCCTATCCCACTGAGCTTCCCGTGGGAGTCATCACAGCCCTCGTCGGCGCCCCGTTCTTTCTTTATTTGCTTCTTCGCAGGTAAGCCATGAACGTGATGCGGTCGCTTCTCAAGTGCGAATCAGCGTTCTTTCGCTACCGAGATGTCCCAATTCTCAAGGGAGTCACCATCGCCGTGGCCGAGGGGGCCTTCCTCGGCGTCATCGGACCAAACGGCGTGGGAAAATCTACTTTGATACGAGTGTTGACCGGGACGCTCCTGCCTGAGCGAGGGAATGTCTTGCTCGAAAATAAGCCGTTGACCGCGTTTACCAGGCGAGCCATTGCCCGAAAACTCGCCGTAGTGAGTCAAACTGACGCAAGCGACTTCGGGTTCACCGTATGGGAAGAAGTGATGCTCGGCCGATCTCCGCATCACGGCGGCATTCATTACGAAAATCGAGAGGATCGCGCCATTGTGGAAATGGCCCTCGAAAAAACACAGATTGCGCACCTCGCGACAAGGCGTTTGGACACCCTCTCAGGGGGCGAAAGACAGAGGGTTCGCATCGCGAGGGGTATCGCTCAGCAGCCTGCCATTGTCTTCCTTGACGAGCCCACCACGCATCTGGACTTATATTCTCAGCTTGCCCTCATGGAGCTCTTGAAAGACATAAACGAACACGGTATCGCAGTATTTCTCGTGTCCCATGACATAAACTTCGTCGCGCAATGTTGCGCTGACGTGCATCTCATGCACGACGGCGCTATCTTGGCTCACGGAACGCCGCGAGAGGTCATTACGCCTGAGCTCGTCGCAACGTGTTTTAGGATACGAGCTGATGTGTCCGTTGACCCCGCGACTTCGATTCCTCGCATCAATCCTCTCGGAATTTTGAGGCCCGAGGAAGGTTCCGCCGCGTCGCTCAATAGGGATGCAGTCGTTTGACGATCCCCGCCAACCCCTCAAGAATCCCTGTTTCGTTGAAAAGGGATATGGCGCCTGGGACTTGACATGCCCCTTGCGTCGAAGACCCCATGGAGGCGGACCGTGTTCCGGGTAGTGCATCGCGATTGGGCATTTCCATAAACGTCTTTTCTGCCAGCCAATGCTGAAGTTCGCAGAGGCTGCCTTTCTTCAGATACCCAAGGCTTTGGACGTCTATTTTTGCAAGGCAATCCTCCCCATCAATCTTGAATTCGATCACATCGCCCGGCAATACAAAGAAAAGTTCTCGTGCGCGCACGGGACCGGATTCCAAGACGCCGCGATCTTTCAGAACGTATTGGCCTTCAAAGGCAAAATGTCGATACGAGAAGAAGCGCCTTCTGAATGACGCTTCGTCGCTCCTCTGATGAAGGACTGCGACTACGCCCGGACAATCCGCACGGAGACAGGCCCCCGCACGGTTCCCGAGCCGCACTGGTTGATCGAGACACGTGATGTCAAGCGCACATTCCGGGGTGGCCCGTGAGCTTTCTGGGCGCTGCCGGCAATGGGTCGCCTCGTCTGCGCAACTCAGGTCAATAAGGGATGGCAACGCCATAAGCAGCATCGCCAAGAAAGAGAAACACACGACACGCGTAACAAGGGTTGCGCCCGACGCACGCGTTGCTGGATTGTCATTCGCTGTTTTCATTTTCCCAAATCTCCGTTAAAAGCTGGCGCCGCCATTAATGGTTGAACCAAATTGACGAAGCGCGCCGGACAGTCTGCCCAGCTCGTTCCTCGCAGCCCCGTACAGGCGATTGTTCATCCTGAGCAAGTCCTGGACAGAGGGGAGTTGCATTCTGTGGAAGTCTAAATTGCTGCGCACTCCAAAGTAGAAAGTGCGGCCCGCGGCTGACCACCACACCGGCGCCTCTCCGTACGTTGGCGGCACCCAGTTCGCTATGGATGCTTCCATGGCGTACTGCCGGTCTGTAAAGTTGTTGACTCCAAAATACAAGGTGGTCTGACCATCGAAAAAGGTTTGAGAAAACACGATGTCGCCCCACTTGGCAGGTTCCAGGTCCGGCCACAGATTGAAAATATCGTTGAGCATGTACCTCGTGCCGATGTAGTGGTAGCTTATCATGGCAGAAAAGCCCCACTCTTTGTTGTCGTAGCCCAGCGAGAGGTTCCCCATCTCGGCCGGATTCAGTGTCAACCATTTGTCTTCCGTTGTGCGGCGGAACCAGTCGTTGGGTTGCCAGTTCGTCCGGAAGATCACTTTTTGCCTGGTATAATTTCCTTTCAGCGTCCATCGCGGGGTAAGCCGGACGAGCCCTTCCAGTTCCAGTCCCGAGTGAGAAACGAGAGGAACGTTCAAATTTCGGCTATACATGCCGAAGTACGCAGGGTCAGGCCCATAATAGATTTCGCTATTCATATCGAGCTGATAGTAAGTGAGACCTGCAAATACGTTTCTCGTAAACCAATGTCTTATTCCAAACTCGTTTTGCACGCCGTCTTCTGGATCGAGAAGCCATATTGGCTCCGGACTGGCAAATTGAAAGGGATACAGCAGATTGATCATGTCATCGAAGTTGGGGAAGCGATAGGGCAGGGAATGCTTGTAATACATACTGGAACCCAATTCGCGGTCGTAAATGAGGCCGATGCTGTACTCCGTCGAACTCTTCTTGAAATCTAGTCTGCCCCTCACTGGCGTATTGGTTGGCGAACTCTTGGAATATATGTCGGGGAGATCATAGTGTTCCACGCGATAGCCAAGGCCAACGATGAGTCGATCCCAAAATGTCGTCTGATTCATCACGTAATAGCTGAGACTTTGGCGCCGGCCGCTTTGTGCGTTATTGAATGCCAACCCCGAGATCCAGCCCTGGGTCTGGTAGTCGCGCGCTACGCGTCTGAATCTGCCGTCCGAGTGTTCGTTTCCCAAGACCAGATCGTTTTTCAAGAAGCCATAAGAGTCTGTCCGTACATACTTAATCTGCAGTTGAACGTCAGTCCACCTTTGATCTGAGGCGACGGTGCTGGTAAAAAGAGTCCGTATGCTCCGATCGTACCGCCTGTTGGTCGCAGTAATATCAAGGTTGCCCAGTTGCCCGCCTTGATAGAAGAGTTTCCCGATGGTCATCATGTCAAAACGTTCTTCAGGGAAATCATCGTATGGTCGATATCCATATACGTCGTTTTCGATGCTTCGTATGTCTCTCCGATCCCACCTGTCTTTGGCTATGGCGTTGTAGTTCCCAAGCCTTTGGCCCGAGATCAACTGAGAGATATCGAGAGTCACTCGGGGCGTAATTTTCCAGTTCACGCTGCCCTGTACATTGTACAAGGCCCACGGGCCGGGACGAGTTAGCGGCTCCTCGTCTTGGTTGTTGCCGTAATAGATGCGCCAGCCTTCCTGGGAATACCGGCCGAGAAAAATACCGGCAGCCACTGAATCACGCACAAGGTTCAGCGCAGCCCATTCTCTGTCGGTTCCCCAGGAGCCTCCTTCAGCTCCAAAAAAGAGGCCCGGATTCTGGCGAGGTTTCTTCATAATTACATTCACCGCTCCGCCAATGGCCTTATCGCCCAGAGGAACCGTGGCGCCCCCGCGAATCAGCTCTACGCGTTCTATAAGCTCGGGGAATATAAAATTGGTGTTGGCCTCCTGCCGCGGAATGTTGAGATTGACGCCTTCCAGGAGCAGCGATACCCTGTTCGTTGATTCGTTTGAAAAGCCTCTTATGACTATGGGCGCGTCGAAAGGATTTCCAGCGTATCCAGACGACCAAGTCCCAGGGCGTCCCTGAAGCATGTCGCTCAGGCCCGTCTGCCCTAATGAACCAGTCCCACGGTTATCGATGATGCTCACCGCATACGGCGTTGATGCAAGATTTGCCGTGCGTCCCATGGCAGTGACAGATTCGCCCGGGGTGAGCCGATAGTCGGAAAACGGTTGACCGGGCGGGATGTTTTCGCTTGAACCAAATCCCCCGGAAGCCTGGGTCGCGTCGCCCGCCGCTTGCCGCCTGTCCAGGGTAGGGGGATTTATCTCCACCGGTCGCAATTGTTCCGGTTGCGTCCCAGTCGCGTCCTGTTGGGCATGAAGCGCAGAGGGGATACAGATCAGAATCGCCAACAGCAGCGAGACATGAACCCCCAACACAATACCTCTTATTTTTTCATGCATGTCCATGGCGTCTCCGTAAAAACAGACCGATATCGCTCAGTCCGTCATTGTTTTTTTTCAAAATGCTGCCGCTGCCTTAAGGCGCGCACTGGGCCGATGAGCCTAGATCGCCCAGGATTCGTCCTTGCGTGACCATTGTTGTCGGGAACTGCACGACGCCGCCCAACAAGCTCTGTGGCTCGACTTGAGGAAATCTATTTTCCCGTGACGAAGGGGATGGATTGCCCATTGGGTAGGACGGCCCCTGGCCGTAGCCGCCGCCAGCCTGCGTGAACGGCGCACCAGTGGAAGGCAACGCCCGTGGAGGCGCTCCATTGGGAACGCATGCCACGCCCGGCGACGGGACGGGAGCGCTGGCGCCAGAGTAGCCCGATATGTAACCAAGAGGCAAGACAGTTTCCATCAATCTGAACGGCGCTGCGATCAACGCGCCGGCCAACCATACGGTATGGGCTACGATGGGCTTTATTGGACCTGGATCGCGTATCTCTATGGGAATAAGTCGCGGGAATGAGGATGCTGATTTGGGCGGCGCCGTCCTGATCTTGGTCGGCGCGCAGAGGGGCGCCCTTTGTGGAGCGGCGCAAGGACTCATTGCAGCAAGGGGCTGGTGCATGGGCCCGTTCACGATCACGCGATGCGGCTGAACCGGCGCGCATGACGCGGCTATACATGCCCCGTTTCCAGCCGAAGCCGGCGCCGCGGCCATGGCGGAAAGCGCCAGAGCCACGACCATCACATAAAGCTCAAGTATAAATCGACGCGCTTTTTTCGTAGTCATAGCTTTTTCTCCATTTCCTTCATCGATGATTCGATCCACACACAAAAAAACCGCCCACCTCATCAGGCGGACGGTCTTCACGCATTAGTACCTCACCCGCCCGCGCAGGCTCTCGAGGTTTGAATGAAGCAGGGTGTTCTGGCTTCCGCGTCGTCCTAGTCCGTACGCCTTCCCAGCGGTCCTGCCGCCAGTGGCTCAGTTGTGTACGTTTCGTCAGCGGTTACAGCTGCGGGGCAGCGACGGCCTCTCACCGTCTTCCCCTGGTTTCATTCCGTGTATTCTTTTGTGCTGGTACGTGCGACATCACGTTATCAAGACGCGTTGAGATGTGTCAAGGAAAATTTGCGGGGCGCTGCGATCGGATGGCGCAACTATTGCTTCCATAAGCGGCGCTTATTTGTTTCGTCGTCGGTGGGGCGAGCTTTGTGAAATTGTCCCCATTGCCAAGGACGCCTTTGCGCCATGACCGAAGCCGAGAGATCCTTTTTGTTTGGTAACGGTCGCTGTGTTTGGTATACTTCCCGTACGTTAAGTACAACTGAATGTCGGTCATATTTTTTAAGGAATCAAAAAGGGGCGTTCTATGCCTAAACGTCAAGACATCAGGAAAGTGATGATTATCGGTTCTGGGCCGATCATTATTGGACAGGCGTGCGAATTTGACTACTCCGGGACGCAAGCCTGCAAAGCGCTACGTAAACTCGGGTATGAGATAATACTGGTAAATTCCAATCCCGCCACCATCATGACCGACCCTGGGATGGCCGATATCACGTATATTGAACCTCTCAATCTGGAAACCATGATCCAGATTGTGGAAAAAGAACGACCTGACGCCATCTTGCCCAACCTCGGGGGGCAGTCGGGCTTGAATCTGTCGTCTCAGCTCGCGCGCGCCGGCGTGCTGGAAAAATTCGGCGTCAAAATCATAGGCGTTGAAGTGGATGCAATAGAGCGTGGTGAAGACCGGATTGCATTTAAGGAGACGATGAATCGGTTGGGCATCGATATGCCGGAGAGCAGTCCAGCCTACAGCGTGGAGGAAGCGGAGAAGATTGCCGATCGACTTGGCTATCCAGTGGTTATTAGACCTGCCTACACGATGGGCGGGACTGGCGGCGGCCTGGTGTACAACATTGAAGAACTTCGCACAGTCGCCGCCAGGGGAATAGCGGCAAGCCTCGTGGGGCAGATACTTGTCGAGGAGTCCGTCCTCGGCTGGGAAGAACTCGAACTAGAGGTGGTCAGGGATGCGAAGAACCAAATGATCACCGTTTGTTTTATAGAGAACGTCGATGCAATGGGCGTACACACGGGCGATTCGTTTTGCACTGCTCCCATGCTCACCATCGATGAAGACCTCCAACAACGTCTCCAAAAGCATTCGTATGACATCGTAGAGGCGATACGAGTTATCGGCGGGACGAACATCCAGTTTGCCCACAATCCAGAGACAGGGAGGGTCGTTGTCATAGAAATCAATCCCCGCACTTCTCGATCCTCCGCGCTGGCGTCCAAAGCCACGGGGTTCCCAATCGCCCTCATTTCCGCCATGCTGGCTGGGGGGCTGACCCTCGACGAAATCCCATACTGGCGTGAAGGGACATTAGACAAATACACCCCATGGGGCGACTACGTCGTGGTGAAGTTCGCTCGATGGGCCTTCGAAAAGTTCCACGGCGCTGAGGACAAATTAGGGACCCAAATGAGGGCTGTTGGCGAAGTCATGTCCATTGGGAAAAATTATAAGGAAGCTCTCCAAAAGGCTATAAGGTCTCTCGAAATAGGACGGTATGGTCTCGGTTTTGCCAAAGATTTCCACAAACGGTCTGTCGACGAGTTGCTCGCCATGCTTTCGGAACCGTCTAGTGAACGGCAGTTCATCATGTACGAAGCGCTGCGCAAGGGCGCTTGTGTTGATGCGCTTTCAAAGAAAACATATATAAAGCCATGGTTTATTCAACAAATGAAGGAAATCGTGGAGCTCGAGGAAAAAATCCTCGCGTGGAAGGGGGAAACATTGCCCACCGCTTTACTCGAAGAGGCCAAGAAGGCAGGATTTTCCGATCGCTATCTTTCCCAACTCGTCAGTATTCCCGAGGAAACTATAAGGAAAGAGCGTGAATCCATCGGCGTAGTACAAGCGTGGGAACCCGTCCCAGTGAGCGGCGTGGAGAATGCCGCGTATTACTATTCCACCTATAACGCGCGCGACAAGAACCAAGTCTCGTCACGTCCCAAGATCATGGTGCTGGGAGGCGGACCAAACCGAATCGGGCAGGGGATTGAATTTGATTATTGCTGCGTTCACGCCGCGTTTGCCCTGCGGGATGAGGGATACGAGTCGATCATGGTCAACTGCAACCCGGAAACCGTATCCACGGACTATGATACCTCCAACAAGCTCTATTTCGAGCCCCTCACGGTAGAAGATGTCCTCAGTATTTACGAGAAAGAAAAGCCCGAAGGCGTGATCGTTCAGTTTGGAGGACAAACGCCTCTGAACATTGCCAACGAATTGGCCGCCGCCGGCGTCAAGATTCTGGGCACGACGCCTGACACCATTGACTTGGCGGAAGACCGGGACCGTTTCCGCCAGATGATGCGGCGACTGAGTATTCCCCAGCCTGATTCTGGCATGGCCTGTAATTTAGATGAAGCGCTCGATATCGCCAAGAATATCGGCTATCCCCTCATGGTGAGGCCATCCTACGTGCTAGGGGGGCGGGCGATGGAAATCGTTCGAGATGAAACGATGCTTCGACGCTACGTGGCTGCCGCCGTCGAAGTCTCACCCGAGCGCCCGATCCTCATAGACAAGTTCTTGGAAAACGCAATAGAGACAGAAGCTGACGCTCTCTCTGACGGCTCGGACGCTTTCGTGCCAGCGGTTATGGAACACATCGAGCTGGCAGGTGTTCATTCGGGCGATTCAGCATGCGTCATCCCACCCATAAGCATCCCGCCCACTCATATCGAAACAATCTGCGACTATACCAGGAGAATAGCGATAGAGCTCGGTGTGGTTGGGTTAATGAACATTCAATATGCCATCGCAAACAACATCGTCTATATTCTCGAGGCCAATCCACGGGCCTCTAGAACGGTTCCCCTAGTTTCCAAGGTGTGCAACATCCCAATGGCGCGTATTGCGACACAACTCATCCTCGGTAGAACGCTCGAGGAGCTTGATCTCAAGACAAGAAGTATCCCGCATTACGGAGTGAAAGAAGCCGTCTTTCCTTTCAACATGTTTCCAGAAGTGGATCCTGTTCTCGGGCCGGAAATGAGATCAACGGGCGAAGTCCTTGGCTTGGCGGATTCTTTCGGTTTGGCTTTTTATAAAGCTCAGGAGGCCGCCCAACAAAAACTGCCGTCCGAGGGATCGGTCATGATAACAGTGGCGGATGACGAGCGACTCGCCGCGCTGGAAGTTGCGAAACAATTTGTTGAGCTAGGCTTCAAGGTGGTCGCGTGCCAACCTACGTTTGATTTTTTGTCGGAATACGGTATTCCCTGTGAATTGATGCCTCGGATTGGGGCAGGCAGGCCAGACATCATAGACGCCATCAAGAATGGACAAATACATCTGGTGATAAATACCCCCACGGGGAAGGATGGCTCCGATGAAAACGCGCTCATAAGACGCGCTGCCATCAGACACAGGATTCCCTACGTGACTACCCTTGCCGCTGCCCTTGCTGCCGTGCGAGGAATCAGAGCTTACAAAAAGGGCCACAGAGCAGTCAAGTCGCTGCAGAGTTATCATGCCGGCATCTCCGGGTAGCTGGGGAGGCCGCTGCTTGGGCCGGAGCAATGCTGTCTCCAAACGTCGAAATGTGAAGCTTGCTTTTGGCGGGCATTCGTAGTTCAATGTCCCTCGGAAGATGGTGGAGGCCATAGACCACTTCTCGAAATTTCGGTCGGAGCGAGGCGTCCCGCGCTGTGAACATTATGACTTTCAATGTGTGCATCACGGCGCCCGATTTGTCTCCGCGGACTCAATCCGGCATCTACAAAACTGGACAAGGATTCCCAGTTTCGAGCGAATGACGTCACACGGGGCGCCCCCGCATTTCGCGGTTAGTTTCGAGAGTGGATATAGACCCTGTCCCTTCATAGTCGATTCAGAAAGAGCGCGATCCGTGCGATGTTTTTCTCTCTCGAAAAAAGATTTCTTGTCTTCCTCCTAATACCGCTCACGTTGATCGTAGGTTTGCTTGCATTCGGGAATTTTTTCGTCGCCCGTTCGTACTTGCTGGACCAATGGGCTGAATCCATTCAACTCAAACTCGAAAAGGCCGCCCACCAGATCACGATGGAACTCGACGAAAAAATGGAGCTCATCAACCTAACTGCAAAGGCCCAAGAGGCTCCTGAGAGAGATCTGCTCCAGGCGTTTCTGATTCAGCAGCTTATTGCAAAGAAAGGGGTCAGGTTTGTCGATCTTCAGGTGGCGCCGCATGCGTTGCCTCAACCCGGGAGCCAATCTATAGACGCCAACGACTACGGCTCAGGGACTGTGGATGGCCTTTATACGATGGAGCTGTGCGGGGATGTCGGTTTTTGCGCGCCTATTACCAATGCCGGCGCTTTGGATAGGTCTTTGCGGATCGTCAAGGTGCTCGGCGAGTCGGGCGTTGCTCCCGTCAAAAGATTGGTGGTGAGAATCAGTTTTGATTCGCTGGTGGCTCCCATACGAGAAATGGCGCAATGGCGGGGAAGCATTCCCTTGCTGGTGACGAGCACTGGCCAACTCCTCGCCGCCGACGATAAGGCTTTCGCAGACCGCAAACAACTCGGCGACAACGGAGACGAGCTCGAGAAAAAACTGCTTCAAGAAATGCGCACCAAAGCCTACGGGACTGTTTCGGGCAAGGGCAGACCACCGGACGTGATCATGGGATTCTACAAGGTGCCTGCCATCAATTGGTACATCGTATTGATCTCCAAGGGCAGCGCCTTGATGGCCCCGCTGGTACGATTTCGGTTTTACTCCCTGATGGGAGGGCTTGCTGCGGTGGTGATCGTGTTTCTTCTCGTGCGAATCACGACGCGGGCCGTCGGACGATCAATTGCTGAAATTTCACACGCATCGGCCCGGGTGAGGGAAGGGGACTATTCCATTATCCTTCCTGAAGACCGACAGGATGAGCTTGGAGAGTTAAGTCGAAACTTCAATAGAATGGTGGAAGGGCTAAAACAGCGCGATCTCATTCAAGAGACCTTCGGCAGGTACGTGGATAAAGCGGTGGCCGAGGAGCTCATGAACAATCCCGATGCGCTGCGTTTAGGGGGAGAGAAGGCCACCGTGACCATACTTATGT
The DNA here is from genome assembly GCA_049969795.1 of Desulfomonilaceae bacterium. Lineage (GTDB taxonomy): Bacteria > Desulfobacterota > Desulfomonilia > Desulfomonilales > Desulfomonilaceae > JAUPKT01. Next base: position 11,979 of record JBMFOE010000040.1, read on the forward strand.
CAGATCTGAGGGACTTCACGCCCCTGTCGGAAAAGCTGCCCCCAGAAGAGGTCATCAAACTGCTCAACCAGTATTTTGCGCGAATGATCGCGGTTATCGAGCGCTTCAAGGGCATAATCGTGGATTTTTACGGCGACTCGATTCTTGTTTTCTTCAATGGCAGCGGCGCAGAGGTGGATCGAAGGGCCTTGGATGCGATAAAATGCGGCTTGGAGATGCAGCGAGATTTGACGCTCTTTAACGAACAAAACCGCTCCACCAAGACCCCTCAACTGGTCATGGCCATAGGGGTTCACACGGGCGAGGTAGTTGTTGGCAACATTGGAACTGAAAGTCGAGCAAAGTACGGCATCGTGGGCGCCGCAGTTAACCTTACTGACCGCATCCAAGCGTCCGCGTCCGGCGGCAGCGTGGTGATCTCCGAGGACACCTATCAGATTATCAGCAAATGGCTCACCGTCTCCTACGATTTCAGGGTATGCCTCAAAGGCGTTTCAAACCAACAGAAACTCTACGAGGTCGAATCAGTTATCGAATGAGAAAAGCCTTTTTTAATAGACAATGCCGGCGTACCCTACAAAGCTCGAACTTGGCATCACGTCGTAGCTTGTGTAGTACTCGACAAGACGGCCTTGCGTCACGCCCAACTCGAGCGCCGACGCGATGACAGACGCGATGGGCCCAGGAGAGCAGGTGTTGTGCCGCGAGCGAGCATCCTGCAACACCCCGGCCGCGTCCATTTGCAACGCCTTTTCAATAAGCGACCTGTCGTTCTCCTCTTTGACCCATTTCACCGCGGAAGCCCCTGTTCCCTTTGGCGCAAATCCGTAATTTGGACCGTAATGGGTCAAATCCGCTGACCCTATGAACACCGCGCTGAGTGTGTGAGAAGCCAGCATAGTGGCCAAAGCCATGCCAAGGGAAATAGCTCTCTCCGAAGCGGGTGAGTGAACCGCCACGAGAGAGGACTCAGGAAAAAAGAACCTGACAAAGGGGACGAGCACCTCCACCGTGTTGTCCGCAAATCCATAGGGAACCGGCTGCACAACGCGGCTCGAGAGGAGCTCGTTGACAATGGTGGACTCCGTCGATAACGGTCCCAAAGGAGTTTCCCATGCGCTTTCAGTGTACACTATCGGATGGTCGTGGCCGGAGAGATGCCCCCCATACACGACCACGCAATCCGGCTTTGTTCCAGACGCGATGGCGCCAAAAACCCGAGCCGCCCCGCGTCCGGAAAAATCCCACCCGGCGTGAGGCGCCACGCCTCCAAGCCAAGAACCTTCTGGAAGAGCGAAGTCGTTCAAAAAAAGTCGAATCTGTTCGCGACATTGCGTCTCTGTATGGGGGTACCATCCTCGGGGAAGACTTCTCTTACGGATGCTCATACACAACTCCTTCCTGGCCTGTTTGCCCATAGTGCATGCGCTGGCTGCGGCAAACTCGCCGCTTTTTTTGAATGACACGCCTATCTCGTACACATGAGAATAACCGTCTTTGCCTCGCAATTCAAACAGATGTTTTTTTGGTTGAAGAGAAAACAAATGTTTTGTATCATCACCCCATGCCCATCACCGCCCAGCAGAAAAAAGTACTCGCCTTCATCCGCTCGTTTCAAGAACAAAACGGTTTTCCGCCGTCTTTGAGAGAGATTTGCGCCGCCCTCGGTCTCAGCTCGCCGGGCAGCCTCATCAAGCACGTCAGGCGCCTGGAGTCCGAGGGGCTGCTCGAGCGCACGCCGGGGAAGAAGCGCGCCTGGCGCGTCATAGGAAGCGAGCCTCGTTCCTCCATACCTCTGGTCGGACGCATCGCGGCAGGTACTCCGATCCTCGCGGAAGCCAACAAAGAAGACGATCTTCCCGTGGACCCCATGCTGTTCGGAGTGACAGACGCCTTTGCCTTGAGGGTCCAGGGCGACTCCATGATTGACGCGCACATCCGTGAAGGAGACATTGCCATCATTAGACCCCAGGCCGACGCTGACGACGGAACGATTGTTGCCGTTGTTATCGAGGGGATAGAAAGCGAAGCGACGCTCAAGATTCTCCGAAGGAAGAAAACCGCCATCGAGTTAGTGGCAGCCAACCCCATGTATAAGCCCCTTGTGTTTCACGGGCCTGATCGTGCGAGGGTGCAAATCGTCGGCAAACTCATCGGGTTGATACGACGCGCCCCGTGAAGTTCACCTCACGAGCGCCGCAGCCAAAAGGTTACGAAGATTGCAGGCGCAATACCCGGGTGTGTATGTCTTCCATCATCTTGTTTCGGTATTGCCACACAGAATTGTCGTTGGACATTACCATATCAAGTTGCCGAGTGTGGATAATCAAGTACCCGATGATTCTGAGTCGTGTTTTCATAAATTCCATCTCAAAGCCTTCTATTCTCGCAAACGCATTGTCCTCTCTCACATCGGTTCTGAAATCAAATTCAGACAGGATGTCAGCGACAAACAAAGCCCGTTTGACCCTGCGATGGAAATCGGCGGCTCCCCCTTTGAAGGAGAAACTGATGTAGTTTTCCGACGGCCTTTCACCGACAAGGGCTTCAACCGTAGAGAAATGGAACCCGAATCTGGACATCAAACTGCAGAAGTTCTTTGACAACATGAAATAGTTTCTCGCGGCGTAGGGCGATCCCATGGCTGGATCAAGCGCCGGATTCGTGGTCGCCTGCATGAGCACGGACATGAATCCACCGGCGTCCACCGGCGGGGGCCCTTCCCATGGCACCGCGATAACCCCTTCCCAGATGGCCAGCATAGGGATGGACACAATATTGTCCAACGTCACGAATTTACCCTTCACGTCTTCTTTGAAACCGTCGTCCAAATTAATGATCCACCATTGCATGGGGATGTGGCACACGAGTTGTTTACTGGACCTTTCGGAGAAATGATGTTCTTTCCCAAAGTTAAACATCTCATGAACTGACTTCTCATGGCAGTATCGCGTGATGTCGTGGAGTGTGCGGCATTTTTTTGGATGAAAATCTGGGGAGTCCGGATCGATGAGGTTCAAAGGGATAATGTGACGGGCTGCGTTTTGGAGTATCTCGAAGACTGGCGTCCCGGCCATGAGGTTCTTGCGCGTGGGCGTCTCTGCCAGCAAAGAGGAAACTCGCCCTCGATAAATCCTTCTGCCTGTGGCATCCACCGTGACGAGATCCCCGTTCTTCAATGTCTTGGCAGCCCCTGTCACGCCGAAGAGGGCGGGGACCCCAAATTCCCGCGCAACATTGGCCAAATGTCCGGCGACCCCTCCCAACTCGGTCACTACCGCAGCGGCAGAGGAAAGCAACGGCGCCCATCTCGGGAGCGATTGCAACGCCACGAGAACTGCGCCGCGTGGAAATTGAAGCTTGTCCACATCATTGCGAACGATGAACACTTCTCCTGCGGCGACGCCAGGCGAAGCAGTCACTCCGCCTTCCAGAACGCTGTCAGGCGCGTCTGACCGATCCTCGGCAGGCGAAAGGCGCGTCTCAGGGGCGTCTATCTGCTGGAGCGGTCTGCATTGAAGCACATATATGGCTCCATTGTGGTCGATGGCCCATTCAATGTCTTGAGGCGTCCCGTAGTACTCTTCTAAGCGAATGGCTATCTCGGCCAATTCCAGGGCTTGGCGGTCCGTTATCGATTGTTCAGACGATTTCGGGCCGGAAATCTCGTTCCTGCACACCCCCTCTTCAGGATAGCATCTGAATTCTATGGCCTTCTGGCCTATGGTCTTTCGCGCGATTTTCAGGTTTTCATTGCGGGACACCACGAACAGATCAGCGTCCACGGCGCCATCTACGACCGCTTTGGCGAGTCCCCACACGGCATGAATAAACACTTCTTGTTCCCTGAAATCCATTGGATTTCTCGAATATGTGACGCCTGCGGAGACAGGGTCCAGCATGACCATGCATCCCACGCACATGGGAACCGCCTCGTCGGGAATGCCTTTGTTGAGACGATAGGTGATGCCGGGCAAACTATACTTGCTCGCAACGATGGTTTTATATGCCTGGATGAGGTTCTCTTTGCTTACATTGAGTTCAGATCGAAACTGACCCGCGAATGACGCGCTGCTCGCATCCTCTCCTACTGCGCTGCTCCTCATTGACACGCGCACTCCCGAATGAGTCGATTTCTCCAATTCCGCGTACGCGGACCAAATAGCGGTCTCGAGCTCGCGAGGGAGCGTGGCGTCCATGATGAGTTGCTGCACGTCAGCGCTCAATTTATAGAGATCTTCCATGCCGTCCAGGCCCATCGATTGAATCCGTCTGTCGATTTCGTCCTGGAGCTCATTGTGCGCCATGAACTCGTGGTAAGCTCGGGCGGTAATGACAAAGCCATCAGGCGTAGGAACGAGCGCGCGGTTTTTCAGCTCTCCGATATTGGCCATTTTGCCCCCCACCTGATCGATCATGGTTCTATCCACATCTTTAAGGGGCGTAACCAACGCGCCTTCAACCGGCAGTATGCTCATGGTCAGCGCATCTTGGATAGCGCCTTCGATGTGTCTGAATCTCGTGTAAAGCTCTGTATATTTGCCTGGCGCAAGCTCATCCAAGTGTTTAATGATACGGAACACCGTCACACTGACGGCCGTCGCGCGTGACCGGACAAAATTCATGCCAAACGGCTGGGTACCCTCCAGCGCTTTCTCCAGTTCGGACATTATTTCCAAGGCTTTGTTGTTTGCCGTGAGCAGGAGCTTGAAATTGTGGTATCGAGAGGCAAAGGCGGCGCGAAGGTCTTGAACCTCTTGATCGTCTGCACCCCCTTCGCGTCGCCCCAGGAGTCGGGAAAGAATTCGGGGCAGCTTCATCTCATTGCGCCCGTTCGTTCGTTAGTTGGTGTACACACATGGTTTTGAAGACAAGGACCGATAAGACATCTTCCACCACGTATGCGCCATATACCTGTTCCGTATGATACACGTGATTATTCTTTTTCTCAAAATTTGGCGCAAGATGGCTTCGCTTTGTTCAAAACGACGCGTAATGGCCTTATTTACCTTACCAGGAGTCGAAGGCCACGAAGCAATCTCAGCTCGCCTCAACCGAGCATCAAGGCTTCTCTCGAATTCGCGGGTTTTTCCCAAAATTGCGAGATTCTCTTGCGGAAATGCCGCAACACGCTCTTGGGCGATCTTTTCTACACCTCCTTCTTGGCGCCTGCTTTCATTTCGAGTCCCAGGCCCTCGAACAAAAACAGAATCGCTATGCCCCACCAAAGGGTGTAGACGACGTAGAACACCAGGGCAAACGTCAATATGCCGGCTTTTGATAACGCGCTTTCAGGCGCTATACCGAAGAAGTTGTAGCCCACTTCCACCCCCTTTTTGATCACGGTGGATACAAAAGCGGCCTGCCTGAATTTGGCTTGTCTCGTGAGGTCTTTTTCCACCTCTTTCAGCACGTTCCACCATACGAAGAGCGCTTCTTTGCCAGAAAAACCATATTTTTGCGCCACCTCGGAATCTCGATTGTGGAACATGGAATCGGAATCTTTGAGCGCGGCGGTCAAAGCGTCCCCTAAATTACCCTTTACATTCATCTGAGAGCCCGCGGCAGATACCTGATTGCCGGCGGTTGTCAAGATCTTCTGCGCCTTTTGGGCAAGCTCGTCACTCTTCAGTTTGATGGCTACTTCGAACCTGGCGTCCCCCATTGCCTGCGCTTTTTTCAAGAGGTCGGGGATATAATAGGTCGATCCTTTGGCTATGGAGTTGAAAAGCTTGTCAGATGCCTTGAGCGCGTTTTCGCCGCCGAAAAAGGGCGAGAACATAATCCCGAGGACAATGAGGAAGGTGATAAACAGAATCAAGCCTAGCCCAAACGTTTTCTTATCGTGAATAAGCATGATCAAACCTCCCCTCGCAGATAGCGAATGTTTCCGAAGAACTTCGCGAGCACCCATATAGCAAAGACGCCTATGACCACGAAAAAGATCACCATCCCTATTTGGTCTAATCCCTTTGCCAAGGAATCGGATATGTCGAGGACTTCCATTTGTTTTAACTTGGAAGGCAGCGCAAAGAATCGGTTGACAAATCCAGCCAAAATAGAGATTGCATAAAAGCCTCTGATATAAATACCTTTGACCACCTTTGTGGTGAGCGCCCCCAACTGGATGCCAATCAGCGATCCGAGGAGCATACCCATGGCAAGGGTGTAGAAGATGAATCCGTAGATTGCATACTGGGCGATGGACGCCAGACCAGCGGTGAATATGATTTGGAGAATGTCCGTCCCCACCGTAGTGAACGACGAAACGCCCAACACATAGACAAAGATCGGAAATGTAAGGAATCCGCCGCCGACCCCCATGATAGCGGCAGCGAAACCCACGATGGCCCCAGCTATTGCGACGAAGAGGGCGGGGATTTTTTTGCCGCCAGGGACCAAATCTTCGTCAAAGGTGATGGTGGGTGGTATCTTGGCGGCCTGCAGTTTTGCAGGAAGCCCCACTTTTCCTGACGCGGCTTCTCCTCCGTGAGGGCTCTCGCCTGCATGGGCGCCGACGTCAGCCCCGGCTTTTCTCAAGCGCAAGAAATCGAAGAGAGAGTAGAAGCCAAGAAATCCCAGTAATACCACATAGACCACGCTGATGAAGGTGTCGCTCAACACAGGGTTTGCTTCGTAAAACGCTCGGTTGATGAAACCGCCTCCGAAGACCCCAATGCCGGAGCCCACAAGAAAGGCAACAGCGAGCCCCACTGACACGTTGCCCAGTTTTTTATGCACAGCCGTTCCCATAATAGCTTTCGCAAAGATGTGAAAAAGGTCTGTGCCAACAGCCAAAATGCCTTTTACGCCGGCGCTCATCAATGCTGGCGTGATGATGAATCCGCCGCCAGCCCCTATGCAACCCGTGATGAGACCGGCGCAAAGGCCGATGACGATGGACACGATAAATATTGACGTGGAGTAATATGCGGGCGTGTAAGCCTTGTAACCTCCCAGAGTGGAGGGAAGGTCCATGGCTAGCGCCAGGGACCCGAGCAAGACCGGCATTGTCATCAACGCCAGCAACAAAAGCTTCTTTCTACTTCTCAGTATGTTCATAGAGGTCTCGTAGTCCCAGCGCGCGTGGGCCTTAGAGGCTTCCAGGAACATCCAGTACGCTTGTTTCCCCCATTTCATGTCATTTCCTCCAATCAAGGGATGAATGCGCTATGCTGAGGGACACACAAGCAACTGGCGTGCCAAGCTGTGGTCGTCGCGGTTCAGGGGGAAAAATGATTGGCGCGCTTGTCGCTGCGCAGAGTTGAGAAGAACAAAGGCGACGCGTAGAGACGTCTCACTGTCAAAAATATTGACACCCTGCAAAGAGAGGGTGACTCGCTCATCCGAGAGCCGCTTCATTCAACAAGAAGCAGCCACTAAGAAAACCGTTTCTCTCTTACTCAGTTTTGAGTCCGTTTGGAATGATGCACTCCATCTCTTCCTGTTTGCACCATTTCCTTTTGTAAGCGTCCTGAAGCTTATAAAGTAATTCATCGATATCCATGGGCTTCATTAAATAGTCGAAAGCGCCAAGCTCCATTCCCTGAAGGGCTACCTCGACGCTGGCATGGCCGGTGAGCATTATCACTTCAACAGCAGGGTTGATCCTCTTGATTTCTCTGAGGGTCTGGATCCCGTCCATGTCTGGCATTTTCACATCCAATACCACGACATCGACCGGCTGTTGCTGCACTAATTCCAGAGCCGCTTTTCCGCTGAACGCCGCTATGACATCGAGTTTTCTTTTCCTAAGCCTTTTCACAAGGGTTTCGACAAACTCGACTTCGTCGTCCACGAGCAACACCCTGAAATCAGTCACCGGCTTTTCCTCCTCCGCAGGCCTCATGAATTTTCGCGATTAATTCCTCCAATTCGCATGGCTTGGTCAGATAGTCAAAGGCGCCTTGAGCGAGGCCATCTCGGGCCGCCTGTTCGGAGCCGTGGCCTGTGAGCATGATGACGCTGAGCTCTGGGGCCATTTTCTTGAAAATTTTCAGCACTTCGATGCCGTCCATGTCTTCCATCTTCAAGTCCAACACCGCGACATCGAAATCCTGCTTACGAAGGGCCTTTATCCCTTCGGTTCCGCTCAAGGCCTTTGTCACCTCAAAATTTCTCTTTGTCAGCCGCTTTGCGAGAATATCGACGTAGCCTTGCTCGTCGTCCACCAGGAGCAACTTTATTTTCTTGCAATCATCATCCCTACGGCTGTTATTCATCATACCGCATCCCTAGATCAAGACGTGAACTGTCACGCCGCGGCCCAAGAGGCTTCTCATGAGGCTGCCTTTTGTTCTTGAGTCCAAGGTATGTGAACGTGGAAGGTGGCCCCCACGCCCTTGGCGCTGTTCACGGTGATATCTCCGCCCATTTTCTTTATGATGCCGTAGCAAATGGAGAGCCCTAAGCCTGTACCCTTGCCCACAGGCTTTGTCGTATAAAACGGATCGAAAATCCTCGTGAGATTGGCCTTTGCGATGCCAGGACCATTGTCTGCGACGTCCACCACGACAAAGCGCCCGTTTACCCGAGACGTAATATCTATCACGCCGCCAGTTTTTTCCATCGCGTCCAATGCGTTATTGATCAGGTTCAACATCACTTGTTGGATCTCGGACGGCGAAACGTTCACAGTGGGAATGTCATCGGAGAGATGAAGATTTATCTTTACCCCAGTGTACTTCGCCCGCTGCTCTGAAAGCGCGACCACGTCTTCGATAAGTTCGTTGAGGTTGACGTTCTTGACTGTGGGGTCCGTTTTGCGCGCGAAACTCAATAGCTTATGGGTGATCTCTTTGCATCGGCGTCCCTGAATCTTGATCTGATTAAGGGCTCGGACAAATTCCTCTGCATTCTCGAGCTGGCCTTGCTGCTCGTCCTTGAGCAGATCCTCCATCCAGCCGGCCTCCTCCACCATAATGGCGACCGGATTGTTGATCTCATGCGCGATGCCTGCGGCCAATTCGCCGAGGGACGCAAGCTTCCCGGCTTCAATCACTTGTTCATTCATCATTTCCTTCTGCTGATCAGATTGCTTGATCTTTTTTACCATCCGTCTGGCCAGCAGCACCGATACCATCCCTACCGCAAGAGCGCCCGCCACAAGTATGATGATGGATAACCAGCGCGCCTTTTCCACCACCGCATACGCATCAGACACCTCCTGCTGGAAAACGAGGAACCACTCCCCGTTTTTCAGCGGCGCCAAGACGTAAATGGTAGGCGCGCCCCCGTCAGTAGTCGTCTCGAGGAACGTGACGTCATGTTCGGGCAATGACTGGTCAGCTATAAGGCTCTTGTACGGCCCCTTAGACGCGAGGGCCTCATGTCGGGTCTTGGTTTGAAACTCTCCTTTCTTGTTCACAATGAACGCGAAGCCGGTTTTGCCGATGCGGATGCTGTCCACGAGGGAATTGAAGGCCTCAAAATCTACCGTGGCCCTGATGATCCATTTGGCTCCCCTATAGTCAACACGGGTGGTCACGATAAAATGCGGTATGCCGCGTAAGCCCGGAAAGACGTCGCTGATATAACTTTCATCCTTCAAGGCCTTTTTGAACCAGTCCGCACGCGAATAGTCCACCTCCTTCAATCTGAAGGGACCTGCATACGCGACCTGGACGCCTTGTGCGTTCACGATTCCCAAATCCACGAAAGAATGAGGATACTCTTGCTGGAGCGTGCTGAGACATTCCTTGAGAAAGGACTCCTCGAGCAACTGTTCAAAAGGAAAGAGGCGGGAAACGATCCTCAAGTCCGCAAGTTTGAGCGTCAGAAATCGATCGATGTTTTGCTGATGCTTTTTGATCAACACTTTCAGGTGATCGACCGCCTTTTCTTGATAAGATACGTTAAAATAATAGCGCAAGATCCCGCTGATAAGAACCAATGGCATCATCGACACCACGAGCATAATGACGACCATGTTTCTCGTCAGCGATTTGTAATACGCTGAGTCATGAGTGTCTTGATTCGTTTTATCTGACATAGTTTTCACACGACTTTGCGAGGCCGGCCTCGCAGCAAGCTCTCCTCGTAGGCGCGAGGAAGAATTCTCCTGAGCCGGAAAACCTTTCTTCGTATGTCGTTGCCGTTGCCTTGTCCAGGTGTAAGCATCTCATCTTGATTCCAAGCAAGATACGTACCAACGTACAGCCCAGCCCGGTTTGCGCGCTGCAGCCTCACTCGCTACTCGGAAACAAAAACCGCAATGCGACAAGACGCCGCATCATCTGACGTCCCGCGTTTATTGTTTGAGTTCCCAATTGTCTTCCCCACGGCTGCTGATGCCTCGCACGAACAAGGCGAAGTCGTCCCGGTTCGTCGCGGCTTCGTACGCGGTATCGTACGAGATAAGGCCTTTTTGGTAAAGCTCCAATATCGACTGGTCAAAGGTCTGCATTTGGTAGTTTACATGTCCCTCGAAAATTGCATCGCGAATTTCATAGGTCCGAGATTCGTCCTCGATGCACTCCCTGATCCTGCCGGTGGATACGAGTACCTCCACTGCAGGAACCATTCGGGCCCCGTCTTTTGTAAGAAGGAGTCTCTGGGAAATCACCCCGCGAAGCGCAGAGGCAAGCCGCAGCCGCGCCAACGATTGATGAGCCATGGGGAAGGAAGCGATGGTGCGGCGTATTGTTTCCACGGCGTCCGCAGTGTGCAGCGTGCTAAGGACGAGATGGCCGGTCTCGGCAGCCAGAAGCGCAGTCGTAATAGTTTCCAGGTCCCGCATCTCCCCCACGAGGATCACGTCCGGATTCTCACGCAATGCAGCCCTCAGCGCCCTCGGGAAGTTCAACGCGTCACGCCCTATTTCTCGCTGATTGATGATGCTCTTCCTGTCGCGATGAATGAATTCAATGGGATCTTCGATGGTGATGATGTGGCAGTTCCTCATGGAGTTGAGGTAACTGATCATCGCGGCGAGAGTTGTTGATTTGCCTGATCCGGTGGTCCCGGTCACGAGCACCAAGCCCCTCGGTTCCAGGGCGAGCTTGCCCACTACTGCCGGGAGATTCAGATCCCCAATCAGGGGCGGCTCGCTCGGGATGACGCGAAATACCATTGCCACCGTCCCCTGCTGGTAAAAAACGCTCACGCGAAATCGGCCAATGGAAGCCGCTTCGTACGACAGGTCCAGATCGCGCGCTGCAATGAAACGAGACCACTGATCCTCGTCCATGATGGATCGAGCCAGCGCGACGAGGTCTTCGGCAGAAAGCCGCGGCTCTCCTTTCATGGGCGCAAGAGCGCCGCAGGTGCGGATTACCGGAGGGAGCCTCATCTTGAGAATGAGGTCAGAAGCCCCTGCCTCCACGCATTTTTTTAGAATGCCCTCAAGCCTCGTCGTCATGGCTGGCGCCGCCAACGTCGCTGTCCTCCGTGGCTTCGTCCGCAGCCCCCTTCAATCGTATGCCCTTCATTTCGAGCAATTTCTCGCGGATATCACGCAACATCTCAGGATGGTCCTTCAGATACTGTTTCACGTTTTCTCGTCCCTGCCCGATCCTTTCTTCGCCATAGGAATACCACGCCCCTGATTTTTCTATGAGGCCGTTTTCAACGCCCATGTCGAGTATCTCGCCTGCGGCTGAGATGCCTTCATTGTACATGATGTCGAATTCCACTTGCTGAAAAGGCGGGGCAAGTTTGTTTTTTACCACCTTGACCCTTGTTCGAGAGCCCGTGACATTTTCGCCCTCCTTGATTTGGCCTACTCGACGAATGTCCAGGCGCAGGGAGGCGTAGAATTTCAGGGCATTGCCCCCTGTGGTGGTCTCGGGATTTCCAAACATGATCCCGATCTTTTGCCTGATTTGATTGGTAAAGATAACAGCGGTGTTTGAACGCGCGATGGCCGCGGTAAGTTTTCGGAGGGCTTGCGACATGAGTCTGGCCTGAAGACCCATGTGCGCGTCCCCCATGTCTCCTTCTATTTCAGCTCGTGGGACCAAGGCTGCGACCGAATCGATCACCACCACGTCGAGAGCCCCGGACCGCACCAGTATCTCGGTAATCTCCAAGGCCTGTTCTCCCGTGTCCGGCTGAGAGACGAGCAGCTCATCCGTTTTGACCCCAAGCTTCTTGGCGTAGTGTATGTCCAGAGCATGTTCCGCATCCACAAAAGCGGCAAAACCTCCTCGCTTCTGAGCTTCTGCGATGACATGAAGGCACAACGTCGTCTTCCCAGACGACTCAGGTCCAAATATCTCGATGATGCGTCCCTGTGGTATGCCTCCTACTCCGATGGCAATGTCCAAGCCCAAGGAACCTGAAGGTATGGTCTTCACATCGGGGATGATCCCGCCAGCGCCCAACTTCATGATGGAGCCGCGGCCAAATTGCCTTTCAATTTGGCTTACCGCAATGTCGATAGCCCGAGTCTTTTCCGATTCGTTGACTCCGTTTTCTTCAGAGTCCCTGCCTCTTCTGGATTTCGCCATAAAAAACCTCGCTGTTTGAGTGTTGCCGACTACTCACTGCCCAAGCGCGCTTCCTTCTCGCCGCGGCTGCCCACGCACGAGGAGTCATCGCAGCGATGCGGCTCGCGTGCCGCTGCGACTCTGGAAATGCAGTCTCATTCGTGCTAGATGTCTGTCGAGCACGAAGGCGCTGCGGTCAAGCTCTCGCCCCGTCAAGGAGGTGCAAGACAAACGCCGCACGCGCATGTCGCAATCATACGGGATAAGGGACGCGTATGTCTCACAGGGATTTTGCTTCAATTCTCATGGAAATTCAACTTAATTGCGTCCCCGAAACGGAACGCCGATATTTGGCCAAGACGGAACACAAAGAAACAAATCGAGTCTTATGAAGATGATAACAAAAAGACGATGCGGCGGCGCCGGAGAAGAGTGAAAATTGACAATTGAGCAGGCTGTATGCTCTGAAGAGAGCAAGGGGTAAGCAGTTGCGACGCTGGTCAGATTATACGGATACGCTTGAAGCTGCTCAATTAGGGGCTGAGTTGTCAGATTTTCCTGATCCAGAGGTGCACGAAGACCTTCTGTCTCCCGCCGCGCCGCCTGCGGACCTCCCTGACGAATCAGTTGAGTTGAGCGACGCGGAAGAGCTTGTTGCCAACGTCGAGAACGGCGTTTCCTCGAACGCGAGGCGCCTGACGTATATTGCCATCGTCGCTTCTCTTCTGTTGCACGTCGCGGTCTTGGGTTGGTTTTCGGCGTCAGGAGCCTTTCAGGCTCGACCGGCCTTGCTTAAGCCTGGGGATGAATTGACGAACGTCAGGCTCATCGAGCAGCCCATGACCGAACGTCGGGATGAGCCTGCTCCAGAACATGCACGCGCCATCTCGGATCGCAACCACACCGCGGCTGTCGAAAAAATACCCAAAACACTTCCAGCTCCAAAGGCGCCTCTCGGGCAAATGGATATGCAGCAGCAAAAACTGGCGGCTCTGATGCCACCAGCAGCGCCAGATATAAAGCCGCCGTTGAACGACGAATCGAAAAAACAAACCCCAAAAAAGAAAGAACTGGAGCCAGAAAAAAACGCAACCGCCCCGAAAATTCCGCGTCAGAGTCTTCATCGTCCCCAAAAGCCTCAGAAGCAGCAAAGACCTCTTGCCCCTGATCTAAACCCGACGCAGAGGGAAACAGAAATAGCGACAGGCGCTGCGCCATACGCGGGATCGCCGGATTTCTTCCCTGACGGTGACGTGGACGAGGCGGTTGTGGATATAAATACTCGAGAAGAAAAATTCTTCTCTTATCTTCTTTACTTGAAGAACAAAATTCAGGGAGTTTGGGTATATCCTTCGTCCGCTGCCAACGCAGGCATCGGCGGCTCCCTCACCGTCGAGTTCTCAATCGCTCGGAACGGCGAACTGCTCTCAGTGAACCTCATCGATTCTTCGGGGCATGCAATTTTGGATGAGTCGGCTATCAGGGCGATCAAGGTGGCGGCGCCGTATTATCCTTTTCCGAGTCGCATGCGCGCTAAGCGCCTCAGGATACGGGCAAATTTTGTGTATATCACGAGCAGCTACTTCAGAAGAATCCTGTAATGGAGATTGCGTCAGCCCGAATCTTCGCCTGCCTCGATGCTCTCCCTGTACGCACGAGCATTCATCAATTCTTTCAACTCGTCGAGGTCTGCCGGCTCTACGGCAACGAGCCAACCGTCAGAGTATGGGGCGTCCGTGAGCGCCTCTGGGGATTCCAGGAGCGCCCCGTTTATCTCTGCAATTCGACCCGAGATGGGGGCAATAAGGTCAGTGACCGCTTTACTCGTCTCGATGATGCCGAAGGGCTGTCCGCGTGTGATCACATCTCCATCAGCGGGGAGCTCAATGTAATCGATGTCCCCCATTTCCTCCCGCGCATGTTCCGTGACGCCTATCGTTGCCAGGCCATCCTCTAACTTCACCCAAAGATGTTGCTCTGAATAATAACGATCGTCAGGGATTTCCATGAAATACCCTCTTGCAAGTCCTTTACTCCATGACGGGACGACATCATGCCCAAAAACCACGGCGGTGTCAAACGAGGTTGGGGGCGAGCAAATTATAGCCGTTCTCCAAGATAATCGCGAACTGCGCTGGGGGCTCGCTGCATCTCATTCCCACGTAAGGGGGAACCCATGACGAGTTCGTCGGCGCCGGATCGAGTCCGGCGTGGCAAATCAGGCGCCGAGACGCAGACTTTGAAAATCATCATATTCACGCCGCGGCGCGCCTCATTCCGATAGAAATTTCGAGAAGGGGAGTATAAAGAAACCGGATGAGCTGAAGAGTAGGGGAGACCCGCGAGAGCTCTCTTGTCGCCACTCGCGGGTCATCAAAACATCGGCAGGTCAAAGCCCCCTTCGGGGTGGATAACCGTACTGAAGAGCGCTGCGGCGTGAGCAGTCAACGCCCGTGTTGACGAGGCGTGCAAAAGCCTGCACGGGCGCTGCCTCATCCCAGCGAGCCTCGCAAAGCGTTCTTTTCCACGCTGATGAGGGACCTACGCCTTTTCTGGGACAGAATCGCTCATTGGCGAGCGGCGTCTTTGCTCGACTGACGCCCGGTGAGATCGCTTTGGCGCCTCCCAAGGACAGAAAGTTCATCGACGCGTCAGTGTGAGCCAAGCAATGAAATCCCGAGACAAGATTCAAGCGGTGTGCAGATTCACTTGGACGCCCACCTGCGCCGTGTCTCTCAATACGCGCTGTCCAAAGGCAGAAATTCGTAGGAGTTTCGCACTTCTGGTCGCGCCGCCATCTCGTACTTTTGCAGACGCTGCTTCATCTCCTTCAGACAGGAACCATCAGGACACTTTTTAGATCCCAGTTCAATGGCCTTTCGCTGGCTTTCTGCCGCCTTAAGCGCGTCGCCCTGCCTAAAGTAAGCCTCGGCGATGGTTTCGTAAATCACGCCGTCTTTTCCCTCTGTCAACTCGATGGCTTTCTTTGCCAGCTCCATGGCCTTAGAGGGATCCTGGAGGCTTTCGTCAGGGCAGGTGAGCAGAAACCACGCCTTGTCCTGCATGGACCATGCATCGTTAGGGCTTAGCTTTTCCACCTTTTTGAAATCTTCGTTCGCCTCTTTGCACTTGCCCATTCTACTTAGTATCCAGGCTCGCAGCCGGAGCGCCTCTACAAAATTCGGCTTGAGCTGAATGGCCTTGTTGGCATCCTGCAACGCCTTTTCCTGGTCTTGCTGTCGGGAATAGATGTCCGCACGCTGCGCGTACGCCCACGCATAGCCAGGGTCTAGCTTGATAGCCTCCGTGAAGTCTCGCAGCGCTTCATCGTATTTCTGAAGCACCTTTTCCACAATTCCCCGTTGCCCATAGGCAAGGGAGCTGTCCGGCTTCTTCTGAAGCGCTTTGCCGGCGTCCTCCAGCGCGCGCTGGAGGTTTCCTGAACCAACGTAGGCACGCGACCGGCCCACATAGGCTGCCCAGTCATCAGGATCGGCTTTGATGCATCTGTCGAAAAGAGTTATGGCCTTGTCCCACTGATTTCGAGCCATCGCCTCATTGGCCGCGACGAAATCAGGGTTGGTCCTTCCACGAAACACATCGCCCCATGGAAACACGAAAATGCCAACGACGAGAGCGATGACAAGGATCAATACGCCAAAAAAGGTGTACGCGCCGGAGCCTCTTGCATTGCCAAGGACAGAAGACAAGGAAAAAGCAGCTTTAGAAACGTTCATTCAGTTCACTCCTTTAACGTCAAGTTTTTGGTAAGGTTGCCTCTCGGTCCTTAAAGTTCAAGGACTGCGTCTCGAGGCTCTCTGTGCTGTTCATCACGATTGGATCGTACAGACTTTTTTTTCGGACGCCCCTGCTGGGCCTTACGGTATGCCGACCCCCAAAAAAATTAAGCGCCCCCGTGCAGGGGGTAACGCCTATCTATACCTAAACCGGCCGGGCAGCGCAAGAGCTGCAACGGCGAGTTCCTTGCATTGCCAGGTCGCCAGTGATATAAGCTTTCGACATTACGACGAAAAATAACAATTATTTCAGGGCATCCGTGTTCAGAAGCTCGTCGTTGAAACGGATTCTCTAGAGAGACCCCGATGGCTCATGACCCTCACCAGGCGCGGCGGCGTGATTTTTCGACAGAGGCTCGGCGTGGCTTATCCATGACGATTCATCTCGTCGTACTCCTTCTCGTCATTCTTGGGGCTTGTCTCAATGGCGAGGCGTTGGCCCACGATCCCTTTTCAGAAGGGGTGGCCGCTGCCCACCGGGGGGAATTTGAGAGGGCCGCGGCGTTGTTTACAAAAGCAATCCAAAGAGAGCCGTCCTTTTATGCGGCCTACGCAAATCGAGGCAGCGTCCTCATCAAGAGCGGACACATCTTGCAGGGCATACTGGATTGGCATCGAGCGCGAGAATTGTCGCCCCCCTTTGCATATGCGGTGTTCACAGGGTACCTCCTCCAACACTCGTCAGCCAAGAACGCATTGCTGAACTATGTCTTGCCCACGGAATTAGATCCGGATTTCCTGGCGTCGATCACCATGGCGGGCGCCGCCTACCAGGACTTCGGGCGACCAGAATCCGCAGTACTCCTTTTCAAAAAATCTATAGATCTCACGCGAAACCCGCTCTGGAAGAGCTACTTTGAATACTGGGCCAAGTCCCTCGAGAAATCCCCCTGAGCGCCAGGCAAGCCGCCCTCGCTCCACCAAAGACCCGCACACAGGAGCTCAACTTGGAAATATCGCGGCGCGGCGCCCTCCAGAAAGGCTAAAACCCGACATAGCCTTTGGACCGCGTCCGAGCGAGACGCCGTACTTACGAGGCATAATCGTAGGTCTTTTGTAGAGTATCACTGTTGACAATCGGAGTCGCCGCTGTTGACAATCTCGACCACGACCGTTATGTTTGCATGTTAATTTGTCCAAGACGGGAGAAGAGATTGAAGGGACGGATCACCATAGATAGGGAGCGGTGCAAAGGCTGCGGATTATGCATCCTCGTATGCCCCATGAAGCAAATCGCAATCTCCGACGAGCTCAACACCAAAGGGTACTATCCAGCATGCTTTCTTGAAGAAAACGCGCCTGAGTCGGGGAAAAGCAAGTGCACCGGTTGCGCGCTCTGCGCGCTCACATGCCCCGACGTCGCCATAGAAGTGTATCGAGAGACCAAGAGGGGCGCGTCCGCTGAATCCAACGAGGATGTCAGCGCCGACAAATAAAAGTAAGGATCGTGGTGAATCGAGAAGCCGCAACCAGCCATATGCGCCGCGAGCAGGTGACGTCCATGCGGTATACACCAGACTTCCTTCGAGAAGGTAGCTAATGAAGACGAAGAGCGAGAAAAAGGTACTCATGCGAGGGACGCATGTCCTTGGCGAGGCTGCAATCCGAGCCGGTTGCAGGGCCTACTTCGGCTATCCCATCACGCCGCAAAACGAGTTGCCGGAGTACATGGCGTCTGCGTTTGCCAAACTTCCTGGCGCAGTGTTCGTGCAGGCCGAAAGCGAACTCGCAGCG
Source organism: Desulfomonilaceae bacterium (assembly GCA_049969795.1). Classification (GTDB taxonomy): domain Bacteria; phylum Desulfobacterota; class Desulfomonilia; order Desulfomonilales; family Desulfomonilaceae; genus JAUPKT01. Next base: position 29,938 of record JBMFOE010000040.1, read on the forward strand.
ATCAACATGGTTATAGGCGCCTCGGTGGCAGGGGCTCGGGTCATGACGTCGTCGTCGAGTCCGGGCATCAGCTTGAAACAAGAAGGGATTTCTTACCTCGCAGGGATGGAACTCCCTGCGGTCATCGTCAACATGATGAGGGGAGGCCCGGGTTTGGGCAACATCGCGCCCGCGCAGGGAGACTACTTTCAGGCGACGAAGGGCGGCGGCCATGGAGACTACCGCATTATCGTTCTGGCGCCGGCCTACGGACAAGAGATAGCGGATATGACGCGCAAGGCGTTTGATCTGGCTGATACCTACAGGACCCCGGTGATGATACTTGGCGACGGGATGATGGGACAGATGATGGAACCCGTGAGCTTCCCAGACCCTATCGATCCAGCCCAGCTCCCAAAGAAAGACTGGATTTTGGATGGAGCGAAAGGACGCCCGAGCAAAATCATCCGGTCCCTTTGGCTCGACCCGCCCCTGGAAGAGGAGCTGAATTGGCGACTGGTGAGGAAATACGACATCATCTCTGACGCCATTCCGGATCAGGAAATGTATCTCACGGATGACGCGGAGATGATCGTCGCCGCGTACGGGACTGCCGCACGCATTGCCAAAGGCGGCGTGGCGCGAGTGAGGTCCCTCGGACTCAAGGTAGGGCTTTTCCGCCCGAAAACGTTGTGGCCATTCCCGTCAAAATCCCTGGCAGCCCTGAGCAGAAAAGTGAAACGCATACTTGTCTTCGAAATGAGCACCGGTCAAATGGTGGAGGATGTTCAGTTGGCTGCCCAAGCAAGGTGCGACGTGGTCTTTTATGGGCGCCCCGGCGGAGTTGTCTCGACCCCGGAGGAATTGGCGCGGGTGATCACCAGCAACTATCACAAGATTGCTTCTGCGGCGTGACGCCGGATGTATGGCCGTGTACGCGACACGTTTTTCTCGCGTCCAGGCGCGGCTGCGTCCAAGGCCGAGAGACATCGTAATGACTGACGACGCACGGCAATCCGGCGCGGAGGCCAAGAAAGACTGAGAGAGGAAGACCTTGGAAAAAGTATTTACGAGACCAAAGTCGCTAAAGGACAACCCGTTTCATTATTGCCCGGGTTGCGGCCACAGCATCATCCATCGACTGGTGGCAGAAGTCATCGATGAGCTTGGCATCCAAGACCGGACCATTGGGGTTCCCCCTGCGGGGTGCGCGGTGCTCGCCTACAACTATTTTGACGTGGACATGGCTGAAGCGCCGCATGGAAGAGCCGCTGCCGTCGCCACCGGGATCAAGCGCGTCTTGCCGGACAGGATAGTGTTTACCTATCAGGGCGACGGCGATATAGCCGCGATCGGCACGGCTGAAGTGATACACGCGGCGAACCGAGGCGAAAGGATCACCGCGATTTTTGTCAACAACGCCGTGTATGGCATGACTGGCGGGCAGATGGCCCCCACCACCGTGGTGGGGCAGGTGACCACCACGTCGCCAGGAGGAAGAATCCCATTGAGAGACGGCAATCCCCTCGATTTGAGCAGCATGCTCGCGCTCGCGGCAGGAAGCGTCTATATAGAACGCACCGCGGTGTCTAGCCCCAAAGGGATCCTCAGAACCAGGAAGGCCATAAAGAAGGCGTTTCAGACCCAGATCGATGACCTCGGTTTCTCGCTTGTGGAGATCCTGTCCCCTTGTCCAACGAATTGGAAAATGACTCCCGCGCAGGCCGTCAAATGGGTCGATGAGACCATGTCTAAATTTTTTGAACCAAAGGTGATCAAGGATGTTGCTTAAGACGGTTTTCTCGGGTTTCGGTGGTCAGGGAGTTCTCATGATGGGGTATGTGCTCGCGTGGGCGGGCCTTCATGAAGAAAAACACGTCACTTTCTTGCCTGCCTATGGCGCGGAGGTGCGAGGGGGGACGGCCAATTGCACGGTGGTCATCTCTGACGAAGAAATCGCCTCGCCTGTCGCCTCATCTCCGGAATATGTGGTGGCAATGAACTATCCCTCGATGCTGAAATACGAGAACATGATCAAGTCTGGTGGCGTGATGTTCCTCAACAGCGATCTCATTCGCCAGCGTCCCCGCCGCGCGGATATAGATGTCGTGGATGTGCCGGCAAACTCCCTAGCCCATGAGCTCGGCAATGACCGGTCCCTCAATATGGTGATGCTGGGCGCTGTGGTGGCCGTCACCGGCATCGTATCCCAAGAAGCCGTGTTCAAGGCAATCGAGACGGTGCTCGAAGGAAAAAAATCGAACATCATCAAGATGAATCAAGACGCGTGCGCAAGGGGCGCAGCGTTCATCACAGAAAAGACGTCGGAACGCTGCTGCAGCGCGTAACCGCGTGCAGCATTCTAAACAAGAAAGCCAAAACAGTACCATGAAGACAGTAGAAGAGATTGTAGTGCGACTTGAGAATAGGCCGGGGACGCTCTCAGAGGTGAGTGAACTCCTCGGCGGCAACGGCATCAACATCCTGGCGCTCAACGTAAGAACCGACGGCGATGTGGGCCTCATGAGTTTTGTTGCCTCTGATCCTGTGCGGGCTCAAAACATACTCGCCAGCGCAGGTTATGCCATCGCCACGCAACATATCATCGCGGCCGAGACGCCTCATCATCCGGGCGGCTTGAACGCTATCCTCAAGCCCCTTAAGCTCGCAGGGGTCAACGTCGAGTATCTCTACTCGTGCATCGGGGCATCGGGCTGCACAGACCGAACGATTTTGCTCCTCGGCGTGAGCGACGTCCCCAAGGCATATGAAGCCCTCAAGGAACAGTGGATAAAGCTCTTCGGAGAAGAGCTTTATACCTTGTAATACGGCGGCCCTTGGCAGTCTCGTCAGGGGCCGTTTCAACGGCGCCGAGCCGCTGCTCAGGAGTCTTTCACACATTCGCGAAGCAACCCCGCGCTAACGGGGTTTTTTCTTGGGCTCGATGCGCTCCATACCGTTCATCAAGGGGCGCAGCGCTTCCGGAATCGTCACACTCCCGTCCTCATTCTGAAAATTTTCCAGGATTGGAATAAGTATTCGGGGCGACGCCACAGCCGTATTGTTGAGCGTGTGGCAAAAACGGGTCTTGTTGTCCCTGCCGCGCCACCTTATCTTGAGCCGCCGAGCCTGAAATTCATGAAGCGATGAACAAGAATGGGTCTCCGAATACTTACCCCTGCTCGGCATCCAGGTTTCTATTTCATGTTTGAGCACTTGTCCCTGGCCTATTTCCGCGCCGCAGGCCAAAGCAACTCGATACGGCAATCCCAACGCCTGCATGATGGCCTCGGCATTGTCCAAAAGACGATAATGCTCTTCCCGCGATACCGCCGGATCATTCACGCAAATCGTCACTTGCTCCACCTTGTTGAACTGGTGCAGGCGGTAAAATCCCCGCGTGTCTCGTCCATATGACCCAGCTTCCCGGCGAAAGCACGTGGAATAGCCGCAGTACCGCTTTGGCAATTCACCCTCTGGCAATATCTCATCCGTATGGTAGGACACCAACGAAACCTCTGCCGTGCCGATGAGGTACAGATCGTCCTTCTCCACATAAAAGGTGTCCTCTTCACCCAACGGGAAAAAACCTGTCCCAATCATTGCCTGGCGCCGCACGAGTTGAGGGACGATCATCGGTCGATAACCCCGTTCCACCAAGATGTCCAATGCAAATTTGAACAGGGCGAATTCGAGCAACGCGCCTTCGTTTTTGAGCACATACATGCGTGCGCCAGAAAATTTTGATGCCCGGCCCATGTCGACGATGTCGAGTTCTTCCGCGAGCTCGAGATGGTCCTTTGGCGGGAACGTGAACCGCGGCGGCGCGCCAAAGCGCCTCACTTCAACGTTGTCCTCGTCGGAATCCCCATCTGGGACCTCTGGCAGGGGCGGATTGGGCACAAGGAGCATGAGCGTCTCAAAACGTTCCTCCATCCGGCGAAGTTCGGGTTCCAGGTTCGAGAGATTGTCCTTGAGAACCTTTACCCGCTCGATCATGCGGTCCCTGTCGTCTCCCCGTGCGCTTGCAATTTCCTTGGATAGTCGGTTTCTCTCGGCCCGTAATTCCTCAACCTCTGATTTGGTCTTTCGCAACTGAAGATCAAGGTCCAAAAGTTCATCCACATCCATCTGCATCTTCTTCTTCAGGATGCCTTGTTTCACCACCTCAACATTGTTGCGAATAAAATTTATATCTAGCATTGAATCTCCTTGATTCTTTTTGGCATGTGAGACCCCGTGGAACCGTATGGCAACGAGCGCCACCCCGTCTCATCATCTCCCGGGCGGGGTCGTTCTGCGGATCGTAGCAAAAGCCTTCTTAAACGCGCCTGACGGCTCACTCCACATTTTTCCTTGCATCCGCGAGATAGGGTCGTCGGGCGCCTGATCCTCCGAATCGCGCTGCTTTGTTTCTTTGTCCCCAAACTTCATTTGAATATAGTTATAGAGGTCCTGTTGTTCCCGAGGCTCCATGTCAGCATAAAGCCGTTCCAACAGCGTGCGTTCAGACTTTGTCATGGGCCCAGGACCAATCTTGCGCGAAGCCTCGAGCCAGCTCCGCTGTTTTTCCGTGAGATCCTTTTCCTCCACGTGACGCCCTCCTGTTTTGTCCTCAGCCTCCTCAGCGCGGGTTCGATGCATCGCTCTTGGCGGAGCGCCGCAACCCTTCTCACCGCGAAAACTTATCAACATAGTAGGGCGCGTGCAACATCTTTGCGCAAAGGGTCGCCCCGATTGCCGCCGGACAGGTGGGTACAGGCCTCCTCGTGCGCCCTCCGAGCCCCG
>JBMFOE010000041.1:0-32945 GCA_049969795.1 Desulfomonilaceae bacterium
ACATGGATGAGGTCTTGAAGATCGCGCTCAGGGGGGACACCGTTGAACGCCGTCGGAGCGTCAACGGATTGAGTTCAGAGGTCGAGGGAGGGGACGGCCAAAAGAAAGAAACCGTCGCCGCCCAAAAGCCAAAACGCGCAAAGGCAGGGACTCGCCGCAAAACCCCGCCGCCAAAGGACGCGGCAGAAAAAACGGCCTGACCCGCGGAGCCGTCTTAGCGTCGCTTATACTGATTCTCGGAAGTTCCGTCTGAATGAGGTCTGCATCACGTAATTCTTGTAAGCGTTTTCGAAAACAGCGTTGATTGCCAGGCCGCTCTGCTCATTTCCACGGAGCCGCGCTCCAACGAAGTGAGAGGCGGCGACAAAGAAATCTTGGTTTTGGGGTCAAGAGTTCTCGCTTCCCTCGAACTCTCCCACGGTAAAGCGCCCTATGCCGGCCACTTCATCGAACGCGTGATTCGTCCTGAAAATTCGTAATATAGCGATTCTCGAAAATAATCGCGAAATGCGCCGTTGACCCGCTGCATGTCATTCCCACGGAAGTGGGAATCCATGGTCAGTCTCCTGGCCGCCGGACCGAGTTCGGCATGACAGAGCAAGCTCTGCGCCGGTATCAACTGATTCTGTCTCAACCGTAACGCAGACTTTGAAAGTCATCATATTCACGTCGCGGCGCCTCATTCCGGCGGAAATTTCGAGAAGCTGTAGAAAACAACCGCGTCCCTACTGTTCCTGCAGCTTTTCCAGGGCTTCTGCGGCGGCCTCTCTCACGTCCTCATCAGGATCGCTCAGTAGTCTCTCGAGGGCGGGCGTTGCACGCGGATCGCCTATGTTGCCGAGCAGTTCCGCAGTGTCCCCGCGCAGCCCAGCGTCCTCGTGCGAGGTGAGGGAGATGAGGTGGTCCACAATGGGATCCAGTATGCGCGGGTTTCTCGCAAGCGCTTCTTCCATCACCACCAGGGCCCCCATTCGTTGGGCAAACACCGGCGATTCATACAACGGCAAGAGGGCCGCCGGACAATTTCTCTCGCAGAGGAGCGCGGCCGCAGCCTCAGCCCTGCCCGCGTTGATCATGGACTCGAGCACGAAGGTCATGAATGCGGGGTCATTCCTTCTCGCGGCGTAGGACCTCAAATCATCTAAGCTCACATTGCCGACTACAGTCAAACCGCCGTCCATCACGATGGTGGGCGTGGCCTGAACCTTGTAACGATCTGCCCACTCGCCGAAATGCAATGCGTCTATGACGCTGAGCCTCATCGCGACCATTTCCGTGGCCAGATTCAAGCACTTGCGCACCATCCCGGGACAGTGCGGGCATGTGGGAGCAATGAATACGAACACATCGCACGCCTCGCTCTCCCCCTGAGAGTGCTGACGCGACGCGCCATTGGAAGGACGTTCGCCGCCTCCGATCCATGTGATCGCCTGCAAGAACGGTTCCAGCTCAGGCCCTTCAGGCGCCGCGAAGTACCGTATGCGCTCAGCGCCGTTCTGGACCAATGAAAGGAATGGAAGAAAGGACTCTCGGGAATCATTGACCTCTTCAAAACGAATTTTGTTCAAAGACACGCCATTCATCTGAAGCGCTATGTTCCGAAGATTGGATTCAAATTGAGAGCCGGTGTCGGCGGAGCTGAGGCGCAACGTGACTGGCGACGCCAGACTGGCGGCAACGGTTTGCACACGCGCTAATTCGCTGTCTGTGAACACGTGGTAGTCCCTTCGAAAAAAGACGCCTCGCGGCTAGTCAGGAGTGGACGCCTCAAACCACCGGCGCGCGCCCAGTCGTTTGAGGCGCACGAGAAAGGCGTCGAACATTGGTATGTATCAGTTCATGCCGGGCACGACTTGGCGCACCACATACCCCGATCCTGGCGGCGGAAGGATCTGCGGCTCCTCGCCCCTGACCGGCGCAGGCAGGTATCCCCAGAGGTACCTCCCAAACGCCTCGAGCCCAGAAGCCGCCATGGGAATGATGCCGTCATTGGGCGTCTGCTGACCTTGAGCATTGTTCTGTCGCGGGGCTGGCTCGAAAACTGGCTGCCCGTACACGTTCATTGGGCCGCGATACTGAGTGTCATACATCGGCAGCGGCTGGTTTTCAGGCGCCTGGGGTTGTCCCCACTGGGCAAGCGCATCGGCCGCGGCCACCAACGTTATCAAAACGATCAAGGCAATCCGTGGCTTCATGTCCCTCTGCTCACCTCTTGGTCTAATATTTTTCTGTTATTTTATCACAGCGATCCCGCCAAGGGAAGCGATCTCCGTAAAAGAGAATGTAATGCTTCAGTCCCATTTCGCATGAAAATCGAGGCTTCCAGGAGTCTTCTCGCGATGTTTCGATAACCAGCCAAAGTCTTTAAACGTGCTAATGGTGTTCGTCAGGTCCGCCAAGGATTCGGCTGAAAAAAAAGATGACGCCGAGAAAAAAGTCCACATCTTTTGTCCTTATTTGACAATTTGGTTTTATAGAATTCGGCACGAGACACAGGGAGACTATGACCCTTCGGCAGCCGTCTCTACAAAAGCTTTGCGAGGATGAAAACCTTACTTTGAGAGGAGGATCCCATGAAATTGGTAGTCGCTTCGGCAATGGTCCTTGTGTTTATGTGCCCCTTGGTCTGGGCCCAAAACAAGCAAGTGCGTGACGCCAGCGGGCGCCTCGTGGAAACATGGAGCCAGCGGGGAAACACAACGTACGTGAGGGACAAGAGCGGCAGTTTGCTGCAAACAAGGACGCGGCGCGGCAGCAATGTTGATGTGCGCGATCGGAACGGGCGGCTGATTAGCACAGAAAAGGTCGGCAGGTAGGGGGTAGCGGCTGATTAGCCGGTACCCGGTTGATGCAAAGCGGGAATTCTCTTTTCTCTGTTTTCTGCTCGACAGGGACATCTCTGATTGGTACAGTAAACCAGTAGGTGGTTGAGATTGCGTAGAATAACAAGTTAGGCAGTAAAGGACGAAGTGATGGGTACGAGAATGCGAACGATCATCATTCTGGTATGCTCCCTGATTGGCCTAGCACTCTTCTTTAGGCTGTCTTGCGGCATATTCGTGATTCAACCCATAGGTGCAATTCCAAAAGGTGCGACAATCGTCTATTGGCGGAGTGGGCTGAGTCTCCCTTTTGTTGCATCCGCTGATGGGCTGCTTGAAGATTCGGGGGCAGGCGTATCTCTTCTCGGCAGAGGCTTGTTGCTTGCAAAGCTTGCCGAACCAATAACGGATAGAGAGATTTTTAGGCTTGGCTATTCAGAAATACTATACCTTTGGTCAACTGGCGGAAAGAAATACGAAAAGTAGGAGGGATGAAGGATGGAGTATATATAATAGCCTGGATCCTGTTCGGGATTGTTAGTGCGGTCGTTGCTCCTAACAAAGGCCGCAGTGGGTGTGGCTGGTTTGCACTTGGTGTTCTTCTTGGGCCATTTGGTTTTATTTTGGCATTAGTAATTCCTAAAAACCGAGAAGTAATAGAAAAAGAAGCTGTTGAGAGCGGTGCAATGAAAAAGTGTCCATATTGCGCGGAGTTGATTAAATCAGAAGCTATCAAGTGTCGCTATTGTGGAGCTGAGTTGAACAAGGATAGCTCAGAAGAAGGCACTGCCTAACAAGGCGCTTCACCGGACCGCTATTCCGCTGTGCTCCATAGCGGCGGCTAACGCTTGCCCTTAGCCGCCTATAGGATCGCATGACATTACGGACAGGAGAGACTTGATGGCACGAAAGAAGAAAGACACCAAGCGCCCGATCGAATCCTACGAGCATCGGGACAAGGAGCGCGTCAACAACCCGCCCGTGGGCCTGGTCACGCCCAATACTGACCCCGACGCCGAGCACAAGAAGAGGCGCTATCAATACGACCCGCACCTGGACCCGCAACTGGTCTGGGCGGGGAAGGTGGAGCACACCTCCTTCGAGGCGCCGACGGTCTCTCTCCCCGTGCACGAGCGCATCGAGCCGCGCACCATCATCGAGGCGGTGCGCAGATCACCCTCACCCCAGACCTCTCCCAGAGGTCTTAAGGCTTGATCAAACGACTCAGAAGATAGACACGCGCAGATCACCCTCACCCGAGACCTCTCCCAGAGGGAGGGGGAGCGACAAAAACCCTCTCCCTGCGGGAGAGGGTGGCCGAAGGCCGGGTGAGGGCATACAACTGCCCCTCTTCGAAGAGGAGCGCCAGGAACCTCTGCGCGAGGCCATCGAGTTCTACCAGCACAAGCACGGCTGGACGAACCGCCTGATCGCCGGCGATTCGCTCCTGGTGATGAACTCGCTCCTCGAAAAAGAGGGCATGGCCGGCAAGGTGCAGATGATCTACCTCGACCCGCCCTACGGCATCAAGTACGGCTCCTACCTCCCAGCCCTTTGTGAACAAGCGCGATGTCAAGGACGGCAAGGACGAAGACCTCACGGCCGAGCCCGAGCAGATCCGCGCCTTCCGCGACACCTGGGAGCTAGGCACCACTCCTACCTCACTTACTTACGCGACCGGCTACTCCTGGCGCAGGAACTCCTCACTAAGAGCGGCAGCATCTTTGTGCAGATTTCCGACGAGAACGTCCACCATGTGCGGGAGCTGATGGATGAGGTGTTTGGGGCGGGGAATTTTGTTCGACTCATCACTTTCGCCAAAACCGGCAGTATGGTTTCTAATGAGCTCGGACGAACAAGCGATTACTTGATTTGGTATGCAAAGGAAAAATCACAACTAAAATACCGTCCGCTTTACGGTAAGAAATTGCCAGACGACTTTTACAGCAATGTGGGACTTGCTGATGGCGCTCGCCGCAAGATCAGGCGGCAACAAATGGCTGATCTAGCTTTACTGCCAGAGGGAGCGAGAGTATTCCAATTGGTGAGCTTGGAGAGCGCCGGGCCACCGAGCGAAAACACCCTGCTGAATTTTGAGGGACGGGTTTTCAGACCTGCTTCAAACAATCATTGGAAGCTGGTCTATCCTGAAGGGATGAATGCGGCACTGAAATCCGGTCGCGTGGTTCAGGACGGACGGAAGCTGCGCTGGAAGTATTACAGTGACGATTACCCACTAAAGGTCATGTCGGAAGTCTGGACCGATACCGCCGGCTTCAATCCGGACCAGCGGTATGTAGCGGAAACTCGCACAAAAGTTGTTGCTCACTGCCTCTTGTGACCACCGACCCGGGCGATCTGGTCTTCGACCCGACGTGTGTGCGGAAGGGGACGTGGGTGTGGGTTTGCCCCTGCCCGGCCGTTGCGGCGGAGGGGAATAGCCCCTCCCCGGCCCTCCCCGTGTAAACGGGGAGGGAGTTTCCCCCCCGTGTGCGGGGGGACGGGCATGAGAGTGTTCGCCCCCTGAGACCATTTGGTTTCCTCCCCCCGTGTGCGGGGTGACGACTCATTGCGGGGGCATCCTTGGCGGGATATCCACTTCCTCCCCCCGTGTGCGGGGGGACGACAGGGGGGCTTCCTTCCGTGTACGGGGGGATGAAAAGGGGGGCTCTTTCCCCCATAGAAACCATCGAACCCGGACAATTCGTGCTGGGGCATGATGGCTTAGCTCACCGCGTTCTGCGCGTCATTCGGCGAGCCTACAGAGGCGTTATGGTCGGCATCCGTCACAACCTCTGCGACCAAATGCTGTGGCTCACGGTCGATCACAAGATATTGGCGCACAAGCGGCCGCACAGCCTGGGTGGAAATGCTGATTGGTCCGGCATTCCGAAATCACTACGGGGACGAAGTAAGGAACTCCGCAAGAATATGACGCCCCCGGAACATAAATCGTGGGGTGTCTTGCGGGGTAACGGAGCTGGTTTCACCTTCAGACGACAACACCCGATCGGCCCCGTATATCGGCGATTTCTACTGCCGTGAGGCGGCTCTGGTGGTGGAAGTGGACGGCGCTGCTGCCCACGTGATCCATTCGCGATCGATCACGACCAAATTCGGGATGAGTTCCTGCGCTCCATGAACCTCAGAGTGGTGCGTTTTCCGGCAGCGGAAGTGCTGCGCAATCTTGAAGGGGTTTACACGGCTATTCAAGAAGTCTCTCAGGAACAGTTCTCACCTGAACATGCCCAGTGGATTGAGGCAGGGCAGATATCCAGGGGGGACATGGTGTTCTACGGCCCCAGAAGCACGCCGGTGCGCGTGGAAGAGGTGGTGGAAATACCTTCCGAGGAAGAGGTGTACGACCTGGAAGTCGAGGGCGCCCATTCGTTCACCACGGAGGTTTGCGCTGTGCACAACTGTGGCTCCTGCACCACGGCCTACGTCGCCGAGCAGTGGGGACGGCGCTGGATCACCTGCGACACTTCGCGCTGGGCGCTCACGCTGGCGAAGCAGCGCCTGATGAGCGCCCTGTTCGACTACTACGAGCTGGCCTGCCCTCACCCCCGACCCCTCTCCCATGAGGAGAGGGGAGGAAAACCCTCTCCCAGCGGGAGAGGGTGGCCGAAGGCCGGGTGAGGGTTACCCCCGTTTCAAGGTCATGCAAGGCGGTCGGGCCGGACACTTACTTGACTTCGCCGCGCCGGATTCCGCCACCTTCACCATGCCTTCAGGCCAGGTAGTGAAGGTCAACGAACTGCTGGAATGGGATGCGCCGCACAGTTTCGAGTTGTTTGTTTCTGGTTTTGAGTGGGAGGATGCAGGTCCGAATGAAAAAGCAGTTCTTACCACCGAACTCAAAGCTAAAAACTCAAAACTAAGAACCGCCTTCGAGGCCTTCCACGCCGCCCGCCGCGCCATGCGGCAGAAAATGGACGAGGCCATCGCCCGCCATGCGCCGCAGGGAACGCTCTACGACCAGCCCTATGGGGACCGCAAAAAGGTGCGGGTGACCGGTCCCTTTACCGTGGAGGCGCTGCCGCCGCCGGCGGTCAAATCGGTGGAGGAGCTGCTCCCCTCTCCCACCGGGAGAGGGGTTGGGGGTGAGGGGAAGAAAGCCCTGGAACCCGAGTTTCTCGAATTTGTCCGCCAACTCAGATGCGAACAAACAGACGCGGAAAGACTCTTGTGGTGCTTACTTCGCGATCGGCGTTTCCTGGGCTTCAATTTTCGGCGCCAGCATCCTATTGAACCCTATGTCGTTGGTTTCTACTGCCATGAGGTCCGCTCAGCGATCGAGCTCGACGGTGGGCAGCACAACGAACCCGCTGCACTGGCGCGGGATGAAGAGCGCACGGCGTTCCTACAAGGCCAGGGCATTCGCGTGTTGAGGTTTTGGAATAACGAAGTATTGAAGAATACCGAGGGAGCGTTGCAGGCGATCTATGATGCCCTCACCCCAGCCCTCTCCCAGGGGGAGAGGGACTCCCCTTGCGGAAATTTCTCGCCTGGCGCAGCCCCCAGCCCTCTCCCAGGGGGAGAGGGAGTTTGCGGCCGACACCTCCATCGCCCGCTCCGGCAAGACGCTGCGCCAGTCAGAGTGGCGCGACGAACTTTTGCGCACCGGCATCCTGGGCAAGGCCGGGCAATAAATCCGCTTCGCGCGTCTGGAGTCGCTTCCCGGCTGCCGCTGACTGAACGCCGACGGCGAGACGCGGCCCAGCGACGAGAGCGCGGATCGGGTTCGGGAGACCGGCCCGGCTTACAGCCCGATGCGCGTGGCCGTCTCGTTTGGTCCCGAGCACGCGCCGCTGGAGCAGCGCCAGGTGGAAATATAATGTCCCATTTTCCACATGTGGATTTGTATGAATTCGTGATCATGCCTAACCACGCCCACGGGATTTTGGTGATAACCGAAAACGTAGGGGCGACGCATGCGTCGCCCCTACCACGCGGACCGCGCCCCGGGTCTATCGGCGCGATGATCGGTTCATTCAAATCTGCCGCGACCAAACGCATCAATGAATTACGCAACACCTCCGGCGTTTCCGTTTGGCAACGCAATTATATCGGTTCCCAGAATAAATCAAGAATTGGACGAGGCGGCGGTCGCTCTCGGCGCTCTGGTCTCTGTCATTTCGAGCTCAGCGAGAAATCTTGGCCCGAAAACCAAGATTTCTCAGTCGCCGCCTCTTGCTTCGTTTGAGTCCGGTTGGTTTCGAAATGACAACAGGTGACTTGTCGTAGCTGACAGCGCGGTTCTCGAAGGCGCCAAAGGACTACATAATGCAGACCTCATTCCGACACAAGTTTCGAGAAGTCCCATACCCAACCTGTCTCTCGTCGGCGCCCGCCGCTGACGTTACAAAAATACAGAAGGCCACGGCAGAATTGCCATGGCCTGTTGGAGTCTTTTTGGTAGCGGGGAGAGGATTTGAACCTCCGACCTTTGGGTTATGAGCCCAACGAGCTACCTGGCTGCTCCACCCCGCGTCACAAATCAATATATAGCAATCCGATTCGCGCGTGTCAAGACGCTCGAACCGCGCGGCTAACCCAAAGCGCCCGATACGGCAGCTTCCTCGAAAGTGGCAACCTCGGTGAGTATTCGGACGGCGGCCTCGACCAGCGCCATGGCCAATGCCGCGCCGGTTCCCTCTCCAAGCCGAAGATCCAGGTCCAAGAGGGGCGTTTTCCCTAAATGAGAAAGCGCAACAGAATGACCCTGCTCGACGCTGCGATGGGACGCGATCATGAACTCGGCCGACCATTGGCATAACGCGTGCGCCAGGAGGCCGCCCGCAGTAGAAATGAAGCCGTCCAACAGCACTGGTTTTCGCAGAGAAGCAGCTCCTAAAATGAGGCCTGCAATGCCCCCTATCTCAAATCCGCCAACCTTTGCCAGGACGTCGAGCGCATCGTCTGGTCGGGGCTCGTTCACGGCTATGGCCCTCTCGATCACTTCGATCTTGTGGTGAAATTCGGGTTCTTCGAGCCCTGTTCCCCGTCCGGTGACCTTTGCCGCGGGTTGATTGGCGAGGACCGCGGTGATCGCGCTGCTAGGGGTGGTGTTCCCGATTCCCATTTCTCCTGTGGCAAAAATATCGGTTTGGTCGGCAAGTTCCAAGGCGACGCGAATGCCTGCTTCCACCGACGCGAGAGCCTCTTCCCTCGTCATGGCCGGACCCGCCGCCATATTCCGCGTCCCCGGGCCAATGCGGCGTGAAACAATTTTGCCGTCCCTCACCAGATCATCCAGGGGCCCTGCGGTTCCCATATCCACGACAATCACCTTGGCGCCGACTACTCGGCTTATGGCATTGATTCCAGCCCCGCCGTTGACGAAGTTTCGGACCATTTGGCATGTCACTTCTTGTGGATACTTGCTCACCCCTTCTTTGACGACGCCGTGGTCTCCTGCAAAGACCACCACGGATCGCCTCGCAACGGGCGGCGACACGGATTCAGTTATCCCCGCAAGGTCAACCGCGAGATCCATCAGCCGCCCCAACGCCCAGAAAGGCATGGTCAGTTGCGCGAGCCGCTCACGAGCCTTTTCACGGTAGGCAGCGCTTTGGGGCGTGATGCCCTTAACGACAGATTCAAGCACACTCATCATCGATCTCCATTCTTCAAAAAAAGGGGCAGGCCGCACACCGTCAAAATGACCCTGTCTGCCTTTTCTGCGATGAGACGATTGCAATGACCGACGAGGTCTCGAAAACGTCTGGCCAACGCGTTTTCCGGGACGATGGCCCAACCCACCTCATTGGTGACAAAAATAACAGACCCGTTCAGGGCTTTGCACGCATCCAGCAGCTCCGCGCATCGCGCTGAAATGATGTCCTCATCTACTTGCCGCCCATTGAGCTCCGCGTCATACATGAGATTGTTCACCCACAGGGTCACGCAATCCACCACGCGCACGTCGTAGGCCGACGAACTGCGCAGCGCGGCTGCAATGTCAGAGGGTTCCTCCACGGTATCCCAGTCGCGCTGGCTGCGTTCTTCTTTGTGCCGCTGGATTCGGCGCATCATTTCTTCATCATCCATGAGCGGACACGTGGCGACGAACAGCTTGCGTCCGCCAATGCGCTCCCCAACCTCGAGCGCTGTCCGGCTTTTCCCACTACGAGCGGCGCCAGTGATCAGTATGAGATTCGCCATGGAATCCTCACATGACAAATCCCCGAGAATGACGTCTCGGGGATTTGCGGAGTCGGTGAATACATTCCGGAGAATGTACGAGATCGTGTACGCGGAGATGCTATTTCTTCATGGTTTCCTTCGCTGCGGTGAGCGTATTTTTCATGAGCATCGCGATGGTCATCGGGCCAACGCCGCCTGGGACGGGCGTGATAGCTGCGGCCTTTTCTTTCACCTCGTCAAACGCCACATCGCCCACAAGCTTGAATCCCTTTTCCGTGCCGGGAGCTTCGACGCGGTTGATCCCCACATCGATCACCACCGCGCCTTCCTTGACCATGTCCGCCTTAACAAATTCAGGAACCCCCATGGCGGCAATAACGATGTCAGCGGCCCGGCAGCGCTCTTTCAAATTCTTTGTCTTCGTGTGGCACATGGTCACCGTGGCGTTCATGTCGCGCTGATCCAGCATGTTGGAAAGCGGACGGCCAACGATGTTGCTGCGTCCGAGAATGACGACGTCTTGTCCCTCAGTCTTGAATCCCCCGCGCTTGATCAGCTCGATGACGCCAGCCGGCGTGCAAGGCAGAAATCTCACCTCGCCGATGCTGATTAGCCCCACATTGTACGGGTGAAAACAGTCCACATCCTTCTCAGGGTAGATCGATCTCAAAATCTTTGTCTCAGGAATATGCTTTGGGAGCGGAAGCTGGCAGAGGATGCCGTGCACCGTCTTATCCTTGTTGTATCCGTCTATCACTTCCAAAAGCTGCTCAGTGGTGGTTTCCGCAGGAAGCCTCGTCTCGAGGGACCGTATGCCAATGTATTCACACGCTTTTTTCTTATTCGACACATAGACCTTTGAAGCCGGGTCGTCGCCCACGAGGATAACCGCGAGGCATGGCTCGAGCCCTTGGGCCTTGAGCTCCAAGACTTCCTGTTTCATCTCGTCTTTGAGTTGTTGAGACACTTCATTGCCGCTGATGATTTTTGCAGACATGCAAACCTCCTCTTGAATATGATTTCACATAGCCTGGCTCACAAGTCGCGGCGTCTCTTGAAAAACGCCGCGGCATGTCACGTGACTATTCTCATCGCTACGCCTGTTGCTCTTCCAAGGCGTGCGCAATCTTTTCTATGGCTGGGAAGATCTCCGGGTCATCGAGCGAAGGCGGTCTATTCTCGAGGTCTGCGACAGCTATTTCCCTGGAGTAAGGCAATATGCCGATGAGCGGAATGCCATCGAGGTTTTTTTCAAGGTATTCAGCTTCCGAGGCGTCGTGTACTTTGCTGCCTACTGCCGCCACCCTCGATAGACCGATGTCCGCCGTCAACTGCCTGACCTTTACTGCTGTCTCCAAGCTCCGCCGGCCCGGCTCCACCACGATGACAAGGCGATCGACGCCCTGCGCGGTCCCACGTCCGAGATGTTCAATGCCAGCCTCCATGTCCATGATCACGAGGTCTTTCTGATAGAGGACAAGGTGGTTGATGAGGGCCTTCAGGAGCACGCTCTCAGGACAAATGCAGCCGCCGCCGCCCTTCTTCACCGTTCCCATCACCAACAGCCGAACGCCGTCTTTTTCCTTGCCCAGCGCCTCTGGCAGATCGTCCACCCGGGGATTCATCTTGAAGAAGCCGCCCACCGTCCCTGGTCGAGTCCCCGTGCGTTCGTGGATGAGGTCTTCCATTTTTGCGATCGGAGTGATATCTGTGGTGTCAATCCCGAGCGCTGATCCCAAATTTGCGTCGGGGTCCGCGTCGACGGCCAGAACTCGGTAGCCCTTGCGCGCCCAATATCTCGCCAGCAAACTGCTCAACGTGGTCTTGCCTACTCCCCCTTTGCCGGACACTGCTATCTTCATTTTTCTTCACCTTCCAAAGATCTTTACTGATTGTTCCCTCTTCATCTTATGCGCATTGTCATCTTCGGAAGGAAGCTCATTCTCGAGATGCCTTGAGCAGTTCCAACACCGCCATCTGGCCCGCCACCGCCATGTCTTCAGCGCTGAAATAGAGATTGGCTGTCTCGTCGAATAACACGCTTGCCTCGGCGGGGAATTCCTCGTCGCCTCGCCATACTATGCATGTGATAGGGATGTACGGGAAGTAGGGGAGCTCCGCGGCCGCATCGCCGGTGCCAAGCAGCTTGCCGCGCAGTTTGAGCGCTGCCTTGGTCATGAGTTCGGGATGGTCTCCGAACGCCTGCACCAGAATGTTCTTTGTTCGCCTGTTGAACGCAGGTTCGTAAAAATGTCCCTCCTTGAATTCTCTGAAATGCTTGAGCACGCCAGTTGGCGCTTGACCGTCTGCGTTGTTCAAATAGTGCAGGGCCAAGATGGCCAGCCAAATCGGGGCCTCTTCGCCTGTTTCCCTTACGGTAAACTTCTTCGAGTCGAGTTCGAATGCAATGGAGCGGTCAAGATGAGGCAGAATGAGCGTCCTTTGGGTAAATTCACAACCCGCCTTGGCTGCGACCCTGCCAGGGTCTTTACGCTCGAGGGCTTCCAGTCCCAACCGGAGCGCCTGCTCGTAATTATCCTGCTTGGGAAGCTCCGGTCGGGATAGGTCTCGAATATTCAGCATTGCCGATCCTCAACTATATGGCGAGTCGCTTCACGGAGAGCACATTCTCCAATGCGGAAAGCTGATCGATGGTTTTTTGATCGGCCTTCATGTCCGTGTTCAGGAACAGCAGCGCATCGCCCCCCTGCCTCTGACGGGCGAATTGAAAGTGCGAGATATTGATGCCATTCTCGCCAAGGGTTGCCCCAACCCTGCCAATGACGCCCGGCTTGTCGATGGCTCGAATAAGGAGAAGCTCGCCTGATAAATCGAATTCGCCTCGGAAACCGCCGTAGGTGACCATACGAGGCTCTGCCTTTCCGAAAAGTGTACCTTCCACCAGATGATCCTGCCTCTCTGTAGCAACCTTGTAGCGAAGCAGAGACACAAAATCCTCCGACTTTTTGACCTTGGTCTCAGAAACGACTATGCCCCGTTCCTCAGCGACCATCGGGGCGTTTACCTGGTTTACGTCTTCTTTCATGATGGGGGTAAGCAGGCCGGTCAGGAAAATGGTAGTAATTGGCTTGAGTTCCATGTCGGCCACGTCGCCGCAGTAATGCGCCTCGACGCTCTTGATGCCGGTTTGGATGGTCTGACCAAGAAACAACCCCAGGCGCTGGGCCAAGTCCAGGTAAGGTTTGAGTCTTTCCAAAGCCTCGCCGGATACTGCAGGGGCGTTCACCGCGTTCCTGATCGTCCCGTAAAGGAGATAGTCCCTGATTTGCGTTGCAACCGCTACTGCGACGTTGTCTTGAGCTTCCTGGGTCGAGGCGCCGAGATGAGGCGTGCATATGACCCGGTCCAATGAGATCAATCGCGTCAAACCGGGCGGCTCCTTGGTATAGACGTCCAAGGCGGCGCCTGCCACTTTGCCTGATTCTATGGCGTCCGCCAAGTCGTCTTCATTGACCACAGGTCCTCGCGAACAATTGATGATTCGGACGCCGTCTCTCATTTTGGCTATGTTTGCGGCATTTATGAGACCTCGAGTCTCGTCGGTCAACGGCACGTGCAGCGTGATGAAATGTGACTGGGCTAAGACATTGTCTAACGATTCCAATTTGATGCCCATCTGCTTCGCCTGTTCCTCGGAGAGGAAAGGATCGTACGCGATCACGTTCATTCCCAGTCCTACGGCCCTGTCCGCGACCACTGACCCAATTTTCCCCAAACCGATGATCCCAAGGGTCTTGTTAAATATCTCGGTACCAGAGAATTTCTTTTTTTCCCACTTGCCCTGTTTCATGGAGTGGTCGGCCTGGGGGATGTTGCGAGCGAGCGCCATCATCATGCTGATGGCGTGCTCGGCTGTGGTCACTGTGTTGCCGCCGGGCGTATTCATGACCACAATGCCTCGCTTCGACGCGGCAGGAATGTTGACATTGTCCAGTCCCGTCCCGGCTCGTCCAATCACCTTGAGTTTCTCGGCTGCTCCTATGATTTCTTCCGTTACCTTCGTGGCTCCCCTGATAGCCAGACCATCATATTCGTGGATGATGGCCTTGAGTTCCTCTGGGCTGAGGCCAACTTTCACATCGACTTCGATGCCCTCTGACTCGCGGAATATCTGCACACCCAACTCCGACAGGTTGTCCGATACCAGGACCTTCACGGCATTTTCTCCTCTTCACGTTATATTAGGCGCCAAAACCGCTCACATCTTGGCGCTCAACGAAGCCTTCGGGAAGGAAATCATGGAGTACGCCATCCCGGGTCATCCTACCGCTGCGACCTATTTTTGGAAAGTTTTCCGATCTATGTAAGGCTAGGACAAAATAACTGTTGATTTGTAGCAAGAAGAGGCCATTGCTGTCAAGCAAACTAGTCCGCTGAACAGAAGACGGCAAGAGCGAGAAGGAAGGACAACGCGAAAAGAACAGGGGCTGGCAATCCCCATTCCAGGCTGGCTTCGTCCGTCCCCGCCGTGTGAGGCGGTTCAGGCGCATGAACCTCGTCTAATACGATGGCCCAGGGAATGTCTTCTTCCTTGACCGCGCCGTCCCAAGCGCCATCAGAAATAATATGAAAGTCCGTCATGTTATCCCTGAGCATTGGGGTACGACTCAATAATTTTGACTTAACCAATTCAAAAAAAGAGACCATACTCTGCCTCTCGCGCGTGCAACCGCTTCTCGATTCTTTTGGCTCGACTACGCTGAAATCCTATATTATACAAAAGAACCGCTAAAGTCAACGGGTTAGGAAGTATCTCAGGAGTAAACAATGAACCGGTTGCAGTATTCAAAGGTGAATGTTACATTGTCGCCTACCATAACCAACCCCCTCGGCTTATGGAAACACAAGGGCATGCAGACGTTCGTGGCCTCTTGGGCGCATGATGACAATCAGGCTCAGAAATGCATCTGTCTCGATCACGCGCGACGTCGAACATGATAAGAGCGTAGGGAAATGGAACTGATCATAGGCGTGGGCATTTGGGTCATCATCTTCGTCGTCTGGTACCTGAGAACCTACCCGGAAAAACTGAAGGCCCTGAGAGCCAAGGTCTCCGCCCCGGGCAAGCCTCAGCAAATGAAGTGGTTCCGGGAAAAACGAAGTCCTCGCCGTCCCGATGCGCAAAGCAAACGCTACAAAGCTCTGGTGGAGACGGTCGAGAAGACCTGCGCCAAGGATCGTTTTTCCGCCTCAGACGCTGCAGCCATGGTCGAAGCAGTCAAACAGCTCATGGAAATTGAACCCGCAAGCGGCCAAATATGGGAAGCATACGCGCTGGACTCATTGGAAACCGCTGAAATCATTTGTGACGACTGCAAAATCCCGGTGATAAAACTGGTGAAGAAAACGGGCGTGCGCATTCAGTGCAGAAAATGTAAGAAATGGCTTGCGCTCAAAAACTCGAAGGTGACCATTCTGGATCCTCGTCGAGCTGACGTAGAAGATTGGGAGAAATGATTCGAGAATGCAGATGCAGAGGCTGACAATCCGCGCCAAGCGGTCCGCCCATTTTCCTCGAAGCCTTTCCTTCCATGCCTGTGTGGAGATCTCGAGGTGAGTACGGCAGCGGGGCCCACGGAAAGCCGCGCAGGGGCGTCACGGAAGCCAAATGCCCCTGTGTTGGGCGCGGCCATCTTCCTGATATTCCTTGCTGCATCCCTCGTGGGCATCTTTGCCACGGGATTTCTTACTTACCGTCATGTGCTTTTGGCGGTCGAGTCAGGGGCGGTCGCGGAATCGCCGCTTTGCCGCGCTTCTGCCCTGGTGAACTGCGATGCGGTGTTGCAGACCCCCGAGGCCGTGCTCTTCGAGTATTTTCCGTCATCCGTGGTGGGGTTGTGCGGCTTTGTGATCCTCTTTTGGCTGTCTGCTCATGGACTTTTCATCACGCGGTTGAGAAAGATCGCGTTCACGGGCATCGTCGGGTATCTCTGCGTGGCCATCTCTTTCAGCGCCTATTTCTCTTATCTCATGATCTTCAAAGAGGATTTCCTCTGCACGTGGTGCATCGTCGTGCATGTGGTCAATCTCGCCGCGCTCAGTTTTGGTTTCGCAGTCATGTGGCGCAAAAAGGCGGAATTGGAGGCGCGGTCCGCGGCTGCGCCGGCAGAGGGAATCTGCGTGCTCACCTCGGCTCTCCTCGCGGCGGTTGCGGTCATGGCCGGGGCCCAATGGGTGGAGAAATCGCTGGTCCTGCAAAAGGTCACACATAAGTACGACGAACTCCGTGACAACCCGGACGTGGCCACAGCCATGATTCAAGCCTCCCCGACTTACGACGTGCCCGTGGACGGCGCCGACCCCGCCTATGGGTCGCCCCAGGCCACATATCCCATTGTCATGTTCACGGACCTCCAATGCCCAGTCTGTCTAAGGAAAGAGTTATTTCTTCACGCCATGGTGGATATCAACCCAGAACATTTGCGATTGACCCTGAAAAATTTTCCCCTCTCCACAGACTGCAACAAAAAGCTGTCGAAAAATCTCCATCCCTCCGCATGCGAAGCCGCGCGAGCGGCTTACGCCGCCTTTCTCATGGGGGGGGCTGACGAATACTGGAAATATGCGGACCTGATTTTTGCTCATCAGTCCAACCTCAGGACCAAGCCGTGGTTCACGTTCGCCTCGCAATTGGGACTCGAAGAAAGTAAGTTTCGCAAACTGATGGAGGTGAATTCGGCCGCAGACAAAAAAGTTCACCAAGACATCGAATTGGGGCTGAAACTTGGCTTGGATTCGACTCCCGCTATTTTTTTCCTGGGCAAGAGGATACCTGAAGAGCTCAGCGGCTTGCCATTTATGGTAGTGATCGAGAATCTCATCAGGGCGCACGACCCCGAAAAGAAAGACTTTACCCTGCGTAAATGACCGGCGTAGGGCTTTTATCGGCAATTTTCCGCTCCTCGGATCTCTTCCCGGCGGCGAAATCTTTCGCGGGAATGCGCGATTCCCTCGATGTCCTTTTTCGTGAAAGTGTCCTTGAGTTCAGGCTGGAATATGGTATGTACACAATCTTCGGCGCGAAGCCGTTCGTGGTTCAGGCCTGAGCATTGACATCGAACGAACCTTTTTCGCGCCCCAGCGCGGGCTGCAAAGGCGGCAAGAAAGGAAATTAAGGCTGCAATTATCATGAAAAAAGGCCGCATTCTCGTCGTGGATGATCAGGAACAAATTATCGAATCGCTCACTGAAATTTTGTCTGACGAAAATCATGAGGTGCTTACTGCTCGGGATGGACAGGAAGCAATCCACATAGTGCAGAGCGATTCGCCGGATGTCGTGTTCCTGGATATATGGATTCCAGGGATTGATGGGATGCAGACGCTGAAGGCTATCAAGCGAATTGATCCCGACTGCGCCGTGGTCATGATGAGCGGACATGGGACCATCGAGACCGCGGTCAAGGCAATCAAACTGGGTGCCACGGATTACCTGGAAAAGCCGCTCAACCTCGAGGATGTGCTTCACATCGTTGACAAGGCGATATCAGGACGTTCCAGTGCCAAACGAACGCGTGAATCACGGACGAACGATCCTGGCGTCATTATCGGGACGTCGCATTTGGCCCAGGAGCTCAAGAAGGCCATAGCGGAGGCTTCACGCGCTCCCTACAACGTGTGGTTTGTCGGTGAAAAAGGCACAGGCAAAGAATTTCTCGCGCGTCTTGTCCATCATCAGGGAGGTAGAGACCGCAACACACTGGTGAAACTGCGGTGCGGAGCGCTCTCCGCGGAAAATATCGAAGACGTGATGCTGGCTTGTAGGACTCGATTGCCGCTCGCAGAAAATGCCCGAAAAGATCCGGGAACGTTTCTCCTCGTGAGGGTGGACAAGCTGCATGAATCGCTTTATGAGACGTTTGCAGACATGATCCTCTCGCTCGGACCGCAAATTTGCGACAATGGCGCCCCTCACTCGGGCAGTAAATTAAGAATTGTCTCCACGTCCCTCCTGGAACCGAGCGATCTCGTGAAACACAACGGTTTTCCTGAACGTCTTGCCGATCTACTTGGTCAAAAGACCATTCGCGTCCCCAGCCTCAGAGACCGCAGAGAAGATGTGCCGCTGCTCGTGCAGCACTTTCTCGAGGAGGCGGCGTCTGAATTTGACCGGCATTTGGTCGGCGTAAATGAAGAAGCGATGAAGCGGCTTTGCGAATACTCGTGGCCCGGCAATATCAAGGAACTGAAGATACTCATCGAACACGTGGCCATGACAGCGGCAGGTCCCTATATTCAGGTGAACGATCTCCTCATACCCAAAGACGGCTATTCGCTGTCTGTTGGGGCTCAGGAGCGGGTTCCGGCTGGCGCTGCCGTGGTCGCCGGCCCTGAGGACTCGGCGCCTCTCGTCAGCGAAAATACCCCACCGGCTTCGTGGCAGCCATCGGCAAAAAACGTCTCGCCTTCCGACTTGCATGTCCAAAAGACCCTGCGGGGTCGGGTCGTGATGTACGGACAAGGTCTGCATTCTGGGGTGAAAACCGGGCTGACGATCTCGCCCATGCCGCCGTCAACTGGAATCGTTTTTGGACACATCACCTCAGGAGGGACCGTTCCGGCCCTCCTCACGTATGTCGAGTCCACTGATTTCAGCACCAGTCTGAAAAAAAACGGGCTCTTGGCGCGGACAATTGAACACCTCATGGCAGTGTTCCACGTGTATGGGCTCACCAATCTTCTGGTGAAAATATCTGGTGAAGTCCCTATTATGGACGGGTCAGCCGTGGATTTCTGCGGCCTCGTGGAAAACGCAGAAATTATCCCCCAAGACGAAACGATCGATCCGATCCGCATTGTCGAGCCCATTGAGCTGCCGCTGCCGCCGGGCAGCTCGAAAAGCCTTCGAGTCGAGCCGTCAGACTGTCTTGAAATAGACTACTTTCTGGAGTATCCCCCGCCCGTGGGCGCCATGCGCTTGGTCTTCAGATGCGAGAATCCTGACCTTTTTAAGACGGAAATCGCTCCTGCGCGCACCTTTGGATTTGTAAAGGACATGCGGATGATGGACGAGATGGGGCTGGCAGGAGGCGGACGTCTGTCCAACGTAGTCCTTCTGGATGACGAAAAGGTGATCAACCCGCCTCTGCGGTTTCCCGACGAGTTCGTGAGACACAAGATCCTCGATATTATCGGCGACTTCTATCTCCTCGGGCGACCTTTTATCGGCAAGATCATCGCCAAACTCACTGGCCACTCCGAAAATATCGCAATGCTCAAAATCATCAACGAAAAGCTGGGAATCGTCTAGGCCGAGGAATCTCTTTTTTGAGAAGGATTGAGGAAGACCCGGGCGCAATGGACGCTCAAAAAAACCGCGCCGAGGCCGATTACGAGATTCGAACCCTCGAGTTCAAAAAACTGTCCTATCTCCGCCGGCATATCTCCGAGGGCTGACATGAAATGGAAGAGATCCCACGCGGCCCAGAGCGACCAAAAAGCAACCCCTGCAAAGACCACGGAAAAATAGAGATGCGCCCACCTTCTTCCGACTATACTCCTCTGCGACCAGTACCATGCACGCATGGACTGGACTAAGATATAGGGCGCCAAGAGGCGAACCCACAAGCCATCCGGCGTCCGATGCGAATAGATGGCGCCAGACAATACTTCTCGAAGCGCGCCCTGCAACAACGCATCCCACGAATGCTGCTGCGCCATAAGCGCAAAAACGAGCGCAGGGAAAATCGAAACAGCCCCGATCAAGATCAAGCATTCACGAATGATGATTTTCCATGTACTCATTGGTCTAACCACCATGGCGCCAGGGGAGCTTCTGGCAGGTCTCGAAAAAAACAGCCCATTTCGCGGCGGCCTCTCTCCTGGATTGACGTGAGCTGCGATTGCCTTGTCTTCTCAGCCGCGCGGAGGATGACGAGAGGGACGCTATTGCATCGTTGCGAGGGAAGCCACGCAATCTCTTCTGTGTCTTTGGCCGCCGGCATAAAAGTTATTCCATGCGTTTCCCCTCTTTTTTATTTTGGGAAAACGTGAGACTGATGTTAAAATATATTATAACCACTGTCTTCATACCACATTCTGTTCCCTCACATAAGGAGATCATTATGGACAAGATATGGCTCAAATCCTACGCGAAATCAGTGCCCGCGGAAATCGAGTTTGAAAAGATTACCCTACCAGAGGCGCTTTCCAGGACGGCGAAAAGGTTTCCTGAAAGGCCTGCGCTCTTCTTCCAGGGCTCGACCATCACATTCAGCCGGCTCGATGATATGGTATCACGTTTTGCCGCGGCGTTGCGTGCGCTTGGGGTCAAACCCGGAGAAAAAGTCGCTCTGCTCCTGCCGAACATCGTGCAGACCGTGGTCGCGAGCTATGGGGCTCTGAGGGCGGGAGCGGTAGTGGCCCTCAACAATCCGCTGTACACCGATAGAGAGCTCCAGCACCAATACAATGACTCCGGTTCGAAGTACCTGGTGTGCCTTGACGTACTTGTCCCAAGAATGATCAATCTCCGCAGCAAGACAGGAATCACCAAAATCATATCATGCCATATCAGAGACTTTCTGCCATTTCCCCTCAAGCAACTCTTCCCGTTCGTCCGAAAGGGTATGCATCTCAAGACGCCTGCAGCCCCAGACGTCCATGAGTTCATGGATCTCATCAAGAAGTATCAACCTATTGCAGACCCCTACAAGCCTAAGTGGGAGGACACCGCGTTTCTCCTTTACACGGGCGGCACCACGGGCGTGTCCAAAGGGGTGCAGTTGACCCACGCAAATCTGTCCAGCAACGTGCAACAAATCCGGGCGTGGTTCACGGAATTCGAAGACGGGAACGAAATTGTGGTAGGATGCTTGCCATTTTTCCACTCCTTCGGCATGACGACAGCCATGAACATGGGCATCTTCTATGGATACGGCGATGTGCTCGTGCCAAAGCCAGAACCCAAGAGCATGCTCGAGGCCATCTCCAAATACAAGGCAACCTACCTGCCAGCGGTGCCAACCATGTACAATGGGATGATCAATTTTCCAGACCTCAAGAAATACGACATCAGCTCTCTGAGAGGATGTTTTTCGGGCGGCGCTCCGCTCCCTCTTGAAACCATAAAACGGTTCGAGCAACTCACCGGTTCGCAGATCTGCGAGGGGTACGGATTGACGGAGACATCGCCGGTGGCAACTATCAACCCCTTCGGCGGGAAGACCAAGCCGGGAACCATAGGACTCCCGCTGCCCAACACCCTCGTCAAGCTTGTGGATGTGGACGATTACAACAAGGAGATTACAACGATTGGCGAGCCGGGAGAGCTTTGCATCAAAGGTCCCCAGGTCACGAGCGGGTACATCAATCGCCCTGAAGAAAACGCCATCGCCTTGCGGGATGGGTGGCTCCTGACCGGAGATATCGCAGTGATGGACGAAGAAGGATACCTGAGCATCGTGGACCGCAAGAAAGATATGATCATATCTGGCGGGTTCAATATCTATCCCAGAGACGTGGACGAAGTCCTGTTCGCACACCCGAAAGTGGTGGAAGCGTGTGTGATAGGCGTCCCTGACGCATATTCCGGCGAGCGCATCAAAGCCTTTGTGGTGTTGAAGCCGGGCGAGACCGCGACTGAGGAAGAAATCATCGAATATTGCCGCCAGAATCTCGTGAAATACAAGGTGCCGAAGTATGTAGAATTTGTTGACTCGCTGCCCAAGAGCGCGGTCGGCAAAATCCTGCGAAAGGAACTCAAGAAGATCGAACTGGAAAAGAGTGGTCAAAAGGCGTGATGAGAGAGGCCTGACCTGGCGAGGATATAGCCATTCTCGAAAATAATCGCGAATTGCGCTGTCGCTCCCCTGCATGTCATTCCCACGGAAGTGTGAATCCATGGTCAGTTTCCTGGGCGCCGGATCGAGTCCGGCATGACATAACAGGCGCCGTGACGCTGCTGATTCATCACGTCTTCACCGCGACGCAGACTTTGAAAGTCATGCTGGTCAGGCCGCGTGCCTCATTCAGAAAGAAATGTCGAGAAGGGGTATAGTTCCTCGAGAATGGCAAAGGCTTGCAGGCGCACAATCGCCGCAGACAACAGGAATCTCGCGACGCGTCCTTCAGCGACGTTGTGGCCGCGTTGACTGCGCAGTAAAGGAATCGAGCGTCGATCATCGCGCGCCACGAGGACCAATCTTCTCGTCATGCGCGGCCACCATGATGCCGCGGCTACGCATTCCTTGCTGCGGGAAGCGCCTCGTCTGCTGAGAGAGGTAATGCGGCGTCCGATGCTGGCTTCTTGCGAGGAAGGCGCGTCGCGGCCCTCTTTTTGGCAGAGTTGTTGCGGACGTCAGCGGCGCGGCTCGCCGGCTGGGGCGGCGCACTGAACAGCCGATAACCCCCATCTTTATCCGCTAACACTTCCGTGAGATAAAATCCTGTATAGGATGCCGGATTTGCCGCCAACTCCTCCGGAGTCCCCGCGGCGACGACGTACCCTCCATCGACTCCTCCCTCTGGCCCCAGATCGATCACGTAGTCGGCGACCTTGATCACATCGAGATTGTGCTCGATGACAACCACGGTATTCCCTGAATCCACGAGGCTTTGGAGCACGTCCAAGAGCTTTTGCACGTCGGCGAAATGGAGACCCGTGGTGGGTTCGTCGAGAATGTAGAGGGTCCTGCCTGTGCTCCGCTTTGAGAGCTCGCGGGAGAGCTTGATGCGCTGGGCCTCTCCTCCGGACAGCGTGGTGGCGGACTGGCCGAGTTTGATGTATCCAAGACCGACGTCCTGCAGCGTCCTGAGTTTGTTGGCGATGGAAGGAATATTCGCCAAGAAATCAGCGGCTTGATTCACCGTCATGTCGAGCACGTCGGCAATGTTTTTCCCTTTGTACCTGATGTCGAGCGTTTCCCTATTGTATCGTTGCCCCTTGCACGCCTCGCACTTCACATACACATCGGGCAAAAAGTGCATCTCGATCTTGATGATGCCGTCGCCTTGACAGGCCTCGCAACGTCCCCC
This sequence comes from Desulfomonilaceae bacterium, assembly GCA_049969795.1. GTDB lineage: Bacteria > Desulfobacterota > Desulfomonilia > Desulfomonilales > Desulfomonilaceae > JAUPKT01. The sequence continues at coordinate 22,967 of JBMFOE010000041.1, forward strand.
TTTGACGTTGAAACTGTACCTGCCCGGCTTGTAACCGCGCATCCTGGACTCCGGCAACGACGCGAAAAGGTCTCTCACGAAGGTGAACAGACCCGTGTACGTCGCTGGATTCGAGCGAGGCGTCCTGCCGATAGGGCTTTGGTCTATGTGAATCACTTTGTCGATAAAGGAAATCCCCTCTATCTTGTCGTGCGCGCCGGGTCTTGTCCGCGATCCATACAGGTGATGCGAGAGCCCTTGGTGGAGAATGTCCATCACCAGCGTGCTCTTGCCTGAGCCTGACACGCCGGTCACGCACGTGAACAGACCAAGGGGAATGGAGACGGTAATATTCTTGAGATTGTTGGCCCTGGCCCCTACGATGCGGAGTTTTTTCTTCGAAGGGGTTCTGCGGACTTTCGGAACCGGTATGCGCTCTTTGCCAGACAAGTACCGTCCCGTCAGGGAGGTCTCGGAGCGGAGAATGTCTGCGGGAGAGCCCTGAAACACGATTTCTCCGCCGAGACGGCCGGCCCCAGGCCCCATGTCGATGATGTGGTCAGCCGTCAAAATAGTCTCCGGATCGTGCTCGACGACGATCACCGAGTTGCCTTGATCGCGCAGCGCCATCAAAGTTGACAAGAGCCGCTGATTGTCCCTCTGATGAAGCCCGATGCTCGGTTCATCGAGTATGTAGAGCACGCCGACGAGGGACGACCCCACTTGCGTGGCAAGCCTTATGCGCTGCGATTCCCCGCCGGAAAGAGTGGCGGCGGAGCGATCCAAGGTCAGATAGCCCAGGCCGACCTTCTCCAAGAACCCGAGCCTTTCACGTATTTCTTTGACTACCCTCTCTCCAATAGCCGCCTGTCGGCTGTCCAACGAGAGGTCCTTCATGAACGCCAGCGCCTCACTTACCGAGAGGGCCGTGACCTTGTGGATGGCCATGCCGCCCACCAGGACATGCAACGCCTCTTTCTTCAAACGAGCCCCTCCGCAGGTCTCGCAAGGGACCTCGCGCAAATATTGGTGCAGCAGTTCTATGTTTTCCGCGGAACGCGGCTCCTGATAGCGTCTTTGTAAGCTGGGAATCAGCCCCTCGAATGGCTTGCGCAGGTTGTGCTTCCGGCCATCTCTTTCATAAGTAAAATCAATGAGTTCATTCCCGCTCCCGTAGAAGATGACATGCCTGATCTCCTCCGGCAGTTTTTCGAAGGGGGTCTTGAGATCAAATCCATAATGCCTGGCCAAAGACTCCATCATTTGGAGGAAGAAAGGGGATTGAAAACCCCACACCGCAACCGCGCCAGCCCTCAGAGACAACTTCGGATTGGGTACCAGCAGGTCAGGATCGAATTCCATCTTCACGCCGAGTCCGCCGCATCCCGGACATGCGCCAAAAGGATTGTTGAAAGAAAACAGCCGTGGGGAAATTTCACTGATGGAGACCCCGTGTTCCGGGCATGCGAATTTCTCGCTGAACACCATGACGCGGCCCGTCGTGTCCTCGACAATAGCCACTCCCTGACCCAAACGAACAGCGGTTTCCAGCGAATCGGCCAGACGTTTCTGGATGCCTTCCTTCACCTGCAACCGGTCCACTACCACCTGAATGGTATGCTTGCGATTCTTGTCCAGGTGAATCTCGGAAGCGAGGTCAACCATCTCCCCGTCCACTTTGGCCCGGACATAGCCGTCTTTCAAGAGGCGCTGAAACTCCGCTCGATACTCGCCCTTCCTGCCGGTTATCACCGGCGCAAGGAGATTGAACCGCGTCCCTGTCTCCAAACTCATGACCGCATCGACCATCTGATCGATGGTCATGGATCGAATCGGTTTGCCGCATTCCCAACAGTGAGGAACCCCAATCCTGGCGTAGAGCAGTCGCAAATAGTCGTAAATCTCCGTAACCGTGGCCACGGTGGACCTCGGGTTCTTCGAAGACGTCTTCTGCTCTATGCTTATGGCGGGAGACAGCCCCTCGATCAAATCCACGTCGGGCTTGTCCATCATCTCCAAGAATTGGCGCGCATACGCGGACAAGGACTCGACGTACCGCCGCTGCCCCTCTGCGTAGATGGTGTCAAAGGCCAATGATGACTTACCCGAACCGGATAAACCGGTTATGACCACTAACCGATCCCGTGGGATGTTCAAATCGATATTCTTGAGGTTGTGCTCTCGCGCACCCCTGATAACAATTTCTCTTGAACCCAAGCAGCCGCACCCGCAGATTTTTTGCGAAACATACAGCAGCCATTGACCGATGTAAAGATACGCTCGGGCTCGGGTGGACGCCCGCGGCCTTGCGTCGAGACTGCGGCTGCCGCGCTGCGGCGATCTCAGGTGAGAAAGCCGCTCCCTAAGGAAACGGAGAATTCGGCGTGGCCTGTCTGCTCGATCCATATGACTCGATATTTCGCTTTGTTGCCTTGCCGCCTTGGCAAAACGCGCTGGCGTGAGAGCTTTTGTAGCCATGCTCGATACTAATCGCGAATTGCCCTGTTGAACCGCTGGACGTCATTCTTTCCGAAGTGGGAATTCATGAGGAGTTTCCTGGGCGCCGGATCGAGTCCGGCATGACAAATCAGGCGCGGTGACGCAGAGGTTGAAAGTCATTATGTTCACGCCGCGGCGCGCCTCATTCCGACAGAAGTATCCAGAAGGCGTATAAGCCCGCCATGGGAGCCCTCGGATGCGGTTCTTCAACGAGTTTCTCAAGATGTGCAAAAAAGAAAGCAAGTATTGATTCAATATAATAACAAAAAAAAATAAACTACTTGTTGACTAAAGCCAGAGGACGTGTTATCTGCGCATTGTTTTCCGGGAGTCGGTAAGTCGGACCGCTCGCGGTGTTACCATTAGCGTAGGAGGTATGGTTATGTTACGTTCTTTTTCCGATCCGGCCGCTGGAGTCCCCGAACCTCCCGGTGACTTCAACAGCAACTATCGTTATCTCAAACAACTCATTAACAAGGCGCTCAAAGAAGGAACCCCACTCGAAAGTCTCTCGCTCGTGCCAAGAAAGTCCCCCCCCGCGGAACCTCGCAAGCTGTCAAGAGAAGACCTCGCCAATCTCCTACGGATCATTCGACGGATAAGACAGCGGTATCAGGCGCTTCTGGAATGTCCTGTGCCCAGAGAACTGGAGAGAGACATCCTCATGAAAGCGCCGGAGGAGCGCCTCCCATGGGAGAACGAGGCGCTTGAAAAGATCGAGGTCTGGAAGAAAGACGTTGAAGCGGTCCGTGTGCAGGTGAGAACGGAATTGAATGACCACCTCAATAGTGAATTCTTTCGCGGCGTGTAGGACAGAAGGTCTGGCGTAGCGCTCCTTCATTCTTCCGGGTATTCATCAAAGAGCTTTCCCCATTTGCTGGTCTTCTTGAAGGCCGTCATTTGGGGTTTTGCTTTTAAGGGCCAGTACACGAAATCGTGGTAGAAAAATGAACCAAATACGAACAGATACACCAGGGGCGTCCGGAAAAAGAGCTTCTGGATAGGTTTGAGGGGGCCGAACCAGATGAATTTCCCCACCAGCGAGGCCGCGTTGTTCCCCACAGTGAAGTCCCATTTTTCTCCAGATATGTCCTCGCCCACAATCTCTATCTGATCGAGAGCGCCCACTCCAAGGTTGCTTTCGTGGGCGATGCGAATGAATTTGAGATTCATGGGATCAAATCCCATGAGAGACGCGGCCACCGCGTCAATTGCCACGCTGTCCCCCGATGCCAACAGCAAGTCTTTTTCCACTGGTTCCATAGTGCGCGGCCCCGGTCCCTTGCCGCACACCGTCCCATCCATGACCGTGAAAATGCCCGTATGAATCTCGTGTTGGATGTCCAGGAGATCGTTCAGGGTCTCATGAATGACAGAATGCGTGTAATGTCGTCTCGAATTTAGGAGCCCCCCGAATGCATTTTTCATGGAACCCGTGGTCCCTGTGTAGATGTGGCATTTGACGGTGGGCAAGTGCACGATATTCTTACCGATAAAATACTCCGGGATGCGAATCCCCTCGGGGAAGATGTCGTCGAGCACCCTCATGGGTTTTGCCGGCTTATACGGTATCCATCGTATGTCTGAATCCCTGAAGTTATAGAGAACCTTTATCCCATACTTCTTGAATATCGGGACGTACTTGTTTAGTCGCTCCCCCTTGAACGCGTTGGTGACCACGGTTTCATTCTGAACCGCTACAAGGTCCTGATAGCCGCTATCCTTCAAGGCGCGAATCACGCCTTCGAGCTGCCACGGCGTCGTATTGGCGCTCAAAAACGGAAAGTGCCACGATATATTGTCCTTGAGAATCGTTGTCTTGGACTTGTCGAGATAATCCGTGAAACGGGCCTTCTCCATGGCTTCGGCGACATCGTTCAGAACCGATGTAGGGGCGGTCTTTACCACGGCTACTATGGGTCTTCGTATCATGCTTTACCTGCCTGTACTCGACGCTGCAATAGGGTAGGGGAAGAGGACGTCCTTGCGAGGGTCTCGCATCCCCTCCTGCCAGAGCATCATACACGCGCCCGCCGGCCCCGCGCAAGGCAACTGCTCCAGTCCCTGAACGATAGAGCGGCGCTCGGAATCAATCGCGAATTCGATGCCGCGAACCTTATTCCGGCAGAGATTGCGAGATATTATATACGCATGCACGGCGCGCCCGTTCGAGGCAGCGTGCAATCCTCTATGCGGACAGGCGCCTATCGGGGTCGCGGCTGGGGTCGCAAATTTGATCTTCCATGGGACGAAAAATGATGCTAAGAAAGATCGATTTTTTGCGGCGAGCGTCGTCTGACTGTTTATGCTTGCTCGAAGAAGAAAGGACATGCCAGCGCTGAAGACAAAAACGTCGTCTATCACATCCTGCTCGGAATCGGAGACGATCGAGCTGGGAAGGAAAATCGGCCGGCTTTTAGCGCCAGGCGACGTGGTCTATCTCTTCGGAGACATGGGGACCGGGAAGACGCGTCTTGCTAAGGGCCTTATCAACGCAGCGACCAATACGCCCCTGGACGACATCAATAGCCCGACGTTCACACTCATCAATCGGTACCAGGGAGACGTGGCGGTGTATCATGCGGACTTGTACCGGCTGGAACGCGGGGAACTCGAAGACATAGGGATGGAAATGGTCGAGGAATCCCAAGGCGCGCTGGTGGTTGAATGGGCTGAAAAAATTCCCAAGCTCGATGAAAACGCCTTGAGGATTTATCTTCGCCACGCCAACGAAGAAAATGTGCGCATAATCGTCCTGGAATGGGCCCAGGAGAGTTCATGGTCCTCGAGGCTGTGGGACAGACGAACGTCTGACGATGAGGAGGAGGCTGTACGCCGCGATCCCCGTAAACAACCTTATATGTGTGAGGGAGAATCCCTATGCCGCTCATAGTGCAAAAGTACGGTGGCACGTCCGTAGGCGATCTGGAACGCATCGCCAACGTCGCCCGAAAGGTTGCCGCGCGCAAAGACGAAGGCAACCAAATGGTAGTGGTGGTTTCTGCCATGGCCGGTGAAACCGACAGATTGATCGGACTGGCAAAGAAAATAACGCCTATCCCCAACGAACGAGAACTTGATGTGCTGCTTGCCACTGGCGAACAAACGACAATCGCCTTACTCGCAATCACCCTCCAGTCTATGGGCTATCCGGCAAAATCCTATTGCGGATGGCAAATCCCCATGGTCACTGATGACGCCTTTGGCGCCGCGAGAATCGACGAGGTGAAACGAGAGGCCATTGAAAAGGACCTGGCAGAGGGCAAGATCGTCATTGTGGCTGGTTTTCAAGGGGTCGCCCGCGACGGCAGCATCACCACGCTCGGCCGCGGTGGATCAGACACGTCCGCAGTCGCTGTCGCCGCGGCGCTCAAGGCCGACTGCTGCGAAATCTTCACCGATGTGGACGGCGTGTACACCACAGACCCGCACATCACCTCCAAGGCCAGAAAATTAGACGCGATCTCGTACGAAGAGATGCTCGAGATGGCCTCCCTTGGCGCAAAGGTCCTGTACATACGAGCGGTGGAATTTGCCGCCATTCACAGAGTCCCTATATTGGTGAGGTCGAGCTTCAACGATAACCCGGGAACACTTGTCACTGAGGAGACCGTGGAAATGGAAAAAGAATCTGTGAGAGCCGTCACGTGCAACATGAAGGAAGCCAAAATCACCATCTCCGGCGTTGAAGACAAGCCGGGGATCGCATCAGGCATCTTTTCCTCTTTGGCCGAGGCGCACATCGTGGTGGACATGATCATTCAAAACTCCAGCGCGGATGGAAAGACCGACATCAGCTTCACTATCCCAGAAGCCGACCTCGCCAAAGCGCTTGAAATATGTAGGGGCATCCAAGCCGGGCTCGGCGCCCATGCCATCAGCGGCGACGATGACATCGCCAAAGTCTCCATCATCGGCCTCGGCATGCGGTCATACTCAGGGGTTGCAGCCAAGATGTTCGCGGCGCTGGCCAACGAAGGCATCAACATCGAAATGATCTCAACGTCCGAAATCAAGATTTCCTGCGTGGTCAAGAAAAAATACGCGGAACTTGCGGTTCGGGCGCTCCATGACGCCTTCGAGCTCGAAAAGCCGCGCAATGGGAACCCCGCGTCTCGTTAGCGCGTCGCCCTCTGCGCGAGGTCCCAAGGGGCGATTCTGAGCGTGCGGGGCGCGGCGCAGTGTGTGCGAAGCCGATGGCAGGGCGGAAGGCCAGGCAGCTATCCTGAAGGGCAGCGGGGCAATTCTTCTGCACGCCAACGCGCGTTACCGGCTCTCATGGCGTCTGATACTCCCCTGATACCCCTTGCGGTTGCCCCGCCGCGTCGCCAAAGTCACGCAAGCATCTTGGGGCTGGCCGCGCTTCCTTGGTCATCGTTCGAGCGTCTCTATGCGCAGCAGCCGCCCATTTCGGTCGCGGACATAGACGTCTGCGCCGCGTTGGGTCCTCGTTTCCAAGAGCGTCCCGTGGCGGTCTCTGACCTCGGTGGTCGAGCCATGCTGACGCCACGTTTCTACGAGTTGGCCGTGGGAATCCCGCACCTCTTTGTCTTGGCAATGACCGAACGAGGGCAAGAGCAACAACGCATATGCCAGCACTGCAACTGTCTTCATCGCGCGCCTCCTGTAGCGTTTTTGTCCCAGTTTATAGCCGTTCTCGAAAAGAATCACAAATTGAGCTGTTGACCCGCTCCATGTCATTCCCACGCAAGTGGGAATCCATGACGAGTTTCCCGGGCGCCGGATCGAGTCCGGCATGACACTTCAGGCCCGTCACGCAGACTTTGAAAGTCGTCGTATTCTCGCCGTGGAGCGCCTCACTCCGAAAAAAGTTTCGCGAAGTGGTATTGCACGAGATTGCTTTGATTCATTTGCATCGACCCATGGATGACCATTTTTTGTCGTTGCCAGGCGCCGAATCAGACACGGCAACTCAGGTCGCCTAGCTCGGTAGAGAGGCTGGTCTCGACTTCGCGCGTTTCACGGAAGACGTCCATGCGATAATGAAAAAATACTGAATATTAAGTTGTTGTAGCTGTAACTTCTTGACAAACTTCATGTTCATGTGATAGTAAGTATTGCCAAGCTATGACATCTCCTTATCTTTATTATTTTTTCTTCAGGAGTCGATAGATGGTAAAACGGCTCGTTCTCTCCGGAGTAGGTTTGGCAGCGATCATTACCGCGTCGCTCATGTGTGGATCCCCGTCCTTGGCTATCGTGAACTCGCCCTGCTGTCCGCAGATACAGGTGTGCGGCCCGTCTGTCGTGCCTATGTACTGCGGCGCATTCCCGTCCCCGCTGTTTCCACCGCCGCCGCCGTTGGTTGTACCGATTTACGTACCGCCGCCTCCGGTTCCAGTATGCCAGCCGCCGGTGATTGCCAAAGTAAGGCGGCCCCCCATGGCGCCCCACTATTGAGAGGGGCCCGATCCCGTTTGCTGGTCAAGATGAGGCATGGGTGTGAAGCCCCGCCGGCTTGGTATCTCGGCGCCGCATTGAGTCGCAGAAACTCGGCCTATCGGGTCCGCCTATGAAGCGCTATGGTCATGACCTCGCCCGAAAGGTTAACGGACTCATGTTTGGGGAAAAGGCTTGGCTGCATGAGCGGCTCGTCAGTGATGATACGTCGCGGCGGCATGCGTCCTGCAGGTGTGAAGAGCGCCCCTGGGGCCGAAAGGCCGTCAGGGGCATGAAATTATATGCCGCACGCCCGATTAAAAGCCTTGCCGCGTGATGATCACGCCGGGTGGCCATTGCGTGTGGCATCGATGATGTGAGGCACGAGATCGGACCACCCCAAAGGCATGAAGTGTATCCCCTGACACATCGACCCCACTTCCCTGAGAAATTCGACAGACATCGAAACGCATTCCTCGCGAGCGCCTCCTTTGGGCGTCTTTTCCAAACGCGTGATCCAGGACTCAGGCACGGTGATGCCCGCAACCTTCTCGTTCATGAATCGAGCCATCTTCGCAGATTTTATCAGCACAAATCCAAGTTGCACCGGGATTCTGAATGTCTCCACTCGCCTCATGAAGTCCTCGAATACACGAAGGTCATAGACGGGCTGCGTTTGAAAGAATTGAGCTCCCGCTTGGATCTTCTTTTCCATTTTGAGCAACTGGAGGTCCAACGGCACAAAATTGGGGTTCACGACCGCCCCGATGCAAAAATCAGGTGCCTGAGTCAGCTCATGACCAGCCATATCGAAACCCTGCGTCATCCCCTTTGCGATCTTGAGAAGCTGCACTGAATCGATGTCGAAGACCGGTTTTGCCGCCGCGTGGTCGCCGAGGGTGGTGTGATCTCCCGTGAGAATTAAGACATTGTCGATGCCGAGCGAGCAGGCGTTGAGGAGTTCCGACTGAAGCGCTATCCGATTGCGGTCACGACAGGTGATTTGATAGATAGGTTCAATCCCGTGTTCCTTTAATTTCACTGACGCGGCGAGTGAGCCGAGACGCATGACGGCGCTCTGATTGTCCGTGACGTTTACTGCGTGTACGTGCTGCCGGACAAGCATCGCTTCCTGAAGACATGCGGGGGTATTTCCATTTCCTACATCCCGGACACACCCTTTGACGGGTCCCACTTCGCTTGTATAGACATACGTTCCTCTATTGAACAGATCGGTTATCTTCATGGCATCCTCCTACGCCAGACGTAACACCCTGGGTTTGTTCATTTTTCTGTAATCCTTGGGCTCCTTATACTCTCGCAAGGTGTCAAGCTCGCCGAGCGCTTTCAGACGATTGTAGATGAGCACCCACGCGCAATCCCTGGTAGGGTCAACCTCGCACTTCCCATTCTTCGACCCGCCGCATGGGCCATTGAGAAGGCTCTTGGCGCATTTGGTGACCGGACAGATGCCGCCAGTTTCGTTCAACACGCAGTCTCCGCACTCTTGGCACTGTTCGACTGCCAATTCACCAGCCATTACAGTGTCCATGTGGCCAACTGAATTGAGTCCAATCTTCACAGGAATTGTCAGGCCCATCTGCTCCGTGGCCTGTCGTACGACTTGGAGCGCGCCGCCGCATCCTAAAACGAGAACCGCGTGGCTTTGTTGAAGCTCTGGCTCTTTACCGCTGAAGGCCGTCATGGTGTGGTTGATGTAGCATGTGCGTTCAGGTGTGACCTCAAGAAGAACCTCTTTGCCATGCTCTCGCAACTGATTTGCCACCGACGCTACCTGCTCGACGCCCCCCGTCTTGCACACCTTTGCACAACCGTTGCATCCTGTGACGACTATTTTCTCATAGTTTTTTAGCGTTTCTAGAATCTCTTCGGTCGGTTTGTAGGCTGTACCGATCATTAATTCCTCCTTATTCGCGGTGATGATTTCTCGCTTGTCTTTTTTTGTGCAACCAGTGACGATTGCAAGGGGGTGCTAAGCAATTTTGATGCCACGGTATATGCTCCTATAATGTTTCAGCTCCAGATGGACACAAATGGATGAAAAAAGTTGTTGGTTGCCCGACGGGAGTCTTAGAATGAG
>JBMFOE010000042.1:0-32411 GCA_049969795.1 Desulfomonilaceae bacterium
AGGAGCCCGGTGCGGAAATACCGCACGCCGGGATCTGCGAGGGGGCCGTCGGGTAACCGGCGGTCCTACCTTGATTAATACCAACTCGATCGGGAAATACCAAGAACCTGACATTGTTTGGTCACAGAAAGCCGATGTTCTTTGGTTATCACCGCTTTGCGCTCGACTCGCCCATGCGCCCGAGCGCTACGGATAAAAAATCGTTCTCCATGGCCAATTGTCCTATCTTCGCATGCAACTCTTTCACGTCTGAAGATGGCTGCCCAGGCTTTTCCTTGGAAAATACTTCCTCGGCTCGTTCGAGAAGCTGCTTCTTCCACTGAGCTATCTGGTTCGGATGGACCTGAAAACGCTCTGCTAATTCCACAAGAGTTTGTTGCTCCTTAATAGCCTCCAACGCTACCTTGGCCTTGAATGCCGATCCATGGTTCCTTCTGGGTCTCTTTGCCATTGCCGCTGCTCCTTTCTCCACCCTTAGTTTAGAGCAGCTCATCCACTTATGTCATTGTCCAATTTTTCCAGACCACTTCTCATATTCATGGCGCGACGCGCCTCATTCCGACAGAAATTTCGAGAGGCTGCAATGCGTTTGCTATGCGCTGGGGCCCACGTGCCGCGGCAGTGGGCCGAGGAACCGTCTTCCACACATGCGGAGCGCCAAAAAATACAGCGCGAGCGTGATCGCCACCGCAGGGTGCACCGAGACAAGCGGCTCCAAGAATACAAAGACAGCAAAACAAGAGGCGCCGAGCAACAATGGAAACACAAATTCGTGCTCTTTCACGAAGTGAAAATTCACTCGGCAGTAATAAAAGGTGAGGATGGTCATCAAGAGCTTGGTGAAGATGATCACGAGACACCCCCCCAACAGGCCTGTGGAGGGGACCAAAACCACATTCAGCGCGAGGTTGGCGATAGTGGTGAAAACGGAAAAGATCAGAAGGACATTGACCTTACCCGCCACCATCATGAGATAAGCAAAAAGGTTATTCTCGAACGATAGGACGATGGTCCACACGAGATACTGCTGCATCCATATTGCATCTTTATATTCGCCCGGGTACACAAGCCCTATGATGAGGGGGGCTTCGGCGTACATGAAAAACATAATCGGCAATCCAAAGGCGAAGAGCCAAAGGCTCGTAGCCTTCACGAGGCGTCCGGACCTATCCCTGTCTCTTGTCCAAAACGCGGCCAGGAGTGGGAAGATCACCCACCCCAGGAATTGCTCCGAGGCGAGCACCGAAATTTCGTCGATAATGTTGAAGGTGGCGCTGTAATAGGCGACGCCATTCACTCCCGTATAACTCTCGATAAAAAATACGTTGGTCTTGTTGTAGATGATCCCTAAAATCTCGATCAGGGCAAAAACGCTCGCCGCCTTGAACACGTACCACACCATGGCCCAGTCAGGTCTCATGATCCATTTTGACGAATACCTCTTGATATGAGCCGACAGACCGTAAACGATTCTGACGAGTCCTGAGACGATCTTGAAGAGGCTGATGATCACCACGCCGAAGCCGAGGGCCGCGACTGCAAAGCCGTAGAGATACGACGCGACCGCGCTGGCTATCTTGATTCGGGCTTCTTCGACCTGCCTGCCTCGTACGCGGAAATCCGCGAAAAACGTCTCGGCCAGGGCTTCCAATGAAAATCCTACACAGATAAGAACCAGCGAAATAGTAGTGGCATGGGAGAAGCCGCGGTAAAAACCGCTGGCAGCTACGGCGAGCATGCACGGCGCAAAGAGTCCAATCTTGATGATGTTGACGCAATTGAGGATTTCTGGGGCCTGCTCAGGCGGCGCGTTGCTGAGATCAGACACGAGTGGATAATAGAGGCCAAACTGGACGACCTTCATCACGACAACGCCGGCCGCCAGGCTGTACATCACCGCGCCATACACGGACGAGTCCAGCCATGCCAGATATAAGAAGAAGATGGTGCTGAACACGCCATCGATACCCTGCGCTGACAGGAGAGACATGAACCGCTTTCGTATTCCCTTTTCCGAGGGCGTTTCTTTGTCTTGAGAATGCGATGTCATCAGGTCTCGTGAAATGGCGGCGATATGGCTCGGGATCGGCAAAAACAGCGCGGGAGTTTCGCGCCTAGGTTGGCCCCGCCGGCAGGGCATCCCGTCTGGTTTCGGTCAGACGCGCGGCGTGCAGCCATGGGCGCTATTCCCTCGGATGCGCAAGGAGTCAGGACTAACCTCTTGTGTGAATCGCAGCGCACGCCCAATGAATCAAGTCTCTTCCTGCTCGCCCGGCAGGAGTATCTCATGCGGGCTGCAAGAGGAGCATGCGCTCTGGCATGCTGAGTCCTTTTCGTCCCATTCAGAGCAAATGTCCGTGGCCCGGGCAGGCCTTGCTTCAATAATCTCGAGGTCATACTCGAGGGGAAGTCCGGCCAAGGGATGGTTGCAGTCTATGACGATGGATGATTCCCTGATCTCTCTTATCATGACCGTGTCCGGGGCAGCCGGGTCGTTGGAGATTAAGGGCAATTGCATCCCAGGGTAAGGCTCAAAGCCCTCTGGAAATCTGAAATCGTCCTTGCTCTTCTCGAAAATCAATTCCTTGCGATGCTCTCCAAAGCCCTCGCTGGGGGGCACGACAAACGAAAGCCTATCGCCCCGTTTATGGCCTAACAAACGTTTTTCCAGCCCGGGAATCACGTGGCCATACCCAGTGACGAAGTCCATGGTCTCGAGCGCTTCCGCGCCCTTGAGGATGGGGCCGCCGGCTATCTTCACTCTATAAAGTATTTTGACGTAATATTTGGAATCGAGTATCACGTCGTAATGTGATCCGTTGCGGTCAGTCATCGGGATTTTCTCCTTCAAGCGAACAGGAATGTGGTAGATATGATCGACTCGGAAACCATTTCAGTTGGATGAATTTTGCCACGGCCGCCGATCCGTAATTACGCGCCGCGGCGCGTCACCGCAGCCAGCATCGCGCCCAGTGGCCTGGTCGTTTCTCTTCCAACTCCGGCGGCTCCTGACATACGCCGCGCGCCTCCTCGCAACGTTCCCGGAACGCGCAGCCACGGGGAAGCCGCCTGAGGTCAGGGACCATACCAGGGATCACCGGCAACCTCTTGACGCGTGCGGCTCGCCCCTTGCGTATGCGAGGAATGGATTTGAGCAATCCGGTAGTATAGGGATGTTGCGGCGAAAAATACAAGTCCCTGACCTTCGCCTCTTCCACTATTTTGCCCGCATACATCACAGCCACTCGATCTGCCATTTCAGCCACAATCCCGAGATCGTGAGTAATGAGAATGATGCCTGTGCCCTTGTTTTCCTTTATCCTATTCATCAAATCCAGAATTTGGGCTTGAATGGTCACATCCAACGCGGTGGTGGGTTCGTCTGCGAGCATGAGGCTGGGATCGCAAGCAAGGGCCATGGCGATCATGACGCGCTGCCGCATACCGCCGCTCATCTGATGGGGGTAGTCTCGAGCTCTGTGTTCTGGGGACGGTATGCCCACCTTTCGCAGCATTTCGACAGACGCGTCGCGTGCGTCTTTCTTGCCCAAGCCCCTGTGCAGACGGAATACCTCGCCTATCTGCTCTTCTACCCTGAGAACCGGGTTCAGGGAAGTCATAGGCTCTTGAAATATCATGGAAATGTGATTTCCGCGGATTTTCCTCATGTCTGATTCGGGAAGGGCCAGGAGATCGGCGCCTCGAAACGAGATGCTCCCGCCTACTATTTTGCCCGGCGGCGAAGGCACCAACCGCAAGATGGACAACGCGGTCACGCTCTTGCCGCAGCCGGATTCGCCCACCAGCCCAAGGGTCTCGCCAGAGTCAACATGCAGATCGACATCTGATACCGCCTCGGCAACCCCTTCGTCAGATGAAAAAATAGTTTTCAGATCACGTATTTCCAGGAGATGATGCGTCATAAGCAAAAGAAAATGATTCGGTATTCCTCTCTATGGACAGGGACGGCCTGCGACGTCATTCTCCCTAGATATCGAGGTGCGGCAAAAGGAAGTATGCGCCAAAGAACCCGCTGCCAAAACAGAACAGCGACACCAGCAAAGCAAGAACCAAGAATGAACTCTTGTACAGGAACGCGTCAAACGCCGAGCACACCCAGACTCCCACGGCGATGAGCAAGGAAGGGGTTTGAATGTCATACTCGACGTGTTGGGTTATGAAAAGCGGGATAAAATAAAGCGCCACATTGCTCAGAAACAGGAAACCCGTAATAATTCTGCCTCTTGCGATCTGACCCAAACCGGGCAAAATGAGAGAGAGGACCGACGCAAAAACCCGCGACCGTCCTTTTTGTTTTGTCTGCTCTCCTTCAGTGGGAGCCATGCGCGCCTCCAAACAACACTCTCGCGTGGCTAAGGGTATAGTGCAACGTGCTGCACAAGTCAATCGCTCGGCCTCCGTCATCCGTATCATGACAGTCTCAGGGCGACAAACGTTCACCCCTGAGATGCAGCCTCACCAGGCGCAAAAGCCCGCTCCTCTTTTGACAGATGAGAGGGGAACATGGTACTAATTGGCGCATGAAACAAGGCTCGGAGAAAACGACCGCGGTCTCGTGCGCTCATGCTCTTATCGCGTGGAGGAAACGTCTTGACGGCTGAAGCGCCTAGTACGCAGAACATAACCGGAGTTGAAATAGGTCGTATATACGGGGCGCTCTTAAAAAGGTCCTTGCAGTTGCTCGCCTACCCAGAGAATCGGGAGAAGAGGAGGGAAAACTCCTTGAGTCCAGGCGACGCCATATTTAATCTCATAAAGTTGGGCTTCCTTCACCACACCATACTCAAATACCGGTACATGGTTCGATTCAACGACTGCGTGGTTCTGGATAGCACGTTTCCGCCGTTTCCTTCAAAGGCTTTTGACAAGAGGATTTCCAACTATCTCAACCACTTCGATATGCAGGAGATACCGTCTGGCATCGTTTCTATATCGACGACCAACTGCTGCCCCTATTCGTGCTCGTTCTGTTCCACGTCGGCTCATCGCAATCCCGAACTCGATCTCGATGAAAACCTTCTCAAGACGACCATAAAACAAGTGGAGTCTCTTGGGGTCCCGACCATCATCCTGCACGGCGGCGAACCTCTTTTCCGATACGACCGTTTCCTACGGCTCGTGAAACATGTGGATGACGACATCTGTCTGTGGATGTTTACCACGGGGTACGGGTCGTCATGGGATCGAGCCAGAGAGTTGCGAGAAAACGGGTTGTTTGGCGTTTGGATCAGCCTGGATCATTTTGATCCTGCCGTGCATAACACCTTGCGGGGTCATCCCAAAGCCTTCGACAACGCGTGTCGGGCTGTCGAGCATTTCAAGAAAGCGGGGGTCTATACTTGTCTGTCGCTGGTACCGCCGGACGACCTATTGAAGCCAGAAAAATTTCTTCAATACTACGATTTTGCCAAGGAGCTCGGCGTGGCGGAAATCCGGATCCTCGAGCGCAAACCATGCGGGAGAGAGTCGCACGCCGGCGTGATACCGCATAGCAAGACCCTCGAGAAGCTCCAGCAAGACCTCTCTCGGGATCGCCGGTACCGAAACCATCCCCCCATAAGCGGTCTCTCCACGTGGCTGGAAAAAGACCAGGCGCTCGGCTGCCAGTGTCGCTTCGAGTACCTTTTCATCACGTCCCGAGGAGACGTTCAGCCCTGCGAGGCAAGCGAGATCTCGTTTGGCAACATCACCCAGGAGGACTTTCATCAGGCCTACCAAAGGATTTGCCGAGCCTTCACAAAGCCAGTCACCGGCTGTATTCCCATGGTCATGTTTCCCGAAATCCGAGAATATCAGAAGATGAAAGAAGGTCTTGGATCAGAGGAGGCTGTTCGGCTCTCATGCCGGATCATGCAAGAGTTTCAGAACCGAGGCGCCATCCCGGGCGCATATCGACCGTTGTGGTCCATCTACCAGAAAAGGCTCCGGACCTACCGCAACCGGAGACAAAAAAGCCGTAGCTACGGTATGTGAGGATCTCTAGCCATGCCCGCCATTTCTGTAGGAATGAAGTTAGGATCTTCGAATTCGCGAGTTCTTCTGAAAACCGCTGTGGCAACCAAGAGAGAGAGGTTCTCGTCGTTTCGATGGGGCGAGGTTTGAGCAAAGCGAGACGACCCGACCGAGAAATTTTCTTTGTTTGCAGGCCAAGATTTCTCGCTTCGCTCGAACTCCCATGACAAGGGTCACAACGGGAGATGAAAATACCGTTCCGAAGAGAACGATGGCATTTTCAGGTAAAATGAAACAGAATGAATTACTCCAAATGACAACCGCCCCTCGAATTCCCAATTATAGCCATTCTCGAAGATAAGCGCGAATTGCGCTGTTGCGCCGCTGCATGTCATTCCCACGCAAGTGGGAATCCACGACGAATTTACTGGATGCCGGATCGAGTCCGGCATGACATATCGGGAGCCGTGCCAGTACTAATTGATCCTCTGTCAATCGTGAGGCAGACTTCAAATGTCATCATGTTTACGCCGCGGCGCGCCTCATTCCCACAGCAATTTCGAGAACTGACATGATTCTGAGAACCGCAAAATGTGATTTCACAGGGCTTGTCTCGAAGGAACGGGAGGGACGCCCCGTGCCGCGAGGTGGACGGGGCGCCGTCTCGTCGCGTTTCACATAGCGTTTGCAACCATCAACTTCCGGTAGCTTGCCGCTTGGTCAACTCTTTTGATCAGCTTGCAGAAAGTCGCACGAATACCCAGAGCACAGCATGTTGTACCGACCTATCTGTTCAAGAGTTATCAAACCCCGTAGTTGACCGGACGCCATAACCGGTATGGCCTTGTTCCCGCTATCCTGCATCTTTTGGAGGACATCGATGAGCGGCGTATCTTCAAGCGCGGTGGGAAAATCCTTGATCATGACGTCCGCGACCCGGGTTCCAGGTCCTTGCCTGTGAAGCGTTTCAGTGAGCAATTCCCGCGTCAGGATCCCCACGAGGCGATTCGCTTCCAGGACAGGAAAGTCTCCTTGGAATCCCCTGCAAAAACGCTCTGCCGCTTCCCCAATGGTCTGATCAGGTCTGAGCGTGTCCACATCGGTTATCATTGCCGTGCGGGCAGTCGCTCCCCCTAAAGACATCATAATACCCATTTGCCGTTCTTCTGATTCAGCGCCGAGATACACAAACAACGCAATCAAGATCATGAAGAAATTCATTGACAAAAGCCCGAGAAAAAAGAGCGCGATGGAAAATCCCTGTCCGACGCCCACGGCGATCCGAGTGGCGCTGTATGGAGACAGGTACAAACCAAGAATGCCCCGCAATACCCTGCCCCCATCCATGGGAAAGGCTGGAATGAGATTGAAAAGGGCCAACACCACATTCACCGCGATGAGCTGCGCAAAGATACTGCTGCGCACCGAGAGATCAGAAACGCTGACGGATATATCCAGGAGGTCGGCGACGAACCAGAGGCAAAACGCCAGGAAAAAACTGGCGGCAGGCCCCGCCGCGGCGATCATGATCTCCTCGATGGGCCGCTGAGCTGGACTGGCCATGCGGGCTACTCCGCCAATGGGAAGCAGCGTGATGTCAACCACATTTATCCCATAATAGCGGGCGACAAGGGAGTGGCTCAGTTCGTGAAACACCACGGACGCAAACACGAGTATGATAAATATGACGCCGGCAAGGCCTCCTGTACCCACGATGGACAGTCCGGCAAAGTAAATGAGGATGAGGAGTAAGAGAAACGTGACATGCACTTTCACGGGGATTCCGAATAAGGAGCCGATTTTGAACGACCATTTCATAGCAACTTGCCTCCAAGGTTTAGACCGTGATACATTTCATCCCGAGAAACACTCTTAATGGCGCTCCATCAAAGGATTTCGCCTGTCGTACGCCACGGCGGGAGACGGCGCAGCGTCCTGGGGATCAATAGATTCTTTACCACAAAATTGATTCAAGGTCAGCACACCAGGCAAGACCCACCTCGCGCTGTTCGTCTGCCGAGACGACAGGGTGAGACGCGGGCGAATCGTCGGAGAACGCCAACTCGCAGCGAGGCTGAGCCATGCTTGATATAGGAGAAGCGCAACACAAGATACTCGAGGATATTCCCGTCCTTGGCAGCGAGAGGATACACATCCTGGAAGCCCTTGGCAGGGTGCTTGCCGAGGATGTTCGAGCCATTCGCGACGTACCATTGGCTGACAATTCAGCCATGGACGGGTATTGCTGTAAGGCGAGCGACGTCAGAGGCGCTTCGCAGGAAAATCCGGTGCGGCTCAAGATCATTGGCGAGTCCCCAGCCGGGCGGCCCTTCCAAGGCGAAATAAAGCCTGGCCAAGCCGTGCGCGTCATGACAGGCGGGCTCATACCAGCCGGCGGCGATACCGTCATTATGGTGGAATACACGGCACACGACCATGACGAGGTCATTTGTCTCAAAGACCCAGGAGAGGCTGCGCATATAAGAAGAAGAGGCGAAGATGTGCACGCGGGCGAGGTGGTCTTATCCCAGGGGGATATTGTCAGGGCCCCTGAAGTGGGGATGTTGGCGACCCTGGGACACGCCTATGTCCATGTGTACCAACGGCCTATCGTGGCTATTCTCTCCACCGGCGATGAACTCGTCGATCTCGACGAACCCTTCATGCCAGGCAAAGTCATCTGCTCGAATTCCTACAGCCTTGCCGCGCAGGTGGCGGAATGCGGAGCCATTCCCCTCTCCCTCGGCATTGCCAACGACGACCACGCCAGTCAGCGACGCCGTCTGTCCGATGGGCTCCGAGCAGATGTGCTCGTCACCTCCGGCGGAGTCTCTGTCGGCAACTACGACATGGTCAAAGATACCCTCGCGCAGCTCGGCATGAAGCTGAAATTTTGGAAAGTGAACATGAAACCGGGCAAGCCCGTTGTCTTCGGAAGCATCGCTGACAAGCCCGTGTTCGGCCTGCCCGGCAACCCTACCTCGGCCATGATCTCCTTTGAACAATTTGTAAGGCCCGCGCTCCTTAAAATGATGGGCCACAAGAATCTATGGCGGCCGCTCATCGACGCGGTGCTCGAGGAAGATGTTCATATCTTTTCAGATCGCCTCCATTTCGTCAGGTGTAAACTTAGAGAAAAAGAGGGCGCGATACTTGCTAGGCCAACAGGTACGCAGAGCTCCGGCGCGCTAAGGTCAATGATACTGGCGGACGGTCTCATGATATTACCGCCGGAAAAATATCCTTTTAAGGCCGGGACTGCGGTGAAGGTTCAGGTGCTTCATGGGAGCATGCCGTCGATTCCTCATTCGCCATATGATTAATATGCTCTACATAGCGAATGGTTAAGCCAATAAATTTAGTAATTGAACTATAGAGTTAATTTATGTATTATATAATACACATGTTTATTAATAGTATTCCGGCGGCCTATGAAACGCATCCTGAAAAACATCGCGGCCTTGACCCTCATCGCATTGCTCGCGGGGACAGGCCGCATGGACGCCCACGCATACCTCGCCAAGAAACACGACTTCCTTCCTCGCCATTCCAAGGTCTTGTTTGTCGTCGATGTTTCGGCCATGATGAATCAAGAATGCGCGGACACGGGCCGATCGCGGCTGTCGGTCGCGCTTGGCGCCTTGAAACAATTCGTCACGGTCGTTCCATCGCCGCCTCTGTGGCAATATCCCTTCATGACGTCTCTGGTCGCAGCCGGCGATCCTAAGGGGCCGAGTCTTATGGTTCCCCTGCAGATAGGGACCCTGGGCGTGTTTGATCCTTATTACGAGCTGCTGATGGCCAAAAGGCCCTTTCATCCTCGGGTTTCTTCTCTGGGAGAGGCCTTGGAATTGTGCGCGAATATGGCGGTCGAGTCTCCCGGGAGGACCGCAGTGGTCGTGTTCACGGACGGAGAAACCTGCGACAGGGTCGCGCAGTTGACCGCGCAGGCTTTGAAGCACGAGTTGGGTGATGATTTCAGCGTTTTTGGCGTCTTTGTCGGGGACGCGGAATGCGGATGGAAAAATTTAACCAAGCTCTGCGGCGCGACGGGCGGCTATGTACGGTCGTGGCGGGATGTCCTTAGCAAAGAGGCGATGCGCGATTTTGTGTGGGATATACTCGTCCAAGAGATTGCGTTCCATTACATCGAGGTCTTTTTCCGGGAGAACAGCGCAGACCTCCTGCCGTCCGAAGCGGGAAAGCTCGCGGATGCGGCAGCCTTTCTCCAGTTGATACCGCCGTATGAGCTCGTCATAGATGGCTATAGCATACCGGCAGTGGAGGCGCGGCAAGGCAGGCGATTGGCTTTGAAGCGGGCCGAGGTCATCAAGAGCGCGTTGGCCCGGGCTTATGGCGTGAACGCACAGAGGATCAAGGTGAGAAGTATGGGCAGCGCATATCCGCGGTACAAGTATGACGACCCTGCTGCGAATCTGCAGAATGCGGAGGCGGTGGTATATTTGCGGTTGCCCCTCAGAAACGTCCCGTACGATGAGAAGCACTTGCACACATTTGGGCAACCCGTCACGGGCCGCGTGTTCAACGATCGAGAGCGCCAGAGCGATGAAGAGTGGGCCTGGCCTGCGTCCTGGCCCAGCCGCTCGGTCAGGCAAAAACAGCGATGAGCAGCACATGAAAAATTCGTTGTCCGTTCAAACCGTCGCCGCTGCAAGCCAGCGATTTAAGGTCATGCTGGCAACTGCATTCTGGTTCGGGATGTCGCCCACAATCCCAGGAACCGTCGGGACTATCCCTGCCGTGATTTTATTCATCGGAACCGCGCTGTGGATCCCCGCGGCTTGGCAATGGCTAGTCATCACTGGCCTGCTTGTTGCGTCATGCATACTGTGCGTCTCTTTAGGGGAATGGGCCGAAAAGTACTGGGGCGTCAAAGATCCGAGGCATTTTGTGCTCGATGAAGTGGCAGGGTTCTTCTTGACGGTGTTGCTGTTTCGGGTTCCGGACCTCGCCGCGACCGTCCTTTGGGGGTTCGTGGCGACACGAGCCTTTGATATAATCAAACCGCCGCCTGCTTCCTCCCTCGAGGTCTTGTCCGCTGGCTGGGGGATCCTGATAGACGACCTCATTGCCTCCCTTTACGCGGCAGTCTTCCTTCATGCGGCCGCGCGGCTGCTGCCAAGCCTCTTTGGCCTATAAGGGTTCCCAAAAAGTCACCAATACGATGATGCGACGGTCAATGTCATTGACTCAGAAGCGGCATAGCGCTTCTCAGA
Organism: Desulfomonilaceae bacterium; assembly: GCA_049969795.1. Lineage (GTDB taxonomy): Bacteria > Desulfobacterota > Desulfomonilia > Desulfomonilales > Desulfomonilaceae > JAUPKT01. The sequence continues at coordinate 11,211 of JBMFOE010000042.1, forward strand.
ATTAATCGCGAATTCGACGGGCGGCTGCCACTTCGACCGCTTCGCTCTCTGTCATTTCGAGCGCAGCGAGAAATCTTGGCCCGCAGACCAAGAAAATTTCTCAGTCGCTCCCTCTCCCTTCGCTCGAGCCTCGCTCGTTCGAACTCCCATGACTATGGGGTCACAACGGGAGATGAAAATACCCTTCTGAACAGAATGGCATTTTCAGATAAAATGAAAGGCGCTCGGCTCTATGGCCAGCTATTGGCGCCATAAGCGCTCCAAAACTCGATGATGCGGACCTCGTTCCGTCGGGAATACCCAGCTTCGGCATGAACTGTCGGCGCCCTCTTATACCATTTCTCGAAATTTCTGTCGGAATGATGTCCCCCGCGGGGTGAATATGATAACCCTCAAAGTCTACGTCAGGGCGCCGGACATGTCATGCCGGAATCGACGATCCGGCAGCCAGGAAACTGACCATGGATTCCCACTTGCGTGGGAATGACACGCAGTGAGATAAGAGCGCATTTCGCGATTATTTTCGAGAATGGCTGTAAGCCCCGCTCCTGCGCGGCGCAATACAATAGCCCAGGGCAACGCCCTGGGAACGCGGTCATCGACAACCCGAACCTCATTCCGAGTGAGCTTCCGAGAAGCGCTTTATATGCGCAGGGCGTCCACGATGTTGAGCCGAGCGCCTCGCCAGGCGGGCAGCATACCGCCGCAAAAGCCCATAAACAGAGAAAAACCCACAGTCGCGAACACGATTGCCGGCGTGAGCCGAAAGCCAAAGGCAAGCTCGGAAAACGTTTCCCAATTCAGCGTCGATATCGTCACGAATTGAAGCGTTGAACTCGCTCCTAGTCCGATCACCCCACCAAGGATGCCCAAGAACAGGGACTCCGCGAGAAAGGCCAGCAAGATATGGAAACGGTGAAATCCGAGGGCCCTCAATGTGCCAATCTCTCGGGTTCTGTTCGCCACCGCGGCGTACATGGTGACCATCGCGCCAAGGATCGCCCCCACGCTAAAGAAGATGGTAGTAGCCAAGCCAAGGATGCGAATGAATCTCGCCATGACCTCGGATTGCGCTCGGTAAAAATCTATTTCACGCTTCACCTGAACAGAGAGGCGAGGGTCCCCTTCGAGACGAGCTTTGAGGGATCGGAAGGCGTCCTGACCAGATACCCTCATGAGTACAGAGGTATAGGCGTTCCTCCGAAAAGCTGCCATGAGTTGATCGCAATCAGCCCAAATCTCGGAGCTGAATGCCGTGTTCCCTGCGTCGAAGACGCCGACGACCTGCCAATCGATGAGGGCGAACCGCAGCGTAGCGCCGAGTTCGCCATTCTTCAGCGAACGAGAGATGCTGGCGCCGCAGATTACCTCATGTGCGCCCGGTCGCGGGTAACGGCCGGCAACCAGCTTCACTTGCGGCCTCAAGGGCAGCGATTGACGGTTGATCCCCCGCGCCATGACATTGGTAGCTTTATCTGTTCCTTTCTTCGGGAGGGTGACGAGCACCAGCGCTTCTTTGGCTGCCAGGGGCTCGCCCGCCTCGTCCATTGCCGTCTCGGGCTGGAGGGCTATGATATTGGCCGCTTCTCTCTCGATAATGCTTGTGACCTCGGTCTCAGAGGAACCCCTGAGCACGATCACGTTTTCAGGCGAACCGGTCTCTGTAAGGGTCTGTTCGAGCCCTTCCGCCAGCATGAGCACCGCGGCGAACACGAAACTGACAAGGGCCATGCCGCCCGCTGTCAACGCCGTGGTAATCCTGCGGCTCTGGATGTTCCTAATGGCATACTGGAGAGGGATAGCCACGGCAACTCAAAAAAGCGAAATTCCTCGCGATAGTTCTCTACCTATTCTCGAAATGAGGACGGCGTCACATATAGCACTTCTCGAGCGTTCTGTTCAAATGAGGCGCGCCGAGGTGTGACTATGATGATTTTCAAGTTCTGCCTCTCGGTGAAGCCATAATCAAGCAGCGCCGTCACAGCGCCCTATTTGTCACGCCGGAGTCGATCCGGCGCCCAGGAAACTGACTATGGATTCCCACTTGCGTGGGAATGACATGCACCGGGACAACAGCCCATTTCGCGATTATTTTCGAGAATGGCTCTAAATCACGACTTGGGCGACGCGGCGGTCGCTCTAGGGGCTTTGGTCATTGTCATTTCTCGCTTCCCTCGTACGACAAAGGGGAAGGCGCTACCAATGACGGCGCTTCATCGCATTCGTGATTCATAGTGGGGAATGGTATAACGGGGCCGAGAGTCATTGGCGACGCGCCGGCCCCTTGCTTTGCACCGCCAGCGCGGAAGACCGCGCCATAGCCATCCGCCGTCGAGCTGTCCGCTTACAGTTTCTCGACAATAAGGGCGGCTCCCATACCTCCCCCTACGCACAACGTGGCCAACCCCCTTTTGACGTCGTCTCTCTTTTTCATTTCGTAGAGCAGCGTGGTGAGGATACGGGCCCCAGAAGCGCCAATGGGATGCCCCAGGGCAATCGCGCCGCCGTTGAGATTGGTCTTTGACATGTCCAGGCCAAGCTCTCGCGCCACCTGAATCGTCTGCGCTGCAAACGCCTCGTTGGCTTCCACGAGGTCGATATCCTGAATCGTGAGATTGGCCTTTTCCAAGGCCTTTCTCGTTGCTGGAATGGGGCCCAATCCCATAAATTTGGGGTCCACGCCCGCAGATGCGTAGGACACGACTCTTGCCATGGGTTTGAGGTTCAACTCCTGGGCTTTCCGCATCGACATCACCAGCGTCGCAGCCGCCCCATCATTGATGCCAGAAGCGTTTCCTGCAGTTACGGTGCCATCCTTCTTGAAGGCAGGACGTAATTTTGAGAGGGCTTCCTTTGTCGTGCCCATCCTCGGATGTTCGTCTGTATCAACAATTTTTGGGTCTCCTTTGCGCTGGGGGACAGTCACGGGGACGATCTCATCCTTGAAGCGTCCTGACTTTATGGCCTGTTCGGCGCGCTGTTGACTCATCACGCCGAGGTCGTCTTGTTCGTCACGCGTCACGTTGTATTTCTCGGCAATGTTTTCTGCGGTGATGCCCATGTGGTAGTTGTTGAATATTTCCCACAAGCCGTCGTGGATCATGAGGTCCAGAAGAACGCCGTCGTTCATCCGCGCCCCCCACCTGACGTTCGGAACTGCATAGGGAGCGGCTGACATGTTTTCGGTTCCGCCGGCCACTATGATGTCTGCGTCTCCGAGGCGAACGATTTGGCTTGCCAGAGTAACGGCCCGCAACCCCGAGGCGCACACCTTGTTGATGGTCATGCACGGAACTTCCTGGGGGATGCCTGAGCGCAACGAAACCTGCCTCGCCACGTTTTGGCCCTGGCCAGCCTGCAACACGCAGCCAAAGATCACCTCATCGATCAAGGCGGGATTCAGATTATTCCGCTTGAGCAGCTCTCGTACGACAATGGCCCCGAGCTCCACTGGAGGAATTGTGGAAAGAGCTCCCCCGAATGAACCCACTGGCGTGCGAGCGGCGTCAACGATAACGACATCGTTCATCGATACGTACCTCCGATGATTATTGCTGAACAGCAGTCAGCATGTGAAAAGGGTCGGTCAACCGAGAGCGCGCGTGAATAGTCTGGCCCCGCGTCGCGTCCCGTCTCCGCCCATACAGTACGCTATTTGGCCTTCGTTGATCAAGGAATAAGTGATTCTGGCACAGTCAATCCCCGTTGTCGATAGTAGCGGATGGCGCCGGGATGAAGAGGCGTCTTGAGGCCGGAGAAAGCCCTCTCGATAGCCAAATCTCTGCATACGGGATGAATTTTCGTCAAGGCGTCAAGCCCCTCGTACAGCGTCTTGGTCAGCGCATAAACCACGCCGGCGTCGATCTGAGAGGTGGTAGCCATGACATTCATCTGGCCTACCGACTGAACAGGCTTGTCTTGACCTGCATAGCTATGCGCAGGAATAATGTAACGCGATACATTTTTCCAGCCCTCTGCCCTGAGCGACTCCAACTGAGCATCGGTGATCTCTAGCAGGGCGAGCGGCGTTTTCGCGTCGTGGAAGAGCGTAGACGCCGCTGGGACCGGTATGCCGCCTGTGAGGTCAATGGCTTGAACAGACCCCTGTTTGAAGGCCTCCACCGCAGATAAGATGCTCATGGAACGCACTCGAACCGTTTGGCGCAACCCCTTTACCGTATTCAAAAGCATCTCGATGGTGAGCCTGTTGCCGCTGTCCCGCAAGCCGCTCGCAAGGGTCGTTCCTTCCAAATCTTGGATGTTCCCAGATTTCACTTTATCCGAGCGGACTACAATATGGACTACCTCCGGCCATAAGTTCGTAATAGCCCTGAGTTCCTTTAAGGGTTTCCCCCGGTAAATGCCGGCGCCGGCGTACGCCATGGATAAGATAAACTCGTCCACCAAGATGATGTCAGCGTCAGCGATCCGAATGGCTTCGACGTTTTCTCTGGATCCTTCTGATATTGCGGCAGACACGCGTATCCCAGTCTGTCTCAGTCGAGTGGTCCAGAAGGAAGCGAGACCCAGCCCCACCTGATACGACGTCCCGCCCGGCATGCCAGTGGCCATGAGCAGGGACACCTTCGCGGCGTCCTTGTATTCGTCGCTCCTCTCTGTCCGGCCCATGGCAGGAATCGCGGCGAGCAAGGCAACAATCAAGAATAGTCCGCTTACTAACCTAGGCATCATAAGAATCCTCACTCCGTGGGGCGAAAAAGATCGTTTTTTCCCAATCACAGTTCATTCATCGAGATAAGTCGGACGCCGGCGCTCTTGGATAATTCTTGCAGCGTGGAGGCGTTCAGCGATCTTTTGGCAAAGCTAGGCCGCTTTTTTGTTGAAAAGCCATACTGCTCAGCATATTTTCACCGCCAGTGCGAGGGCGACGGCCGCGTAAGCCATCGCGGCGCCTCAGACACAGGTCCGGGGAAGAAACAAAAGCCATGCTGCCGTGATGCGTGGAATTCACTATAAGCTCATTCACCGAGCAGGGCAATGAAACGATCGGCGCGAATGGAGGAGCAACGCGATGTTCGCCCCAATGCTCGCTGCGCTCCGTCAATGCTCGCCGCCCTTCGTCGCGGAAGATGCAGCTTTTTCCGAGATTTATCAAGAGATCGCTTTGTTGCCATCTTGTTGACGCGGCCATAGTTTCTTGTCATTGCCGGGCGCCGCGCTCGACGGAACAATCTCAGTTCAGATGAATCGCGCAAAGAGGCGGGTGTCCATTTCGTGTTTTTCTTCGAGAAGTGTTACTCACGACGCCTGGTGCGCGCATCGGGGGCGAGGAAAGGTATGAGACTGGATCGAATCAACGCATCCTCCCTGGGCGACAAGGGCCAGCCTGAGACGCCGCGTTCCTTTTGGCCATTTTGCATCAGGCGAGGATTTTGTGTCTTGTGCTTCATTGGGTTGTGCCTCACGGCGCTGCCTGACGTATCTTTCTCCAAAGACTTCACGCCAGAGAACCGTCCTAAGCATCCACAGGCGCAGCCTCAGGAGAAGCTGGATCGGCCTGAACAGATCTTGGCGGAGCGTCTGCTCAGGGAAACCAATAAGGCAAGATCGAAGGAAGGGCTCGGTCCGCTTACGGCCAGCCACGGGTTAGACGTCATTGCGAGGACCCACAGCCGCAATATGTGCGCAGCCGGTGAGCTGAAACATGAGTCCGACAAATATCCAGCAGGCTGGCGCACCTTTGCGGAACGCATGAAAAGGATGGGATATTCGTCTGGCGCTGAAAATCTTGCATACCGCACCTATTCAGGACGGCCCGAAGATTGGGCCCGCAGCGTCGTGACAGGCTGGCTCAACAGTCCGCCGCATCGAAAGAATTTGCTTGACCCGACGTTTCGGTATGTGGGGATCGGGGTGTTTGTGTGCCGCAATGGCGTCGCGTTTGCCACCCAGGTCTTTTCACCTGCCCGCGTTTCGGCCAAATGATGGAAGTACCAAGTCATTGTCCGAGGCGGTGAAATAGAGCTCTGTCGAGTGGTGAACCTTACGGAACAGGGCGCGGCGCGGCGAGACAGTTTGCACACGGGACGAATGGTCATGGCGCCGCCGTGTGGAGCGCTTATAACCTTTGACTCATCATGAATTAATGGTTATGATACCTCCATGTTATGCGATGGGACGCCGCCATGATGAAGACGCTGCTCATAGCTCCCCTCCTGCTCTGCCTCGTCGCGTGCGCGGGCGCGCCCCAGCGGGGCGCCGAAGCGACCCGGCCGTCGCGCATTATAGAAGAAGACATTACGAGCGAGTCTCCGAGCCGCTCCAATATCCCTCAGCAGGGAGCTCCTGACGCCAGCGTAGCCCCGCCGCCCACCATCCAAGACTCCCAGGAAAATACCTTGCCTCAGACAAGTCCTGGTCAAAGACCTCCTCGCCGCATTATCTGGCGGGATCAGGGAGCCCCAGAGAGGAAACAGCGTTAGCGCGTTCTCATGCCGGCCTGGGTTAAGACAAGTCTCTCGAGCGTGATTGCTTGGATTCGAAGGGCCCCGCGCGAACGCCGGGGACGGGATTCGCGTCGTCCGCCCTGGGGAGGGCAAGAGAGGACAATGCGGCGTTTGAGAGACAATACTAATTGATAATTTGTTTTGTGGGCTGAGGGAACCGGCTTGTCATGTACGAATTACTGAAAAATACACAGTTTCTCCTGGTTTCCCTCACAAACCTATGCCTGTTTCTCGTAGTTTCTACCTGGAGTTTTCTGCCCGTGTTTATCGTGAACCTGGGCGGAAACAACTTTGACGTCGGATTGGTGATGGGGTCCATCGGAGTCACATCTCTGGGGGCGCTCCCCTTGCTCGCGCCGCTCATTGACCGGTTTGGGAGAAAAATTTTCATCTTGACGGGCATTTTCATTATTGGGGTTTCCAACGCATGCTTCCTACTCTTCGACGCATATTCGCCTCTCATGATGGTTGTCCGGCTCGTGCAGGGAGTTGCTTTTGCGGCCTGTTTCAATGGTTGCGCAACATTTGTGGCCGATATTGTGCCGCCGGACAAGAGGGCGCAAGGCTTTGGGCTTTTCGGGGTGTCTGGGTCCACGGCGGTGGCGATAGGCCCGTATGTGGGGGAAACGCTTCTCCTCCATTGGGGCTTCCCTTCTTATTTCTGGCTGCTGGTCGGATTCGGTATGCTCGGTTTTTGCACGGCGATCATGGTCCAAAACAAACCGCTCAAAAGACCGAGCAGCAAACCGCGGGGATTTTTCCCCACAGCCTTTCGAGATGGCCATCTTGCTATGATGGCCGTTGCAGCGGTTTGCGGTTCCGGGTTTGCCGCCATGAACACCTTCTACCCCCTCCACGTCAGAAACCTGGGATACCAGGCCGGCGCCTTTTTTGTGTGTTACGGCGTCAGCCTCGTGCTCGTGCGGGTTCTCTTGGGGGCGCTCGCGGATAACATGCGCAGAGAAAAGCTCATTTTCTATTGTATCCTTGGGTTCGGACTTCTGCTCTTTGGTACGTCTCACATAGCGTCTCTGATTCAAACCATTTTGCTGGGCGCGCTCTTCGGCCTGGTGCAAGGCCTCTCGTACCCGGCAATGATGGCGCGGATGGTGGATCGTTCCAACGAAGGCAATCGAGCGGTGGTGGTATCGCTCTTCACGGGCTCTTTTGGAGTGGGCATCAATGTCTCGGTCCTGGGCTGGGGGTACATCGCGAACCAGGAAGGACTCGCTGCGATGTTTCTCATCGGCGGCGTGCTCATGTTCGCCGCTGCAGCAATATTTTTTTGGCAATTCATGGTCGGAAAACCATGGCGCGGCCAGACAGGCCAGACGCCGTAGCTCTTTCGCGCTGAATAGAGCTATTGTCGAAAATAATCGCCAATTGCGCTGTTGACCCGCTGCATGTCATTCCTACGCAAGTGGGAATCCACGGTCAGTTTCGTGGATGCCCAATGAAGGCTGGTCTGGCGCGTCGAGGCCACCACGGAGCTAATCGATTCTCTCGCTGACGAGACGCAGATCTTGAGACACATGACCTTTAACGAGCGGCACGCCTCATCCCTGCAAAAAATGCGGGAACGCGGTTGAGCCGAGGACGCCCATGCAGCGGCGGATGACGCAAAAGCGGCCCGGTTTCTCCAGCAAAATCGGCGGATATAGAAGCGGCCTTCAGTTCACGAAAAGGCGGGGGGAATTGGGGGAAGCGCGCCAACCCTGCCGCGAAGAGAGAGGCTGGCGCGCTCCGGCAGAACTAAAAAAGGCCGGATTTACTCCGGCCTTTTTTGTCGATCTCGGTTAACCGTATCTTAACTGTGTCTTAGAATCCGCAGGGCGGGACAAAGCGATGTACTGCTGTGCAAGGCACTGCCGCCGTCACATACGCCGGACCGTCAAGCTGAACGTCGCAGCAACTCTTGATCCGCTCGCCTCTGAGTCCGAACAGGGGATTCAGTGGCGCTGCCACTATTCTATTCGGCAACCCGATGCCCACATGGAGCAGTCCTGTAAACAGCGACGGTGTGCATGTCGGCGCAACCGGTCCTCTCAACACGAACTGCTGGGGGGACACTAAGCAGCTCGATCCTCCCCCCCACGTGGTGTTGGGGATGCCCGGTACTGGCCATTGACTGACAGTGTAACCCCAGGACAGCCCTGCGCCCATCAGTACCGTGGCGAGGATCCCTAGAATTACAGCCGATTTCTTAACCATACCCTCGTCCTCCTTTCATCAAAAGCCTTCCAGTCGATATACCGGAAAAATTGGAGCTTTCTTAAGCTTTCTGTTTTATTTTATCCTATAACTCACGCATTTGTCAACGCGTTTCTCGTCAACTCCTGCGCGTCTCGCTTACCAAAGGCCACCGAAGAAGTTGCCGGTCACGGGGAAGGTCAGCGAGTACATCATGCGTCCCAGGGGGCCAGGTAAAGCATTTCCACAGGGGCCCTCGCCGCCACGCCTGCATCCATTCACGCCGACGCGGCCAGCCATGACTGCGTCAAACGGCGCGCCAAGGATGTTCGCCATGGACAGCAGGAATCCTGGGCCATCCCCTCTGCTCAGCAGTCCCCTACCTCCTACACACGCGGGGGGGCTCACCGGCGGGCACGGACCTTCGATGTTGACTTCCCATGTGCTGACGATGGTCCTCTGGACACAATCCGGTACATCCACCGGCAGATACAGCGGTTTGGCGGGGCACATAAACTCCTTGCCAAAGCACTTGCGACCAAATGCCATCGATGAATCGGCTGCCACGGAAAGTATCAGGACAAATATTCCGAGAACAACCACAGTCCTCTTAACCATACCCTCATCCTCCTTTCATCAATCCTTTTCCAAGGAAGCTTACATTCCAGTATTGGATTGCCTCCAACAATATATGACTTCGGATGTGTTTTAACTTTATTACAGAACTCACACCCGTTGTCAACCTTTTTTTTCGGATAGAGCTTTGTTCCAGGGTTATGAATTCCTGTGAGATGTAGCTTAACGGCTGAGAGGCCGTCCTGTCAAGGCAAATGTGATGCAGCGGCGCGCGCCTGATAAAAAAAATGGAAGCGTCAGCCCCAGGGAACCCTCGCAAAAGGCGGGGAGATAAAGACCGCGTGAGCGCGACCGCAGGCGCCGTCCATTGACGAGGGGGGAATACACGGATAAAAAAGAGTGATGGATCGTTGATCGGTTCATGACGAGACTTCCCAATAGGGGACAAAATACACATCATTCTCATGTTGGGGATACCTGTCATATCTCGGCTATTCGGTAAGAAAAAGGGAGCAACACTTATGTCCGGCTTAGAAAACGGCGCCGTTTTTACGGGCGCGGCCAAATACGTATTGGATGAGGAGCTTGCGAAGATTGTGAACATCTCCATGGCCCTGGAAATGCCGCTTCTGTTGAAGGGGGAGCCGGGGACGGGGAAAACCATGCTGGCCCATGCCATTGCAGAGAGCCTGGAGATGCCCCTCATCGTGCTCAATGTCAAGTCGAGCCTTAAGCTCGTAGACGCCCTCTATCAATATGATACCCTGACCAGGCTCAATGACAGCAGATTCGGCGATTCATCCCGAGATGTGAGCAACATCGAGGACTATATCAAGATGGGGAAGATTGGTCAGGCGTTCGTCGCGGAGCGCAAGACGGTATTGTTGATCGACGAAATCGACAAAGCCGATACCGACTTCCAAGATGATATGCTCGATGTCCTCGATCAAATGGAATTCGACATCATCGAGATCGACAAGACCATCAAAGCCCGGCATAGACCCGTCATCATCATCACCTCAAACGCCAAAAAAGACCTTTCCGATCCGTTCCTCGGCAGATGCAACTTCCATCACATCGCCTTTCCCGATCCAGACATGATGAGGAGAATCGTGAGGGTTCACTTTCCTGACATCGACAACGAACTCCTCGAAAGCTGCGTCAGGACCTTTTATGAACTCAGAGAGCTCCATGGGATCGAGAAGAAACCGGCGACCCGCGAGCTTATCAACTGGGTGAGGGCCCTGCGTCTCGATCCTGATTTCCGCCCCAAGGAGCTCGTGCATGGCAAGATCCCGTTCCTTGGGATCTTGTTCAAGAAAAGCCCTGATTATCAGCAGGCGCTTCAGCAAATTCGCCGCCGCAGGTAACGGCCGGCCAATGCGAGAATAGCTCATGTTTGTCGATTTCTTCTATCTGTTGAGAGACTCCGGAATTCCCGTCACGCCGACGTCGTTTCTCAAGCTCCATGAGGCCTTGAAGACTGGCTTGGTGAAGGGGTTGGACGATTTCTATTCCGCGGCGCGCACTATCCTCGTGAAGAGCGAGAGATACTTCGACATCTACGATCAGTTGTTTGCGCACTTTTTCCGGGGGGCGGAACTGCCGGATTTTACCGGGGTAGAATTAGAGGCGACCGCTCGAGCCCTCTTGGAAGAATGGCTCAAGGATCCGGAGGCCTTGGCCAACGCCCTCGGTATGACCCAGGAGCAGCTCAAGAGCATGTCGCCAGACGAGTTGATCAAATATTTTCTCGATCGTCTTAAGGAACAAACAGAAGCCCATCACGGGGGAAGCCGCTGGATCGGGACTCGGGGCACGTCTCCTGTGGGCCACTCCGGCTTCCATCCAGGCGGGATGCGCGTCGGCGGACGTTCCATGAACAAATCCGCGGTAAAGGTGGCGATGGAGAGGCGATATCGCGACTATTCCCTCGAAGCGCCGCTTACCCAGGCCCAAATCGGGGAAGCCTTGAAAAGACTCAGGAGACTTGTGCCGGTGGGGCCGAAAGATAGACTCAACATCGATGAAACGATTCGAGCTACGACAAAGAATGCGGGGGAGATCGAGATCGTCTTCGACCGGAGTCTTCGCGACCGGCTCAAGGTGATACTCATGATTGACAACGGCGGCTGGTCCATGGACCCGTATGTGGAAATCGTTCAGCTTCTTTTCAATTACGCGCGCGCTCAATTCAAGGATTTAAAAACTTTTTTCTTTCACAACACGATTTACGATTTTGTGTGGGAGGATCCCCCTCGGCGCTATAAGGCGCAGCGCGTCCGAGACTTTGCCGCGTGGGACCCTGAAAGCCGATTGATTATCGTGGGGGATGCGAGCATGGCCCCTTACGAACTCATGGCGACAGACGGGTCGATTCATATTGAAGAACGCAGCGGGCTCCCGAGCATCGATCAACTGAATTTTCTCAGAAAGATGTTTCGCCACAGCGTCTGGCTGAACCCCACGCCTCTCCATCTATGGCCGGTGACGAGAACCATAGGAGTCATCGCCAATATCTTCCCCATGTTCGAGCTTACCCTGGACGGGCTCGACCGCGCCGTGGCAAGTCTGATGCAAAAGAATTAACTCGTCCGGTCATGATATGGCCGCGTTGGGGGCGAGAAACGCGCGCGCATGCATGGCATGACGCCATCGTCGCTGCCTCTGCGACTCCCGACGCTGTCTGCGTTCCCTTGCTTTTCAATGCATTCGCTACTATGAACGTCGCAGAGTGAATCTTGGCTGGACCTTGGAGAGCTTCTGTTGGCTGCCGCAACCAAGAACATTTTTTCCATTGGAAAAAAAATATTTTTTGTATCTGTAGGCGCCGCGGCGTGCTATCTGGCAGTCCTCTTGGGAATCCTTGTCTGGACCTTCGAAGTCAAGCTCCATCGCTGCCCTGTCTGCATATACGCCGCGCCAACCGTGGTGCGCGTCGGCGATGATATAGACGCGATCCGGCTGCAAGAGCGATTGACGCGATTGGGGCAAGTCGAAACCGATGTGGTATTGAACCACCCTGGCCAATGGAATCGATCCGGCTCCACCTTCAATATGTATCTCAAATACTGCCCCATCCAAGGCCACGGCATAGTCAGCGGCCCAGTTTCGTTAGCCCTGGATTGGAACAAGGTTCGCTCTATTAGGCTGCTCAGGTCGCAGGAAGAGGCAACGCAGATTGCGCTTGAACCGGAGCTGCTCCATGTCACGAGCGTTGACGGCGTCGCCGAGCTGCGCCGCCCCGTGTCTCTCCAGGACGTCCCTCCTTTGCTCATCGACGCGATCGTGCTCACGGAAGACCCGGGGTTTTTCAGCCACCCGGGAATCGATATCGCCTCGACGCATCGCGCATTCATTACAAATCTCAAAGCAGGCAAGTACGTCCAAGGCGGCAGCACCATCTCTCAGCAGCTCGTGAAAATGTGCATTCTCTCGCCAGAGAAAACCCTGTGGCGAAAGACCAATGAGCTGCTATTGGCGCTCATGGCAGACGCCATTTACCGCAAGAAAACGATTTTGGAGCATTATCTCAACCGCGTCTATTTCGGCCAGTGGGGACCATATCCACTTCACGGCGTCGCTGAGGCGTCGCGCTGCCTCTTCGGCAAGAGCTTACAGGAGTTGACCGTTTCTGAGTGCGCGCTGCTCGCCGCGACGATCAGGGCGCCCAATGTGATAAACATGCATCGACACCCGGAAAGGGCCAAGGCTCGACGCAATATGGTGCTTGGGCTCCTCTTCAAGGCTGGAAAGATTTCCCGGGATGCCTATGAAGAAGCCCTAGAGAGTCCGTTGCGGACTCTCAAGCCGGGCAACGCGGGAGTCAAGGCCGAGGCCTTTGTGGAACTTGTCAAAGAACGGCTGCCTTCTCTTCGCGTCTCTGAAAGGCAGGACAGCGCGTTCGTGGTGACATCCCTGGACCCCCTCGCGCAGAACGAAGGCGACGCAGGGCTTCGCAAGCTAGGAGACATGGCCGGTAAAGCCTTTCTCATCCTCGCGGCGCCCAAAACAGGAGACATACGCGTATTTATTGCGCCGCCGTCAAAGAAGTGGAACGGAGCCGGGGGTAACCTCGAGACATTTCTTCCTCTGACGCTCGCTCCGGCCCTTGCCAAAGAAAAGAATCGTCTCCCAAAATACACCCTGACGTCCCCGATACGCGTCCCGGACGCGCAGCCGGGGCTCATGACCATCAGGCAGGCTTTCCACCGGGGGGAACGGACGCTGAGCCAGCAGCTCGTGCAAACCCTCGGCAGCGACGTGATGGCAGAGGCTATTCGGCAGTTTGGAATTCCTGCGAGCGTCAAGGGAGACCAAGTGTTTTTGGACAGAAAAGTGACGCCCCTGGATGTCTTGGGCGTCTACACGGCAATGGCGCTCTTGGGCTCTGCGCCCCCTTTTCGAGTGGCTGAGGGCTTGACCCTGGAGGCGACCGCCCGCGATGACGCGGCAACGGCTTCCAAGCTCAAAGATCAAACAGCCCTGTTCCTCGTCAACTACATGCTCAAGGACTTTTCCGGCGGCGACATGGAGGGACAGTCAGGCATGGCGCCGCGCACCCCTTCAGTGTATTCAGCGGCGGACGATGACGGGACATGGTTTATCGCGTATCGGAGCGACGCCGCGCTGCTTCTCAGAACAGCCGGTCGCAAAGTCAGCCTGCAGGAATTTAAGAAGTTGACGACCAAGCTCCTTCCTCCCATGCATCACGTCTCACCCGACCAAGACAGCGCGCCGGATGGCGTTGTGTTTCGCCGGATCTGTCTCGCCTCCGGGCTCCTCGCGACATCCACATGCCCCCATGTGATCAAAGAGGCCTTCTTAAAGGGGACGCAGCCGACGGAATGGTGCTCCATGTGGCATGAAACAAGGCCCATCCCCGTAAAAGCCAAGCAAGAGTGACGCGCGGGGCAGCCCCTGCGCGTTGACAGTTCAATACATATCGACTCATACTGCGACTCCATACGTATCGAATCCCACAGAGGAGGCAAAAATGGACGAATTCGTCAAAAAACAGCAGCAGATCATCGTCGATGCCACTATTGAATCTCTCGAGAAACACGGATTTGGCGCCAAGTTTTTCCCCGACCGCCAACAAGCGCTCAACTTTATCTTGGATGAGGCTGCAGACTGCGCCTCGGTGGGGATTGCCGGAACCCATACCATACGCGCCCTGGGCGCGGTGGCCGAACTCCAAAAGGCAGGCAAAACCCTTTACGACCACTGGGCGTTCAAGCCTGGGACGCCGGAAGAACTCGAGTGCCGTCGAAGACAGATGCAGGCAGACATGTTCCTCTGCTCGGCCAATGCAGTGACCATGACGGGCGAAATCGTCAACCGGGACGGCGCCGGCAACAGGATAAACGCTATGACGTTTGGGCCGAAGAAGATCATCCTCATCGTGGGGGTGAATAAACTTGTACCCGACATAGACGCGGCCATCAGCCGACTGGAAAACACAGCCGGCCCAATAAGGGCCATGAGTTTGAATAGAAAAACGCCCTGCGTGAAGACGGGCTACTGCATGGACTGCGACTCCCCTGAGCGGATCTGCCGCATCACCAGCATCATCCACAGGCAGCCGATGTTCAGCAAAATCACGGTGGGCATACTGGACGAGGTGTTGGGGTACTAGGCATGCGCATAGAGGCAACCGCCCCCAATCGCATCGATTTCGCCGGCGGCACGACCGACCTGTTCCCCCTCTATCTGCTCATGGATGGAGGATGCACTGTCAACCTCGCCATCGATGTCATGAGCCGCGCCTCAATTCAAACAACGCCGGGGAAGGGGATCAGGCTGGTTTCCAAGGATCTGCGGCAATCCGTGCACGTCGCGTCATCGGGAGATCTGAACGACGTCGGCTCGCTGCAACTCTTGGCGCAAACCATAAAGGGCTTGGGGCCGGTTGAGGACATCGAACTCGAGACGCTCAACGACGCGCCTGCGGGTTCAGGTCTCGGCGCCTCGAGCGCCCTGCTCGTGGCCATGCTGGCCGCACTGCATGCGCTGCAGGGGAGACAGCTTCTCGATCCTTCCGGACTGATCCAGCTCGCCGTGAACATCGAGACGTCGGTGCTCGGCATCCCCGCCGGTTCCCAAGACCACATCGCAGCCTTTTTCGGGGGATTGAGTCTTGTCCGCTTTGGTATGCACGGATTCGCCAGGCAAGAGGTCGCGCTCGATGAAAGCGACAGACGCGCACTCGAAGATATGATCATCCTGAGTTATACCGGCGCGTCGCGGTTTTCCGGCATGAACAATTGGGACATCATCAAGAGCTTCATTGACCGCAAGGACAAGACCTTCGAACGCCTTGTCGAGATAAGGGACCTCAGCGAGGACTTGGCGGCGGAGCTCGCCAAAAGAAACTTCGATCAACTGCCAGGCTACGTCAAAAGGGAATGGCGCCTGCGCAAGCAACTCTCCCCTGGGGTCACGAACTCCAAGGTGGAATCTCTCATGGCGGCCGCGGAGGAGGCGGGGGCGTTGGCAAACAAGCTTTGCGGCGCGGGCGGCGGAGGCTGCATGATCTCCCTCGTCGAAAAGCCAGATAGGTCCAAGGTGGAAAAGGCGATACAAGAGGCGGGCGGCCGCATCATATCTTTTGCCATAGATACAAAGGGAGTGCAGGTAGAGACGAGGGAGGACTTTTGACGCTCAGAATCTTTGCCATCGGCGTGAGAAGGGAAAAACTTTGATTGCAAAATTTTTGGAAATGACGCATAGAGAGGAAAATTTAAGGACGGAGGATCGGCGATGAAAAAAAGCCTCTGGAACAAGTTACTGATCTTGTTGGTGATCACGTTGTTTTGTCTCGTCTCGGCGGTCGCCCTCGCGGCAGAAAAGCAATGGTACGTCCTCAAGGACAGCAAAGGAGTCTGCAAGGTTGTGCAGCTCAAGGAAAAGACCCCCAAAGCCATAGCAGGCCCCTTCGCGTCCAAGGCTGACGCGCAGAAAGCCAAGGCCGAAGCGTGCCCCAAGGCCGCGCCCGGAAAAAAAGAACCAGCCAAGAAACAGTAGTTTTTCCCGAAATCGCAACGCGCAGATGCTTCGCTCGCATTGACGGCTCTCGGTTTACTGTCATTGCGAGTGAAGCGCCGCAATCTCGCGATCATACGGGTATAGAGGAGTTCTCGAAAGTTCTGGCGGAACGGCATGCGTCGCGGCGTGAATACGGCGGCTTTCAAAGTCTGACCCGCAGTGAAGACGTTATCAATCATTACGGTCACGGCGCCTGATATGTCATGTCGGACTTGATGCGGCGTCCCGCAAACCGACCATGGATTTCCACTTGCGTGGGAACGACGCGGCAGGGGACGCCGTCACAATTCGCGATTATTTTCCAGAATTGCTACGGCCATTCTCGATAGCGCTCACGAATGCGATAATGCGGCTTTTGATCCCATTCCCACATGCGGTTGATCTTGTCATCTCGTGATCGCGTCCAACGGAGCAAGGGGGAGTAAGGAGGCAACGTGTCCACCAGGGACCGGATTCACCTGTCGCGAGGTTCTTGGATGCAGGCGCTCAAGCGCTGTTTCATAGTCCTTGCCGCGTGGTTGCTATTCGCCCTGATTCTCGGAGAAGGCCTTGCGGGTGCCTCGAATGAGAAGCCGTGGAAGCCTGGGGATAAGATCGAGTTGATCATGGCAAGCGGGGGTACCGGCGGGACGTATTATCCACTGGCCGGAGGCATGGCCAAGCTTTGGAAAGACAACATTCCGGGCGTCAACGTCACGGTTCAAGCGACAGGCGCCTCAGTCGCCAACATCAGACTCTTGGCGAGGAATGAGGTGGACCTGGCGTTGATCCAAAACGACATCGCAGACTACGGCCGCGGCGGCCGTGAATCATTTGCCGGGACTAAGGAAAGACATACGAATTATTTGGCCATCGGAGGGCTGTATCCGGAAGTTGTGCAGATCGTCGCGCCCGCGGACAGCTCCATACGAAGGATCGAGGACATGGCGGGCAAGCGGGTGGTTGTAGGCGCGGCGGCCTCCGGCACGGAAATCGCGGCTCGACAAATACTGGCCTCGTACGGGATCCGATACAACGAGAAAAACGGTATTGTCCCGCTCTTCTTAGGGTTTGCCGAGGGAGCGGCAGCCCTGAGGGATGGCTCCGCGGACGGTCTCATTATTGTCGCTGGCATTCCCACTGCGTCTCTGGCAGACGTCCAGACCATCAAGCCTATCCGGCTCCTGCCCATCGATGTGAAGAGGCTGAACAAAGAATACCCGTTTTACGTACCATTTGTGGTGAAAGCCGGTACATACCGGGGCGTGGACGCAGATGTCCAAGTCGCCGCGCTCAAGGCAATGCTCGTGGCGCGCGATGAATTGAACACTCAGCTCGTGTACGAGCTGACAAAAGCCTTATTCGAAAAAGCAGCCTCCATAGGTCACGCCAAAGCTCGAGAATTCAGCCTTGATCAGGCAGTTCAAGGCATTACCATTCCTTTCCACCCAGGGGCCGCCCAATACTTCAAGGAGAAAGGCGTCAACGTCAACTCTCAATAAATGGATGCTCGCCGCCGTATGCATCCTGTGCGGCGCGGCGCTGGTGTACCCCGTCACCGCTTTAACCGTCCGTCCTACAGGGGGCGGGCTGCCTTTCCTGGCCAGGACGGCAGCCCCTGGGGATGCATTGCGCATCGCCTGGATTCATACGGTGAGCAATCGCCCCGTATCAGAGCTTTACGCCGTTGACAAGGAAAACCGCCTGTGTTTGAGAGAGATGGTTTTCGATGAAATCGGTCCAGGGATGCCCGCGTATCCGGAAGACGGGACGACGTGGAGATTCGCGGACGGGAAGATCACCGCGACGGGGTATAATCGCTGTTTTGCGCGTCTTCATACGGCGACTTCCCCTATGCCTCATCGCATCGAAATGAGAAAAACCGTCTGGGATCTGTTGGCAAAAATAGGCCCGGACCGGCTCATTTGCATAGCTGTGGAACGAATCCCTCTGATTTTGATCCTTTTGACGTGGATACGCTGATGCCGTCGTACGCCGCTGCGCCTCCCCAGGATGACGATGGCAAAGGCCTGAGCTGCGATCAGTCGTCCGCGGTCCGAAAGTTGCGAGGACCTTGGGCCATCGTCTTCGCCGCGGCGAGTTTTTTTCTCGCCGTGTTCCATGTATGGACCGCGGCGGCGACGCCGCTGGCCCCTCAGCTCCAACGCTCCGTGCACCTTGCGATCGGACTGGGGCTTCTTTTTCTTATCTATCCGTTCCGAATACGGGACGCGCAGCGTGAGACGCCGCCTTGGTATGACGTGATCTTGGCGCTTGCAGGCCTTGGGGCTGGGTTCTACCATGTCGTATTTTACCATGAACTCTTGGCCAGATCGGGCGTGAACACCACGATGGACCTTGCTGCAGCAGCAGCGGCCCTTGTGTTGGTGTTGGAAGCCACACGTCGAGTCGCCGGGTGGCCGATGGTGCTCGTCGCCGTCGCGTTTCTGGCCTATGCCCTGTGGGGAAACCATCTTCCCGGCCTTTTCGCCCACAGAGGAGTGTCAGTCCAGCGCCTGCTGGAGCACATGTACCTGGGACTCGAGGGTATCATGGGCATCCCCCTCGGCGTGTCTGCCACGGTGATTTTTGTGTACCTCTTGTTTGCCCAGGTTCTCGAGAAGACAGGCATTCGGCAGTTCTTTGTGGATGTCGCCATGGCGCTCACAGGGACGAGAGCAGGGGGGCCGGCAAAGGCCGCGGTGGTGTCCAGCGCGTTTGAAGGGACGATCTCTGGCTCGTCCATTGCAAACACTGCTGGTTCGGGGTCCTTTACCATTCCCATGATGAAGAGTCTCGGATACAGGCCGGAGTTTGCCGCGGCCGTCGAGGCCTCGGCGTCCACCGGCGGACAGATCATGCCGCCCATTATGGGCGCGGCTGCATTCATTATGGTCGAGTTCCTTAATCAGCCGTATGTCGAGATTGCCAAAGCCGCTGCTATCCCCGCGCTCCTCTACTTCACGGGCGTGTTTCTCATGGTGCATTTTCAGAGTCTCCGGGAAGGGCTCACGGGCCTGCCACGGCAGGACCTGCCAAAGTTTTGGGAAGTGGTCATTGGACAGGGATACCTCGTGCTGCCGTTGGCGCTCATATTCTGGTTGATGGACGCGGGATTCAGCGCGGCAAAGGCGGCTGTGTGTTCCATGGGCCTGGCCCTTGTCCTTGGAATGGTCAAAAGAGAGACGCGAACGGGTATATGGGGGCTGTTGGAAATCATGGAGTCCGCGGCGCGGACCGCGCTGCCAGTGATTGCGGCATGCGCCGCCGCGGGCGTGATTGTGGGCGCGGTGACCCTCACCGGCGTGGGGCTCAAGCTGTCGGCAAACATGCTGGACCTCGCCGGCAACAGCCTGATCGTGGCCCTGGTATTCACCATGATTGCCTCCCTGGTGCTGGGGATGGGCATCCCTACCACCGCCACGTACATTGTGCTGGCTACCATGGCCGCTCCTGCATTGGTAAATCTTGGCGTCGCTCCCATTGCAGCCCACCTCTTCGTCTTTTACTTCGGCGTCGTGGCAGACATTACGCCGCCCGTGGCCTTGGCCGTGTACGCGGGGGCCGCCATCGCAGGGTCCAACCCATGGCAGACCGCCGTAGAGTCGGTCAAGTTGGCCCTCGGCGCGTTCCTCGTGCCCTACTTCTTTGCCCTTTCTCCTGTGCTTGTTCTGGTGAATGCGACGCCGCTCCTCGTTCTCCGCATGGTCGTTACGGCGGTGCTCGGTATGGTCGCCCTGAGCGCCGGAGCGACTGGCTTCTGGCATATTCGCCTTTCTGTACCGGAGCGCATCGCGCTCCTAGGCGGGGGGCTCCTTCTGGTTGACCCTGGCTGGTGGACTGACTTGAGCGGCGCAGCGGTCGTTGCCGCGGTGTATCTGTTGCAGAGGAGTCGGCGGCTCCGAAAGAGCCGGGCAGCGTCGTGATCCCGCTCGGTCGCCTTTACTATCGATAGGCCGTTGCTACATATATCCAAGATCCTTTAACCGCTGGGTAATGATCGCCTCTTCCTCTTCGGAAAAACCCCTTGTCGAAGACTCCACAACGGGGGCTCGAGGCGGTGAAGCCTCAGGGACGCGCGCACCGGCGGCGCGTGCGTGGGGTTCCAGCGCGAGGGCTCGGCCCCGCATATCCGGCGGAATCCGAATGCCCAGCTCCTGCAGCGCGGTGGGGACGACATCCATGCACGAGAGGGGCCCCACGCGCCGTCCCCTCCGAAGCCCGGCCCGCAGGTCCGAGAGCCTGGCCGTGATGAAAATGCCGTTGGGCTTGTGGTTTGCCTCATCCATGCCTTCCCCTTCAGACGCCGGGAAAATCTCGCCGCCGCCTACCAAGCCGCTGGACCGGTAATTGAGGTCGTCGAAGTACACCATCAGGTCTGGCGGTACGTTTCGGGCCGTCTCATACAAGTCGCGAGGCTTCAACGGGGTATTCGTGAGGGAATGTCCGCGGCGCGCATCCACCATGGTTCGGAGTCTCTGGGCCAATTCGTCTCGAACGCGCTCATAGTCAGCCGGATTCACCGCGCCGCAGGGTTCGCGGCCCGCGACATTGATGAATATGCGACCATAGTATCCACCTTCGCCCCATGCCACGGTTTGAGGCCAATCCACCATCTCCGGGGTTAACGGCGATGCTGCCTCGGGATGCGCGAGGAGCTTCAGATAGCCGTGGGCAATGAGCCATTCATTGATGGCCACGACCCCCTTGAGGGGCCCGGCGCCGTGATCGGAAATCACCATGACGGTGGTTTCATCGGGCAGCAGGGCAAGCACGGACGCGATCTGCTGATCCACAAAGCGATAAAACTCGGGGATGGCGTGGGCAAAGGAGCTGTTTGTCACATGACGCGGGTGGTGTGGGTCGTAGTCGGCCCAGAAACCATGGTGGAGGCGATCCGTGGCCGTTTCCACCATCATGAAAAAACGCCAGGGCCTGTGAG
>JBMFOE010000043.1:0-31799 GCA_049969795.1 Desulfomonilaceae bacterium
CTGCCGCCCGCGAAGAAGCCGGCGCGCTCGAGGCGATGCGCCCACATATACGTGCCGTACACGTTCAGGTTCGACGCTACGGCATAATCCACACGGCCTGCAAAGCAGAAGGCGTCGGTCATCTTGCCGACCTCATCCGGGGTCAAGTTGATATCGTTGGCGTCCCAGCCGCCGTTATTGCCGCCGCCGTAGGTGTTGAAGAGCAAATATTGATACCCGTCCAGAACCTGATTGTTGATCGCCATGGGTCGGTAATTCTTGGTGACGTTGCCGTTATTGAGGACGCGTCCCGACGAGATTGCGTAGAGCAGAGAGACCTTGGCTGGTCCTGCAAAGGCGCCTGCCTCGGAAAACCACATATAGGCCTCGTCGTGACGCGGGGGACCGCCGCCAACGCCGTTGTTAGCCAACCAGTAGAGATTCGCCGTCGCCCAGTCATATTCCAGGTTGGTGAATACGCGACCATTATTGTACTTCAGGTACGCGCCCCACAATTCAAAGTCTATGTCCATCGCGCCTCTTACCGCCGCAGTGTTGGCGCCAAAGACATTGGCGATTTCTGAGTGGTTCAGGTGATGCATGAACCAGAGATACCCGGCGCCGAAACTCATGGGGCCGTTGTTATACGTAAACAGCAAGCTGTTGAACGTCGTCTTCTTTGTGGCGCTGTCCGGCACGGTGGCGTGGCTGATGCCGTCCGCGAAGCTGCCCCGGGCCAACCAGACGCTCAGCACGAAATAGAATGGGCCGTATGGCACCACCAGTACGACGGCGTCAGACCTGGTGTTGTAACCCAGGATCGCGCCCGTCCCGAAGGGGAAGTCTTTCTGACCGAGGGACAAGACGCCCCACGGGAGTTGCGCCGTCATTCTGAACATTTCCCAGCTTCCGATGGCCGCCGTGTCGTAGGCGTTATCGCTGGTCCGGAACGTTGCGTACCGCTCGAACGGCGCCACCAAGGGGGCCGCAGGGGCGAAGGGCGCCGGTCCCGCGTTCTGCCAATACTTGTGCCTGATGCCGCCGATGTTGTAGCGGCCAAACACCCTGATTGCGGGGTTTACATGAATAACAGGATTGATCTCGATACGCGAGTCATCCTGGAAGGCGTCGCTCTCGCTCTGTGAAAACCCGCCCCTGGTAATTACCAGTCTTCCCGTGGAGTTATCAGCGTAGAAAGCAGGCACAGCCCCACGGTTGTAGATGTTGGGGCCAGCCAAGCCGACGGGTATACCGAGCAGGTTGTTGCCCACATCTTGGATGCCGAAGAGGTCGGTGCTCCCAAGACGCGCCCAGTAGCGCAGGCGGTATTCCCACTGGCCCGTCATGGAGAATTCCCATGCTAGGGCAGGGGCCGCGACCGCTGCAATGAGCAGCGCTGCCAGTGTGATGGTCAGTAATCTCTTCATAAAATTTCCTCCCAATCCATAAAAAAGTGAAAAAGCCCGAAGGCAGTTAACAGCCAACGCTTTCAGGCGCGCCCGCGGGCGGCCTCTTTGCCTGACGCCTTCCCCTGCCGTGGCCAGCGGTTCGGGGTAGCTTCATGGCCTTCAACCGTGCGGCCCAATGGCCGCGTCCTATCCGATCTTTTTGGATTCAGGTCTTTGTCCCACGTGGTCACAACCACTGTCAAGAAAAATGTTGCGCCGGACGTCGTCCGCCGGGAAAACGCTTGGTCGCACCCATGGTTTCCCGGGCGATGGGGTCACGCGGGGATTGTCTGAATCCGCGGCGCGCATATTCATCTCCTGCCTGAATCGGGGGATCTCCAGGCGCTTCGGCCGTTCGCACGGCTGCCTTTTGTTCCTATAAGCCGCATGGTATCACAGCGGCGTGGAAATTTCTATTCTTTTTTTGCGGGGCCCGCGGCCCATACGCAACCGGACATGGGGCGCGACGCGGGACTGGCCGGCGGCCGACGCGCTCATGGGGACGCGGTCCCACGGCGGCGCCATGGGCTATGATCCTGCGCCCCGCAGGAGCGGGGCTTGGGGTCGCGGCGCCCTACGGAATGTTTTTGGCGATTCAGGCAGCGAGCACGACCCAGGGCGCTACATGAGAAGGGAATGAGGCGGGGCGAAGGATTCTCCGCCCCTGTCATGAGGAGCCGCTCGCACGCGTTGTGTGAAGGATGTGTTGCCCGCAGCCTTGGGACGCGGCGACCTATTGGAAGCTCAAGGCGATCTGGTGGAGCGTCTTCACGAGGAACTGCTGCAGGAACACGATAGCCAGGAGCACGATGATGGGAGAGACATCGATGCCCATGGCCGGAATGGGGAGCTTTCGGCGCACGAACGAGAAGGCCGGTTCCGTGACGCTGTAGAGGAACCGCACGATGGGGTTGTACGGGTCCGGATTCACCCAGGAGATGAGGGCCGCGATGATCACGATCCACATGTAGATGGTGAGGACGATGTCGAGCACGCCGGCCACCGCGCTAATCAGATTGCCTATGATGAACATATCTCCTCTCGTTCGCGACGCGCCGAGGCGTCAGATCTGTCGTTTGCTCGTTCTCCCACAGCCGCGGTTCCCTGGGCGGGGCTGCGACCGCGGCGGGCGCCCGGCCCTGGCCGGGACGCCTATGCGTTGACCGCGTCCTTCAACGCCTTGGCCGCGGTGAATTTGGGGGCCTTTGTCGCCTTGATCTGTATCTTTGCCTTTGTCCGGGGGTTCACGCCGGTGCGCGCGGCGCGCTGGGCGACGGCAAATTTGCCAAAACCCGGGATAGAGACCTCTTCGCCGTTGGCCAGTTCAGCCCTGATTTGATTGAACACCAGGTCAAGGGCTTGGGCCGCCTGCTTCTTGGTCAAATCCCCGCTCTTGGCGAGCCTATCCACGAATTCTTGCTTGGTCATAATCCCTCCTTATTGCACTCTCACATGTGGCTTTTTCAGCGCGCCCCCAAGTTAGACGCCAGGATCAAGTCTCGTCAAGCATATAATAACGGTTGACTGCAAAAACCGGAAGATGTAAAGCTCACAGAATAATATCATCCATGAATCTCAACACCATGAGATCGGTTAAGAAGCGTGAAGGAAAGGAGAAGCTATGGCGCGCAATGTTGTCATCGATGAGGAAGCCTGCAGCGGATGCGGGACATGTTCGGCGATTGCCGAGGAGTGTTTTGGGTTGAACGAAGAGACCGAAAAGGCCTTTGTGAAGGACGTGAGTGCATGCTCGGAAGACGAAATTCAAGAAGCGATCGATACCTGTCCTGAAGAGGCCATAAGCTGGCAGGACTAAGGCCGGCAATTGAGAGCGAGGCGTTTTCTGTCCATCTGAAAACGCGTCAGCGCATTCAAACAATCAGGAGATCGCGGAGGTCAGAGGCATCGGGAGGGGCGCGCATTTCTATGGCCATGGCCCCTACGCGAGGTTCCGCAGCCCGGCAGAACGCGATCTCCTCACCCCACAAGCGCGAGAGCGCAGCGCTCGAAGCGAATCGCGCATTGGAGCACGGTCTGTCTGCTCGACACGGTCGCCGCGCCTGATGAGTCATGACGGACTCGATCCGGCGCCCAAGAGACTGACCATGGATTCCCATTTCCATGGGAATGACAACATGGGTGGGGTTCCACTCTCTTGTCATCCCCGACTCGATCGGGGATCCATCTTCCTGGATTCCCACTTGCGTGGGAATGACACAAAGGCAGGGGTCCGTGTCCGTGTCATCCCCGACTCGATCGGGGATCCATTTTCCTGGATTCCCACTTCCGTGGGAATGACCTGCTGCGTGATTACTTTCGAGCATTAAGGAAGCGAGCCTGGAACACGATCTGATCAGCAGACTTGCCGCCCTTTACGAGGACATGGACGCGGCGTACCACGCGGCGGCGCGGGAGGCGTCCTTCAGTTGCGAAGGATGCGATGGCGCGCGGTGCTGTACGGTGGATTTAACGATCCATACGTACGCGGAAATGGCGTATCTCCGCCTGGGATTCCATGAACTGCCGTGGGCAATCAAGGCTGAAATGGGGGAACGGGCGCGGCTGACGGTCCTGGCCAAGGAGCGCGCGGCCAGGGGCGAGGCGTATCGCAACGCGGTGTGCGCGGCCAATTTCAACGGCCAGTGCGTCCTATACCGCTGCCGCCCCATGATATGCCGCTTGGCCGGCATCCCCTACACCGCGACGCGTCCGGACCAGAGTGTCATCACTGGCCCTGGTTGTACGCGCTTCGAGCAAGAGGTCGCGCCCGCGCATGCTGGCTTGCGGCTGGACAGAGCCGGGTTTTATAGGCGCATGTCGGAAATCGAGGTCGAAGTCGTTGCCTCCCGAGGCTCTAGGACGCCGCGTCGCACCATCTCGGAAATCATCTATTGCGCCGCGCAGGGTATGTAGGGGGGCGGGAACAGACGCGGATTGGGCACGCCAGTCAATGCCATTGATTTCCAAGGGGGAGAATTGAGAATGGGGCTCCGATCGAGTCGGGGATCTACGTTTCTAGAGACTTGTGTGCGGCATGACGGCGGCGCTCACGGTCTCGATTGGCGAAAGCGACCTGGATGCCCCCTTGCATGGGAATGACAGAAAGACAGGGGCTTCCATGTCTTTGTCATCACCGACTCGATCGGGGATCCACCTCCCTGGATTCCCACTTTTACCTGAAAATACCATGGTTCTCTTCGGAACGGTATCTGCATCTTCCGTTGCGACCCCCTAGTCATGGGGGTTCGAGGGCTTTCCTTCTGTCATTTCGAGCGCAGCGAGAAATCTTAGCCCGCAGACGAAGAAGATTTCTCAGTCGCTCCTTCTCGCTTCGTTCGAGCCTCGCTCCTTCGAATGACAAAGGTCCTTCTCTCCGTAGGCCGCAGCGGTTTTCAAAGGACTCGCAAATTCGACAACCGAACCTCATTCCGACAAAAATTTCGAGAAAGTGTATGGGCTTATGCCTCAGGCGTTGCAGCAAAGAGGTCACTACTCCCCAAGGATGAACGCGCTCGCGCTGTTCCCGCTACTCGGCATATCCACCGCATGGAGACACCCTGATCAGACCTATTCACCGCCACGTTTCGAGACGCGTCCTTCGCGGCAATGGACATTTTTGCTAGCAATTGGTAATAATGAATGAGTTGATATGTGATATTTCATCAGGGGCGGAGTGTGGTATCGAACCGGATTTTCAGCTCTATGCTGACGTTGAGGGGGTCGCTTGCGGCGTTGGCGGTGGTGTGGGCGGTTGCGATATACGTCATCGGGCCGGGTGGCGAGTTTTTTGTCAACGACGATTGGAGTTTCGTCAGGGCCTTTGAACACTTTGTCGCCAGCGGCCGGATGGCGTCCACTGGGTGGGGGCCGAGCTATGCGCCCGGGGGACCTGCGCTGCTGGTGCACATCCTGTGGGGTCGGCTCTTCACCCTCGTTGCGGGGCAGTCCGTGACCGCGCTGCGCGTGAGCGTCCTCGTCATGGGCATATTGGGGTCAGTGGGGATGCTCGTTCTGCTTCGCAGAGCGGGTTGTTCGGCATTGACCAGCCTTGTCGGGGCTATCGCGATTGCAACGAATCCGCTGTACCTTTCCCAGAGCTTCACCTTCATGAGCGACGTCACCTTCGCCGCCTTGAGCGTTTATGCCCTGCTGTTCCTCTCCCTCGCTGTCCAAAACCGGTCCGGGCCGCTCCTTATCATCGGCTTCGCCTTTTGCCTCGCATCAATTCTCGTGCGCCAGATCGGCGCGGTGATGGTCGTAGCCTTTCTCTGGATGTGTCTCATGCATCCACGCTGCCGATCCTTGGGGTTTTTCAAGTCTTTGGCCGCCGCGATCTTGGTGGTTTTCCTGCCATGGTTCCTCTATGAATACGGGCTCTTTATGCGAGGCGGCACCCCTTTGTTTCAGCACCAAGTTGTGTACGATCTCATTCGCAATTTCTCAGAACGTTCATGGTCCGGGTACGCCACTTTGCTCGCCTGCAATCTCCTTGGCGCGCTTCTCTACTGCGGCCTCTTCACCTCCCCCATCTGGCTCCTCCGGTTCCGCCAGTTTCTCAGGAAGAAGGGCTTTGTGGTTTTTCTGGCCATTGCCCTTACCGCTTTCGTAATCGTGGAGATTGGGATCTTGACGCGGGGGTGGAAACCGCCGGTATTTTTCTGGGGGAACGTTATCTTGAATTTTGCCTTTGGGCCGATCCTCCTGAAAGACGCCGCGATATTGAAAATCCACAGGGTGGGCCATTTGGAACCGTGGGCCTACTATATCTGGGCCTTGGTCGCGACTTTGGGCGTCGGGATCATGGTCGGCAGAATTCGCTTCGCCCTGAGGGAGCTTTTCAAGCGGTCCTCGGAGCGCGAGGATGCGAGTTTCCTCGGCGGTCTCGCCTTGTGGAGCGGGCTGTTTTACCTGGCCTTCATCTGCGCGTCGGGCTTTCACGATCGGTACCTCATGCCTCTCATCGTATGGTTCATGGCGTGGCTCGCCGCCGAAGACCCTGAACGTACAAGCCCGAGGAGCGCCCCGGCGGGAGCGGCTGCGTTGGCCATGACCGGCGTCATCGCCGCCCTGTCAATCGCGGGCGTCCGAGACTTCATGGAGATGAAAAGGGCCCAATACAAGGCGCAGCAGTACATGGTCGGGCAGTTGCAGCTCGATCCCTGCTCTTGCGATGGCGGGTTCGAATTCAATGGGTATCATTGCTACCATAACGCGTTTCAGCCGGCGGCTGGGAAAAGTTGGTGGTGGGTGCGCGACGAGAAGGCAGTGCTCACCCTCGGCCCTCTCCCAGGCTACCGGGTCCAACGCGTCTTCCCCTTTCATCGTGTGGTGGGGCCAAACGGCGCGATCCATGTGCTGATTCCGGAGTCCCAGTGACGAACGACAGGGGCCCGATACTGCCCTGCGGCAACGATGCATGGGGCGGGATGGCATCCTGGAACGTTACTCACAGTTTTCCTCTGAATTATCAAAAGATTTCGTGATGTCGGTTGCTCGGGCGTTCTAAAACCGCCTGGCAGCAAGGAATAGGACGGCTCTTGTCATTTCGAAGCAGCCAGGCTCGAATAAAGTGAGAGGCGGCGAATGAGAAATCTTGGTCTTCGGGCACAGATTTCTCGCTGCGCTCGAAATGACAGTGGGGAAAGCTCTCAAAATGAGCAGAACCAAAACGCCCGACAGAGAGGGATCGACATCCTGGAAACCATGCCCCTTTCAACGAATGCGCGGTTTTCCGGGAGGACTGGTATAATGGGACGTATCGACACGCAAGAGGGCGCGCGATGCAGGATGACCCGAGACCGCGAGTGATCGTGATAGCAGGCCCCACCGCGGCGGGAAAGAGCGCGGCAGGTATCGAGCTCGCTTTGGCGATAGGCGGCGAAATCGTCTCCGCGGACTCGATGCAAGTGTATCGGTACATGGATATCGGGACCGCAAAACCGACGCCGGAAGAACGGCGCGCCGTGCCCCACCACATGCTGGACATTAGGGAGCCGGATGCATATTATTCGGCTGGCGACTACGTGCGCGAGGCCCGGGCCGTGGCGCGCAATATCATAGAGAGGGGCCGTATTCCCCTTGTGGTCGGCGGTACCGGGCTGTATATTCGATTGCTCCTGGGGGGCGTGGTGGATAACGCCCCGAGGGATCAGGAGCTGCGGGAGCGCTTAAAAAGCCAGGAGGAACGCCTCGGGCCCGGCGCGTTATACAAGAGGCTCCAGGAAGTCGATCCGGATTTTGCCCAGCGAGTACCGCGGGGAAACCTGGCGCGGATTTGCCGAGCCCTGGAGGTGTATGAACTCACCGGCCGGCCTTTTTCACAAATCCAGGCTGAGCACGCGTTTCGGGATCGTCCCTATCGAACGCTGTTCATCTGTTTGTCGCAGGCGAGGGAGGCGCTCTACCAACGCATCGACCGTCGGGTGGACGAGATGATCGCCGCGGGCTTGATGGATGAAGTTCAATGGCTTATCAAGAGAGGATACGACCTAGGACTCAAGCCCATGCAGTCCATCGGGTACCGCCACATGGGGTGGGCGCTCACTGGCCGCATGAGCTTGCAGGAAGCGACCGAGCGCTTGAAACAAGACACCCGGCGCTATGCAAAGAGGCAGTTGACATGGTTTCGATCCGAACCCGGAGTATTGTGGTGTGATCCTACTCACAAGGACAGGATTCGACGTATGGTTGTTGATTTTCTGGCCTCAGACTGACGGCCGGAAGATCTTTGCCCTGAGACGTCAGCGGGGCCCTTCCCCGCAGGCGTCGAAGGTTGCGGCACGGGGGTGCGGACATGCCGAAGACACATTTTAATATTCAGGATCAGTTTCTCAATCAGGTGCGAAAGGCGCGAATTGAAGTGGAGTGCGTCTTGCTCTCGGGCGAGGGCGTAAGAGGGTTTGTGCGAAGCTTTGACAGCTTCTGCATCATCCTGGAGGATGCCCAGGATATTCGGCTGCTCTACAAGCATGCCTTGAGTCTGATTCGGCCGGCGGAACCCGGGACCAAGATACCTGGCCTGGTGTAAGGGGTATTTCGCCGACGCCGCGTACCAAAAGGGGGGACGCGCCGGCATACGGCGGCCGCTGCGGCGGCGTCTGTCATGCCGAGTGAAGCGGATAATCCTACGCGGCGGCGAGAGCGCTCGGCCGCATGGATCTGTCGCGTCGCGTGAATACAAGGCGCCGTTCTCCGTTTACAGAAGCCTCGAATTCTTTTTCGAGGCTGAACCGCGTCACACGGACAGCTCCACGCCCACCGGACAGTGGTCAGATCCCATCACGTCCCGCTGAATGAACGCGGATTTCACCGAGGGAAATAATTCCGACGACACAAAGACATAGTCGATGCGCCAGCCGATGTTCCGCTCCCGAGCCCTGCTCTTGAGGTCCCACCAACTATACTCCACCGCGTCTGGATGCAGCCGTCTGAACGCGTCCACATACCCGGCCGCAATGGCCGCATCTATCCACTGCCTCTCGATGGGCAGGAAACCCGATACAGTCGAATTTTCCTTGGGCCTGGCAAGGTCGATCTCGTTGTGGGCAGTATTCACGTCCCCCACAAACATAATATGAGGATTCTTCTTGCGTATGGCCTCGATGTGATCCAGAAACGCCGCGTAAAAATCCATCTTGAATTGGAGCCTGTCGCTGCCCATCTTCCCATTGGGGAAATAGACGTTGAACAGGATGAACTCGGGATAATCGAGGCGCATCAAGCGCCCCTCCGCGTCGAACCGTTCTATCCCCATGCCCGTCTCCACCCGCAGGGGCGTGTTTTTGGTGTACACGGCCACGCCGCTGTACCCTTTCTTCACCGTGGCCGAGGCCCAGAAACTCTGGTACCCGTCAGGGGAGATGAGTTCCCGGGGCAATTGCTCCTGGCTCGCCTTGGTTTCCTGTATGCACAGGATGTCCGGAGATTCCGCAGTGAGCCAGTCGAGAAACCCCTTCTTGTGGACAGCCCGGATGCCGTTCACGTTCCAGCTCAGTATCTTGATGGTTTTCGGCATGGTATGGAGAGGTCCGTTGCAGAGAAGCTTCGCGTCCGACAAAGGTCAGACCGTGTGACAAGACGGCGCGCTCCCGAGAATGTCGCGGCGCTGGAGGGTTACTGGGTCACCCCCAGCGCGCCTCTTGTCCTGCCCATGGATGACGCGACCGCCCTCGCAAGCTTCGGTGTGGATGTGGTGCCGAAGGCCGGACTCGAACCGGCACGAGCTCTCGCCCGCCACCCCCTCAAGATGGTGTGTCTACCAAGTTCCACCACTTCGGCGCCCTCTAGGGAAAATGTATCCTATCCATGTCTCTTCGTCAACACCAAAGAGCTGGGCTGCGCAATGCTTTCGGCCTTGTGTTGTATAGAAAAATTAATAATTCTAATTGATCAACCACAATAGTTCAAGTTAAAAATGGCTTGACAACTAAACCTATCGGTTATAATGTCTTTTTAAGACAGAATCCATCGTCAGGACGACCCGGCTACCCCGCCGCAGCTCTTCACCCTACGCTCGCCCCTCTGGCGAGCACCTCAGCGAATATACCAGCAGGGGTTAGCGCCGTCCGACGAGGCAGGCAGGGACGCTGCAGCATGTATGGAGACGCGATCCATGAACATCGTGGCCAAGACGCAGGAATCGAGACGCCGCGCCGCGCATTCTCAGCCCCTCATGGGCGCTGAGGGCGTCGCCATGGTTCCTGCCCGGCCACGCGGCGCGACGGATGGAAGGTCTTTCTGTACGATCGAGCGCGGCCCAATATTCGGAAGTATTATGGAACGCAGACCAACGCATATCCCGGTCCTCTGTGAGGAGATGATCCAGGCCCTGGCCCCGCGCTCCGGCGGGGTCTATCTGGATGGAACCCTTGGCGCGGGCGGGTACGCCGAGGCCCTGCTCGAGGCGTCAAGCCCTGCGGGTCGGGTGATTGGCCTTGACCTGGACGCGGACGCGGTGGAGCGGGCTCGGCAACGCCTGGCTCGGTATGGCGAGTGCGTCGTCCTGGTGCATGCGGGGTTCCACGAGGCTGCCGCGGCGTTGGCCAGACTCGGTGTAGGCGCTGTTGACGGCGCGGTCCTGGACCTGGGACTGTCCTCGGATCAACTCGACGACCCGAAAAGAGGATTCAGTTTCATGCGCCCTGGGCCCTTGGACATGCGGTTTGACGCGTCTTCCGGCGCGACGGCTTTGGAAATGCTGCGCTCTTTTTCTGCGAGAGAACTTGAAGAAATACTTGCAACATACGGTGAGGAAAGATATTGCAAGAAACTAGCCCGAGCCATCTCGCGGGCAGCCGCGGGCGGCGATCTGGAAACAACGGCGGACTTGGCGCGTGTGGTCGAGTCGGCCTTGCGCGGTCGAAGGGGCAGGATTCATCCTGCCACTCGAGTGTTTCAGGCGCTTCGGATTGCCGTGAATCGCGAGATTGAGAACCTGCGGAGCGCGCTCTGGGAGATCCCGGGGCTTCTTGCGCCGGGCGGCCGGTTTTGTGTGGTGTCGTACCACTCCCTGGAAGATCGGGAGGTGAAGGCTGCGTTTCGGGCGCTTGCCCGGAGCGGCCAGGGCTGGCGGCTTGCGACCCCCAAGCCCATCAGGCCGTCCGCGGACGAGATCGCGAGGAACCCCCGGGCGAGGTCGGCTCGCATGCGGGTGATCGAAAGGGCGGCCGCGGTTCAGGAAACGGAGGGCATACGTCGTTGAACGGTCATGGCGTCGCCGCAGATGCCGCTGCTGGCCTGGCCCGCTTTCTGCCGGGAGATGCAACCCGGGACCAGGTGCGGCGCAAGGGCGTGGTGGTTGGAATGAGCCTGGCCGTCGTGCTCCTGCTCGTTGGTCTATTTTACGTGTGGACGAGGATGCAGCAGGTTCAGATTGGATATGAGATTTCCAAGCTCGAGGCCATGAACAAGGACTTGAAGAATCGGAAGCGGGAATTGCACCTGGAACTTTCGTCCCTGCAGTCGCCTCGGGAACTCGAAGCCAAGGCGCGTAAGCTTGGCCTCATATATCCGCCTGTGGGAAAGGTGGTCCATGTTCCCTAAGGACAAACCGATACAATGGGTTTCGGTGCGGATAGCAATCGTGGCCTTCGCGTTTGCGGCCGCCGCGGCCGGGCTGCTCGTCCGCGCGTATCGGCTCCACGTCTCTGAGGCGGACGCCCTGAAAAAACGCGCCGAAAGGCAGCGCACCATGGTGCTGCAGCTTGAAGCCCGTCGGGGGATGATCTTGGATCGGACGGGCGAGCAGATGGCGGCAAGCCTCGAGGTGCGTTCGGTCTATGCGCGTCCCAAGAAGGTGCTGGACAAGCAATTTGCTGCGCGCACCTTGGCAGGCGTTTTGGATATGGACGAGAAGGCGCTCTTGAAGAAGCTTCAGGAGGACCGGGCGTTTGTATGGCTTCAGCGCAGAGTGTCGCCGCTGGTGGCGGACAAGGTGAAGGCTGCGGACATCGAGGGCGTGGCCACGGAAACGGAATTCCATCGCTTTTACCCGTTCAAGGACTTGGCCGCGCACGCCTTGGGTTTTGCGGGGATGGATTCCAGGGGGCTCGAGGGGTTGGAATTGAGCTATGACGCGGACCTGCGCGCGGACCCTGTGCCTATCACGGCGCAGCGCGACGCGCTGGGCCGGCCGGTAATGTTTGCGGCTGTGGGGCTGGACCCCAAACGAAGAGACATCCACCTCACCCTGGATTGCACGATTCAGTATATCGTGGAGAAGGAGCTCCAGGCTGCAGTCACACAGGCTCAGGCCAAGAGCGGCCTGGCTGCGGTCATGAATGCCGATACCGGCGAGATCCTCGCCTTGGCCATACGACCGACCTACAACCTGAACTCCTTTTCCCGGGCGTCCGCGGACGTGAGGCGGAACCGATTCGTGGCAGACGCCTTCGAACCGGGATCGACCTTCAAGGTGTTTCTTGCCGCGTGCGCATTGGACTTGGACCGGGTCGTCCCCGGCGAGAAGTTCGATTGCCATAACGGACGATGGCGGTATAATGGATCGGAGATCCACGATGTCGTCCCGCATGCAAAGCTCACCTTTGACGAGATACTTGTCCATTCGAGCAATATAGGGGCAGTGCAGATATCGGAGAAATTGACCCGGAATGAGTTCTATCACTACTTGACGAGCTTTGGATTCGGCGCCCTCACCGGCATCGATTTGCCGGGAGAGCGCGGCGGCATGTTGGCGCAGCCTGCGAAATGGTCCAACTTGACCAAGGCCAACATCGCGTTTGGCCAAGGCATAGGGGTCACCGCGGCGCAGCTTTGCGCGGCGTTCTCGGCCGCGATAAACGGCGGCCTGCTCTATCGGCCTCATCTCATGAAACGCGTGACCAACGCCTTGGGCGAGACGGTGCGAGAATATCACCCGGTAGTGGAGCGTCGGGTCATAAAGGCCGCCACAAGTCAGCGTCTGGTGTCCATCTTGAGGCAGGTCGTGCAGGAAGGCACGGGCAAGGCCGCAGCCATCCCGGGCATGGACGTGATCGGCAAGACGGGCACTGCGCAGAAGGCTGACCCCTCGGGCGGGTACTCGGAAGACCGTTACGTCGCGTCCTTTATCGGCGCGCTCATGGACAGCAAGCCGAGGCTGGTAATCTTCGTGCTCCTGGATGAACCCGGGGTGAAAAAGAGGACAGGCGGCAAGATTGCGGCGCCGGTGTTCAGCAGGATTGGATCCGCGATTCTGGGTGTCTGCGGCGGCAAGCCGGTGGAGATAGGCCCGGCCATGGTTTCCGTGGACAAGATCGATCCCCAGCGAGACAGGGCTGTCCAGCAGACTGCGGTGGTGAAAAAAGGCCCACGCGAAGGCGAATGGCTCGTCCCTGATTTTCGGGGCATGGACATTCGGCAAGTGGTGGATATTTGTGGAAAGATGAAATGCGATGTCTCCCTGTTGGGGAGCGGCGTCGCCATTGACCAGGATCCCAAACCGGGCGCGGTGTTGAAGGAAGGCGCTCGCGTGAACATCACCTTTGGCGAGACCGCGTCGTGACCATATTGCTGAAAGACATCCTCGATATTGCGCACGGTTGCACACTGCAGGGCGACGCGCATACGCCCGTCGTTGGGATAACCCATGACAGCCGGCGAGTGAGCCCGGGTTCGCTGTTTGTCGCCATGGTCGGCCAAGCAACCGACGGCCACGACTACATCCCTGCGGCCGTCGCGGCAGGGGCGGCCGCCGTCCTCGGAGAAAGGCCCGCGCCAGAAGATTGGGCCGGCGTCCCCTACCTCCATTGTCCGGAGGCGAGGATGCTCTTGGGCCCCATCGCGTCGCTCGTGTATGGGCGTCCGACGGCCGACCTGAAGGTCATCGGCGTGACCGGCACAAACGGCAAGACGACCCTCAGCTATCTATTGGAATCCATTTTGAAAGAAGCCGGCCTCCATCCAGGGGTAATAGGCACCATTTCCTATCGCTGGGCGGGTACGGAGCAAGCAGCGCCCCACACCACGCCAGAGGCGTCGGATTTGCAGCGCCTCCTCGCCCAGATGCGCAGAGAAGGCGTCACGCACGTGGTGATGGAAGTCTCTTCCCATGGGCTGCATCGAGGACGGCTCGAAGGCTGCCTTTTCGATGTGGGGGTGTTTACGAACCTTACCCAAGATCACCTGGACTATCACGGAACCCTTGAAGACTACTTCCAGGCCAAGAAGCTGCTGTTTACACGATTGCTGCCGGCTAGCGCGGCCAAGGAGCCATGGGCCTGCATCAATGGAGACGACCCGTACGGCAGACGACTGCGCGATGAAATCACGGCGGTCAATACGCTGACCTACGGCGTCGCCGAGACCAACGAGGTGCGCAGCGAAGACGTATCGGTGACGCCGGCAGGCATTTGGGGGTCCGTCAGGACGCCGAGCGGGTCCATCCAGATTCAATCCCAGCTCACCGGCGCCTTCAATCTCTCCAACATCCTGGCGGCTGTGTCCGCGGCGTGGGTGCTGGGGATCGATGAAGAAGCCATTGCAAGGGGCGTCGCGGGACTCTCCGCGGTTCCCGGTCGGTTGGAAAAGATCACGTGGGAGCGCGGTACGGTCTTTGTGGACTATGCCCACACCCCAGACGCCTTGCGCAACGTGATCGACGCCTTGCACGTCATCCGCGGGGCAGGCAGGATTATCACGCTCATGGGATGCGGCGGCGATCGAGACAAATCCAAGAGGCCCCTCATGGGCTTCGAGGCCGCGCATGGGAGCGACTTTGTGGTGGTAACCTCGGACAATCCTCGTTCGGAAGACCCCGTGGAGATCATACGCCAAGTGGAAGAAGGGGTTCGTTCCGCAGGGTTTCAGCGACGCGAGACCCAGGATTGCGATGAAAGCTTCGACCGCGGTCAGTACACGATCATACCGGATCGGAAAAAAGCCATCGCCGCGGCCCTGCGAATGATGAGGCTGGGCGACATCCTGCTCATTGCCGGCAAAGGGCATGAAACGTACCAGGAGATACGAGGAGTGCGCTACGCCTTTGACGACCGAGCCGCGGCGCGAGAAGAGATCGCGCGCATCAACGAAGAGCGTGAAAGGCGTTCATCCGCGGGAAATTGCGCGGCTCGCGGCAGACGCCAGGCGGTGTGAGTTACACAGATGAGAGCTCAGAGCGGCCCTTACCGGACATCGGACATCTTGCAAGCAACTCGCGGAGCGTTGATCCGCGGCGGGGCCGAGGTCTGCTTTGACGCGATTTCCACAGATTCCAGAGACATACAACCCGGCGATCTTTTCGTGGCGCTGCGAGGCGACCGTTTCGATGGACACGATTTTTTGATTCCGGCCCTGGAAGCCGGAGCCCGAGGCAGTTTGGTGGCTGCAGATGTGAACAGGGATTTCCTTCCTTACTCCTCCTCTTTTGTCCTGATCCAGGTTCAGGACACCCTCCGAGCTTTATCCGATCTTGCATCAGCCCACCGTACATATTATCACGCCCCCCTGATCGCAGTCACCGGCTCTTCGGGCAAGACCACCACTAAGGAAATGATCGCGGCCATATTGCGGCTGAGCCATAGGCCGCTCGTCTCTGCGGGAAATCTGAACAACCTCATCGGCTTACCAATGACCGTCCTTGGCCTGGATGGGACCCACACCGCTGCGGTGGTGGAAGCGGGCATCAACACCAAGGGCGAGATGGAACACCTCGCCCGAGCGGCTCGCGCGGACGTTGCGGCCATCACATGCATCGGGCCTGTGCATCTCCAAGGCCTTGGAGACGTTGCAACCGTGGCGCGGGAGAAATTCAGGCTTGTGGAATCCCTGGACGCGCGGGGGACCGCGATCCTGCCGTTCGAGGAGCCTCATTTGAAGCCATTGCTGCATCGATGTCGCGCGCGAATATCGACCTTTGGCGGGGATGGCGGGGATTTCAGCGCCCGGGATGTGTCCTCGGCCGAGCAGACATCCTTTACCCTCATCAGCCCCTTTGGCGAAGAGCGCATCACGCTAGCCGCGCCGGGCCGCCATAACGTCTCGAACGCCTTGTGCGCCGCGGCAGCGTGCGCGGCCTTGGGAACTGCGCTGGACGTCATCGCAGAAGGCCTCAGAGGATTTCGCGCGCCGGCGTGGCGTATGGAGACCGCTGCACTCTCGGATGGTCGGACGCTCATCCAAGACTGCTACAACGCAAATCCTCAATCTGTCGCAGCGGCCCTACGCGCCCTGATGGACTGCGGCCGGGGCCTGCCCACCATGGCTATTCTGGCCGACATGATGGAGCTCGGCGCGCAGGCGCAGATGCATCATGAAGAAATCGGCAGGATGTGCGCCCAGATCGGCGTCGATCATTGCGTATTCGTGGGGGCATTCAGGGAATCCTTTGCGCGGGGCTTTCTTGCCGGCGGCGGCAGACCGTCGCGGCTGGCCGTCGCGGCGGACCACGACACCGCGTGGGAGGCAATCAAGGACCGGCTCCCCCAGTTTCACACCATACTCGTCAAGGGATCGCGGCGCATGAAAATGGAAATCATCGCTGACAAGATACGAGGGGAGAACTAACCGGTGCTCTACCATCTCCTTTACCCTCTGGCATCGAAGATGATCCTGTTCAATGTCTTCAAGTACATTACGTTCAGGACGATCATGGCCACGTTAACGGCCTTGATGATCAGCTTCCTTCTCGGACGCCCCCTGGTGGATTATTTGCGGGCATTCCAGATAGGCCAGATGATTCGGGACGATGGCCCGAGCACTCATTTGGAAAAGAGCGGCACGCCCACCATGGGCGGAATCCTCATTCTATTCGCCATGACGTTGTCGTGCCTGTTTTGGATGCGGTGGGACAACATTTACGTATGGCTCGTCCTCGGCGTGACCCTTGGCTATGGCGCAGTAGGGTTCCTGGACGACTACCTCAAGATCGTTCGGAAGAATCACAAGGGCTTGTCAGGCAAGAAAAAGCTGGGCAGTCAACTGATCATCGGCGGGTTGGTCGGGCTCGTATTATGGATGGATCCTGGGTTCAAGACCACCATGGCGGTCCCGTTCTTCAAGAACGTCAATCCCGATTTGGGCGTGTGGTACATAGTTTTTGCTGCGCTGGTTTTGGCCGGCGCATCCAACGCGGTGAATTTGACCGACGGGTTGGACGGCCTGGCCATCGGGTCTGTCATGGTCTGCGGCATGACCTACTTGCTCTTTGCCTATATCGCCGGCCACCTCAAGCTGGCTCAGTATCTTCAGGTCGCCTATGTTCCCGGCGCGGGCGAGCTCTCGGTTCTCTGCGGCGCGATGCTAGGCGCAGGCATGGGATTCTTGTGGTACAACGCCTACCCGGCTGAAGTGTTCATGGGAGACGTGGGATCATTGGCCCTGGGGGGCATGCTGGGCGGCGTTGCCCTGGTGACCAAGAACGAAGTGCTCTTGGTGATCGCAGGCGGACTTTTTGTGATCGAGGCGGTTTCGGTCATTTTACAAGTCGTCTCATTCAAGACGACAGGCAAACGCATTTTTCGCATGGCCCCGATACATCACCATTTTGAGCTGCAAGGTTGGCCAGAGCCGAAGGTGATTGTGCGGTTTTGGATCATTTCGATCATTTTTGCCTTGATGGCGGTCAGCACGCTGAAGCTGCGCTGACCATGGGACAGGCCTGGCGGCAAAAGTCGGGCCCGCGAAAGAGGTTGACTGTTTGATATGGCCCGTGCAGCCGTAGAAATATCCTCGAACGAATCGGCGAAACATGGATTTGGGACTGATCCGATCCTGTTTGTCGCCACTGTCATCATCCTTGCCATCGGCATCGTCATGGTCACGTCGTCAGGGTACATGATCGCGGCGGGAAAGTTCGGAGATGGCTTTTACTATACCAAGAAACAGGGTCTGGCTATGATACTGGGCTTGGGGCTCATGCTCGCGCTATCCAGGGTCCCACCGTCATTCTGGCGGAGGGCGGCCGCGCCGCTTCTCGCGTCCGGCGTCTGCATGCTTGTCCTTGTGTTCATTCCGGGTGTTGGCGCGGAACTCGGCGGCTCGCACCGGTGGCTCAAGACGCCCTTCGGCTTTTATGTGCAGCCATCGGAGTTCATCAAGTATGCGGTGATCATCTTCTTTGCAGGGTCTCTCGCGAAAAAGGGCGAAGGGATACGAGATTTTGCCGTCGGCTTCCTGCCTCACGTGCTGGTCATGGGCCTGGTGGTGTTTCTGCTGCTCATGCAGCCGGATTTCGGGTCCGCCGTGATCGTGGCGGCAGTGGGCTTTCTCATGTTGTTCGTCGCGGGCGTGAAGCTTCAGCATTTGCTGGGCAGCGTGATCCTTTGCCTGCCGTTTTTGTTCCAGATTGCCATCAGCGCGAACTACCGCATGGCGCGTTTGAGGAGCTTCCTGGACCCGTGGGGAGACCCCCTGAATGCGGGTTTTCAGATCATCCAAAGCCTCGTGGCCTTCGGATGCGGCGGGATTTGGGGCGCGGGCATTGGAAAAGGCATACAAAAACTCTTCTACCTCCCTCAACCCCACACGGATTTCATTTTTTCCGTGGTCGGGGAAGAGCTGGGGCTCGTCGGGGTCGCTGCGCTTATCATCCTGTTTTATCTCTTGGTGTTCCGAGGTTTTGTCGCGGCCATCAAGAGTTCCGACGAGTTCGACAGATTTTTGGCCTTCGGCATTACCACGTTAATCGGATTGCAGGCAATGGTGAACATGGCGGTGGCCATGGGGTTGCTGCCCACCAAGGGCCTTCCCCTTCCTTTTGTCTCGCTTGGCGGCACGTCATTGGTCATGAATCTCGCAGGCGTCGGGATACTCATGGCCGTCATCAGGTCCCGCGGGCGTGAGCAGAGAAAGGAGGCGAGATGAGGCTCATCATAGCGGGCGGCGGCACAGGCGGCCATCTCTTCCCCGCCATGGCCATTGCGAACGCACTGCAGGGGATTGAGCCCCGCGCAGAGGTTCTGTTCGTGGGGACGCGCCACGGCATCGAGGCGCGCATCCTTCCCGAGCGCGGTCTGCCGGTTCGGTTCATCTCCACACGGGGCATACGAAAAACAGGTCTCATGAACAGACTGTTCGCAGTGGGGGAACTGCCCCTTGCCGTGACTCAATCCATGCGTCTCATCAGGGCCTTCCAACCGGACGTCGTCCTCGGCGTGGGCGGATACGCCTCCGGCCCGGTCGTCGCGGCCGCCGTACTCCTGAGATTGCCCACCGCGATTCAGGAGCAAAACTCGGTCATGGGCACGACCAACAGGCTGTTGGCTCGTTTCGTGGACCGGATCTTCGTCTCCTGGGAAGGGACAGAACCGCGGACCGCCCCAGAAAAAACGATTTTGACGGGCAATCCCATACGGCAGGACCTTTTTGACAGCCCGC
Organism: Desulfomonilaceae bacterium; assembly: GCA_049969795.1. GTDB lineage: Bacteria > Desulfobacterota > Desulfomonilia > Desulfomonilales > Desulfomonilaceae > JAUPKT01. Next base: position 19,239 of record JBMFOE010000043.1, read on the forward strand.
CATATCCGGACAACAAGGATCGCTTTAAGCTCTTAGTTTTTGGCGGCTCCCGGGGCGCGTCAAGCATCAATCGCGCATTTGCCGACCACATCGAGCTGCTGAAGCCTTTTGCGGGCAAGATGGGCGTGGTGCATCAAACGGGCAAAGAGGAGCGCGCGGCAGTAGAAGCCGCGTATCGAGCTGCGGGCGTGGCTTGCCTCGTGACTGAGTTCATCGACGACATCGGGTCATTTTACCGCTGGGCCGACTTGGTGGTGTGTCGAAGCGGCGCGAGTTCGTTGGCGGAGCTGACCGCGTTCGGCAAACCAGCCGTGGTGACCCCGTATCCCTATGCCATCGGCGATCATCAGATGAAAAACGCCAGACATTTCGAGGCAGCCGGCGCGGTACGGATTATTCCTGACAGCGAGCTGGCAAGCGGCGCGTTAGTCAAGGCAGTGGCGGAGCTTATGTCCAACGAGATCGCTCGCGCGGCCATGGCCCGGCGGTCGCGGCAAATGGGACGTCCCGAGGCTGCGACGCGAATTGCGGAGCACATTTTACAGATGGCCAGGAGCCGCAAATGATTGGGACGCTCTTTCAACGCATCCGTGATGTCCACTTCGTGGGAATCGGCGGCGTGGGCATGAGCGGCATCGCCGAGATCCTTTTGTCTCTGGGATTTCGGGTGAGCGGCTCTGACCTGCGGAGTTCCGAGACCACGCAGCGCCTCGCGTCGCTGGGCGCCAAGATATGGATTGGGCATCACGCGGACCATCTGGAACGCGCGGATGTCGTGGTGGTCTCGTCCGCGGTGTCAAACGACAATCCCGAGGTGTTGGCGGCCCACGAACGGCGGATTGCGGTCATACCCAGGGCGGAAATGCTTGCCGAGTTGATGCGCATGCAGACGTCCATTGCCGTGGCAGGGATGCACGGCAAGACGACCACTACCTCGATGATCGCGTCGGTCTTGGCCGCAGGCGGCTATGATCCCACAGTGGTCATCGGCGGCAAGGTCGATTCCCTCGGAGGCGGCGCCCGCCTCGGCCAAGGGGAACTCCTCGTGGCGGAAGCGGACGAGTCGGATCGCTCGTTCCTCAAGCTGTTCCCCACCATCGCCATCATCACGAACATGGATCGCGAACATCTCGACTGCTATGCATCCATCAAAGAGATTCGAGCAGCCTTTCTGGAGTTTATCAACCGCATACCCTTCTACGGCTATGCGATCTTATGTTTGGACGACCCAGAGGTGCAGACAATCATTCCTGAGGTCAACAAGCGCTTTTTCACGTACGGATTGTCGTCTCAGGCGGCGTTTCGCGCGGCCAAGCCTCGCCTCCACGGACATTCGTCAAGTTTTCAGGTTTTCAAGGAAGATATACTCCTCGGCGAGGTGACGCTGCCCATGCCCGGGCTCCATAACGTAGTAAACGCGTTGGCAGCCATCTGCACGGCAGACATTTTCGAGGTGCCTTTCGAGGTCGCCAAGGCCGCGCTGGACAGCTTCCCAGGGGTGCAGCGTCGGTTCACCGTGAGGGGAAATGCCGCGGGAGTGACCGTGATCGATGACTACGGCCACCATCCCACCGAGATCAAGGCGGTGCTGCAGGCCGCGACTCAGATCGCCCAAAAGCGCATCGCGGTGCTGTTTCAACCCCATAGGTACACGCGAACCCAGGCGCTTTTCGAGGAATTTCTTACCGCGTTCAACAATTCGGACCTGTTGTATGTGATGGACATCTATCCGGCCAGCGAGCGGCCTATAGACGGCGTATCCGCCGAAGCCCTGTGCCGGGGCATCAAGAGCCGCGGCCACAAGGCCTGCCGGTACCTCTCCAAGACAGACAACATCCCGGAGCTGGTGGCCGGGGATTTGCAACCCGGCGATATCCTCATCACGTTGGGCGCGGGCGACGTGACCAAACTTGGCCCGCAAATTCTCGAGGCGTTAAAGGAGCGGGAGGCGCGCGAGCGGTGAGAATCACCCCCACCATGATTGACCACATACGTCGATTAGCGCGAGGGCTCGTGCGCCGCGATGTTTTCATGCGCGACCTAACGTCCTTCCGCATTGGCGGCGCAGCCGACGTGGTGGTGGACCCCTGCGACGTGGAAGACATGGCTGCCCTGCGTTCGTTTCTCTCGCGGGAAGGGCTTCCGCACCTCGTCATGGGCGCGGGAACCAATCTCCTGTGCTCCGACAAGGGTTACCGAGGGGTCGTAGTCAGAACCTCGGGTTTGAGGCGTATGGAGACTATGACAAACGGGTCGGCCGCAGTGCGCATCGCAGCGGGCGCAGGCGCAGGACTGACCGGACTTACCACACGGGCGCATCGCGCAGGGGGCCGCGGCATGGAACCGCTTTGGGGGATACCGGGTTCAGTGGGCGGCGGCGTCGCGGGAAATGCGGGCGCCGGCGAGGTGGAGACGTGCGATTTCCTCGAAGAACTGACGCTCGTGACCCACGACGGTACAGTGGTCGCTCGCAAACGAGACGACCTGGAATTTGATTATCGCCGGGGGGGACTCCCACCCGACGCCGCGGTCGTTGAAGGGATTTTTCGATTCGAGCTCGGCGACCCGCGGGAAGGCAGGGAGCGGCTGCGGTATTGGATGCGGGTGAGGAGAGAGCGGCAGCCATGGCGGGCGCGCAGCGCGGGCTGCATCTTCAAGAACCCCGATCAGGGCGATCCTGCCGGCGCTATGATAGATCGTTTGGGATTCAAAGGGATCGCCGCGGGCGGCGCGCAGGTGTCGGCCGTGCACGCCAATTTTATCATAAACACAGGCGGCGCCACGGCTGAAGACGTGCTGACCCTGATTCGCAGGATTCGGCGTCGCGTGGCCGACGAGTATCACATCCGGTTGGCGCTCGAGATCAAGCTCATAGGCGAAGGGCTAGAGCATGCAGATCCTTGGTAGGAAATATCGCCGCGGGCGCAGGGTCCCTTTGAAGGGCGCTGATCCGCTGTATGACCGCCAGCGGAATCGGCGGATTTTGAAAGGCATCCTTGCCGTGACGCTGACCGCGGATTGCCTCCTCTTCGCGGCCTTTGTGGCGTTGCTCCTCGTGTACCTCCCATATTTCAATCTTCGGGAGGTCGAGGTCGTCGGGAATCGACGCCTTTCCCGCGCCGAGGTCGTCGAGGCTTCTGGGATGGAGAGTGGGATCAATCTCTTGACCGTGGACCTGAGGGCCATTGCCGAGCGCCTACGCAGGCATCCCTGGGTTCGTTCCGCGGCGGTGTATAGAAGATTTCCCGGGCGCATTGTCCTCGAAATAGAAGAACGGACGCCAAGGGCTATCCTCGCTGCCAACAAGCTTTACTACGTGGACGAGCAGGCTGAGTTCTTCACGAGGCTTTTGCCGGGCGATCCGGTTCACTTGCCGTTGTTTACCGGCGTCAAGGAAGAGGATCTGCGAGTATCTGGCGGCGAGATCAAAGAGATGCTGCGGAACGGTTTGAGGCTTATCGACTACATGGACAAAGGAAGCTCGGGTTTGGACATCGCTGACGTATCCCACCTGCGTATTCGGGTGGAAGAAGGTCTGAGCCTTTACACGCGGTCTGGCCAGGTGATCATCCTCGGCAAGACAGACCTTGAACAGAAGATGGAACGTTACGGGCGCTTGAAAAAATTCTTGACCCAGCGCGGGGAATGGCATAACGCCCGAGTGATCAATCTCGACTTCGAGGATCGTGCGCTTGTCCGCAGTGCGGACAAAGCACGCCTCCAGGGGTAGGTACTATGGCACGAAGCGAAGAGATTGTAGTAGGTCTTGATGTGGGGACAACGAAAATTTGCGCCATCATCGGAGAAGTGAATTCGGAAGGCGTAGTTGACATTATCGGCGTGGGCAGCGCGCCGTCTCGAGGGCTGCGTCGAGGCGTGGTGGTCAACATAGACCACACAGTTGCAAGCATACGGAAAGCGGTCAACGACGCCGAGTTGATGGCTGGTTGTCAAGCGGAAAGCGTGTACGCTGGCATTTCGGGGGGCCACATCAAGGGCATCAATTCTCATGGAGTGATCGCCATCAAGAACCGCGAGGTGACTGCGGCCGAGGTGGCGCGTGTCATAGATGCAGCCAAGGCTGTCGCCATACCCGTGGATCGCGAGGTGATCCACATATTGCCTCAGGAATTCATGGTGGACGCGCAGGAGGGGATCAAGGAGCCCATTGGCATGGCGGGCGTCCGGCTCGAGGCCAAGGTTCATATTGTGACAGGCGCGGTCTCTGCGGCGCAAAACATCGTGCGCTGCGCCCATCGGAGCGGGCTGCGGGTGCACAACCTGGTGCTGCAGCAGATGGCGTCTGCGGAAGCGGTTTTGTCGTCGGATGAGCGTGAACTTGGGGTGGCCATAGTGGATATCGGCGGCGGCACCACAGACCTTGCGGTCTTTTATGAGGGCGCCATCCAACACACGTCGGTCCTGCCCGTGGGAGGAGACCAGTTGACCAACGATATTGCCGTGGGTCTGAGGACGCCCATGGGCGAGGCGGAAAAGATCAAAAAAAGACACGGCTGCGCGCTGGGGTCGTTGGTGGAGAAAGACGAGACTATCCATGTACCGGGGGTCGGCGGAAGACCGCCCCGAGTGGTACCTCGATCGACCTTGGCGGATATTACAGAGCCGCGCCTGGAAGAAATCCTGACATTGGTCAGGCGTGAAATGGAGAAGCACAATGTGCTCCAAAACTTGGCGTCAGGGGTTGTCTTGACCGGCGGATCAGTAGTCATCCAAGGGATCTGCGACTTGGCTGAGCAGATCTTCGATCTGCCGGTGCGCATAGGCTATCCCGTGGGCATAAGCGGCTTGGTGGACGTAGTGAATTCCCCTGTCTATGCCACAGGCGTGGGGCTGGTGCTGTGGGGGGCCCGCTACGGGGGAGACAAACTCGGAGTGGGTTGCGACGATGAGGGGATGTTCGACAAACTGGTGGGCCGCATGAAACAGTGGTTTGCAGAGGCGTTCTGATGAATTGCCAGAAGAGCGTTGGTTTGTGTTTGTGCGTGAATTGTTTCCGGTTGGTCGGAGGGAAAAACCGGATGAAATGGGAAGGGCCAGGTCAATTTCACTGCGAGGAGGTGCCGGCAGATGCTGGACTTTGAAATGGAGACGAATCACAACGCGGTCATCAAGGTGATCGGCGTAGGGGGCGGCGGGGGCAATGCGGTCAACAATATGATCAGGTCTGGCCTTGGCGGCGTGGAGTTTATCTGCGCCAATACAGATGCGCAGTCCCTCCAATTTAGCCTCGCCGAGATAAAGATTCAGATAGGCGCTCAACAAACCAGAGGGCTGGGCGCCGGCGCTGATCCGGAAATAGGGAGAATAGCCGCGAACGAGGATTACGAAGCCATACGCGACATACTGGAAGGCGCGGACATGGTCTTCGTAACTGCCGGCCTCGGCGGCGGCACTGGCACTGGGGCCGCGCCGGTCATTGCGCGCATCGCCCGACAAGAAGTAGGCGCGCTCACCGTCGCGGTGGTCACGAAACCTTTCCTCTTCGAGGGGAAGAAGCGCATGCGGCAGGCCGAAGAAGGCATCGAGCAGCTCAGACGCGAAGTGGACACCTTGATTGTGATCAATAATCAGCGGCTGCTTTCTCTGAAAAAAGACATAACCTTCGTGGACGCGTTTCGTAAGGCAGACGATGTGCTGCTGCACGGCGTACGGGGCATTTCGGACCTCGTGACAGTCAATGGCTTGATCAACCTCGATTTTGCGGACGTCAAGACGATCATGCAGGAAAAGGGCGTCGCGCTCATGGGCACTGGGACCGCAGTGGGCGAAGGACGAGTGGAGCAAGCGACGCGGCTTGCCATCAACAGCCCATTGCTCGAGGACGTGTCCATGTCAGGCGCGAGAGGGGTCTTGATCAACATCACCGGTTCCACGAACATGACCCTGGCAGAAATAAACGACGCGGTGTCCATCGTGCAGAACGAGGCTCATGAGGATGCAAACATCATTTTTGGGGCAGTGCTTGACGAGCAAATGGGTGAATCGGTGAGCGTTACGGTGATCGCCACAGGTTTCGGCAGGGCCGAATCATGCGCTCAGCCGGAACGGGAGCCCTTGGCCGTGACCAGACCCGCGTCCGTCATCCACGTGGAAAAGCCTACCGCAGAGAAACAGGCCGCGCGCACGATCATCCCGCCTGATCCGCATGACATGGCGCTGCCTGCATTCATAAGACGGAGCAAGAGGGAAAAGAACAGCCGGCATCTTAATCTTGTGGATGACTACGAGTCGGAAAACGATCAAGATCTTGATATACCTACTTTTCTCAGAAAACAGGCCGATTGAGACGCCTGGCCAGTCCCGGCGCTCGGAAGGAGGCCAATGGGAAACGGCCTCCTTCCCCCTCGCCTGACCGGCCCACGGCCGGAGCGTACGACTGCATGGCAGGACGTCGCCAATCCTTCTCCGGCATCCCCGTCGCCTTGGTGTACCCCAACGCCTCGAGGGTGGGGCTCAGCAACCTCGGGTTTCAGTTTGTTTCGCAGGTCTGGGACGCCCACCCTTTGTTTTCGGTGGAGCGCTTTTTCGTTGAGACAGGCGATCGTCCGGATCTCAAGGACTTCGGCTGCGTCGTCTCGGAAAAGGGGAACAGGTCTCTGGGCCAGTTTCCTGTCATCGCCTTCAGCCTGCCGTTCGAGAATGATTACCCAGCCGTCATACGCGCCTTGTTGACGAACAACATTCCTTGCATAGCTTCTCGACGCGGCGCGCAGGACCCTTTGGTGTTGGCCGGCGGCGTCTCTATCTCGCTGAACCCTGAACCGTTGGCCCCGTTCTTGGATGTGATCTTCGTCGGCGAGATCGAAGAGGCCGACGGGTGGAGTCGTTTTTTGGAGACCTTGGCCTCCATAGTCGCAGAGAAATCTCGCAGGAAGAAATGGGATCGCTCGGAGTTGCTGCGATTCCGGGAGACGCCAGGCGCATACGTACCGGAGGCGTATCGCTTCCAGTATCGGACGGACGGGCGCGTGGATCGCATAGAGGCGGAGCCGGGTTTTGCGCTGCCGGTCCCTGCGCTGAAAAGAACCGCGGCAGGGGAACGCCTGGCCATGGCGTCCGTCGAGAACGCAAACGCGGTCTTTGATCAAACGCTCCTGGTTGAAATTAACAGAGGCTGCGGCCATGGCTGTCGATTTTGCACCTCGGGATGGATTCACCGCCCTGTGAGATACCGGTCGTTCGATCAGTTTTGCCGCCAGATCGCGGATAAAGACCTCGCAGGCAAGACCGTGGGATTGATTGGGTCTGATCTTGCAGGCCATCCTCAGCTTCATCAGCTCTTGGAGTTTATCGCGGCCAATGGCGCCGCGTTTTCTCTCTCCTCCATCCGGCCAGAAGGATTGACGCCGCAATTACTCACACTCATCGCCGCAACTGGTCAAAAGACGCTGACATTGGCGCCGGAGACTGCGTCCCCGCGAATGAAAAAAATCATAGGCAAAACCCTCCCGGATGACTTATTTTTTGAAAAGATCGAATGGCTCGTCGCAGCGGGCATTGCGAATGTGCGCTTCTACTTTATGGTGGGGTTGCCCACCGAAACAGACGAGGATATCGTTTCTATTGTGGACTTCGTGTTAAGGGCCCGCGGCGTATTTGTGGCCGCGTCCCGATCGATGAAAAAAATAGGCAGAATTTCCGTGCAGATAAACGCTTTTGTGCCCAAGCCGTGGACTCCCTTTCAATGGGCCGCCATGGAGTCTCCCAAAAACCTTGAACGCAAGATAAAGATCATTCGCGAAGGCCTCTCGTCTGTTCCGAACATAACGCCCCGGGCCGAATCGGTGCGCGAGTCTGTGGTTCAAGGCTATATATCGAGGGGAGATAGACGCGTCGGGCTCATTTTGTATGACGCAATAGAGCGGCAGCGCAGACTGCCGAGTGTGTTGAGAGAACCGCGAGCCAATGCAGGATTCTATCTTCATCGCGAACGGGATCGGGATGAGGTCTTCCCATGGGACGCAGTGGATCACGGCGTCAAGAAGCAAATATTGAGGCAAATCTATGAAAAGGCTCTGTCAGCGGCAGAGACCGTGAACGGAGGACGCGGTGCAAACGACCCCAGATGAATACAGCATGTGGATCGAGCGGGAGAACACTGGCTTGAACGTCAGCGAGCTCAAAAAGTCATACGAACTCCTCATTCAAAAAGTGAAGCGGATCGATCCCATAACCATTGCTGAGACGACAGACGGCAGATACGAAGGAGACGGCGTTCCACGGGTCACGGTGCCGTTCCTCCAGAGCTGGTTCGTGTTGGACTTGCTTCCGTACCGTATTCGGACTGGCCACCGCATCTTCGACACGCTCACCATGAAAGTGTTGTTCCTCCACCACCTTATCGCAGCCGCTGAAAATCAAGGCACCGCGGTGCGCGTCATGGGAACATGGATCGATTGCCGATCATTGCAGCACGGCGCGGTCCTAGGCGCGCATTTTGCCAAGTCCACATCGGACATGCTGGGACGCTTCTTTGACATGGCGCCCGAGAAATGCATTGGCCGCGCCCTACAATGGGGCGGCAAACCCGTCGATTTTGGCGACAAGGGCTTCTTGTTCAAATTTTTCCCGAGGCTCCCCATCGTGGTGATGCATTGGGCAGGTGATGACGAGTTTCCGCCGTATAACAAGATCCTTTATGACATATCGGCCAGCAATTACATGCCCACCCATGGGCTTGCAACGCTGACCGATTTTCTCGTCCATCGTCTCGCCGAGGATTAGTCCGGCTTGCTTTGCTGCGGCTGCTCCTGCTTCTCGGCGCCTTCCTTCTGTCCCGTCTTTTCCTTGAGGGCTTTGAGCCACGGCTTTACCATCATCGCATGGGGCGAATCGCCGGCTTTTTTGAGGAATTCTTCCCACGCCTGAATCGCGCCGGCATAGTCTTTCATGTCATCTCGCAGGACAATGCCCAGGTTAAATAGGGTGATCACGTGAGCAGGGTCCGCATCGAGGGCCTTCCTGAACGCCTGCACGGCTTCCTGCGGCTTTTTGAGTTTGCGAAAGCTGACGCCCAGGTCGGTGAGGACGTCCGCGTTGCGCGGATCGATGACCAACGCCTTCTGGTACGCCTCCACCGCTTTCTCATACTGCCCCGTATCAAAATAATCGTTGCCAAGCTGAATGAGCGCCTCCATGTTGTGGGGGTTTTCCTTGAGCATCCGTTCGATGCCGGCAATGCGCTTTTGAATGTCCTGAGCGCTCACCTGTTCTTCCGAGACAGGCGCCTGGGGAGCATGGCTCAAACCAGCGGAATCAAGCTTCCACGCCGCGAAAAAAACTCCGGCCAAAAATCCCAGCCCAAAGACCACAACCCAAGAAATGGCGATTCGAGTATTCTTCATCATGAGCTCCAATCTTTCTCAAAAATCTTTTCCGGCTCGAGCGCACGCAATGCTCTTCCAGGATATACGATTTCTCGAAACTTCTGTCGGAATGAGGCGCGTCGCGGGGTGAATATACTGACTTTCATAGTCTGCGTCACGGCGCCCGATTTGTCATGCTGGACCCGATCCGGCGCCGGCGCCCAGGAAACTCGTCATGGATTCCCACTTACGTGGGAATGACAAGCAGCGAGTCAACAGCGCAATTTACGATTATTTTTACCTGAAAATGCAATAGTTCCCTTCCGAACGGTATTTTCATCTCCCGTTGTGACCCCCTTGTCATGGGAGTTCGAGAATGGCTATATGCAGCGCGCCGCAATCTCTTCTCCAGCGAGGTCAGTCTCTCAAGGCGATCAATTCACTTCTCTTTTTGCGGACGACAGCATCGCACGCCGCATCCAAGAGAGCCTTTTGGGTTAACCCGGTGATGGTGTCGATGGAATACTCTTCCACCGCAATGCGGCGCGCTTGTGCGCCCATGGTTTCGCGCAGCCCGTGATCCGAGAGGATGGTCTGCATGGCGTTAGCCATAGCCTGGGGATCCCTTGGAGGGACAAGAAGACCTGTGATCCCCGCCCGAACGGCTTCAGGATTGCCGCCCACCGCGGTGGCAACCACGGGCGCCCCGCAAGCCATGGCCTCGAGTATCACATTTGGAAATCCTTCGGAAATGGACGAGACAACGAGCAACCATGCTTTTCGCAGCATGGGCCGAACGTCTGTCGAGCCGCGCCGTATCTCGACGCGCTCCGCCAAATCATGCGTCCGCACGTATTCTTCCAGAGTTGAACGCAGCCCCCCATTGCCCATCATGATCATTCTCGCGTCGGGCGCCTTGCTGCTCAATAGATGAAACGCGACCAAAGCGTTCATTGGGTCTTTAATTCTTGCCATCCTCCCGAGATACAACACCGTAGGGACTGATGCTTTCTGACTGTGATCAGGGGTGAAATAATCAGTGTCCACGCCATTGGGGATGACTACTGCGCGGGATGGGTCAACGGCATGTCTGGCGAGGAGAAACTGCCTTATGGCTTCTGAATTACATATGATCCTGTTGCTCATGCGCCACAGGAAAGACTCAAATTGCTGCTGTTTACGGCTACGCCAGCTTGTGACAATCACGGGAACGCCAAGGAGGTACGAAAAGAGCCGGCCCCAAATATTCGGGACAACGGTGAGCGTATATATGATGTCCGGGGGGTTCCGTCGGAGCGCGACAAAGAGTTTGCCAAGCGCCGCGGGCGTGACCCAAGAATTTTGACAGAAATAGCGCACTTTCCCGAGGGGAACCTCGGCAAGGGGCAGCATGTCTTCGCCCCGGCGCAAAACCCATACCTCGAGATCGAACAATTCCTTGTCCAGGTGTTTTGCGAGGTGGGTGGCGTATCGTTGTGTACCCCCAAATTCCAGGTCTTGGAGCAAGAGTACGGTTCGCAGGGGCTTCTTCAACATTCCTGCATGAATCTGTGCGTTGGACATCGCTCACTCAGCGCGCCGAGGGCAGCCGCGTCGCGTCATTCACTTCGTCCTTTTTCCAGGCTGCTCATGAGGAGATCGTAGACCTCTTTGTGCGTCTTTTCAGGCGCAAATTCCCTAAGGACGAGTTTCCTGCCCGCCTCGGCCATCTGGATGGCGCGGTCCCTCTCCTGCAGCATCTCCTCCATAGCCCTTGCGAGTTCCGCGGGATTCTTTTGGGGTACGAGATAGCCTGTCACGCCATGCTTGATGACTTCAGGGATGCCACACACGTCCGTGGACACTACCGGCACTCGGTGCACCAAGGCCTCGAGAATGACGGTAGGAAGGCCGTCCCTGTCCCCAAAAGAATGAACCGCGCTGGACATCACGAACATGTCCGCGCCGAGAAAGAGCTCTGACACTTTATGGTACGGCACGAATCCGGGATATGATACGGTATCCACCAGTCCCAGCCTGCGCGTGAGGTAAAGAAGCTGGTACTTGCGCGGCCCATCCCCCACGAGATTCAGATGAAAGGGCACGCCGCGATCCTTGAGTATCTTAGCAGCGCGGAGAAGATCGTCGAATGCCTTGATGCGGGCAAATCTGCCCAACGCAAGTATGGAATAAGGAGGCTTCATCTTCACAGGGGCAATGGAATGAGTTTCCAGGGGAACGCCATTGTAAATGGGGTGTATCTTGTGTTCACACCCGGGCGCGTACTGGGCCATGTAGGCAACGTTCGTCCTATTCTCAGAGATCACGAAGCGTGCGGCTTGGATCTTTTCGCCCAGCGCGCCGTCTTGGGGATAAATGTCGCCAGCTCTGCCTGTGAAGCTGAACGGTATCTGGGTGAGCCGCGAGGCAACCCACGCGGCCGTGGCAGGCCCCATGGCCCACGGCGCATGAATGTGCCCGATTTCCTGCTCTTCAAAAAGACGCGCCAAGGTGAATCCTGCCAGAAACCCGAAGATATTTTCGCCGCCAAATTCGATGGATTTCCATCTGCGCACGGGAATAGTCTTGAAAAGTTCACTGGTGAGGGTAGGGTTTCTTTTCCGCCAATAGGCAAGATCGCCTGGCAGTCTCTTGAGGAAGGGAATGCCGAGCCTCCGAACCTTCTTTGAGGCCTCGACCATCTGCGGGGACAACTTCGTCTTTATCTCGCCGTACAAGGTATAAACTTGCACATCGAGGCCCATCTTCCATAAATCTACCACCTCTCGAAAGATAAAGGTTTCAGAAGGCTTCGGAAACCATAATAGAATGTACGCTACCCTTTGCGTTCGCAATCTCTTACCACTCCCGGTTCACGTTTTGCTGAGTATGACAACGGACGGCGCCGGCTCGACGCCCCGGCCTTTGCGCCACTGGATGCTTCGCCCAAAAAAGGCAAGCTCACGCCCTGCCCCGCTTGCGATCGCATACCATGACGCCGCTCATACAATACCATATTTATTCTCATTCAACCATAACTGAAGCACCAACATGTTCCAAAGCTCTTTCCTGTGGTCAGCCAATCCTTGATTATGGCGCTGGACAAGCTCTGCCACCACGTCCCACCGAAACAGGCCTTGCTCTTCGAGCCTCTTGGCGCTGAACATTTCTTCCACTATTCTAGCTGGTCCGGCTTCTTTGTACAACCGAACGAGATTTATAAGTGGTAAGCTGCCAGCTCATGCTGCTACCGAGG
>JBMFOE010000044.1:0-31174 GCA_049969795.1 Desulfomonilaceae bacterium
GTCGGAATGAGGCGCGCAGCGGCATTAATATGATGACGTACAAAGTGCGCCTCTCGGCGCCTGATTTTTCATGCGGGATTTGATCCTGCATCAGGAAACTCGTCATGGTTCACATTTGCCTGAGAATGACATGCAGCGGTACAGCAGCGCAATTCGCGATCATTTTCGGGAATGGCTCTAATCCCGAGGATCGTTGCGTTGATCCTCAATGGCGCCGAAGAGGTCCACTTCGTAGGCGTCAGTGATTCGCACGTCGTGGATGTTCCCCTGGGCCGCTACGCCGTCCGTTATGTAGAGGAGGCCGTCCACTTCAGGGGCCTGGTCCCATAATCTCCCTTCCAGCAGGTATTCGGATTCAAAGGAGACGCCGTGGATAATGGCTTTTTCCTTATGTCCTATGCGCGCACGGTTTCTTTTGCTGGCCAAATCCAGGTGCAGCTCCCTGAGTTCGTTGGCACGCTCTTTCTTTACCGAGGAAGGAACCGGATCTCCCAGTGCAAGCGCCGGCGTCCCCTCCTCTGGGGAGTACTCAAAGACGCCGATATGTTCGATGCGATAGGACGCCGCGAAGTCCCGAAGCTCCTGGAATTCGGGGTCTCCTTCGCCCGGGAATCCCACCATGAAGGTCGTACGCAGGACGAGACCGGGAATTTGCGCTCTCAAAGAGTCAACCAATTTGCGGATGTAATCGCCTTTCCACGGTCTGCCCATGTTTCGCAGTACCTTTGCGGAGACGTGCTGAAAGGGTATGTCGAGATAGGGGAGGACCTTTTCATACTCATTGACGAGCTGAGGCAATTCGGGCGGTATGGTGTGGGGATGAAGGTACATGAGGCGTATCCACTGGATGCCGGAAATTTCGGCGATCGCTCGGACGAGAGAGCAGATGCCATTTTTCATGCCGAGGTCTCGGCCGTATCGAACCGCGTCTTGGGCAACGAGCACGATTTCCTTCGCGCCCATGTCCGCGAGGCGTTTGGATTCTTCGACGAGGTCGTCAAAAGGTTGACTTTTGAAGCGGCCCCGGATCTTCGGAATAGTGCAATAGCGGCACAGCCGGTTGCATCCCTCGGCTATTTTTAGGTACGCGTATCCTGGAGTGGTGAGGATCCGTCCGGGAACGTCTTGTTTATTCTCACGGCCGCATCCACTTGGGACGCTTGAATCGACGACGCTGCCGAGTGAACGGGCGCTGCCAGCGATGCGCGCGGTTTGTCCGCGTCGCGCCGGAGCGCGTGCGCGCCCGGTTGCGCATTTGTTCAGCAGTTCGGGCAGGAGGCGGATTTGAGCGGGGCTGATGAATAAGTCTGCCTCTTTGAGCGCGCACGCCAGCTCGTCTTTGTACCGAAGAGGGAGGCAGCCCGCGACCACGAGGATCGCGCGAGGCGCCGCGACTCGAAGATTCATGATGACGTCGATGGATTCCTCGACTGCAGGCCGTATAAATGCGCATGTATTGACAATGACGACGTCTGCCTCCGAAGCCTCTTGTGTGAAAACAAAGCCATGCCGTACCATGGCATCGAGGATTCTCTCCGAATCCACTCGATTTTTGGGACAGCCAAGGCTCGCCAAGGTAAAGGCCTTGGCTGGCTGTTTTTTTCGCTGACGGGAACCTTTCACGTCTCTGGGTACTTGGGAGCGCTTTAGGGATAGATGCCGCGGATGACCATGGCGTCTGCGACACGCTTGATTGCGAGGATCTGTGCAGCCTCCCGGTTTGACACGCGGTAGCGTTCAGCGCAGTCCATGACGCTGTCAAATGCCTTGATCATGAGGGCTTCGAGTTTGTTGTTTATTTCTTCCACGGGCCAAAAAAACGATTGCAGGTCTTGAACCCACTCGAGGTACGAGACGGTAACGCCGCCGGCGTTGCACAGGATATCAGGGATGATGAACACCCCTTTATCGTTGAGGATTTCATCCGCCTCTGGGGTTGTGGGGCCATTAGCGCCTTCTGCGACAATGCCGGCTCGTATTTTGTCGGCGTTGCGGGAGGTGATTTGATTCTCGACGGCCGCGGCGACGAGGACGTCGCAGTCGAGCTGCAGCAGCTCCTCGTTGGTGACGTGGTCTCCGTCAGGGAAATTGAAGACGCAGCCGCCTCCCTCGAGATGCTTGATGACTGCGTAAGGATTGAGCCCCTTCCCGTGGAATACGCCCCCACGGGAGCAGGTCACGCCGACAATTCTCATCCCCACTTCGTAGAGCGTCTTGGCGACCACAGATCCCACGTTTCCGAACCCTTGGATGGCGACGGTTCTATTTTTAGGGTCGAGCCCTTTCCTCTTCATGGTCTCCAAGATGGTCACCGCCGCGCCTCGACCGGTGGCCTCGGTGCGTCCTAACGAGCCACCGATTTCGACGGGTTTGCCCGTCACCACCGCAGGAATCGAAAAACCCCGGTGCATGGAATAGGTATCCATGATCCACGCCATGATCTGCGGATTCGTGCCGACGTCAGGAGCAGGGATGTCGCTTTCTGGCCCCATCAAGACGCTTATCTCAGTCGCGTAGCGCCGGGTGAGGCGTTCTAATTCACGCGGGGAGAGTTCCTTTGGATCCACGGCCACGCCGCCCTTTGCGCCGCCGTATGGTAGATTCATGAGCGCGCACTTCCATGTCATCCACATTGCAAGCGCGCGCACCTCATCCAATGCGACGGTCTTCGCGTAACGGATGCCGCCCTTGGTCGGCCCTTTGACCACCGAATGGTGGACGCGATATCCCCTAAAGACTTTGATGTCGCCATTGTCCATGAGAACGGGAAATGTCACGGACAGTTCTCTCCTGGGATGGCGTAAGGCCTCCGCAATCCCGCGGTGAATACTGAGATGGGAAACAGCCTTGTCGAATTGGGCGAGGGCGTTTTCGTAGGGATTTTCCTCCCCTTGTGTCCGTTGGGGCAGCGGCGAGCGATGCACGCCTAGAGTTACTGGCGATTTATCTCGACACTTATCGTCCATATCGTGCATGTGTATGCCTCGGGTTCGAAATGATCAGCAAATGCGCGGCAAGAGTTCGCCGGACGGCTCCGGAATAATCCTGCGGCCGCCTATTTTGGTGGACATCACCACTACACCGGGCCGCGTCCCGGTGAGATCGCCGATGATGCGCGCGTGCTTGCCCAGGTCGCATTCCTGCAACAAGGTCAACGCGTATTCGGCCTTCTTTGCGTCAACTACCGCCACGAGCTTTCCTTCGTTTGCCGCCTGGAGCGGGTCTATACCAAGGATTTCGGACGCGGACACGACCGCGTCGTCCATGGGAATGGCGGCCTCTTCTATGTGTATGCCCAACCCAGATCCCACGGCTATTTCATTGAGGGTGGCGGCGACGCCGCCCCGGGTCGGGTCTCGAAGGAACTTGAGGGCCGGCCCGAGCTCCAGCAGCCTCTCCACCATTGGCCAAATCGACGCGGAATCCGATTGCAAATTGAAGTCGAACGAAAAATCAGCCCTGCTCAGCATAACTGCAAGGCCGTGATTTCCGATGGCGCCGCTCAGCAGAATGCAGTCTCCCTCTTCGATCCGCTGCATGGAAGGAACGGGGTCGGCTTTTACCCTGCCGATGCCAGAGGTATTGATAAATATCTTGTCTGCGCTCCCTTTGGGCACCACTTTGGTGTCGCCGGTGACCACTTCCACGCCGGCTTCGTCGGACGCCCTCGCGATGCTCTCGAGGATTTTCTTTAGTTCATCGATGGCCAGCCCCTCCTCGAGGATGAGGCCTAGGGACAAAAACTCCGGCTTGGCGCCGCCGCACGCCAAATCGTTGCACGTGCCATGCACCGCCAAGGACCCGATGTCGCCCCCCGGGAAGAAAATGGGCGACACCACAAATGAGTCGGTAGTAAAGGCTAACGTTTCGCCGACGTTCTTCAGGATCGCGGAATCGGGCAGAGCCGCCAAATGACCCCGATCCAACCGAGGCAGAATAGCCTCCCGAATAAGCCTCCCCGTCAAGCGCCCGCCTCCTCCGTGACCGAGCTGAATCTTTTCTTGAGACAAACTTTTCACGTCTCACCTCCCCCGTATTTGTAATATGCGGCGCATGTCCCCTCCGAGGAGACCATACAGGGTCCAACAGGGTTCTCTGGGGTGCACTTTCGGCCAAAAAGGGGGCATCTCTCGGGATTCATACGGCCGGTTATGATTTCGGCGCACTTGCACAGGGGATCGTCCTTCGACGCGGGGACCTCCACAGGGAAGCGTCCCCGCGCATCAAAGGAGAGGTACGCTTCGTTGAACGCCAGGCCGCTTGCTGGGATCACGCCCAAACCGCGCCACGCGGCGTCGCATGGCGAGAACACGTCGTCAATGACCTGTCTGGCGTTGAGGTTCCCGGCAGACCGCACGACCCGTTTGTAATCATTCATGATATCAGGCGTCTGTTCTGCCGCCATTCGAGCGAGGTCGCGTACGGCGAGCAGTATGTCCAGCGGTTCAAATCCGGCAACCACGCCAGGTTTGGCAAACTCATCCGGCAGATATCGGTAGCAATCCGCGCCTATGATGGCCGACACATGACCGGGAAGAAGAAATCCCGTCAACTCGTTTCGCTGGGCGAGAATTCGAAGGGGTTGATGGATGGTCTTGAACGCGCACAAACAGAAGAGATTCTCGACGCCTTTGGCCCGGGCAGTCTTGAACGTGATTGCCACGGTCGGAACCGTGGTTTCGAACCCCACGCCGAGGAAAATGACGGGAACAGGGGCAAGTTCTGCCGCGATGGTCAAGGCGTCCATGGGAGAATAGACCACCCTCACCTGCCCTCCTTCAGCCCGTAGTTGCCCCAAAGCGCCGAGGGAACCAGGCACCCTGATGAGGTCGCCGAACGTCACTATCACCGCGGAATACTCTTTGGCCATGAGAATGGCTTCATCGATATAAGCCTTCTCGGTCACGCACACAGGACAGCCCGGGCCGGACACAAGGCGCAGGTTCGGCGGAAACAGACTCTTCAACCCCGCCTGATGGATGGCCATGGTGTGCGTCCCGCATACTTCCATGAATGTCAAAGATGAACCAAACCTTGCGCACCACTTCTCAATCTCTGCAACCAAGGCGCGGGCCGTTTCCTTCTCCATAACCGACTTCAATAGTCCTCCAATTGCGCGGTTGCCTGGGCAAGTTCTCGGAAGATGTCCAGCCGTATGTTGGCCTCTTCCTCGTCCAATACTTCTATGGCGAATCCGGCGTGGATAATGAGGTAGTCCCCTATCTTTGCGTGAGGGACCATGGTCAGTACGACGTCCGCGCTCACGCCGCCTGCATCAACCTTTCCCTTCCCCTCGCCGGTAATTTCTATCAATTTCATCGGCACTGCCAGACACATGATCTATTACCTTAGGTTTTCGTAATCTTTTCGACGCGCCTGAGTCTATCACAGGCCGCATCTTCTTTCACCCCGTGATACGGACCGGAACCGATGATTCTCGCGCATTGCACAGGTCACGCACGCCTTTGCATGGCGGCAACCGCCTGTCCTACGGCGATGCCCCCGTCGTTCGGCGGGACAAGGGCATGGAGCAATACGGTGAACTTTTTTTCCAAGAGGAGATCCGTTGTCTTTTCGGTCAGAACCTTGTTCTGGAAGCATCCGCCGGTCAGACCGACCGTCCGGAGACCGGCGCGTTGGCTCAGACGCGTCATGGCGTCTGCCACGGCGTGCGCCAATGAATTGTGGAATTTCGCGGCCACGATTTCCGGAGGCGCGCCGGAAAGGATGTCAAAGGCTGCCGCCCGGACAAGACTGCGACAGTCTATTTGGGCGGGATAATCCTCAACCAACCGAGTCTCGTAATATCCTTCTTCGTTGGGGTCGCATAAGCCTTCGAGCCACAGGGCCGCTTCGCCTTCGAAGGTGACGCGACCTCGGAATCCCGCGGCCGCGGCGACCGCATCGAAGAGCCGGCCTGCAGACGACGTAATTGGGCTATTGATTCCTTTCTTGACCGCTTCAAGCCACAAGGCGCATTCCGCAAGCCTGCCGTCAAAAAAGGGAAGAAATAGAGTCGGGATCTGTCCGTCCTCAGCCAATAGGGCGGCGAGTATTCGGAGCGGGTCTCTGATGGCGGCCTCGCCCCCTGGCAGGGGAAATCTGCTGAGATGCCCCAGTCTTTCAAACCCCTTCGCGTCAGCCAGCAGGAACTCTCCGCCCCAGATGGTGGCATCGGGGCCGTAGCCCGTGCCGTCAAAGACGGCGAACAAGGCTGGCTCGAAACGTTTATGCTCCGCCAGGAGACTTACGCAGTGCGCGTGGTGATGATAGACATATTCGATGGCTTCTTGCCCTTCCTGGGCAAGTTGCGAACTGTGATATTCCGGGTGGGGATCCACGGCAACCAGAGTCGGCTGCGCTTCGAGATAGTCTGTCAACGTCTGTATGGAACGGCGAAAGTAGTCGTAGCCGCTGGGGGAGGCGAGGTCCCCCACATGGGGGCCGGGCACGACGCGATCTCCCACCAGGACCACAGGGCAGTTCTTGAGGTCGCCGCCAGCCCCTAGAATAACGGGCCAAGCGCCCTGACTTGTCTCGCCCCTCGCGGGCTGATATTCCCGACGCGGCGCATGCTGCGCATCGACCGCGGCGCGGGGATCGACAGAGAATTCCCTGGGCACGAAGCCGCGAGACCTTCTGAATACTGTGGGCCGTCCGTGAATGACCCGCACGATGGAGTCGTCGGCGCGCAGGACGATGTCCCTGTTGTGCATCAGAAAGGCATCCACGAGGTCTCCCAGCCGCTCGAGGGCTTCGTCGTTATCGGCTGCGATGGGTTCCTCTGACCTGTTCCCTGAGGTCATGACCAGGACGCGGGGTCTGTCCGCCTCAGGTACATGGGGATGACGGAAAAGCAGATGATGCAGAGGCGTATAAGGAAGCATGACCCCGAGCGTTTTGACATGGGGCGCCACGCTGGGGGCGAGCATAATCCCTTTGGCAGGCAGGAGTACAATTGGCGCTATGGGCGAACAGAGGATGTCCTCTTCATCCTGCGATACTGCGCAGTACTGGCCCACCGTGGCGAGGTCCGGCATCATCACCGCAAAGGGCTTTTCTTCGCGTCCTTTTCGATTTCGGAGTTCTTTGACCGCTGATTCGTTATGCGCGTCGCACGCGAGGTGAAACCCGCCGAGCCCCTTCACCGCAACGATCTTCCCGTCTCGCAGGAGCTCGATAGCCGCCGCCGCGGGATCCCCTGGCATGGGGACGCCTTTGGCGTCGGTGAGCTGAAGACGAGGACCGCAATGGGGGCACGAATTGGTCTGGGAATGAAACCTCCGATCGGTCGGAGAAACATACTCGGCCAAGCAATCCTCGCACATCTTGAAATCGGCCATGCTGGTGGTTTCCCTGTCGTAGGGAAAGGAACGCGCCACCGTGAAGCGCGGTCCGCAAAGGGTGCACGTGATGAAGGGGTAAAGATAGCGGCGGTTTGCAGGATCGAATAGTTCTTTGACGCATTCGGGGCATACAGCGACGTCAGGAGGAATTGGCGTGATGCTCCGCTGACCTTGTGAACTGGGGAGGATTTGAAAATCTTTTTCCCCGACGGCCGCAGTCTCGTATTCCGTCATCGCGTCGATGCGCCCGGGGGCTGGGAGGAGCCGTGCCAGTTGCGCCGAAAATTCATCACAGCAAGCGGCGACGCCTTCTATTTCAATGATCACGCCTTGGGTGGTATTTTTCACCCACCCCGCCAGGCCCAGAGCGGAGGCGATACGATACACAGTGGGACGACACCCTATGCCCTGAAGGATGCCCGTGAGTTCAATACGCCGTCTCACCACTCCACGCTGGGCTGGTTCCAACGCGTTGATTTGACCATCCGGCGTGGTTTCACCTCTCATTCCCGAGGCCCTTTTCCCAGGTAGCGTAGTTCCAGGAAATCGCACAGGGGAATTGCGTCGTCGAGCGGGAACACAGGGACGCCTTCAGGAGGATCTGGGGGATCGCCTGCAATGGCGATGAGATTGTCGTCGGCCTGGCAAAGCAACGTCCGTCGCAGCGCGCTTCGAAATACCTCGATCTTGGGGTGTTTTTCCCGCTTGTATCCCTCGGTGAGGATTATATCGACGCCTGTCATGAACTTTTCCCTGAGTTCATCGAGGGTATGGTCATGATCTGCATCTGCAACCAGGGCTACCTTGCCGGGGGACGAGATCACCGTGACCGCCGCGCCCGCTTGCTTGTGACGCCATGAGTCTTTTCCCTCATGATCGATCTCGAAACTGTGGGCATCGTGTTTGACCGTCCCAACTCGGTAGCCTCGGGACTTCAGCTCCCGAACAATCTTTTCCAGGTACGTCGTCTTTCCCGAGTCTGATTTTCCGACTACGGATACAATGGGAACCATGAAAAACCTCCCCAAAATCATTCAAAAGAGTTACCATACCACGAACCGCCTCTGACAGAATTCTTGTGGAGGGCCAGGAGCTGGCTTACCGGTATAACAGCGGCGTTTCGTATGGGACAGCGTTCTCCTATTCAGAAATGACGCGCGAAGAGCCGTTTTCCAATAAAGTGTAGGCATGTTATCAATCCTGTGCAATACTGATACGGATGAGTCGAGCATACCATAGCGATGGAGGAGAGGGATGTCACTGAGAGATGAAGTCGTCAAGGTAGCGGAGCGAACCCATCGAGCGGCTCGCAACGCAGCCAAGCTCGCCATGACCAAGAAGGAAACGATCCTACGTGAGGCGGCGTCTGCTTTGCGTGAGCAACGTTCTTTTCTGCAGGAGGCCAACGCAAAGGACCTCGAGGTAGGCAGAGCCCGGGGGCTCTCCAAAGCAATGATGGACAGACTGACATTGTCTGACAAGGTGATAGACGACACAGCCAGAGGGTTGGAAGAAATAGCCGCATTCCCGGATCCTGTGGGCGAAATCGTCAGGATGTGGACCCGACCCAATGGGATGCGGGTCGGGCGGATGCGGATACCCCTCGGCGTCATTGGCATCATTTACGAGGCTCGGCCCAACGTCACCGCGGACGCGGCAGCGTTATGCCTGAAGGCTGGCAATGCGGTCATTTTGAGGGGAGGTTCTGAAGCCGCCAATTCCAACGAGGCCATCGTCTCTATATTCAAGCGCGTGCTCGAGGACCAGGGAGCGGACCAAGACATCGTCAACCTGCTGCCTACCACCGATCGCGAAGCCATCCTTCACATGCTGGAACTCGAGGATCTCATCGACCTCATCATACCGCGAGGAGGCGAAGAACTCATTCGCTTTGTCGCGCAAAATTCGAGGATACCTGTCATAAAACATTACAAAGGGGTCTGCCACCTCTACGTGGATGAAGCGGCAGACATCGACATGGCGCTGAAGTTGGGCTTCAATTCCAAGGTCCAACGCCCTGGGGTGTGCAACGCTATGGAGACTCTTCTCGTCCACAAAGATATTGCCGACGCCTATCTGCCTGAGATGGCCAGACGTTTCGCCGAGGCGGGCGTGGAACTGAGGGGATGCGAGCGAAGCCGCAGGATCGTTCCAGCCATGAAGCCGGCGACCGAGGAAGACTGGTACGCGGAATATCTCGATCTCGTGCTGGCCGTGAAAGTCGTTGACAGCATTGATGACGCCATCGATCACATCGCGCGCTACGGTTCGCTCCACACAGAATCCATCGTCACCAAAAACTATCTCGCAGCCCAGAAGTTCTTGAACGAGGTCAACTCCTCGTCCGTCATCGTCAACGCTTCGACTCGAATGAGCGACGGCGGCGTCTATGGGCTCGGCGCGGAAGTAGGAATCAGCACCACAAAGATTCATTCCTATGGTCCCATGGGCGTGGAAGACCTCACCACGACGAAATTCATCGTCTTTGGCGACGGTCAGATTCGCGAATAGGAGATGTGCCCCATGGCAGAGATTCGGAGCACCATCGAAATCATGATGGAACGGACAAAGGGCATGTCCCTTTCCGAGGAGGAAAAAAAGGCTTTCAAGCGTGAAGAACTACAAAAAAAGGCCAAAGGTCTTTACCTGAAGCTGACCCAGACGCCAGCCCTGGTGGATAGCCTTCTCGATGGGATACGAGAAAGCGACGAGCCGGATGACAAGATGCTTCGAGCAATGCTCTGGAATATCTTTGTGGAGAATCTGCCGTCGGGAAAGGACATGGATAGCTTTCTCGAACTCATGAGAAAAATACCCGCGTCTCCCGACCGACTCTCGTTGCTCTCAGACCTCCAGAAGGAGCTGAAAGTTCACCAGAAAGGCCGGATGAAGCAGAGGAAGGTTGAGTTGGAGGCTGAAAGGAAGCGGTTGGCGGCTGCTGGCATCAGCGGTACGGCGGTGTCACCCAAGCTGCGGAATGATCACGACGGTACTACAAATATTATAGACAAATATAAAAAGATATTGATTTTAGACATGAATTAAATTATTTATTATATTGTGATAAAAGAACGTTCTCTGAAAGGAAGGAGAGGCCTGTTCATGAAATGGTATGGAATCATTGCGTTGAGCCTTGTCGTAGGCTTGTGCCCCCTGCTGGCGTCCGCCGAGGAACAGATACGCGACCAGTCGGGAGTTGTGGTCGAAATCCGTCAGCCTTTTGGGAATATGACCTACGCCTATGATGGCAACAGAAATCCCCTTTACGTCGCGACGTCCATACCGGGCAATCAGGAGGTGGTGGAGTATCGGGATAATCGGGGAGTCTATATGACCATAGGCGGGCCTGGGACAATTCAATGGGCGCAAAATCCGGTGGTGCAGTTTGGGACGTCTGGGGAATCAGCGGCCAGGTAGGTTCGCGCGTGGTTTGTCGAGCTATGCGGTGTAATTGAACGGCGCCTTGCAATGACGGAACTGTTATTGCCTCGTCATTGCGAGGGAAACCAAGCAATCTCGCGATATTCTTGAACCTCCTCGTATGATTCACACATGATCAATCCTGTTTTTTGGACGCGGCTTCTGCCTCTTGCATTTCCTTTTCGACTGGATAGCCCTGTTTTTGCCAAGCCTTGAATCCAGCGGTCATGATCATCATGTGTTTGTATCCGAGCTGAGCCAGGAAGGCAGCCACTTCTTCGGCCATGGGGCATTCAGGGCCATAGCAATAGAGGATGAGTCTCGCATCCTGCGGGAGCAATGGTTGGACAAGGGGAAATCTGTCCTCTTTGCTGCCCGGTTCGAGGAAGACCGCTCCCTTCACGTGAGAAGCTGAGTAATCCTTTTCCAGCCTTGCATCGACGAATACTGTGTTGGGGTCTCCCAGATACCGTCTCGCTTCCCGTTCGTCTATGAAGGGTACCACGACGCCCGACAGGACTACGTGACCAGGGGGCGTATATACGATCGGCAAAGGCTGCTGAGACAAATGGTTTTTTGCGAGCCCAATGGCGCTGGCCGCTACGGCGATGAGCAGCGCCTTCAGGCATACGAATAAAACGTTTCGCATCGTCTCCTCGTAATTTCTTGGAACAGTTGCTCGCTCCTAATCGTCTGGCGGCTTCCAGAGCGGTTCGCGCTCGCCGCGTGGCCTCGCCGACTCGCGGATCACAGGATGAGTCGCGGCGCTCCGACGAGCAAAGATCGGGCGTACTCGACGTCTTTGCCAATTTGTTCTTTCAGATGCTCCGGATCAGGGAAAACCATCTCGGATCGCAGTCGTTCAACCATGTAGGCCGTCAAGTATTCTCCATACAGGTCTCTATCAAAATCGAGGATATAGACTTCATAAGATACTCGTCGATCGTGGAAGGTCGGGTTATACCCTATGTTCATCACGGCCTTATGGATCGCGCCGTCTTCTGTCTGGCAATAGGCAGCATAGACGCCCTCAGGGGGGTGCAGTTTCACCTCGGGCTTGATGTTCGCCGTAGGGTACCCCAGGGCTTTACCCCTGCGATGACCATGGATGACGCGACCTTGAATAGTGAACTCCCTGCCTAACAAGGCGTTCGCCTGGGCTATCTCCCCCTTGGCGAGATGATCCCTGATGAGGCTCGAAGAGACAGGCGCGCCCCCGTACCGCACCGGCGGCACCACATGAACGACAAACCCGAGTTCACGAGACATCTTTTTCAGAGTATTGGGCGTCCCGGACCTATTCTTGCCGAAACGGTAGTTCTCGCCGATGAAGAGGTTTCGCACTCCGAGTTCTTCCACCAATACATTTTCGACGAATTCTTCCGGGGTCTGAGTGGCGAACTCAGGGGTAAACTCGGCAAGGATGAGGACGTCGATCCCCAACAACTCCAAGATGCGCGCCCTTTCCCGGGGGGTTGTGATGCGAGGCACTTCAGGAACCTTGTTCAGCACTAGGCGAGGGTGCGGATCAAAGGTATAGACGATGGCGTCCCGCCCCTTGCGGTGCGCCGTTTCGACTGTACGCCGCAGAATCTCCTGGTGGCCGAGGTGGACGCCGTCAAAGTTCCCCAAGGCCACCGAGGGCGCAACAAAGTTCTGATATATCTTTTCTCTTACCCGTACGATTTCCATCTACGCCGTCATTGCTCAAGAAAAATTGTCATCCAGTTGGGGGCGTCGCGACGCGCTCGGCGGGGGATGACGCGTCGGCTTGAGAGGCCTGTTGTTGATCATGGTGAGCAAGGTCCTTCTGCTGCTTCAGGGCTCTGAGTTCATTCGTCTTTTCTTCCAGATCGGCCTTGAGCCGCTTATTGAGATCTTCCAATGCCCGAAGCGTGGACTTGAACTTTTCCAATTCATCGGTCAGTTCAGCTTCTTTTTTCTTGAGCTGCCTCTTTTCGCTTCGCCACTTGAGGTACGCAATGAAGTCTCCTACCGCGGCCAACGCGAATCCGACGCAGAAGCAGACCGTCGCCAAAATCCAGAATGGTACGTCAAGGGGAGCGGCAAGCCCGAAGTAGGCTACCGAGACGCGCACGTCCTTGTTTTGCATGAAAAGGGTAATGACAAAAACGAGACAGAGGAGCCCAACAAGTCTCTTCAAGAGCTTCATGGCCGATCCTCAGGGGCTTCCGGATACATGGCAACGAAAGCCTCGCGCAATTTTTTGTACGTCTGCCTCAAGTGTTCAGGGATGACCCTGATGTCGGCGAGGATGGGCATGATATTGGTGTCTCCGTGCCATCTCGGGACGATATGATAATGGACATGCTCATCGATACCCGCTCCCGCCACGCGACCGAGGTTGAGGCCGATGTTGAACCCATCTGGGCGCATCACCCGCCGCAGGACGCTCACCGCCCTGCAAACTTCCTCGATCAGCATGCTGTTTTCATTGGCGCCGAGGTCGCAAATGTCAGAGACATGTCGATAGGGGACAACGAGCAGGTGGCCGTTGTTGTAAGGAAATTTGTTCATGATTGTGAAGGCGAGGTCGCTCCTATGCACAATGAGGTTTTCCTCATCAAGCGTTTGCGACGGCTTGGTGCAAAATATGCATCCTGGCTCTTTTTCTTTTCCCAGTATATAGTCGATGCGCCACGGCGCCCACAATCTCTCCATGTTGGTGCTTCCTTATCGGTAATTCGTGCGTTCTGTGTTGGCATAGTTCCGTTCAATCATCAAGGGGGATGATGCTCCCCTGGATGAGGTTGCCTTCCAGGCTCAACATGCCCACGGTGCTGCGGCCGCCGTACCTGCTCTGCCCTGCCGAGCCCGGATTGAACAGATAGGTCCCGTCGATTTCTTCGGCAAACGGTTCGTGGGAGTGTCCGAATACAATGATGTCCGGTTTAGGGACAAAGGCCGCAAGAATTCTTTGAGCGAGTCCCACCTTTGATCCCCAGCCATGTATCAACCCGAGGGTCTTGCCGCCCAGAGGGATACGCCGCACCTGAGGCGCGTGGCCCGCAACTTCGTAGTCATCCATGTTGCCGCACACAGCCAAAACCCCACGGCGCTCCAATACCTCTAACACGGAATAGGCCACGATGTCGCCGGCGTGGACGATCATGTCCATATCCTTGAAAATCTCGTTCAAGATACGGTCAAGGACAGAGTCTGGCTTCCTGAGATGGGTATCGGAGAGGACGCCTATTTTCATACGGAATCAATTATCTTCTGACTCTTCTGAACAGCCATTCCCATTCACGGATCGAAGGACCATCTCTCCGCCAAGGACGATGGTTTTGCCGGCAATCATGACGATGCATCCCACGTCTGTGTAGGCCTCGGCCCTTTTCAGGACAGAGGCCAGGCTTTCCCCCGCGGCGAGGCGGTCTCCAATGTCCCGGGCAAAGGCCGACGCCAAACAGGCTGATCGAGACAGCACGGTAATGGCGTGAATCCCCTTGCTCTTGGGGACAAACGTGGATATACCAAAAGGTTTTTGGAACGCCGGCAAAGCAAGGGATAGTTTTTCGTGCAGGGGCGATCCCTTGGCATAGAGGACGACATCCAACGAGGCGCCTGCCTTCACAAATGAATCGCCCCCGCTGGATACGATGATGCTGGGCGAATCTGACGCCAAGTCTCTCCCCACAAAGTCCGCAATAGCCCCTCCCATGCAGGCCATGGGCGCCACCCCAGTACGACGACTCGCCACGTCGCAATAACGGACTATTTCGGGAGCGCTTGCATACACCTGAATCGGCGATGTCGTTTCCCGAAAGGCAGGATGCTGACGCAGATATTCCTCGATCTGATAGCGATATCTAAATACCGAATCCTTTGCCTTTGCAGTCAGATCGCTCCGCGCTTGTATGACCAGGCGAGTCTCTCGCACCTCCACCTCGAAAGAAACGGACTGAGCCAGTGGGATGGAGTTTTGGTAATCTTTTCTCTCGTAGATGTCGAAAACAGAAACCATGGGAGTGGGCCTCGCTCTTCTGCGGCGCGCTTTCCCGCAGGCTTTCTCGCTCCACAGTGCATGCGATTATTCAACTGCATTTGTTATTGTGTCAAGACAATTTTCTCCTGCGTGAAGGCGGACAAAGGAAAAGATTGTCTGTCTTTGCCGCTTGGGCTTGATGTCGCTTGTCACCTTATTGAGGCGACGCCGCAGCGCTATTGCATTGGCGCTGACGCGTCTAGAGATTTCCGGAATCATTCGCTTGAGCCTTTTCTGACATTCTCCTGCCCTTCGCGCAGCAGGGCCTTGAGGTCGTACGCCCGCACCTGGCTCTTTGACCGCAAGAAAGAAAGCCAGTCAGTTTTTTTTCGTTCCAGGGTAATGAGCCTCGGCCCCGTAAACCCAGGCAGAGCGTTGATCTCAAAATCCGTGATCATGCCCTCTATTTTTGGGGTAGCCCACCGTTCGTCCAACGCATCGCCGTTCCACGACAGGCATATAATTTGCCCCTCTTCCAACATTTTTGAGCGGCTCAGGAACCTCATAGTTTTTGAGCTGTGCGTTATGGCGAGTATTTCGTAGACCCTATCTCCGTAGAGGTCGTAGGATCGTATCCTCGGACGGTAATACACATCTTCGAGGTCGCTCTCCGTACGTCGCGAGTCGCCCCCTATTTGCTTCTCCGGTCCATACCATCTCAAGAGCACGTCAGAGCCGCCGAAGAACCCTTTTGAGACATAGAGTCTCTTGCCGTCAGGCTGGTAGATGCGGAGGTGGTCGTTCCTGTCGTACACCGCGATGAGGGGCGTTCTCTGGCCAGTGAAATCCCCGATGGTAAAACCAAATATGGGGATCTTGAGAGGTATGCCGAATCGTGACTCTGCTACCAGTTCGTCGCCTTTGTCGGCCATGCGGAAGACGGGGCCCTCGAACATCCGGCTCATCCCCTTTTTCTGCCCCAACAGGATCGGCCCATGGGTGGGGTAGTCAATCACCCTCAAAAAATAATCGATGTTTTGAATGACGGGTACGAGCGTACCTTTGCGATATTCCAAGACAAAAGAAGAGACAGCTCCCCTGTTTTGAGCCGAGATGTAGATTCGAGCCGGCCCTTGTTTTCGTATCACCGCGACATCGACGCTCTTGAGCTCCAATGGACTGGCAGAATATTCAGCAAGGGGGACGAGCCTGTCGCTGGAAAGCCGAAAGACGCTTACCGTATGTGGATCGATAACCGCGATTTCATTCTGACCATCGCCGTCCAGGTCTCCGCAACTCATGCCGATGGCGAGCATATTGAGTTCTTGGCTGCGCCAGACTTTTTCCGCCTGGGCCGCTGTTCGAGAGGGCTTTGTCGAGATCTCTGGGCTCGCGGTCGCCGCAACGAGACGAGGAGACGCTCCCATATCTTCCCCTCGATTATGGAGATTAGCGCCGAGAGAAGGAACAAAGGCCTCAGATCGAGAGGAGAGCCGGCCATGGCCTGTATTGCCTTGGTATTTTACGGTCCGAGTCGCGTCGGCTGCGAGCGAATCAACCCACGCCCCTGTCATACCCGTCATGCAGACCAGAGAGAGAAAAACGGCAATCCTCAATGCGGCACGTGCGAGATCCATCGAACAGGCCCCGAAAGCGTTCTATCGTTTGCACCAAGAATCCTTATCACCGATAGCCGTGGATAGCAAACGAGAACACATATTTTGTCGCACCGTCCCAGTTGATTTACTATCGGCGCCGCGATTGCCAAATTGCGCAGAGCAGTTACAATGGGAGCGGCTTGTCAGATGAAGTACATGTACTCGTGGTCAATGTCTCGGGGAACGCCTTGCTTGCGCGCAAGGGCGCAGAGGTCTCCCACGGTGACGGAATTGTAATAATCATTGAGCAGTTTCTGCGTCTCTTCCCAAACGTGTACCGTCACACAATTCGCGGCTATTTCGCAGTGGGGAGGACATTCAGCAGAACGATCAAGGCATTTCACTGGCACGATGGGTCCCTGGGCTGCTGCGATGATGTCGCCCACGGAGATTTCGGAGGGGTCGCGTGCAAGGACGTAGCCCCCGCGGGGACCGCGCCTGCTCTTCAGCAGTCCCGCTTTTAAGAGCTTATTGAATATCTGTTCGAGGTAGCGCTGAGAAATTCTTTGACGCCTCGAGATGTCTTTAATCTGGGTGGGTTGTCCGCCCCCGTGATACGCAACGTCGAAGATTGCCCTTACTCCGTAACGACTGGTGGTAGTGATGCGCATGGTTTTCCCCCAAAGAACGAGCGTCGCAGAGAAAATTACATGAATATATTATAGTTAACCTGATTACTTATGTCAAGAAAATTACCCATTGTACAGCGAGGAAATTAATACAGGCGACTCTCCGGCCTACCGTGTACGAGCGTCCAAACTTTACGTCTGCATGACAAAAATCAGACGAGAAGGGGAATCTTTTTTGTTGAATCGTTTCTCGAAGTTTGCGTATCTATAGTACAGGAAAGCATGTGGTTGACAATGGGATGAAGCGGCGCATCTTTACCTTAGATAGGCGCTCTAAGACCTTTCTCGAGATCATGATGCAATCGAACCTTCAGAGTTGCGATTATGAAATGTGAAGTACGGCGACGGCCATCCCCGGAAGATACTCGGGCGCATTTGGGCGGCGAGGAGCGATTGATCGAGAATACGCCGGGAAGATTGACACATGGGTCTTGAAATGATAGATATGGGTTTTCGACAATCGCATGAGAGGTGTTGATGGGGAGTGTTATAAAAAAGCGCAGAAAAAAGATGCGCAAACACAAACATAAGAAGTTGAGGGCTCGACAGCGGCATAAGAATAAATAGGCGGCCAGGCCAATGACACGTGCGTGCTTCTTCACTTGGTCAGATCGAGAAACCATAATGAGGGCTGCTCTCGTCGCAGAGAAGCTGACTCAGAGGTACTTCGACCTGCGTGAGGATGAATGGGTCCGCAACCCATACGGCGTGTACACACAGAGGGACGTGCATGAGTCTTTGCATGAGCCGGGCGTATTTGCGAACTTGGTGATGTACGATAGTCCGCGAAAAAAAACGGATAAGCAGGCCAGGGAAAAGCGTTTTGGCGTAATCCTGCACGATCCCAACATATTATTGGCGCTGCTTCGATCTTCGCGCCATGATCTGTGGACCCTGGGGCTTTATATTCTGACGCACGAACTTATCCACATCACCCGATTCCGGAAATATGGTGTGGATTTTTTTGCCGACGTCGAGCAACGCGACGAGGAAGAGCGGATTGTGCACGAGATGACAAAAGACATTTTGAGGGGTACGACCGCTTTTGATTACGTTCTGGAGCTCTATGACAATCAGGCCAGGTTTCTCCCTTGGGACCTGCCTCGACACACACATACCATGGAGGTAATGACGGATGCCGATTTACGAGTACCGGTGCAGCAAATGCGGTAAAGAGTTTGAGGAATGGCAGAAGTTCTCGGACCCGCCGGTGGAGGCGTGTCCGGAGTGTGGTGGAAAAGCCTCCCGCCTCATATCGCATTCCAGTTTCGTGCTGAAAGGGACAGGCTGGTACGTTACCGATTACGGTCGAAAAGATACCGGCGGCGGCAAGGGGAACAAAAGCGCCGATAACGGCGGCGGCGAATCCTCGTGCAAGTGTTCCTCCGACGCTGGTTCTTCCAACGACTAGGGGCACCCCTTATCAGACCAGGCTGCATTTACTATGAAAATAAAAAGAATCGCGCACTTGGGCATAGCGGTGAAGGATCTCGACGAGGCGCTGAGATTCTTCACCGAGGATCTTCCTTTGCAGCTCACGCACACTGAAGACTATCAAGGGATGAAGATAGGATTCCTACCGGTGGGCGATAGTTCCATCGAACTGTTGCAGGACGTTTCCGGGTCCTCTGCAATCAAGAAGTACATAGAAAAAAATGGGGAAGGCATTCAGCACATCGCTTTTGAGGTGGACGACATCGAAGAAGCGGTGGCAGAACTCAAGGCCAAAGGCGTCAAGCTCATCGATGAAACGCCGCGGCAAGGGGCCCACGGCATGACGATCGCTTTCATACATCCGAAGGCGTCCCGGGGTATTCTCATGGAGTTGTGCCAACCCACAGAGTCTCACTAGAACAATCTACGCCACAGGGCTGGGAGCTCTCTTTCTGTGGCTTTTTTGTATTATTTTTTACGTATAGAATCAGGAGGTAGCATCACAATGGCAGACGTCACAATGCCAATGAACGGGAAGGTTATACAACTAAAAGTCGCGGTCGGTGATACTGTTGAAGAAGATGCCGAGGTGGTCATCATAGAGGCAATGAAGATGGAACTGCCGGTCGTCTCTCCATGCGGGGGAACCGTAAAAGAGCTAAAAGCGCAAGTGGGCCAATCTTATCAAACAGGCGATGTGCTCGCAGTAATCGAATAGCAAAATCAACTGGGAGGACGCGGGTTTCCGGACAGATCCTTAATTTGAGGATGCGCTGGTGTGCTGGCAAAGGGTTACGCAGTGAGAGAGGGGGCGCGGCTGAAGAAAGTCCGAGGTCCTGTCAACAAAGCGCATGATCTCACCATGGTCGAGGGGGGTCGCGCGGTCGCGATTCCCCTGCATCGCTGTGGAAGGCGCGAGAGGAGGTTGCCGTGTCAGCAGGCTTCAAAGACACAGTCCTGGAATGGGAAAAAAAGATAGACAGCCAGGCTGCGAAGAGACCAGAACGAAAGAAAGAATTTACCACGGTGTCTGGCCTTCCCATCAAGAGGGCCTATTGGCCCTGGGACCTTGAAGGCTGGGCCCCGGAGAAAGACCTCGGACTTCCTGGCTCATACCCGTTCACGCGCGGGGTGCAACCGACCATGTATCGCGGGCGTCTTTGGACTATGCGCCAATACGCCGGCTTTGGAAGCGCGGAAGAGACCAACGCGAGGTTCAAATACCTTATCGAGCAAGGCCAAACCGGTTTGTCTGTGGCCTTTGATCTGCCCACGCAAATAGGCTACGACTCCGACCACGAGCTCGCCGCCGGAGAAGTCGGGAAAGTAGGCGTTGCAATAGATTGCATCGAGGATATGTCGCGGCTTTTCGACGGGATCGATCTGTCGTCCGTCAGCACTTCCATGACGATCAACGCGCCGGCGGCCGTGTTGCTGGCTATGTACATCGGAGTAGCTGAGGAGCAGCATGCTGACGTTTCTAAACTCAGGGGCACCATCCAAAACGACATATTGAAAGAGTATCCCGCTCGTGGAACGTACATCTTCCCCCCCGGACCTTCCATGAGGATTATCACGGACATATTCGCCTTCTGCAACCAGCACACGCCGTTGTGGAATACCATCAGCATCAGCGGGTACCACATTAGGGAAGCAGGCTCTACCGCAGTGCAGGAGGTGGCGTTTACACTGGCCAATGGGATAGCCTATTGCAGGGCAGCCATCGATGCGGGCCTCGATGTCAACGCATTTGGAGAGCGCCTGAGTTTCTTTTTCAACGCGCATCAGGATTTCTTGGAAGAAATTGCCAAGTTCAGGGCGGCTCGAAGGATGTGGGCGAGAATCATGAAGGAGAGATTTGGCTGCACCAATCCCAGGGCTATGATGCTGCGATTCCACACCCAGACGGCCGGCTGCACGCTCACCGCGCAGCAGCCGGAAAACAATGTGGTGCGCGTCGCTTTTCAGGCCCTCTCAGCGGTGCTCGGCGGGACGCAATCGCTCCACACCAACTCCCGAGACGAGGCCTACGCTTTGCCCAGTCAGGAGTCGGTGCAAATCGCTTTGAGAACCCAGCAGATTATAGCCCACGAGACGGGCGTTGCGGATACAGTGGATCCCCTGGCCGGCTCTTATTATATCGAGGCGTTGACAGATGAAATAGAGCGTCAGGCCACTGAATACATCAAGAAAATAGATGAGATGGGAGGAGCTGTTCAAGCGGTCGAATGCGGCTTTATCGAGGAAGAAATCCAGAACTCCGCCTACGATTTTCAAAAGGCAGTGGAATCTGGCGAACAGGTGATCGTCGGGGTGAACCGCTTCCAAACAGGGACTGCGCCTCCGACGAACCTTCTCAGGGTTGACCCCGCAGTCCGAGAAATCCAAATTCAGAGGTTGCAACAGATAAGGAGCACTCGAGATTCCTCGGCAGTTGCACATTGCCTCGAGGAACTTCGGCGCTGCGCTTCCGGTACGGAAAATCTCATGCCTCCAATACTGGAAGCCGTGAAAAAAAGAGCCACCCTTGGAGAAATATGCGGGGTTCTGCGTGAGGTGTTCGGCGAATATACCCACGCGTCGCAATGCTGAAGACTGCACCGTGCTGTCCGGTCCAACCTTTTCTTGACAATGTTATCTGTGTAACGGATACTTGATAATCATCTGCACGTTAGGGTTGTCATGGAAGACGCGAGGCCTCTCACTCCTCTTAGCTCCGCCATGGAGGACTATCTCGAGGCCATTTATCATCTCGAGCAAGCGCATAGGATAGCGCGGGTGAGGGACATTGCGGAGAGACTCAACGTGAGGATGTCTTCCGTCACATCTGCTTTGCGAACATTGAGCGCCCGCGGACTCCTGAAATACGATCCCCATCAATTTATCAGCCTCACCGATGAGGGCGTCCGGCAGGCAGAGGACATTGTTCGAAAACATCGTGTGCTGAAACGATTTTTGATGCGGGTCCTCAAGATAGGCGATCCAGCCGCCGAAGACAATGCGTGTCGCATCGAACATCATCTCGATCCAGAGGTGATTGACAGGTTGGTGAGCTTCTTGGAGTTCATGGAGACGTGCCCTGTGGATCAAACCAGGTGGGTATATGGACTGGCGCAAAGTTGCGACGACTGCGATGCGTGCCTCGAGACCGCAAAGCGCAAACTCGCGACTCGGGTTCGGGCTCAAGAAGCGGCCATTGCCGACGGCATGACTCTGGCGAATGCGCAACCGGGTTCCCGCGTGATCGTTGACAGAATAGAGGGGGAAATGGTGCGATCTGACCTTCCAGAGGGAGAAGGGATCGAGGCGGGCAACATCGTGGAGGTAGAAGACAGCGATGCGAAATTGGGTCGGCTCAGCGTAAACATCAAGGGGTATCGACTCACCCTTGACCAGGACGATGCGTCGCGTATTCTCGTGAAACCGATCTGAGGCCTTCGGAAGCCTTGTCGCCGTCCACCGGACACGGCGTTCCAAGCGCGTGTGGAGGGGTTGGAATTCTTCCGAGAGCTAAAAAAGACACCTTGAGATCATGATCGTTGTGCGCTCTTCCCACCACAAAATGAGGACCAAGGCGTGAATACAAATGCAAGCGGGCGCCGCGCCCTGATAGGCTGTTCAATAGCGATTTTTTGGCCAGGGGCGTTTATCTTCAGCTTTCCCGGCGTCATGGCGCCTTACTGGCAAGACGCATTTGATGTAGGCAAAGGCGCGGTGGGAAACCTGCTCTTTTTCGTTCTCGCTGCGTTGGGACTTTTCATGTTTTTTGTTGGCCGATGGCAGGAAAAGATCGGCCACAGGAATATGATCACGGTGGGAGTGATCCTGTGTTCCTTGAATTGTCTGATGCTCCCGTTCATCCCAAACATCTATGGCCTCTACCTGTGGGCGTTTCTGAACGGCGCATCGTCGTGCTTCGTGTATATTCCAAGCCTGACCATGGTTCAGCGATGGTTCC
This sequence comes from Desulfomonilaceae bacterium, assembly GCA_049969795.1. GTDB lineage: Bacteria > Desulfobacterota > Desulfomonilia > Desulfomonilales > Desulfomonilaceae > JAUPKT01. The sequence goes on from JBMFOE010000044.1 coordinate 22,395, forward strand.
CGGCAAGACGAGGTCTCGTGTCCGGCGTCGTAAATCTGGTTTTTGGCTTGTCCGCAGCCATCATGACTCCTGTGTTCACGTATCTGTTCCTCACCTTGGGATATGTCGTGATGGCCATGGTGTTGGGGTTTACGTCCCTCATCACCGGAACCGTTGCCACACGATGGACCAATCCGCCTCTTGCCGAGACTGCGGGGTCCCCGCAGACGCCGGATGGCTCGGCTATTGCGATTGACAATTCTCTTACACCGTCAGAGGCCTTGCGCTCACTCAGTTTTTGGTGTCTTTGGCTGGTATGGGCGTTTCAAGGCGCATCGGGCATTGCCATGGTCACCCTCTCCACTTCGTTCGGTATGTCTCGGGGATTTCCGCTGGTGGAAGCGGTGGCCATACTCACGATATTCAATCTGGCCAGCGGGATCAGCAGACTCGTTTCCGGGTACATTTCTGATCTGGCGGGGCGCAATGTCACCATGAGCGTGACGTTCTTCGCTGCCGGCCTGTCTTATTTTTTGATGCCATGGTTTGAGGATTTGTTCATCATCTCTTTGTGTGCTGGACTTGTGGGGTTTGCTTTTGGGACGCTCTTTGCCGTGTCAGCTCCGTTGGCGGTGGACTGTTTTGGGATGAAGCATTTCGGTTCAATTTTCGGCCTGATGTTCACCTCATACGGGTTCGTGTCGGGTTTGGCAGGGCCGACCCTCGCCGGGTACCTCCTTGATTTTACGGCCGGCAATTTTCCCCTCGTGTTCGGGTACCTTGGATTTTTCTGCCTCGCTGCCGGCCTCCTCATTCGGTATGTCGTTCCCCCGCCAAATGCGGCCCTGAGCAGCACGCAGTAAAGGTCGTGAGACCCCTCTCACGTCGAAGAGCGCATCGCTGAACCGTTCAGGCCCATGTGAAAAACCCTGTATAGCCATTGTCAAAAATAATCGCGAATTGAGCTGTTGACTCGCTGCATGTCATTCCCAAGTAAGTGGGAATCCATGATAAGTTTCCTGGATGCCGGATCGAGTCCGGCATGACAAGTCAGGCGCCGTGACGCAGACTTTGAAAGTCATCATGTTCTCGCCGCGGCGCGCCTCATTCCGACAGAAGTTTCGAGAAGTTGTATAAGGCAGAGGCAAGCCGCGAAGGGAGGAGTTCAAACTGGGAGCAGGCATAACCGGCTTGTACCCCTTCTTGCAAATAATCGGCAATTGCGCTGTTGTCCTGGTACGCCTCATGCCCACGGAAGTGGGAATCCATCAAGAATTTCCTGGATGTAGGATCAAGTCCGGCATGACAAATCAAGCGATGGAACGGCGCTTATCGATACTCTCTCAACCGTGACGCAGTCTTCGAAAGTCATCATTTTCACGTCACGGCGCGCCTCATTCCGACGGAAACTTCGAGAAGTGATATACTCACGGATTCGGTGGGGCTGCCATGGTTTTGGGACTTTTGATCCCTCCCATTGCGAGCGATACCCCCACGTGATTTCAAACGCTTCCCATCTGTCATTTCGAGCAGTTTTCCCGCCTGTCATTTCGAGCGAAGCGAGAAATCTTTCCCCCAAAGCGAAGATTTCCTACTCTTCGCCTCTCGCTGCGTTCGAGGCGAGCTTCTCCGAAATGGCAACAATTGCCCCGTCCCCGCGGTGTTCGCGCGTACTCTCACACTCAATGCTGCGGACTTCATTGCAAGAAACATTTGGAGAAGAGGCGTCCGCGACGCTTCACCGAGACTCGTATTTCATGTGATTCTCGTGTACACCTTCCCCACTGGATTATCGTTTTGGCTGCGCGCCGTACCCAGGAGAAGCCTCACCACATCCTTATGGCCTGCCCTCGATGCAACGAGGAGGGGTGTGAAGCCGAGCACATTTGCATCGTGGACGCCAACGCCTTTTGCCAGGAGCAGCGCAACGATATCACAATGGCCCGAGGCGCATGCGCAAAGCATGGGGGTATGTCCCTCGGAAGATTCTGCCACGAGGCTTGCGCCATGTTCTATCAAAAGCTCGGCCACTTCCACAGCGCCCTTCACGCACGCGATCATCAGCGGGGTTCGACCTGAGTTGTCCTTCGCATCTATTGACGCGCCCGCCTCAATAAGCATGCGGGCGATGTCAACGCTGCCGGTCAGGGCCGCAAGGAAAAGGGCAGTGCGGCCGTGTCCATCTCGGTGTTCGGTACCCGCGCCGAACCGAATAAGCAGTTTGCAGATATCCGGATGGTTTGTTCTGGTCGCGATCATGAGAGGGGTTCGGCCCTTGTTGTCCACCACGTTGGGATCGGCTCCATTTTCCAGAAGCAGTTCCACTATGCCGGAATGGCCCTCGAACACAGCCCAGCACAGGGCAGTCCAACCCAGCTTATCCTTTGCGTCTTTTTGGACATTCTGCCGGAGCAAAGCGCCCACGACGCTTTGGTGACCCTCGGCGCTCGCCAGCATGAGCGCTGTTCGCCCTCGGGCGTCACACGCATCCACTGCCGCGCCGCGGCGATACAGTTCACACGCGGCTTCCAAAGCGCCGACTCGGCAAGCTTCCATGAATGGGGTTACCCCCATGGAATCTCTGCTATTCACCAGCGCCCCACGGGCCAACAACAGCGCAGCAGACTCTATATCTCCCTTTGAGACGGCTTCCGCGAGCGGCGTTCGTCCTTTGCGGTTCCTTATATCAGGCGAGGCCCCCGCATCCAGAAGGCGGCGAATAACGCTCTTTTGACCATGAATGCACGCAAAATGAAGGGCGGTATTCCTCAAGACATCGTCCTGGGCGTCCGGATCATACCCCTCTCCAAGGAGCCTTTCAACCCGCTGCACGTCGCCATCTGCTGCTGCGCGCATCAGTTCGTTTTCCATTATGCGGCTTCCTCATGCTCTCAGGCGCGCAACGTTTCAAGGATGTTTATCGTGGCCGTTCCTTTCATTTCCTCCTCATTGGAGCAAAGGCTCGTTGGCCATGGCGAGTAGGGGGCGCCTCGCCGCCCGCTCGCTCATGGGCGCGCCGCCGCCTGTCTTTAGAAGGAGTTAGGGAAGTACCTTTGAATATGCATGCGGGACAAAGCATAGCACATGAAGATTGCATGATCAATTCTTGCCCTACGAATGCAGGTCACTGATCCCGTAAGGTCTGAGACGTATTGTAGGCGCGTGCGAATTCCAAAAAGTCTGCATAGGCCTTGTCAAGATCGTATCCCAGTTGGTTCGAGTGGGTCGCAAGGCCCTGGTGAAACCATCGGTACCAACGATCGATCTTATCGACGCCTTCTGGAATAAGCTTGTCGAATATGTCTGTGCCTGGGTATGGGGTCACCATGTTTATTTCCACGTAGTCTGGACGGGCTTCGAGAATGAGCCTTTTCGACAACTCTATGTCTTCGGGACGCTCTTCCGGCAAGCCGATCATGAAGAATGCGTGCGAGCGTATTCCAACAGTCCTGAGGAGATGCATTGCCCGTCGCACATCGTCGTTGGTTTCGCCTTTTCGGATCATTTTCAAGATGCGGGGGCTGCCGCTTTCCACGCCTAAAGTTACCCTGCGGAAATTGGCTTCCTTGAGTTTCTGGACCAGGACCTCGTCCAGCGTGTCTGCCCTCACTCCGGCGGTGTATTCAAAGCAATGGAGGCCGCTTTGGATGATGCGGTCGAGAAGCTTCATCGTTCGTGACTTGCTCACTGTGAAGGTATCATCGACGATCTTGACCACATTCCTCCCTGGAAAGGGCTCCCTAATCAGACGAGCGGTTTCGAGGCTTTTCAGTTCAGCGATGATGGAGTCAACCGAGCGCAGACGCACCTGTCGTCCCCACAGCGTACGCGATGCGCAATAGGCGCAGTTGAAGGGACAGCCTCTGCCGGTGATGAGGACGTTCCCGAAGTAATCGGCTCGCGGGACGAGCGACCTATCTGGTATAGGAATATCATCGATATTGGCTATGAGGGGGCGTCTGGGATTGACGCGGATGTCTGGGCCAAGCCGGACGGCCAGGCCTGGAATCGATTCGAGCGAGGCCCCTTTTTCCAGGGCGTTCAACAGGGCGCACAGCGTTTCTTCCCCCTCGCCGACCGCGGCCACGTCAGCCGACGTATATTCGAGACTCTGAACAGGCGCAGCGGTGGGGTGGCTGCCGCCGAGCGCAACCTTGAGGCCGCGGCGCTTCAGGCGTTTGGTCATGAGCCTGACGGTGTCCATGTTCCCAGAATTACAGGTGAAGCCGACCAAGTCTGGGTCGGTCTCGGCAATGCGGTTTTCCAATTCAATCCACAACTGATGGTCAGGGTCGTTGAGGACGTCGATCATTCGACCAATGCCTCTATGCATGACGATCTCTGGATCATCATCAGAGCCGGGCGGAGGCAAGAGATCCGGAATCGCGATATTTTCTCCGTCTATGACGCTTGCGACATGGCCCCCACGCTCCCTGACGTAGGTGGCAAGATAGAGTAAGTTGAGCGGATATGTCTTCATTTTGGGCGTGGCGACCCCAAACAAGGCATAAAAAGGCGGCCGTACGAGTGTGATGTTCATGAGATTTTTTGGCCTTTACACAAATCGGTAATGTTGTGGCAACGAGCCCGCGACCAATAAATACCTTGATGTCTCGCTCATCGTCTCGTTAACGGTCAACAAATCGACGACGGGTATCCACGCTGAAAGCTTTTGCAGTTCCCAAAACAGCGGGCTTGACGATGCAGCGCTGAAACTATAATATTTTTGCGCTTGCGATCAAGGTTCTCGTGACCTCCTTCAGACAGGATGTGAGAAAAAGTGGAAACGCGGCCAGCGAAGTACGTGTGCATACACGGTCATTTTTATCAGCCCCCGCGAGAGAATCCGTGGCTCGAATATGTAGAATGTCAGGAATCAGCTCATCCTTTCCATGATTGGAACGAGCGAATCGCTGAGGAATGTTACACGCCCAATACCCAGGCTCGGATTCTAGACGAGCAGGGCCGTTTGCGACGCGTGGTGAACAACTACGAACACATTAGCTTCGATTTCGGCCCTACGCTTCTCTCCTGGCTCGAACAGAAGTGTCCAGACACATATCGACGAATTCTCAACGCTGACGTGTTGAGCATTCAGAAGCGTTCGGGGCACGGCAACGCCCTTGCCCAGGCCTACAACCACATGATCATGCCTCTCGCGTCCCTGCGAGACAAGATCACACAAACGATATGGGGAATCGAAGATTTCATCAAGAGGTTCGGGCGCAGACCCGAGGGGATGTGGCTGCCCGAAACCGCGGTCGATAAGGAAACTCTTGGCGTCCTCATCGATCACGGAATTTCCTTCACCATTCTGTCTCCTTGGCAGGCAAGGCGTTTTCGAGCGGCTTCAGGCGCCGAGTGGGTGGACGCGTCGGGGGGAACCGTGGATCCTTCACGGCCGTACAAGTGCAGCATCACGGGCCGCGGTGAAATCGCCATATTCTTCTATGACGCTCCCATATCGCAAGCCATCGCATTCCAGCACTTGCTCAACAGCGGTGAAGACTTGCGACTGCGACTATTGGGCGGTTTCTCTGATGAGAGGACGTGGCCGCAACTTGTGCACATCGCCACAGACGGCGAGTCGTACGGTCATCATCATCGATTCGGGGAGATGGCTTTGGCCTTCGCGCTGGACCGCCTCCTGCAAGACCAGGACATCGTGTTGACTAATTATGGAGAATTCCTCGAGAAACATCCTCCTACCGCAGAAGTTGAGTTGATTGAGTATTCGTCCTGGAGTTGCCCCCATAGTCTCGGGAGGTGGTCGCGGGATTGCGGCTGTTCCAGCGGCCTGAAGCCGGGCTGGAATCAGAAATGGCGAGCCCCTTTGCGCCGCGCCATGGATGCGTTGCGCGACCGCGCCGACGAGGTTTTCGAGCGCGAGGCCGGGGCTTTCCTCAGTGACCCATGGAAGGCGAGAAACGAATACATCTCGGTGATACTTTCAAACCACGCGACTGCCATGGAGTTTCTCGGGGCTCATCAAACCCATTCCCTCGATGCAACGGAGGCGCCGCTGGCTCTCAAGCTCCTCGAAATGCAGCGAAATAGAATGCTGATGTACACGAGCTGCGGGTGGTTTTTTGACGACATCACTGGGATTGAATCGCTTCAGATCCTTCGTTACGCGGCGAGGACAATTCAGTTGTTGCAACCTTATGACCCAACCGTTTTGGACGATTTCCTGTCAATATTGTCGCAGGCGGAGAGCAATACGAGGTCTAATCCCCGAGGCGACGAAATATTCAACAACAAGGTTTGGTCTCAGGCGTCGTCATTGGAACACGTGGCAGCGCACGTGGTGATTTCAGCGGCCTTCGAGGAATTGCCTATCAAGGAAAAGCTCTATTGCTACCACGTCGAAGTCCTGGACATGGTACGCGAACGATCTGTGGAGCGAGTGTTCCTGCTCGGCCGCCTGAAGGTCGCAGACCAGGTGACGCTGCAAAGCGCTGATTTCATCTGCGCGGCGATTTACTTAGGGGAAGTGGATCTTCGATGTTCGGTGAAGAACTTCGTGAGCAACGAGGAGTATGCAACCCTCAAGAAAGACCTGCTCTCGACCTTCTACAGGTATTCTTCCACTGAATTGCTGAGGCAGATGGACAAGCGTTTTTCCGAAGAATACTTTTCCATGAAGAACCTGTTCGTTGAGCAGCGCATACGCATCATCGAGGCTGCCACGAGCACGATGTACGAGGAGCAGGCGGGGCTCTTCGAGGTGTTTTACCGCACCAACAAAGACCTCGCCAAATTGATTGTCACTTACGAAGCGAAACTCCCTGACACATTTCTCGCGGCGGCGCGCTTCGTGCTGAGTCGAACGTTCTTGCGGGAACTGGAAAAGCTTTCCGGGGGCTTCTATCCAGACAGGCTCGAGTCGGTCTTGGAAGAGGCGCGTTTCTGGAAAATACAACTTGACGTGAGCTCTGCCGAAAAATTGATCAGAGGACGAATCATGGAATTGATGAAGGAACTCGGCAAAAACCCGTGGGACGCAAGCGTATGCATGGAAATCCTCAAGTTCCTTGATTTGGGAACCAATCTGGAGATCAAGTTGGAACTCGGGCAGGCCCAGATCGAATTCTTTATGATATTGCAGGAGCTGTGGGCGGCGCCCCAACGAGGTCTTCCCCCCAATTTCCCTGAACTCGCTGACCGCTTATTTGTGAGGCTGGAGAAAGATGCCAACAATGCTCGATAGCGACAAAAAAGTTGTCTCGATTGTACCCTACGAGAACCCGGTCGAATCGGTCCGGGAGGCCGTGCGTCTCTGCGGCGGATTGCATGGATTGACGCCCAATGCCAAGGTGTTCGTAAAACCCAACATTGTGTTCTGGAGTAAGGCAATCCCTTTTCCAAAGTGGGGCGTGATCACCACGTCGCGAGTCGTGCACGATGCGGTAGCGCTGTTGAAGGAGTTCGGAGTCAGCGATATTACCATTGGCGAGGGCAGCGTTCTTTTCAATCCCAAAGACCACGCCACGCCTGCACACGCCTTTGAATATCTCGGATATAACAAGCTGCGGGATCGTTTTGGCGTCAAGGTGGTAAATGTGTTTGAACGGCCGTTCGAAAAGACAGACCTCGGAGACGGCGTGGAACTGAATTTCAATGTTGACTTTTTGGCCAGCGACTTCGTCGTCAACCTGCCGGTGCTCAAAACTCATGCGCAGACCGTGGTAAGCCTTGGAATAAAGAATCTTAAAGGCCTTATCGATGTGCACTCTAGGAAGAAGTGTCACTCGGCAGATGCGTCGCGCAATCTCCATTTTATGGTCGCTCACTTAGCCAACAACCTGCCGGAATGTCTCACCATACTGGACGGCATCTACACAAATGAAAGAGGGCCCGGGTTCGATGGAAAGATGAGGCGGAGCAACGTCTTGGTGGCTTCTCGGGATGTCTTGTCAGCGGACAAGGTGGGAGCGAAAATTTTGGGATACGACGCGACGCAAGTCCCTCATTTATGCCATGCGGCAAGACGCCTCGGACGGCCCACTGATCTATCGGACGTAGAAATTGTGGGCGCGGCTATCGAGAATTTTGCCATGAATCTACGTTACGCCTTTGCATACAATGAGGACAATACGCTTCCCCTGCCCTTCGAAAAAATGGGCATCAAAGGCCTTTCGTATCCGAAATATGACGACACTATTTGCACCTATTGCTCGGTGTTGACCGGGATTATTCTGACGTCTATCGCTTTTGCCTGGCAGGGCGAACCGTGGGACGATGTCGAGATCTTGACTGGCAAGACTATGAAGCCGACTCCAGGCAAGAAGCACACCATCTTGTTGGGGAAGTGTCTTTACGAGGCCAATCGGAATCATCCTGATATCGAGAAGATGATTGCGATAAAGACATGCCCGCCGTCCCCGCAGGCCGTGGTGAAGGCTCTCCACCAGGTGGGAATCATGGTGAACCCGGCTATATTTGATCACATCGAGGAAGCGCCCGGTTTTTTTATGGACCGGTATGCAGGAAAACCGGAGTTCGATGAATCGCTCTTCCGGATGCAATGACGACGCCCCGCATGTCATGTGGGGGGATGAAGAGGAGGGGTATTGAGACGACAATTCCGGATACCAACTGCATTGCTCGTGCTTCTGTTGCTTTGGGCGGCTGAACTGCCTGCCAATTCCACCACACCCTACCCTCTTGAGCCTCTGGACACCTCCAGCCCTCGCGCTACGCTGCAATCACTCATAGACAGTTCCAAGGAAGCCTCGTCGGCCTATCTCAGGGGGGACAGAAAAGATGCTCGAGCTTCTGCCAGGAGGGCCATGGAGTGC
>JBMFOE010000045.1:0-30452 GCA_049969795.1 Desulfomonilaceae bacterium
GCCGCGGCGCGCCTCACTCCGACAGAAATTTCGAGAAATGGTACATCATGGCTTTCGATGGCCGCGTTCCCAGGGCGTTGCCCTGGTCTATCGTATTGCGCCCCGCAGGAGCGGGGCCAAAGCCCCCTCTCGAGATGCCCGCCTAGTCTTGAGGTTCGTCGATGCGCCGGTCATTTCGAGTATTCCTCTCTCTGTCATTTTACGTGAAAATGTCGTTCTGAGGAGAACCATGGCATTTTTCAGATCAATCACAAGAGTTGACTACGCTAGCCAATCACCCGGGTTTTCGACAGTAACCACGAACTCGACAATGCGGACATCATTCCTAAGAAATTCCGGCGCCCATAACAAGCCTCCCTATAAGGGGTGATTTTGCGTCGCAAGTCTTGCGCGCAGACGGCATTACGTTGCTGACAGGCGTCGCAGGGGCGCATGACCTTATGGTTGTTGCGAGGCGCCTCAAAAAGGACCCGCGGCCGGCCGCGGAACGCCTCCTCAGTCCTTCTCCGGGACTCCCCTGAGCAAGCGAGCTGCATCTTCGAGCGCAGCCTGCCATACCCGCCAATTGTTTGGCCCTTTGCCTCGGGCATACTCGACCGCTTCTTGCAAACTATTCAGCACATGATTTAATGCGCGCCGCGAAACAACGACGTCGTCCATCCGCCAAAACGGTTCGAGACATGGGTGAAGCTCTCTCCCACACTCTCGGCAGCAAAATGTCGGCTGCTTTCCCTCGGCAGGGCAGACGGGCGCCGGTTCCATCTCTTGTAGTTCGGCCATTTTCTCTATGCGAACCGCATTGGCGTCGCTAGGAATACAGTCGCTGTCAAGGCATTCTTCGTTGAAAAGGGGGTTCCATCCGACGATTCCGCTGGCGCATCGAACGAATTCGCGTGCCGCGTCAGGATCCAGCACCAATTCTTCTGCGCTTATGCCGCCAAAGCGGTTCCACAACAGCGCGCCGCCGTTTTGCCACCATGCCTCCATGCGAGGATTCCACGAAGGGTGATCGTCTGACAAAGCGGTCAATTTGTAACGCAACTGGTCCATGCGCATCCCAGGCTTCCCGACCTATTTGTGAGCCCCGTATTTTCTAAGAACGTCCGCGATATTCTTGCGGCCTTTTTGGGTCGCCAACTTGAGAGCGGTCCAGCCGTAGGCGTGTCTCATATTGGGGTCGGCGCCGTGTTCTAGAAGGAGCTCTACCACACCCTCGTGGCCCTTGGCAACGGCAGCCATTAAGGGCGTCCAGCCATTGCGATTTGGGAGATTGACATCCGCTCCTTTTCCCAGGAGCGTGCGCACGACGTCAGCATGACCGCAGCCGGCTGACAAAATCAGCAGCGTGGCCTCGTCTCCCGGTCTTTTCGCATTTGGGCTGGCGCCCTTTTCCAGCAAGGCGGTGAGCCCTTTTCGGTCGCAGTTCTGAGCATACTTGATCAGCAGGTCTTGCTCGGAGTCCCCGTAGCACGTTGCGCATGGCGTCAATGCCCCGCCTACCATTAAGACGATAATGACAGCCAGCGATAGTTTTGGGGTCATACCTTTCATGCAATTTAACCTTATATCCAACAGTTTGTTCGGAATGGGCGCAAGCCCTGACAGCGCTCGCTCGTTCTTGCCGCCCGTACAAGCAGAAACTCTTTATAACGTCATTCTCTTACGAAATCACCACCGCGAGTCAATGCGTCCTTTGTACGCGAGGGGTAACGGAACCCAAATCAGGGGAAAACGACTTATTAGCCTGTGAGCCGCGCTGCGGTCACCCCTTGCCATAGGCCTTCTCGTGGTGTAGTACTACTATAAGCTTAATATTACGCCGCAGCTCACGCGGGCCGCAGTCTGACAGTAACGAATCCGATCCGGAGGAGATGCGCATGAAAAAATTACGGCAATGGATGCTGCGATCGTTCATCGTGTGCGTCGTGACGTTGACCGTCTTAGGCGCCCTCAGCGCCCCATGCGTGTGCGCAGACGAGCTTTCAAACATCGATCGAGGAATGATTCTCGATCGGATTCGCTCGCATCTCTGGTTCCGAGATGCAAATACCAAGGGCTTCAGCTCTGGGCTCGACGATTTGAGCGCCGTCTATGGACTGGATATCCTGAACAATCTCAATGTGGACGGTCTTCGGCAGACGCTCGAGGCGGAGAATTGGTTTCGACGCTCCGAAAATAAGGGCCCGCAGGACATAAAAAGCCTCCTGCAAGAGATGCGGTAACCGCTCCTCGGCCATCGACCGATTTTGTTGAATGATGCAATAAGGAGGGCATTTGTGACGGGAGAGCGCTTTGGCCGATGCGGCTGGGCCGCAGGCAGCCGTATTGTCACCTCGATAATTGCGTGTTCGGTCTTTCTCATGGCCTGCATGCCGGTGTGGGCCGAAGGTCAGCCTGAGAAATCCCCTGCGGTGAGGTGCTTTGTGAGCATCCTCCCTCAGGAATTTTTCGTATCCAAAATAGGCGGGCCGCACGTCATTGTCGATGTCCTGGTTGGACCAGGTCAGGAGCCTCACACGTTCGAACTCACGCCAAAAGCCATGGCTTCGCTGGCCCAGGCTGATCTCTTTTTCACCTTGGGGCTTCCTTTTGAACGGGTCATCCTCAAGAAATTGGCTGGCGCCAAGCACAAAGTGAAGATCATAGACACGACCCGGGGCGTGACATTTCTCGAGTTCCGGGAAGAACACGCGCATGATCATCACCATGATGCGCATGAAGGCCACGTAAAGGATTCGGCGAGGGACCCGCACATCTGGCTGGACCCGTCGCTCGTCAAGATTCAAGCCGCCAATATAGCGCAAGCCCTCGCAGCTCAAGATCCTGCTCATGCCCATGATTATCAGGCCAACCTGAGCGCGTTTCAGACCGAACTAGACGAACTGGACGCGGAGCTCGCCGCTGCGTTAAAGCGTTACAAGGGCCAAAAATTTTATGTGTACCATCCAGCATTCGGATACTTTGCCGCCCGATACGGCCTGTTACAAGTACCGGTAGAAATCGGCGGGAAGGAACCAACGGCAAAACACATTGCCGGACTTATCAAGTCCGCGAAAGAAAATGGAGTAAGAATCATATTTGTTGAGCCGCAGTTTTCAACAAAGGGCGCGGAAATGATAGCAAAAGCTATCGGCGGAACGATCATCCCCATAGACCCTTTGAGCAAAGATTACCTAAACAATATGAGAGCAATCGCGGCTGCAATTCGCGGGGCCATGCTTCGGACGGGCGATGCACCCGCAAAGTGACCCGTAGCCGCTGGAGGCGAGTCTTGGAACAACTCCCAGTCATATCATTGGATGACCTTTGGTTTTCGTACGACGGATACTGGGTGCTCCAGCAGGTTAATCTTACGGTTATGCCCCATGAGTTCGTCTCCATTGTGGGACCGAACGGCGGCGGGAAAACGACCTTGCTCAAGCTCATGCTCGGCCTACTTCAGCCGACGCGAGGCAGGGTTCAAGTCCTGGGCCAGGCGCCGTCAGAGGCCCGCTCAAAGATAGGTTACATGCCTCAACATGCCCACCTAGATCCCCAATTTCCCATAAAGGTGTGGGACGTCGTGCTCATGGCCCGTCTAGGTCGCTCCCGCAGCGTGTGGAGCTATCGAGACGAAGACCTTCAGGCCGCAGAAGAAGCCCTGAGAAAACTCAAAGTGCTAGATTTCGCCGACAAGCATTTTTCGTCCTTGTCTGGCGGGCAACGCCAACGGGTGCTTATTGCCAGAGCCCTCGCATGCCAACCTCAACTGCTCTTGCTCGACGAGCCTACCGCAGGGCTTGACCTGTCCATCGAGACCGAGTTTTACGATCTCCTGAAGCACGTCACCGATGAACTCACCGTGTGCATGGTATCCCACGACTTGGGTTTCGTTTCCCGGTTGGTGAGCAAGGTCGTGTGCGTCAAAGGAAAAGTGGTGGTGCACCCGACGAGCGAAATAACTGGCGAGTTGATCAACGAAATCTACGGAGCCCCCATGAAAATGGTCCGCCATGACCTGAATCATTCTGGAGCGTGCGCCGGTTGCAACAATTCATAGCCGATTTTTTTCAATTCGACTTCCTTCAGCACGCTCTTCTCAGTGGGTTACTGGCGAGCGTCGTCTGCGGCGTGGTGGGGACCTTCGTGGTGGTCAAGAGGATATCGTATATCGCGGGGGGCATCTCCCACACCGTGCTCGGCGGAATGGGCGCAGCCGTGTATTTCCAGACAGTCTATCAGTGGAAGTGGCTCAGCCCCATTTATGGAGCGGTTGCGGCTGCTCTTGTCTCCGCCCTCATCATCGGCATGGTCAGCCTGCGGGCAAAACAGAGCGAAGACACTGTCATCGGAGCTTTGTGGGCGGTGGGTATGGCCACAGGAATACTTTTTATATCCCGAACCCCCGCCTACAGCACGGACCTCATGAGTTATCTCTTTGGCAATATCCTGCTGGTGTCCTCGGACGATCTATGGCTCCTCGTCGGCCTGGACTGCCTTGTGCTGACATGCGGCTTCGTCTTTTACAGACAATTTGTCGCAGTGTGTTTCGACGAGGAATTCGCACGACTCAGGGGCGTCAAGGTCGAGTTCTACTACCTTTTTCTGCTCTGTCTTACCTCTCTTACCGTGGTCCTTCTTGTGACGGTAGTCGGCATCGTCATGGTCATTGCCATGCTCACCTTGCCCACTGCCATTGCCGGCTTCTTTTCAAAAGACCTGCGGCAGATGATGCTCATCTCTGTCATCCTATGCGCCATCTTCACCACAGCCGGTCTTGCTCTGAGTTACACGCCAAATTTCCCAACCGGCGCAACCACGATCCTCATAGCCGGCGCGACATACCTCGTGGTCATGATTCTACGCAGCATTGCAAGGCATTAATGGCGCAAACCGTGGCAAGAAGCCTGCAATGAGGCACGCCCCGGCGTGAATACGATGACTTTCAAAGTGTGCATCAGTGGAGACATAATCGACGAGTATGGTCACGGCGCCTGATTTGTCATGCCGGACGCGATCCGGCGGCCAGGAAGCTGACCATGGAATCCTACTTTCGGGGTAATGACGCTGCACAGAACTCCCTCGCATTTCGCGATTATTTTGGAAAACAGCTATAATATCATCGAACACGCATTGGGGGATAGCATTCCCATGCGATTCTGAAGGGTTGTCTCCCTCGCCTTGACTTTTGACCGCCTCAAATCTACAGTTCTACCCTGTCCGTTAGAATGGTGGGAGGATAAGCTATGAAACGAATCGCTCTGTTGGCGTTAGCCGGACTCTTGTGCGCCGCGTCCGCAGGTTGGGCTGGACAGGCTGTTCGGCAGGACTGCAAGGAAGGGTTGTTTGATATAGTTTTTGATATTGTGACGGCGCCCTGCTCGCTGCTCGCGACATGCCTCGGGCTCAATACCACGACCGATTGCGCCATTCCGACCAAAGTGAAGGTCGTAAAAGTGACTAAGAAGGCGCCGGGGAACGGCCCGACCGACGGACCGGAGAGAAAATCCGCGCCTGTGACGTCCGACGCCGCGGCCCCTGAAAAACCCAAGCCGTCAGATCGAGTCGGGCCGCAGCAACAAGAGCCGACGACCGCCGAGACACCTGTCCCCATGCACAAATTTACGGCGCCGGAGAAGCAAGCTTCTTCCCACGGTGCAGAGCCCAAGAAGCCCGAGGCGTCTCACGTCACAGTACCGTCGCCCGAACCAAACCAGGCAAAACCGCAATCCAAGACGACGCCAGGAAAGGAATTGAAGCCTGAATCTGAGATGAAGGCTCCTGAAAAACCCGCGCCAACGACGCCGCAGCCGGCAGTGGGCACGGTGGGAGACGCTAGCCCCAAACCAAAGGCACCCGAGTTTTCACCGCCCAAAATTGAGCAGTCATCAACCCAAAGCTCCGAAAAGCCTGCTCCAGCGCCAGCAAAAAAACAAGAGACGAAAAAGAAATCGCGTCCCACAAATTATGGCGGATATCCGTGCGGTCCCTATTATCCGCCTTATCCGCCATGTGGTCCACGATTCTTTTTCCGATAACTTCAAATGACTTACAGCCCTGCAGTGACGCCGCGAGGCGCCCTCAGGGCTCCTGCGCAGGTGGAACCACGCGACTCGCTCCGAAGTTTTATCGGGCGCGGCTGACTTTTGCTTGACAATCCGCCAAGATCATCATACATATAGTGACAACCTTATCTTGTGTTTCTGCACTAGACCTCTTTTCAGGACCTCGGGCGTGATGCACAAAGATTAAGAGCTAGGGACACAGGCGTCCGTGCCGAGGATCATCACACGGTAAATTCAATCCGGTTCATCCCCGATCACTCAAAGGCCTTGTTCTAAATTCAAAACACTCAGGGTGACGATACTGAGTGACCTGCCAAAGGAGTTAGAGAATGAGTATCAACATTTACGTAGGCAACCTGTCTTTCGACGCGAGTGAAGCTGACCTAAAAGGGCTTTTTGAAGGCTACGGGACCGTGGATTCTGCGAAGATCATCACCGACCAGTTTTCTGGACGGTCACGGGGATTTGGCTTCATCGAAATGGCCAACCGAGAAGAGGGCATGAAGGCCATTCAAGAGCTCGATTCTACTGAGCTCAAGGGCCGGAGCCTTAAAGTGAACGAAGCCAGGCCCAAAGGATCTTCCGGAGGTCAAGGGAACAACCGGAGAAACTCGGGAAGATCTCGCTGGTAATCGCGCACGTCGCGGTTCACGAACGGCATATACGAGGGCTCCCCACGTCCTGACCACAGAGAGGCGCGGACTAGGGAGCCCACGCTTTTCCTCAGACCCATTACTCGCCCAAGCATGCGTAACCAATCTCGAAAATAATCGCGAATTGCGCCGTTATCCCGCTGCATGTCATTCCCACGCAAGTGGGAATCCATTTTTCGTTTCCTGGATGCCGGATCGAGTCCGGCATGACCAATCAGGCGCCGTGACGCAGACTTTGAAAGTTACCATATTCACGTCGCGTCCCGCCTCATTCCCACAGAAATTTCGAGAAATGGTCCAATCCCATCGTTTCCCTGTTCGGACAACCGGCGTTGATTTGTCTGGAAATGACAGAACGGAAAGCCGTCAGAAAAAATGCTGATCTCGGCTTCTCGAATTGATTTGAGCCTTCCTTCCATCGCAACGTCGACCGTTACCCTCGAAATTTTAGTCGAAACAACAAACCTCTCATCGCGTTTGTGAGCACATTCGTGAGCTACTCTATAGCCCAACCCTTGTCCCTCAGGTCATTGCTTTTGCCATACGAGGCGAACCTGTGGTAACAAAAGTGGTTGCGGGAAGTAAACGGAAAGGGTGAAACCTCTTCTCGGCCTAAGAAGCGGCGTTTTCCCCTAAGTGGAGAATCGAGGGAGAGCATCATGGTAAAAGTGACATGTTTTGGGGCCGCTGGATCCGTGACAGGATCGAATTATCTTATTGAGACGCCGCAAGGCCACAAGTTTCTCGTCGATTGCGGGCTTTTTCAAGGCGGGAAGGATATGGAGAGACTGAACTACTTGGACTGGGGCTATGCTCCCTCGGAGGTTTCTCACCTGATTCTGACTCATGCACACATCGACCATAGCGGCAGAATTCCTAAACTGGTGAAAGACGGCTTTCGCGGGAAAATCATCTGCACTCCGCCCACACAGGAGCTCTGCGAGATTATGCTGATGGACTCTGCTCATGTGCAGCAGATGGATGCTGAATGGAAAACCAAGAAAAAAAATCGCCAAGGCAAAAAAGGAGTGTCTCCCCTTTACACCACAGATGACGCGGCGGCCTGCATGAAATATTTTGCGCCCATCGAACTCGACGTCGCTGACGAAATCTTGCCCGGAGTCAAAATGCGGTTGCGCAACGCGGGCCACGTGCTCGGTTCAGCCATCGTGGAGCTGTGGATTCAGGATGGAAAAGACCAGGAAAAGATCGTGTTCTCAGGAGACCTCGGTCGGCAGGATCAGCTCATCGTGGAAGCTCCTGACGAAATCTTTGACGCAGACCATGTCTTCGTGGAATCGACGTACGGCAACCGATCTCACCGGTCATTTGAAGAGTCCAAGGCCGAACTCCTCGAAGCCATACTCTTTGCCTTTTCCCACAAAGAAAAAGTTCTGATCCCCGCATTCGCCTTGGAACGCACGCAGGAAATTCTCTATCTGCTGGGTGAATTTTCCCGCTCAGGACAGTTGCCTAATATTCCAATCTTTTTGGACAGCCCCTTGGCAATCAAGGCCACAGAAGTCTTTCGCCGCAACAAGAAATACTACGACGCCGCAGCCAGGGCCATCGTGGAAAAAGGCTTTGACCCCTTTGCCATGCCGAACCTGAAACTGACCCCTTCTACGCAAGAGTCTATGGAGATCAACCAGCTCCAGGGGCCAGCCATCATCATCGCCGGAAACGGCATGTGTACAGCCGGCAGAATCAAACATCACTTGAAGCACAATTTGTGGCGATACGGGTCAAGCCTCATCATTGTAGGATTTCAATCCGAAGGTTCCACAGGGAGGCAAATCGTTGACGGCGCAAAGACGGTGACTATTTTCGGCGAGAAGGTGGCTGTTCGGGCGAAAGTCTTTACCATCGGCGGTTTCTCCGCGCACGCCGATCAGACGGGTCTGCTGGCATGGGTTGGTCATTTCCTTGCCGCGTGCACGCCGCACGTCTATGTGGTCCACGGCGAACCCCTTTCGAGTACAGCCTTTGCGGAGGCAGTGAGCAAGAAACTGGGCTTGGCGACGACCACGCCGCAACGACGAGATGTTCTGAAGCTCGAAAAGGCGCCCTCTGTGAAACCCGCCATGGCGGCAGATGAAATGGACCAGCTCCGGTCGAAAACCTTGAGCCTCGCTGACGAATTCCTCTCAAATCTGGACACACTCAGGAGAGCCTTGGCTGAAGAACGCATCCAGTTCTCTTCCCAGGAGACGGCCAAATTGGGAAAACTCCGCCAAGAGCTCAGCAGGATCATTGACCGGGAACGTGCTGCGCAGGTTTGATGGAGCGGCCAGGCAGTTCTACGGGACGACGTCGCGGAGAAATGAAACCGCCCTGCGTTCTGACCAGTACTCGCCGTTGTCCCAAAATGACATGAAGCCGCAATGGCCTCCGCGCCGCGGCGCCTCTAAAAATAGATGAGCGCTGGCCGCCGCTTCTGCCTCGGGAAAGCACGAGCGGGAGAGAAAGGGGTCGTCCGCAGCGTTGATGACGAGCGTCGGAATTGATATCGAAGCCAAATATGGTCTGCTTGACGATTTGCGATAATAGTCTTCGGCGTCCAAGAATCCGTGCAGCGGCGCAGTATATCGATTGTCAAATTCCTTCAATGTCTTGATCGATGCATAATCTTCGACGCTCACGCGTTCGGGGAATTGGCGAGCCTTGGCGGCTATTTTCTCGTAGAGCAGTCTCAAGAATCGCTTGACGTAGAGACGGTTCCCAGGCTCCTCGAGCCGCGAGGCGCACCCGCTAAGATCGCACGGGACAGAGATGGCCACCGCGGCTTTGACGCGAGGATTCAGATTATGCGCCTTTTCCCCCAAATATTTCAGTATGACGTTCCCGCCAAGGCTGAAGCCGATAAGCCCAATCGCCTCGTATTTGGCCAAGTCCGAGACGAAAGAGACAACTCGGTGAATATCCTCGGTATCGCCGCTGTGATACATGCGCAGCGCCTTGTTGGGTTCCCCGCTGCAGCATCGGAAATTCACGGCAACAGCGTCCCAGCCTCGGCGGTTTAACGCCTTCACCATGCCCCGCATGTACGCGCGCGTGCTGTTCCCCTCCAAGCCATGAAAGACGATCGCGACGGAACGCCGGCCGACCCGGGACCAGTCGAGGTCGAGAAAATCATCGTCCGGCGTAGAAATTCGTTCGCGTTCGTACGCGACGCCCTGCACTCTTCGGAAAATTGTGGGCGCAATGGTCTGCACATGGGGATTTGTACAGAGCAGAGGCGACTTGTAGGTAGATTGTTTTATGACAGGCAAGCGTAGCCGCCTTGACGGAACTGGGCAGACGCTGCCGACCAATGGCGTCGCAGCTCACAACTGCGTACCGTACGACCTTGAGTTGCAGGCCCGGGGGCAATCCCGTACTGAAACCACTCGAAGGCCGGGCCGGCGTCGCGCGATGTCATTTCAGATGGTTTCTCATGGACAAGATTCGTCAAATCACGTGTGTTCATGGACAGCTTTATGCATGGTTCCGTCGGTAAAATTTGAACCGAGTTCACATCGCATTGTATTGCAATTCGAACGCCGCGTCCACTTGCACGGGTTGCGGCTGGTGGAACGAGCCTTGAGACGGCGCTAACTGACCGAAGTTGCGCTTTTTCTGAGCCATCCGCACTTGGGTAAGGCTTTCTGTGGCTAAGGCGTCCGCCATGCCGTTTTCTTCTCGGGGTACCCACTTTAACGCCCAGCCTGGATGCATCGAAAAAAGCGCCTTGATATGCTGAATGGAGCGACGGAAGCGGTTTCTTTGCCGCGTGGCCACTAGTCCATTTATTTGGTGCACCACCGTACGACTGTCTCCATGAATGATGACGTTGGCGATGCCGAAGCAACGAAGTTGATGCAGCAAAGCGACCAACGCTAAATATTCAGCTTTGAGCGCATCGCCATGTCCCACGTAAATGCCCGCGCGATACAGAAGCATACCCTCCCCATCGCGAATCACATAGCCAATGCCGCAGTGATGAAGAAAACACGACCCGTCGAAGAACGCTTTGTAAATCATGGTTCAGCTTCTCCACAGCAATAACTACCGCCATTAGGTACGTTGACTGTGCGTTGAGTAACCATGATTCCGACGCCAAATCAAGTTAGAAAGATGTGAGGCCGCCAAGACCTTCCTCTCGCCGCTCCTGGCAATGCATACGCCTGAGAGGAAAGGTTCTTATTCTGACAGGACTTCGGCCACGGCGAGAAAAAGATCAGATTCCCGCAACACGCCGACAAGTTTCCCTCCGTCGAACACGGGCAGCACGTTGATCTTATTTTGATATATCAATTTTAACGCGTCCAGTATATCAGCGTCCGCTTCGATGGTACCCCTTAATTTGAGCATGACATCTTTTACCTTCGTCCCCGCGTTGCGGATCACGCGTGCCCTGAAGCTGGCGCGGGCTTCGTCAAGATCGGGAACTCCGCCTTGCGCGAAGGCCAAAGACACCCCAAACGACTCGACTTTGCCTGATAATCCGCCGCTTATCTCCGGAATGAGTACCTTAAGGATGCTACCAAAGTTCAGTATGCCCACCAAATTGTTGTCCGGGTCGAGAACGAGCACGTTGCGATGACCTGCGTGGGTGCACTTGCCTGCCTCGACCTGACAGTAAAGCTTCTGAAGCGTGAATACCGCCTCTCGTAACGTACTCTCCGTGGTGGTGACCGCATAATCTGCAAGGGGGACCATGAGTTCCCGAACTTTTTTCGTTATAGGCATCAGTTTTCCTCCCTGGCATTTTACAACATCGTGTGAGACGTTCCGCCGCGACGCAAGACGCATGCATGTGCGTCGCGCCATATCTCAAAGAAATCTCAGGCATCGCGACTTGGTTGCCAAGACGTTCCTTGTTCCCTGTTTTCAAAAACCGCGGTTTCAGAATGTCGCTCTGACTGGGGTGAAACCGCGTGGACAAGGTCAATGCCCTCCGGTACCCAGCAATCCACTGGCCGCCAAACTCAGAATGGCTACCTCAAGGAAGGCGAGCAGGGCGTAGAGTCGATCCCCTTGCTTGAGCAGCACGGGGATCACGGCCAGAAAACACACAATGGTCACGCCCGCCAACAACGCAATGCCCACAAAATTGAGAAAGTCGCCGTACCCGAGCATGAAGAGCCAGGCCCAGCCCGGTTCAATATGCAGCTTGTGGAGATAGTCATGTACGTTTACCGTCCACGATCCTACGATGACTTCCATGGAAACAAAAGGCTTTATGACGCCTGAAACGTACAATGCATAGGTCACTACCACGAGGACCAACCCGAGCAGCATCCCTTTTTCGAGTATATTGGCATATACCACCTGTTCGGGTCGGGCGTTGAGGGATGCCTCTGTGTCATTCATCATCGTCGTTTCCTCCTCTGAGCTATACCGCCTTGTTCTTCAAGCTTTCGGCTACCCAAATATGCCTTTATGCAGGGCTCTCAGTCCGGCAAAAGCGAGCATTCCTATGACAATCCACCTCACTACTGTCGGTTTCGCGATCCGGAGCAGTCGGACTCCCACAAAGGAACCAAGCATAATGCCGATCAACGAGGGAACCACAATCAGCGGTATCACGCAACCATTGTTTAGATATATCCACGCCGCAGACGTGTCGGTAATCGACAGCAGAAATTTACTCGTCGCCACGCTTATTTTTAAGGGCGCTCCCATGAGCAAATTCAGTATTGGTACATTCGCCCAACCTGCGCCGAGCCCAAACATACCCGCCATCAACCCGACAGCGATAAAGAGGAGAAGCCCCTGCCAGGTGCGATGTATTTGCCAATGGACTATCTGCCCTGTCGTTGCCTCCTGATAGACGCCGTTCATCTGCAAGGCCGCTGAAATCCAATCGGGCTTGTCAACCTCCGGAAACTCCGACTTCTTCGCGGTGAGCATCAAAATGCAGATACCAATGATGGTGCATCCCAGGGCTATCTGGACAATCTTGGTAGGAAGCGCCAACCCTACCATAGCTCCGATTATCGAAAACGCAGAAGCGATTAAAGCCACTGGCATAGCCAACCGAAGACTGGCAAGATTCATTTTCAGTAGGCCTGGCCCTGCAGCAAGAGCCCCGGCAAGCGCGACCAACAAACCTGCGCCTCTGACGAAGTCCAAATGAAAAGGGAAAAAACCGCTTATGATGGGGACGAAAAGCACGCCTCCTCCCACGCCGCCAAGCACCGCTGCAATCCCCATAACGAAAGTCACCACGAAAAGGAGAACAGGCCATATCCACCAGCCGTAACCCGAACCGGACTGCACAGCTTGCTGGGCAGATTCAGCAAAAACAGGGCAATCCAAGAGCAAGCCCATGCATATGGCGCTTACGCCTATGCTAATCGCTTTATGAATTGATCTCATGATACGCTCCCGTTCTGACTTCGAACCGTCGATCTCTCTGCACATGCATTCAACAGAACATCCTCAGCCGCCATTGGATCAGGGGGGAAGAAAAACCGCAGAGAAGGCGTGATGTGGTCTGCGGCGGCAACGTCTAGCAGAGGCGCCTCAGCGCCTCGGTGAGATATTCCCACCGCAAAAGGCCATACCCCTCCATCACGGAAAGTCTTCGACCCTGCTCCGTTTGATTCTGTCGCCAGGCTGCCGCATACTTGCTCACGCCTCAGACATCTTGTGAGACGTCATACAGCCCCCTGGTGAATTCGCTGAAAATGTCTGGTATCCTACCTCCTGACAGTTAAACGCGCACCGCATCACACGTCAATGCGAGAAAACGCCTGACTTCTTTGCGCAGGCGGAACGGCGAGGGCATGAACAAGTGGACTTTCCTGCCTGCACGCCAAGTGTGCCCGACTGGTCTGACCGAATGCGTCTTCGTTTTCGGTCCGTTACCAGCCCCTAGTCGCGAGAATCTTGTCCACCTCAGCTCGACGAATCCGCTCTTCTTGTTCGGCCTTGCGGGCATAAGCTCGCAAGATCTTTTCAATCAGGTCTTTTGTGTCCGTCGGCTTTTTCAGGTAATCGAATGAGCCTAATTTCAGCCCTTCGATAGCAGTGTCTATGGTTGCATGCCCCGTAAGCATCATGACTTCCACGAGGGGATACTGGGCTTTCATCTCCTTGAGGGTTTCGATGCCGTCTTTACCGGGCATGAGCACGTCAAGTATGACCACATCTGGTTGAAACTCGCGAACCTTCGCCAGTCCCTCGTCCCCGTTCAAAGCGGTCTCGACCTTGAAACCCCTGGTCTCCAGTCGCTCTCCCAACGTTTCGACGAATTCTTGCTCGTCATCGACGAGAAGGACTTTCACGTTCATTGGCATCCCCCTCGGAGTTACTTTTGTTTTTTGGGATCCATGATTTCCCGCGCAGTACCAAACTCGCCTTCTTCGGCGAAGGTCGCCGCCACCATTGCGCTTTCCAGTTTTTTCTTGTACGCGTCTCTCAATGTCCGTATAAGCTTTTCCATGTCCACGGGCTTTTGAAGGTACGCGAAAGCCCCAAGCCTCTTTGCTTCTGCTTCGTCTTTCTCTGAGCCATGGCCGGTGAGAATAACGACTTGCACTTGCGGATAGGCTTGCCTGACTCGTCGAAGCACCTCCATCCCGTCTATGCCGGGCATCTTGAGGTCGAGCACCATGACGTCAGGGACATCATCTTTCACCGCTTGGAGCGCCTGCTCGCCGCTCAATGCCAGTTCAGGGGATAAATCCCTCATTTTCATGCGTTCAGCGAGTGTTTGAACGAAGTCCTCTTCGTCGTCCACCATAAGAACTTTAAATTCTTTCATTGTCATCCTCCGGCGTCATGCAGCCGCGATGGCCGCATATCGAGTACGGTCTCGTTACACCATTCGTTGATCAACGCGAATCGCTCGTCGGCACGGGGCCATCTTGCCAACTCCCCAGCCGTCAAAGCTGCAATGTCAGCACCCGATAACGGACTCCCGACAACCCCACCATATCCGCAAAGGAACGTTCCGCACTGACCAGCCCATAGCGTACCCGCACTCCCACAAGACCGACTTCCTCCAGGAAGGATCGTCGAGCCCCCGCGCCAGCCAGAAAGTCAGCGGCCATGTCGTGGCAGTTTTCTTCGGCAAACGCCGCCGCGACAAATGCCTTGGAAAGCCCCGACACTATTCCTAGGGATTCATGCACTTCAGGGACAGGCGTAAGAGCGATTTCTCGAGCCATAAAGTGCTCGCCCTCTTCGGCGAACGCCGCCGCAGCAAAAAAACTCTCCAATTTTTGTTTCCAGTTCATGGGATTTCCTCCAAGCCAGCAAAGGAAACGAGGCTTCGCCCCGTTTGATGTGATGAGATCATAAATATAGTGACCAAGCGCTCTTACGGTTCGAGAAACCGTCTCAGCTGCCTGTCGCTGTTGCGACGTTGGGCATAGACTGCTCCACACAAGAGGCTCTCTGTCTAAATCCGCTTGCTCGGTCAGCGCGTTGACCGCCTTAAGCAGGTCCAGCAGTTTGCGCGGCTCTATTCTCAATCTCAGGCTTTCAAGCTGTTCGCAGAGTATCGTTTCGCTGCCGGCGTCTCCGTTAGGCGCGTGGGGCAATACCCTCACCTCCATCCCAGGCGTTGAGGCTGCGATACTTTCCACCATGGACTGTACCTCTACAGGCGGCCCAAACAACAAAATCCGGGACCTGTCAGACGAGCTTCCACCCCGGACAAACGGTTCGAGAAACGCACGGAGATTTTCGTGACCCACCACCCCGTCCAAAGGCTTGAAACGAATCTTTTCCACAATATCTACCGCGCCTACCATCCGTGGCCCATCCGCTCCGGCCTCATCTACGCCTACCGTTTCCCCACGATATTCGCGAGGAGAACCGTTCGCGTCGCGGTCGCCGTCACCCTGTCGATACGCCACGTTTATGCCTTTGCATGCATCGCGTGTGACTACCGCCACGACGGATGGCGCCGCATACACGCCTACAATCTCTGAGCTTGCCGTTTCTCGCTCGCCCGATACGGAAACGGGTTTCAGCCTCTGTCTTGTTGCGCCGATGCCGTGCGATCGCCACACTCGCGACACCGTGGCGTTGCTGACTCCAAGGGCCTTCGCAAGGCTCCGTGTTGTCCATCGAAAACCCGGCGTCTCTTCAACACGCGTCGCGGCCTTGACTATCTCCGCACGCAGGCGCTCACTGATCTTCTTGGGGCTCGGACCTCTCGGCGCATCATGGCGCAGCCCGTCCGGGCCGGCTTCCAGAAAACGTCGTTTCCACAATCGGACGGTAGCTCGAGAGGTGTTTAGGCGTTGCGCGATCTGACTGTTGCTCACGCCCTGTGCTGCGAGAAGACATATCTTTGACCGAAAAATGAGCCGACGAGGCGACTTTTCGGATCGCGCCCATTCTTCC
Organism: Desulfomonilaceae bacterium; assembly: GCA_049969795.1. GTDB lineage: Bacteria > Desulfobacterota > Desulfomonilia > Desulfomonilales > Desulfomonilaceae > JAUPKT01. The sequence goes on from JBMFOE010000045.1 coordinate 16,043, forward strand.
AATTGCGCCCTTTCTCGAGGTCCCATGGCCAGCGGCCTTGTCCTGTATCCCATGGTTTCAAAGTAACATTTGGGGCTCATAAATGGCAAGTTTTTTCTGTAACAGCGCCGCGCCGCCCCTCATACCCGCCAGGTATTAGAAGCAGTGTCTTACGCCGACGCGAAACTCACGAGCCAACTGGTTCAGCTATCACAAGACGCAGGGGAGGGCCTTCCAGCCTTATCGACATATTGAGGGTCCGCCCAAGTTCTCGCACGCGCTGGAAGCCTTCCGTTTCCATCACGGCGTTGGCGTCGTCCATCGGTCTTGTTGTCTCCGCCGGCAGGGCAGAAATTGCCGCAATATCGCCTTGCGCTGGGAACGGTTCAACGGAAACGAGGCCATTTTCGCCGACGTGATTCATGAGGAGTTCGATGCCCGAAAACATGAGCATGAGAAAAGTCAGCGGATCAGTGAATACGCTATGCTCGACGTCCTTTCGATGAGCCTCCAACCGAACGCGCTTGAGCCGTGCAAATCTTTGTGAAAGAGACACCACCCTCTCTACCGCGGTGTTGAGCTCCACGGGTGCAGCGTCTTGATCCGGGGTATGGGCAAATTCGTTCAATCGCGTGGACAATTCGACCCCGCGGTTTACTTGATCCGTAATCTTTGTCAGGGTCTTGAGGAGTTTCTCCGTGGGAATCCGCCCGTTTTTCTCCCCTAGGGAGATCAGGTCTTCGATCAATCCGGCAGATTCCTTGATTATTGCGAGTACATTCTTGATTTCGTGGGTCGCTCCCGCCGTGATTCTGCCCATAAAGAGGGCCTTTTGTGCTTGCATGAGCCCCGCCTTTCACTTTTGTTTTTGCATGGCTTCGCGGATTGTCTGCATGAGGCTATCGATTTCTACGGGTTTCATGAGGTAATCAAAGGCGCCCATCTTCATACCTTTCACCCCATCTGAAACCGATCCCATGCCCGTAAGAAGGATGATGCGCGCATCAGGGTGCTTCTCGCGAAGAGCCTCGAGGACTGCCAGACCACTCATGCCCGGCATCATCAAATCCAGCACGACCACTTGGGCGGGATCTTTCGCCATGGCCTCGATCGCCTCTTCCCCGCTATAGGCAGTCCGGCACCGTAGGCCTCTCAAATTAAGTCTTTCCGCCAAAGTCGAGGCAAATTCCTTTTCATCGTCAACCAGCAATACGGTCCAATCATCCATTTGAGGTTTCCCCGCCTTTCTCACGACGCTTGGGCAAGTAAATAACGAACCTCGTCCCTTTCCCAAGTTTGCTCTTCACTGCGATGTCGCCGCCGAGTTTCTTGACGATGCCATAGGTGATAGACAACCCCAAACCTGTGCCAGTCCCCTTCTTGGTGGTGAAAAACGGTTCAAAGATGTGCTTCATCGTTTCTTCGGACATCCCCACGCCATCGTCCTGAATGGATATCCCGATATGATCCGCATCGTGATCCCATGTGGTCACCGACACCGAGCCGTTGTCGCTCACCGCGGCAAAAGCGTTGTTCAGGATGTTCAGGAATACCTGTTGCAACTGGCCGCGATCCGAAGAAATCCTCGGCAAATCCGCGGCCAAGTTCATGGTGAGCTTGATATTGCGGTGCAATGCCTCCTTCTCAAGAAAACCGACCGTCTCGGTGAGCACGTCGTTGACGTTCAGTACTTCTATCTCGACATCCATTCTTCGGGCAAATCCCAGAAGCCTATGCGTGATCGTTCGACAACGATCTACGGCCTGAATAATAGCCTGAATCAATGCCAAAAATTTCTCTCTTTGAGGAAAATCTGGGTTCAGCTCGATCAAGTCTCTCATGAGGCCGGCCTTCTCGTTCACAATGGCCATTGGATTGTTAATCTCGTGGGCTACCCCTGCGGCAAGTCTGCCAATGGATGAGAGCTTATGACTGTGTTGCATCTCCCGAAATGCCAATTCTCTTCTCTCATCGCTTATTTTCATGCGGTTGACCATCACTGACGTCAATTTCAAGACCGCAATCACAATGATGAGCACTCCTATCACGAACACGAAAATAAGCTCGCCTTTTAGCGTGTACCAGGCCCTGAGCACCGACGCGGTCGGTTTCACGAACATGAGCACAAAATCGGACCGGTTGGAGTACGCGTACGCTACCACCACGCTATTTCCGTTGGAATCGACCCGTTCTGTGACGAACGGTTCATACGTGAGCGGCGGCAATATGCCCGGCGGTCGGTCGAAGACTTTTCCATAGAACTTGGAGTCTGTTTGTAGGACTCCCTCTTTATTGGTGATGAAGGCGTCGCACTCAGGCTGGATTCCCATCGAACTGATGATCTGATCAAAGCGCTTCGTATCGATGGTGGCTCTGACGATCCACGGCGCGCGACCTGATCCGTCGCTGTGCTGTACCGCGATCGCTATATGAGGTATCTTCCTAAACCCGAGGAACACATCGCTGACGTAGGCGCCGTTGACCTGGACATGCTCGAACCACGGTTGTTCAGAATAATCCTGGCCTTTCAAATTATAAGGCCCCGCATAGCTGATCTGAACGCCTCTCGAGTCAATGAGTCCCAGATCGATGAAACCTTCGAATTCATGGCGAAGCGCTCGAAAAATGCGCTCGAGATTCTTTTCATCCGCGAGTTCGTCGTATGAGTAGGCCGATGCGACGAATCGCAGGATAGCCAATCGATTCGTGAGGAAAAGCTCCAGGGAATTCTTTGCCTTGTTCACCAGCACCTTCATCGGCTCGACAATCTCACGGCGAAGAGTGGATTGGTATTGGGAATAGTTGATGAGGGCCATAGAGACCAAAGGAATGATCGTGATCAACAGCATCAGAATCGAGATGTTGCGACGAATGATGTCGTAGCGCTTCGGCCCTTCTATCTCTTCTGGATTGCCGACGATTCGTCCCAAAAAAGATACCAGCTTGTCCATGTACTTCATGTGCGCCTCTATGGTCGCGGACGCAGCGCGAACGCCGTTTTGCTCGTTTCCCAGCCGGCGGGGCCTGCCCTGGATTCGCGGCTGTCCATAGCGCCGCCTGGACCAAGTTTACGACTCCGTTAATTCTAAGCCTCAGAATCTAGCCGCAAGAGCGTCGTCCGGCGCCTCCCCGTGATCGAGACCGTGTCCGTCTTGGCTACAACTCTATCATACCCCTCGGAATATCTCCACGAGATATAGCCATTCTCGAAAATAATCGCGAATCGTGCCGTTGGCCCGCTGCATGTCATTTCCAAGTAAGTGGGAATCCATGACGAGTTTCCTGGACGCCGGATCGAGGCCGGCATTACATATCGGGCGCCGTGACGCAGATCTTTAAAGTCGCCATATTCACGCCGCGGCGCGCCTCATTCCCACAGAAGTTTCGACAAAGAGCATATGTGATCGCCGACTGGGAGGTAGGCAATCTTAAAATTGGCTTGACGATGAAATCGTGCAGGAACTTTTCCGCATCGCGCTGTCATCTCCTAATGGAAAAGCTTCTTATATTGGCCATATCCCTGCTCGTCCAGTTCTTCCTTCGGGATGAACCGCAACGAGGCTGAGTTGATGCAGTAGCGCAACCCCGTCGGAGGGGGACCGTCGGTAAACACATGACCTAAGTGCGAGTCCGCAGTCTTACTCCGAACCTCGACGCGTGTGACAAACAGGCTCTTATCGACCTTTTCCACGATATTGGCGGGCTCCAACGGCTTGGTGAAACTTGGCCACCCGGTCCCTGAATCAAATTTGTCCAGGGAACTGAAAAGCGGCTCGCCAGACGCCACATCTACGTAGATGCCTTCTCGTTTGTTGTCCCAGTATTCATTCCGAAACGGCGGTTCAGTTCCATTCTCCTGAGTCACATGAAATTGCAGGGGGGTGAGTTTGTCCTTCAAACTCGCCTTGTCAAACTTACGGGCGCCTGACAGCCCCTCATGGCGGCTAGGCGCCTCGTCGGCGTTTCCCCACACTTGCGCGCGAAACTGATCTCGTCCACTGTGTTGACGATAGAGTCGATACCTCAAAGGCTGTTTCTTGTGATAATCCTGATGATATTCTTCGGCCGGATAGAACTCCGAGGCCGGCAAAATCTCGGTGGCGATAGGCCCCGGGAATCGCCCTGACGCTGCAAGCCTCTCCTTGGATGACTCGGCAATGCGTTTCTGCTCCTCCGAGTGATAAAAGATCACGGAGCGATAGTGCGGGCCTCTATCCACGAACTGACCTCCTGGGTCTGTGGGGTCGATGTGCTGCCAAAACACGTCCAGAATTTGCTCAAAGCCTATCACCGTCGGATCGTACGTGATTTGCACCGCCTCCACATGGCCGGTCTGCCAGTAATTCTCGTAGGTCGGTTGAGTCCCCGAGCCTCCAGTGTAGCCCGATACCACCTCATGCACGCCGTGAAGTTTCTGAAACGCTGGCTGCATGCACCAAAAGCAGCCGCCCGCCAACGTGGCTTTTTCAGTTGTCGGCCGCGCATTCACCGAGAGGACTGCGAATAGCGAGAAAAAGAGGACTGCCAACAAATCGGTGAGAAATGGTTGCATTGAATTCTCTCCTTCCATTTGTCTCTCCTCATATAGATGCAGCAACTTTCGTAAAGGCGTTCCTTTTTATGTAAGTAGCCATGGGGGCGAGAGTTGACAGGCAAAGTAATGATTGATAGGTAGTCTCCGCAACCGGGCCCCAAGCCCGTGTGAATGGAGTCGGCAACCTGGGACTGCGTTCATGATCCTGCCTCCTATCAACTATCTGGAACGATCTTTCCACGAGGGTCATTCATGATACGCGGCTTTTTCGCACGCCGTTTTAAGCGATCAACCTGGATTCAACCAATAACGCGCCGGTGTCGGGGCGCGGCATGGATGGCCAGACCAAAGCGCGTTCATGCATCCAGAAAGGTCGTTCTGGTCGCCGCGCTTTTTGCGTTGTGCATCCCGAGCAACCTCAAGGCCGCGGCCGGGACGGTTGCCGCTGCCCGGGGAGGATGTCCTGATTTCATCGAACTTATTAAAGAACTCACCCCCTCGGTGGTCACCATAGCCATCCAGCGACACTTGCTGCAGAGTGAATCTCCTGCGTTCTCGAGAATGGTCACCCGGGGAGAAGCGCTTTCCGATCTCAATGACCTCTCAAGAGGGCCGGTTCAGTCTGACACGCTTGGCAGCGGTTTCATTTGCGACGATTCCGGATTGATCGTCACCAATGCCCATGTGGTAGAAGGCGCAGGGAAAATAATGGTGACCCTGTCCACGGGCAAGGTACTTCAGGCGAAGGTAGTGTCTCTTCACCCGAAAGTGGACTTGGCGTTAATCAAGATCGAGCCGCCGTATGAGCTGAAAAAAGCAAAGATAGGAGATTCGTCCAGAGTGCAGGTGGGAGAGTGGGTCCTCGCAGTCGGCAATCCCTTCGGCCTTGGCCGAACAGTAACGGTGGGCATCGTGAGCGGGAAGGGCAGATTTCTCGGCCTGGGGCCAGACGACGATTTCATCCAGACCGACGCTTCCATCAATCCGGGCAACTCCGGAGGCCCATTGTTCAACGCCGCAGGCGAGGTTATCGGGGTCAACACGGCAATCATAGCCTCGGGAAAAGGCATAGGTTTTTCTATACCGTCCAATTATATCCACGAACTTCTGCATAAAAGCCGGACCAATGCGCCGACGCCTCGCGGGTGGCTCGGCCTTTATGTGGCTGACCTGGATGAAACCACTGCGAAGGAACTCGGGTTGGAGGGGACCAGCCGTCCCGTAGTGGACGAAGTCATTCCCGACGCGCCTGCCCATCGAGCAGGCGTCTGCAAGGGCGATGTGATCTTGAAGGTCGAAGGGCAGCCCGCGACAAATGGACGGCAACTCTCGAAAATCGTTGGAGCCTCGAAACCCGGCGATACGCTACGCCTCACGATCTTACGCGCACAACATACCTACGACCTCGACGTTGTTCTCGGCAAATCTCCAGATTAGCAGGGGTGGACGCCGTCGTGCACGCGGCGCTATTCAAGGGAAACTAGCCGACCGCTCTGCAGCCGCAGGCCTCGGTAATAATTTTCGTCAAGTCCTTGACCGCCTGTCCGAGATCGTCGTTTGTGACCGTGTAATCGAATTTGTCCGCAGCCTCCATCTCGCGCGCCGCGTTGGCGATTCTCAGTCGTATCGCTTCCTCGGAATCCGTGCCCCTTTTGCGCAGCCTCTCCTCGAGGACGTTCAAGTCCGAAACGGTGATGAAGATCCCTATTGCGCCGGGAACTCGAGAAAAGACATCCATCGCGCCTTGGACATCGATATCCAAGATCATCTTTCTGCCAGCAGCCAGCGCTTGGGTCACGGGTCCACGCGGCGTGCCGTAATAATTCCCATGAACCTTCTTCCACTCCAAGAATTCGTCGCTTCGAATCATTCTTTCGAACTGGTCAGTCCGTACGAAATAGTAGCTCGCGCCCTCGACCTCTCCCTCACGCGGCGGACGGGTTGTGTATGATACAGAGTAGAGCAGGTTCGGGAATAATGGACGAATCGCGTTGATAAGCGTGGTCTTGCCAGCGCCGGACGGAGCTGAAACCACGAAGAGGGTCCCTTTTGCCATAGTCACCCTGTCGTAAGACGGTTCGTAGTCATTGCCCTTTTTCATGACACGGATTACCATGCCGCGTCAACGTGATTTCTTCGCTCGAAAAATTTTCTCCAGCTTGCCGATGTCAGCGAAGAAGCGGGGAGCATGCTTTTCGGACAGATCGCGCCCCCTGACGCAAAAATTTTTGCGCGCAGCATGGGTCTGGGAGTAGATTTCTTGAGGCGCGGTCATCATATTGTATGAAGCGTAAGCGTCGAGAGCGCACACGGCGAGGGTCTTCAGATGCAACGGAAAATTCTTTTTGTCGTTCTCCTCCTGGCGAGTATCGTCTCCCTTGTGTACGGGGGATTTTTCAGAAAAATACTTGTGTACGACAACCTCGAGAAGTTCGAAAGACTCAAGAATATCGGTATAACCATCAAAATCCCCGGTTACCAACAGGGCTCCGAGGAGTTTCAGGTCCAATCCCAATGGTTCACTGAACCCGAAGTGGTGAACGCAATGACATTCGATGGGATAAGCAAATACAAAGACGGACGGCTTATCTCCAACTACCCTGACCTGAAAATGCTCAAGGGGCGCATGCCTTGTCCCACTTGAATATAGTTAAAGGCGCGGTCGCGTCTCGAAAAAGAGAGCCACAGTGGAAAAGATACGACTAAAGATTCAGCTTGCCGCACTAGTTGCGCTGAACATAGGGTTCGTGAACTGGCATACGGTCTGCTTTCCTGTTCTGAACTGTCATTCGTGCCCCATTTCTGTCTTTGCATGTCCCCTCGGCGTCATTGGACAATTTGCCGCGGTCGGCATGATCCCATTGAGCGTGGTCGGGCTCCTCATCCTTACCGGGCTCGTGGCAGGGAGATTTCTCTGCGGCTGGGTCTGCCCCTTCGGCTTCGTCCAGGAGCTGCTCTACAAGATTCCATACATGAAATTTGGTATTCCGAGCTGGATGAGGTTCATCAAATACGGCGCGTTCGCCGGTCTGGTCGTTGCAGTACCGGTATTTTTGTCCACTAATTCTCCGTTATATTTCTGTCGGTTGTGTCCGGTTGGTTCCATTGAATCCGCCATACCTTGGGCCATCATGCGAGGTTCCGCAGAGGCCATTGGCCTTTCGGTGCGCCTGGCCATCTTGTTCGGAATAGTCGTTTTGGCCATGGGGCACAGACGTTTCTTTTGCAAAGTGCTGTGTCCTCTAGGGGCTTGCCTATCTGTGCTTAACAGGTTGGCGCTCATTTTCCCCCGGCGTGGGGACGAGTGTAAGGCCTGCGCCGTGTGCGGAAAGACATGTCCCATGGATACGGACCTGAAAAGAGGCGAGCATGCTGTTTTTGCCGCGAATCCTGAAGAGTGCATATCGTGTCTGGAATGCCAAAAAAAATGTCCTACGCACGCAGTGCGCCTCTGGGGGTAGGAAACGGCAATCCGTCAAACGTCTCTCGACAAGGAATCCGCGGCCGCGTACGAGGATTCTCGAAAAAAATGCCCAGGCGACAGAAGCATCTCTGCTCGATTGACGTGAGCTGAGATCGCTTCACCGCCTTTGATTACTCGCAATGACAAGACGCTATTGCAGCGTTATTGGGACGCGGTGAAGCAATCTCGTCCTCGATCCTGGGGCAGCGAGTTCTTGCCGTTGGGTGAGCAGCGGCAGCTCACCTTGACTTTTCTTTGGAAAATGTGCTATCTATGCATATACTTTCATAAAGTCGTCCCTTACGCGAATGGGAAAAGAGACTGGTCCCTACGCCTGATGAATCTGTCGCGGAGCCGCATGATGGTGATCAAATTTTGGGGGGTGCATGGCAGCCTCCCGAGGCCCGGATCATCTACCCTCAAATTCGGTGGCAACACCCCGTGTGTTGAAATCAGAAGCGGTCAGACGTTGGTCATCCTCGACGCGGGGTCAGGCATCAGAGAGCTCGGCGAAGATATTCTGAGGCGGCAGAAAAGCGGACTTCTCCCCGAGAAAAACCTGAAAGGCCATATCCTCATCTCCCATTTGCATTGGGATCATGTCCAAGGATTCCCCTTCTTCGGTCCGGCCTATCAACGCGGGAATGAATTTCACCTCTATTGCGGGAAGGGACTGATTTACACCATTGACAGCCTCATGCGACGCCAAATGTCGGAACCCAATTTTCCGGTCCGCTTTGGCGATATGGCCGCCTCGATCGTATGCCACGATGTCGAGGACGGCCAGACCATCGCCGTGGACGACGTCCGCATCCTGGTCCGGGAATTGAGTCATCCGGGAGGGTGCTACGGATACCGTATCGAAGCAGAGGGCAAAATCATTTCCTATGCCAGCGATACCGAGGTATCCATCGATGTGGACCAGAAAATGTTAGAACTCGCTCAAAATGCCGACATTCTGATACATGACTGCATGTTTACGCCTGAGCAATATCATGGCCTCGACGGACACTGTTCGAGAGAATCATGGGGCCACAGCACGTGGGAGGGAGCCGTAAGAACGGCCAAGAGCTGCTCCATCAAGCATCTCATCCTTTTCCATCACGGCAACGATGACGCCACGGTCGAAGCCATAGAGAAAAAAGCCCGGGAGGCCTTCCCCAATACCACTGCAGCCTATGAAGGACTTGAAATAGATCTGTGAGGCTCCCGCCAGCGCTGTCCTGTAATGGCGCGGCCACGCGCCGCCGCGCCCCTCAATCCGGCGAAATAACCTTGTACGCTTCCTTCAGCGTGTCCACGACCTCATACATGTTGGTCGATCTGCCGACCTTCAGCTTGTCCTCGTAGCCAAAATGCTGAAGGCATGTGCCGCAGGACAGGATTTCCACCCCTTTTTCTTGAAGCATGGCAAGGGCGTCCACTGCCTCGTCATCTATGGTGGTGAGCTCTACCCCTGAATTGACGAAAATCATGCGCCACGGCTTCGAGTCCGCGTCGATCCACGTCCTCAAAAAGCCTCGCATGAGCTTGCGGCCTAACTCGTCGTCCCCCTTGCCCATGCAGCTCGTCCCGACATATACGACTATTTGACCAAAACCCGAACTGGTACACACTATGGGCGCCGCGGTAGGTTGCGGCTGCGACGCGCCTGTTTCGGCCTCTCCCCGACACACAATTATTTCGAAATGATCTTGCCCCAGGCCGCTGGCCTGCACCGTGCAACCTTGACTCGCTGCGAAGCGGCACACATTCTCTTTCGCCGCCTGGTTGTCCACCAACACCACGAATTCCGCAGGCTCCCCTTTGTCCAACACCTCTTTTGTCCGGAGCACCGGCTGCGGGCACGCCAAGCCCCGTGCGTCAATTCTTAGTCGTTCAACCATGTTGACTCCTCGAAAGCAGACACGATCTTCGGTGAGCTCTTTGTCTGCGAATTGATAGAACCATCGCCTCCCACCGATATTCACGTGGGATTCGCAGCCTATCCATGTTAATATAATGGAGACGATTGGCATAGGCAATGCCAATATCAAGCAAGGTATTATCTCTATACATTTCGCTCAGCAAGGAGACAAAAACGTGCATACCATCTCGTGCATTGGCGCTGGCAACATGGGCTCCGCCCTCGTTCGCGGACTGGTCCAATCAGGCGCGTTTCATCCCGACTCAGTCAAAGTCTTCGACATCGATCGCTCCAAGACACTCAGCCTGCACCAGGATTTTGGCGTACAACCCCTCGAACGCCTGGAAGACAGCGTCGCAGACCGCGCAACCGTCTTGGTCCTCGCAGTCAAACCCCAAGTCCTCGGCGGCGTGTTGGATATGCTTTCCTCGGCGTTGCATGAAGGGGCGCTCGTGATCTCGATAGCCGCGGGCATATCCACGGGGTACATCCTCACGCGGGTGGGCAAAAGCATTCGGCTGGTACGCGCGATGCCAAACGCGGCAGCCACGGTGGGACGCAGCGTCACTGCCTTGTGCAGAGGAGGAACAGCCACTGAACAAGACCTCGAGCTCGCCTCGTCTCTCTTCTCGGCGATAGGCCATGTGGTGAGGATTGATGAATCTCTCATGAACGCGGTCACAGCCCTCGCGAGCAGCGGTTTGGGGTATCTTTTCGTCATCATGGAAGCATTGAGCGATGCTGGCGTCCTTTTGGGCATGGACCGGAAGACCGCCCGTGAATTGACCGTGCAGATGGTGCGCGGGGCAGCCGTGATGGCCTCGTCCTCGGACACGCCTTTCTCGGCGCTGAAAGACGTGATAACCTCGCCCGCGGGAACGACGATCGCAGGACTCAAGGTGCTGGAAAGGGAAGGGCTGCGAGGGATTCTCATGCAGGCAGTGGAAGCCGCCAATGCAAGGGCCGCTCAAATGAATCCTCAATAATGATCGAGGGCCTCTCGTCCATTCGACGGCGCGAGGATGCGGGGTAGGCGCCATGCAATGTGATGACACTGGCCGCAACCTATTGTAGTATAAGAACATCGTGCATGAATCCCGGGCGCATGATTCGAGGCTGTTCGATGCTTGAAGACGTCGGAAAGGCCGACATCGGCAGCCGCAACGCCTTTATCCCGCTGCCCGGGTAGTTCCAGTGAAGATTACGCGTCCCATGGACCAAAAGAATCAAAGAATCAATTAGTTGGGAGATCAGAATGAACGCCGGCAAAGAAGTGGATCGAAAAACGATTCATGCGACCACTGAAATGAAAAAACTCATGGCCTCGCATTTCACGGAATTGGCCGAGGCGAAGAAGCGAGGGACCCCCAAAGTGGCGTGGTGTACGTCGGTAGGTCCAGCAGAGCTTCTGCATGCCATGGGCTTTCTCGTCTATTATCCGGAAAATCATGGGGCTTTACTGGGGGCGACACGCATGGCCACAGACTACATTCCCGTGGCCAATGCCGTAGGATATTCCCCAGAAATCTGCTCGTATCTCACCGCCGACGTCGGGGCCTATCTCAAACGAGTCACGCCATTGACGAAAGCCTACGGCCTTCAAGAAGTGCCGCGCGCCGATATCTTGGTCTATAACACGAATCAGTGCCGGGATGTGCAGGATTGGTTTGCCTTTTATGCACGTGAGTGGAATGTTCCCCTTGTAGGCGTCCATACGCACCGGAACATCAAGGAAGTAAAAGAGTATCACATTGCCGATCTTGCCGAACAAATGAAGGCCATGATCCCAGTCCTCGAGGAAGTGAGCGGTAATCGTTTCGACATCGATCGCCTACGCGAAACCGTGGCGCTCTCCTTGGAGTGCACCAAATTGTGGCGGCAGGTCTTGGAATGCGGCGCAGCGAAACCCGCTCCTTTGACCTTTTTCGACGCCACCATTCATATGGCGCCGGCGGTAGTCCTGCGAGGTTTACCGCAAGCCATCGATTACTATAAGCTGCTGCTCAAGGAACTCCAAGATCGCATCGCCAATCGCGTCGCAGCCGTCGAAGGCGAACGCCATCGTCTCTACTGGGACGGTATGCCCATTTGGGGAAAATTGAGAGAGCTGAGTCAGCAGTTCATGAACCTCAAGACCAATATTGTCGCGTCAACTTATTGCAACAGTTGGATTTTTGAGGCTTTTGATCCTGCGCAGCCTTTTGAATCCATGGCAAGGGCATACACCGAACTCTTTATCGTCAGAGATGAATCGTACAAAGAAGCCTACATGGAAGAATGGATCAAAGCTTTTTCCATAGACGGCGTCATCTTTCACGACGCCCGGACCTGCCCAAATAACTCCAACAGCAGGTACGGCATGCCGCAGCGCATGGGCGAGCGCCTGAAACTCCCCGTACTGGTCATCAATGGAGACCTCAACGATCTCCGATGCTATTCCGAAGAACAGACCCGTACGAACATAGAGGCATTCATCGAGCAATTAAACGAAAAACGTTCATGTTAGGAGGCTGAAAGCACCTTGTCGGCATCATGCGAAACACAGACGCCGCCGGAGTCCGCGCTGTTCGGCGGCATCGATGTGGGGTCTTGCACCACCAAAGCGGTCATCATCAACGGCAAAGGCGACATAATAGCAACGTCTGTGGGATACACAGGAACTGACTTTGCAAAGGCCGCAAACGATATATGGAATGGGTGCCTCAGCGAGGCCCATGCAGACCCATCTCAAATCACGGCCATCGTCTCAACCGGTTATGGCAGAAACAGCGTGTCGTTCGCGTCCGCGCATTTCACGGAAATATCTTGCCATGGCCGCGGTTGCCTCCACTTTTACCCCGGGCCGCTCACGGTGATCGACATCGGCGGACAAGACAACAAGATCATAAAGCTAGACCATAAGGGCCAGCGGATAAGTTTCAAGATGAACAGAAAATGCGCCGCAGGCACTGGCGCCTTTTTGGAGGAGATGGCGCTGAGACTGCGGCTTCCATTAGGAGACTTAGACCGCCTTGCCCGCAGCGCAGACGGCGAGGTATCGTTAGGCAGCTATTGCACAGTGTTTTCAGCCACTGAGGTTCTTGAAAAGATCAAGGCCGGTCATCCCGTGGAGAGGATCGTACGAGGGCTATTCCGGTCGGTTCTGAAGCGCATCCTGGAAATGGATACCTTGACCGACGCCATCGTGATCACAGGCGGGGTCATCGAACACAATCCCTTTCTTGCCGAGATGCTGCGGGAGCATACGGACAATCCTATCCATGTGCCGGAACATCCTCAGGTCATAGGCGCTCTTGGCGCGGCGCTGTATGCGCAACAAGTCTCGTGTGAGGCTGGGTGATTCAGGGGTGATCGTTAACATGCCGTGGATTATGTGTGAGGCGAGGTAAAGGTGGATCTACTCGAGTCAATACGTTCTCTCATGGAACAGCTCGAGCAAGAGCTCTTCAACCAGTTGCGAAGCCGAGTTCCTGCTGCCTTTGACATCGGCGCACATATAATGAACAGCGGGGGCAAGAGGATCCGACCCCAGCTTGCCATCATCTCGGCGAGGATCGGTGGCTACACAGGCTGGGATGCCGTCCGTCTTTCCGGCGCGATCGAATGCATTCATACGGCCACGTTGCTCCATGACGACGTCGTGGACAAGGCGGACACGAGACGCGGGAGACCCTCCGCAAATTCCGTGTGGTCAAATGAAATGTGCGTGCTCGGCGGCGATTTCATTCTCGCTAAGGCCTTCAGCGCATTGACGTCCATCGGAAATTTACGGATCCTCGAGGTTGTATCCAAGGCGACCGAGCGTTTGAGCGAAGGCGAATTGTTCCAGATGATGAACATAGGTAATCTCTCATTGACCGAGGAAGACTACATGAACATCATCACGGACAAGACCGCAGTCCTTATGGAGGCCGCATGTCGCGGCGGCGCCATCCTCGGCGGATTATCTCCTGAACTTGAAGAGGCCCTTTCCAATTTTGGCTTTTCCTTGGGCATCGCTTTCCAAATGACCGATGACGTCCTCGATTATCGTTCAGAGCAAGCGGTGATGGGAAAGACGCCTGGAAAAGACCTCGAGGAAGGCAAGTTGACTCTTCCATTGATTGTCGCCCTTAAAAAATGTAGCCCGGCGGAAAGAGATACCGTACGTCGCATCATCACAGAAAAACGCCTCGAAGAGAAGGACTTGGCGTGGGTCAAAGGCCTTATCCAACGATACGGCGGCATCGAGGAGACGCTGGAAAAAAGTAGGATGCATCTGGAAAAAGCGGTAAAATTCCTTGATATCGTGCCAGATTCAGAAGAAAAAGCAGCGCTCGTCAAGCTCGCTGACAAAGTCCTGCGGCGGACGTACTAGCATTCGCTTGACAGGACGCCGCTGGCTTGTTAAACACCATTCGCCGGCAACTCGGATCGTATCAGGATTTGACATGAACATCCTGAAAAAATTGGCGCTTCTCATCCTCGTTGTGATATGCCTGAGTGGCTGTCCCTCGCTCTGGAATACCGCCGCGACCGAAAAAAACGT
>JBMFOE010000046.1:0-30138 GCA_049969795.1 Desulfomonilaceae bacterium
GGTTCGGGCACGGATCTAACCTCGGCGACCATCTTTACGCCGAGGGGATTGATGTGTTTTCCATTGAACAGCAACTGAAAGTCGAGGTGCGGGCCGGTGGCGATGCCGGTCATGCCCACCAGACCGACCTTCTGGCGCTGCTTGACACGTTGGCCAACCTTCACGAACATCTTGCGCAGATGCCCGTACCTGCTTTCATAGCCGTTGTCGTGTTTGACGCATACGTAATTGCCATAGCCGTTGTTCCAACCTGCGAAGGTAACCACCCCATTGGCGATGGCCCACACGGGAGTGCCCTGCGGCGCGGCGTAATCCACGCCATCATGCTTCCGCCACACTCGAAACACAGGATGGAACCGCATGCCGTATCGGGATGTGACCTTGAGCACGCTCAGCGGCGATCGAAGGAAGTTTTTCTTCAGTTGGACTCCGTTCTCGTCATAGTACTCGTTGTTGAAGAGTACAGCGGTCTTTTTCCCGGTCTTGCGGCCTTCGTAAATCGCGCTCAGGATGCGGCCATAGCCTGAAGGCCTGTCGTCAGCATAGCGCCGTTCGAACAAGACCTTGCATACATCCCCCCGCATTGACTCAGACCGGAAATCGATATCCCACCGGAACACGCTGCTCAGTTTGAGCGCCAGCTCGACGCCTTCTCCGGCGTTCAGCACGGATTCGGTCAAATCGCCGATGACAGGGAACGAAATGGTTTCTTCTTTGAAATCAAGGACTACCTCTTCCTTCCAAGACTTGAGGAGGCCATCCACCACCGCGCAGTGGAAAATCTCCGATGGTTCCAGTTCGAATGTCGCCTTGATGAACAGACCGTCCTTGTCCAGGACGATGCTGTATCGCTTGCCAGGCTTGAAGGGAACATTGGGGTCAAAGGGCTTTTTGAGGTGCGCTTGTATGATGGATTGCAGCGACGTCGCAACCTTCTCCGCGACAAAGTCGTCCTGAAGGTTCTCGTACAGCAGCGAGAGCAGCGTATCGCCCGGGCTCGTCAAATCGGCGATTTCCTGACTGCCGTTAAAGCCGGGAGGCTGCATCGCCTTCGAGGTTTCGGATTCGGCGAGGCAGGTCTCAGAGTCTGGAGAGGAAGTTATTCGAGAGGGCGATATCACGGAAAGAGGCATGTACGACGAAAATGCCGCATCAAAATAGAGCGCCGCGAGCAACGCAGCCGTGCAACCTATCGCCGCCGCAAAGATCAGTACGCGCTTGGCTGCCCCACTGGCGGCCCGCCTGTACCGGGGTTGCGGCTTAAAACGTAGTTCCGCCCTCAATCCACACCTCGCTAATGCAGGACTCTACTATGATTCATCACATAAGTCAATGATTATCGACGTCTTAGGCGCCGCTCCAGGGGGGCGCAATACAGCCCACGGCGGCGCCCTGGGAAGGCCTCGCATTTTTGCGCTGCGGCGCGTGCCGGCCTCGACGGCGGCCTCTCAATATCCGTCCATGCGCGACAAAAGGGCTTGACAGACTCGGGGCGGTTGCATACATATTGTATGACTTTGAAGATTACCCACCCAGGGATATCATTCAACTCGATGACAGATTCCGAGGGGACGGGGTTCAACGAATGAAGTCAATGGCGTAGGGATACGACCCATCCGCGCGACAACTTCAGATCAGCACGCCAATATCAACAATATAGATTCCGAAAAAAAGCACACACATCAGGAGCCGTCATGGACGTTGCAGAACTCAAGGAGAAAAAGGTTAGTGAACTTATGTCCATAGCCCATGCGTTGTCCGTAGAGGGCGCGGGCAGCATGCGGAAGCAGGAATTGATTTTCGCCATTCTTCAGGCGCATCAACAGACCGAGAAAGAGGCTCCCATCACGGGTGAAGGGGTTCTCGAAACCCTGCCCGACGGATTTGGATTCTTGAGGGCGCCGGATTACAACTACTTGCCCGGGCCTGACGACATTTATGTGTCCCCCAGCCAGATACGACGATTCAACATGCGAACGGGAGACACCATCTCAGGCTACATCCGTCCCCCAAAGGATACCGAACGGTACTTTGCCCTCCTCAAGGTGGAAAAGATCAATGGCGAAGACCCTGAGTCGATACGAGACAAAGTGCTCTTTGACAATCTCACGCCCCTGTATCCCAATGAGCGGCTGAAGCTCGAGATCGGCCCGACGCAGTATTCCATGCGAATCATGGATTTGCTCACCCCCATCGGAAAGGGGCAACGGGCGCTCATCGTGTCGCCGCCTAAGGCGGGCAAAACCGTGCTGCTCCAACAGATTGCCAATAGCCTCACCATCAATCACCCGGACGTGTACCTCATCGTGCTCCTCATCGACGAAAGGCCGGAAGAGGTGACTGACATGCAGCGTTCAGTCCGGGGAGAAGTCATCTCGTCCACGTTTGACGAGCCTGCCCAACGCCATGTGCAAGTGGCCGATATGGTCATCGAAAAGGCGAAGCGCCTGGTCGAGCACAAACGGGATGTGGTGATCCTCCTGGACAGCATCACGCGTCTGGCTCGGGCGCACAACACGGTCGTGCCTCCCAGCGGTAAAATCTTGTCCGGCGGCGTGGATTCCAACGCCTTGCACCGCCCCAAACGATTTTTCGGGGCCGCGAGAAACATCGAGGAAGGCGGGAGCCTCACCATTATCGCCACCGCGCTCATCGACACGGGCAGCAAGATGGACGAAGTGATCTATGAGGAATTCAAGGGTACCGGCAACATGGAGATCCATTTGGATCGGCGGCTTCTCGAGCGACGCATATTCCCTTGCATCGACATCAATCGGTCCGGCACGCGCAAAGAGGAACTGTTGGTGCCCCAGCAGGATTTGCAGCGCATCTGGCTTTTGCGCAAGCTCCTCGCGGATATGAACTCCGTGGACGCCATGGAATTCCTCCTGGACAAGATCATGCAGACCGATTCCAACAGAGAATTCTTAGAAGTCATGAATCGGTAGGCCGGGGGACGCGTTCATTGTGGAGTCCGGCGCGAATATGGTCATTCCCCTAATTTATGGCGGAATGAGGCGCGGATCGTCGCATGCGCGATCAATTCTGAGAATCGCCATACATTACTTCTCGAAACTTCTGGCGGAATGAGGCGCGCCGCGGCGTGAATATGATCTTCAAAGTCTGCGCCACGGCGCCTGATTTGTCATGCCGGCCTCGATCCGGCATCCAGGAAACTCGTCATGGATTCCCACTTACGCGGGAATGACATGCAGCGGGTCAACAGCGCAATTCGCGATTATTTTCAAGAATGGCTATAATGGCTCGGCGCCGTCATTGGCCATCAAATGAGCTGCTTCTGCGGCATCAATCATGCATAGACGCGAAGAAAGCGGCGGAATATTTGCATCGTTTGTCTTTTTATATTAGAATAAATAGTTTAGTACATGATGGAGGCCGATGATGAAAAAAGGCATACACCCCGAATTTCAGGACAGCGTTTTCGTGTGCGCATGCGGGAACACCATACGGACGCGATCTCTGAAAAGCGAATATAAACTCGAGATATGCTCGGCATGCCACCCCTTTTTCACAGGGAAGCAAAAGCTGGTTGACAGCGCGGGACGCGTCGAAAGATTCATGAAGAAATATGGCGATAAGCCTGTTTCTACTGGCAAAAAGCCCGCCAAGACGACCAAGAAGGCCGCCGCCTCGGCAGAAAAATCCCAAAAAGCGAAAAAATCGGCAAAAACGGCAAAAAAAGAAGCTGAATAGTCTTTTTGGCTTTATGTGGTCGAGCGAAGCGGTCGCGTTTCCGGAGAGCGCAGCGCAGTGGGCTCGATCCCAAGAGAGCGGGTTGTACATCAAATGCTTTTACACACTGAAGGCGCGAAAGGCGCAGAATTGATCAAGGTTGGGGGACAGGCCGTCATCGAGGGGATCATGATGCGAGCCCCCAAGACGTTGACGATAGTGGTGCGCAAACCTGATGGACAGTTGAGCGTGCGAGAAGACCGCTGGTATTCGCCCATGGAGCGGTGGCCTGTGCTCAAAAAACCGTTCCTCAGGGGCTGCATTGTTCTCTACGAGGCCTTGTTCAACGGGATTCAGGCGTTGAGCTTCTCCGCACAGGAAGCGGTGGGCGAGGAAGAGGAAAAACTGAGCCCATGGGCCCTCGGGGGAACGATTCTTTTCGCCATTGGGGCGGCCCTTGCATTGTTTGTGGTCATCCCACACCTGGCGACGTTGGGCATGGGCGTACTGTTTGGAAAGGATCTCACGGTAAAGAGCCTGTGGTTCCACGTGATAGACGGCGTCATCAAGGTGACTATATTTGTCGGATATATCTACGCCATTTCCTTGATGAAAGAGATTCGTCGAGTCTTTCAGTACCATGGGGCTGAACACAAATCCATCCATGCCTATGAGCAGGGCGACGACCTGACGGTGGAGAATGCGAGAAA
Organism: Desulfomonilaceae bacterium; assembly: GCA_049969795.1. Taxonomy (GTDB): domain Bacteria; phylum Desulfobacterota; class Desulfomonilia; order Desulfomonilales; family Desulfomonilaceae; genus JAUPKT01. The sequence goes on from JBMFOE010000046.1 coordinate 4,404, forward strand.
GTATCCCACGTTGCACGCCCGCTGCGGCACCGCGTTCATCATGTTGGTATTATTGGTGAGCATCTTTCTTTTCAGTCTCGTATTCCCCTTCTTCCCGAACGACCTTTTTGGGAACAAGATTGCGACCAACTTGTTCTTCATTGCGATCAAGATGTGTCTGCTGCTGCCCATTGCCGGATTTTCCTACGAGTTGATCCGCTTTGGGGAGCGAGTGCGGAATCCTCTGCTCGACGTGGTATTGAAACCGGGCTTGCTGCTGCAGAGACTTACCACACGGGAACCCAGCGACGATCAAATCGAGGTGGCGCTGGTGGCCTTGAAGCGAACCTTGGAGAGAGAAAGGGGCTGGGCCTGACAAGCGGGTCGGGCGTGATGGCAGATCATGCAGGTATTGTCGAAACTAGAAGAATTGAATCAGCGCTACGAAGACCTGAACCAGCAGCTTGCGCGGCCTGAGGTGATGGCCGACCCCAAGAAGCTCAAAAAACTCTCTCAGGAACAGGCTGAGCTTTCCGAGATCGTGAAGACCTATCGCGCCCTGACCAATACGCTCGGCGAGATCCGAGAACTGGAGACCATGCTTCAGGAAGAAGAGGATCACGAGCTGGTATCGCTGGCGCGTGAGGACTTGCCCCGCTTGAAATCCAAGCAGGAAGAGTTGGAGCAGATGCTCAATCTACTGCTCTTGCCCAAGGACCCCAACGATCAGAAAAACACGTTTCTTGAAATACGAGCGGGCACGGGCGGCGAAGAGGCGTCGTTGTTCGCAGCAGACTTGTTCAGGGCCTATTGCCGGTATGCTGAGAGTCGGCGGTGGCGCGTCGAGATGATGTCCACGTCGCTCAGCGCGACGGGGGGCTTCAAGGAGGTCATTGCCTTGGTTCATGGTCAGGGCGCGTACTCGAGGCTCAAATATGAACGAGGCGTTCATCGAGTCCAGCGGGTGCCCACCACAGAATCACAGGGACGAATTCACACCTCCGCGGTGACCGTGGCCGTGCTCCCGGAAGCGGACGAACTGGAAATAGAGATCGACCCAAAAGACCTCAAAATAGACGTCTATCGATCGTCCGGCCCCGGCGGCCAAAGCGTCAATACCACCGACTCGGCTGTCAGGGTAACGCACCTCCCCACAAATCTCGTGGTCACCTGCCAGGATGAGAAATCCCAGCATAAAAACAAGGCCAAGGCGCTCAAAATCCTCCAGGCCCGCTTGTTGGACCGCATGGAGCAGCAACGCAACTCGGAAATCAGCAGAGAACGCAAGAGTCAGGTAGGTTCAGGCGACAGGTCCGAGCGCATACGCACGTACAACTTCCCTCAAAACCGCGTGACCGATCACCGCATCGGCCTCACCCTCTACAAATTAGATTCCATCATGGAAGGCAAACTGGACGAACTCATAGACCCCCTCGTCATGTACTTCCAAGCAGAAGCCATCAAAGAAAACCTGGAAAATTAGTCCGAGTCCGTCCCCGGCTTTCTTGTCGAAACGAGGTCTGCATCGTTGGTTCGTAAGCGCGACCGAAAGCAGCTCTGGCATGGCGAAAAATGCCCAAAATGACCGGCTCATGGACGAATCTCAAGACAATGCGGGCATCGATCGGGGCGTCTCAGCCTCGCTCCTGCGGGGCGTCTCTTCATAGCCCAGGGTGAAGCCCTGGGAACGCGGTTGATGAATTCGAGTCTTTTTTTGGAGAACCGCCTATTGGGGCCGCGTCACGGAAATATCTTGACGGACGTGCCCACGTTCACCATGTCATAGAGCTCCCTCGCATCCTGCGGGAACATGTGGATGCAGCCAAACGACTTGGTCAGCGCAGCGTCAACGAGATGTTTGTCGGAATGGATGTGGATACAATCGCCCGTAAATCCCCGCGCCCGATCCTTTTGATTGGGATAATTGAGACTCATGATGCTGGCTTCGTCCGCGCCGTAGGACGCGCTCCAAAGCTTTTCCAGAGGCGGGCCTGTCGCGGCGTCGCTGAACTTGTTGTCTCGGCACCAGCTCCTTCCATCGACGATGCGATGACCTTTCGGGGAATGACGGGACGCCATCCAGGCGATCTCGTATTCGCCAATGGGCGTGCGGTGATCTCCGCTTCGCCTCTTGTGGATCCCCCCCTTGCCGGTCTCCACGGGATATTCCCTGATCAGGGTCGGTCCCAGCCATACCTGCAAGAGGCCGCGGGAACAATGGATGGCTATCCGCAGGCGTTCGGCCCCTGCAGATTGGGGCGCGAGATCATCTGACGCTGCAGGAGATGCGGCAAGCGCAAGAAGCGGAAGAACAGCGAGCGCGAGTCGCGCACAGAGAGAATACAAGCCTTGACGCATCCGCGGCGCCCCTTGGAGAACAGCGTTGGGCCAATTACGATGGCCTCGGTGTGGGTACTATCAGGCAATTGGTGCGCATGCAAGGGACGCACGCACGCGCAGCCGCGCTCGCATTGTCGGATACTTTTTTCTCGAGAGGTATGACGAGATTGACTCGCGTAGCTCGGAACGCCCCATCGATGGCCTATCTGAGGCACAGAGGAAGGCAGAGTCAAACGAACAGAGAAGCTACGGCTGAAAAATCTTTGTGCTCGGGCCAAGATTTCTCGCTTCGCTCGAAATGACAGAAAATAAGACGCTCGAAAACGCTGGAGCAAACAGGAATGGAAAGGACAGCCAGTAACGGGAGCGGCTAGGGATTAACCTGCTCGACATGACAGTTGCTGCATCGATGTCGTGATTAATTCGGAGACGCGGTGTATATATAGGCGTCGGAGCAACGAACTCTTTTCGGGCGGCGGCGACCCATGCACAGAACACGCGCATTATTTCCCCTCGGGTCTCGCTACTGGAGGACGCGGGGACGCACTCGCTTCCTCGATGACGCCGGCCGGCGCGCGCCTATCATGCCGGATTCGATACAGGTCCGAGGATTCTCTCATGCCACGTACCTCGGGGGCGTCATTGGCTGCCGCGGCGTCGAGAACCGCTTGACGCCGCCCATGGATCCCCGTGTACGACCAAGCCGGCGGCGTTGGATAGCCGCGGCGATCGTGGTTTTGTGCGCTGCTCTCGTCCACGCCGCATTGCCGGCGGTCGCGGCAGAAAAAAACCCGCCAACGGCCTCGACCACGCAAGGCGCGTCCGCAGCGGGTCAGGACGCGTCTCAACTCGCGGCCCACGCCCTCGAGCAGGGGCGTTTTCAGGAAGCCGCCGCGCTGTACACCCGAGCGCTCGGCGCAGAGCCGAACCGGGTCGATTATCTCCTGGGTCGCGGAGAAGCCTTGGACATGTGCAACCAGCCGAACAAGGCCTTGCAGGACTACCAGAGGGCGCTTCAGATAGACCCGGCCAATGTGAAGGCCATGATCGCCTCGGCGGGCATCCTCGAGATGAACGCGGGCGGCGAACCAGAGGCGCTTGCGCTCTACAAGAAGGCCCTGGCGCTCACCACAGACGCGGATGCTCGAGAGCGCATCGCATTCAGCATCGCGGTCTTGGAAAGCAGGATGAAACCGGAGACTGCGTCGGCGGTGGGCTGCTGGAACGTGGGCAACCGCCACGCGAGAAAGGGAGAGGTGGATGCGGCTGAAACCATGTTTACAAGGGCTTTGGAACTCAATCCCAAGTTTTACCAGGCATATTACAGCCGAGCCCTGGCGCGGCTGAAAAAGAATGACGCAGACGGCGCCCTGCAAGATCTTTCTTCGGCCATCGCGCTCTGCCCTTCATTACGGGGCTGCCTGGTCACCCGGGCGCTTGTCCATGAGTCCCAAGGGAGGTTCCAGGAGGCCATGGCCGACCTAAAAAGGGCGGCCGCCGAAGACCCCACAGACCCCGAGGCTCACTACCACTTGGGGCGGCTCCAAGAACGAGAACAGGCCTACGCAGACGCCCTCGCCTCGTACCTCGAAGCCTCGCGACGCCGCCCAAAACCGGAGCTGCGGCAAGCGATACGACAGCGCATCGCCACACTCGCTGCCTCGGTCAAGCCCGCCCCGAGACCGGAGACTCCTCAAAAGCCCTCGAAGCCGTTGTGGTGAAAGGTTCGCCGCATGTTGCACGATATAAGGGCGGGGGGGCGGCGGTGAGCAGACAAAGGAAAGCCCCGGAAAGGAGGATGAGGACCGGGGCTTCGCATGGGGAAAAGGTATGTTGAGCAGCGGGCTACGCCTCCCGCTGTTGACAACTGCTTAAACCATGATTTCAAATACTTGTCAAGCATTTTTCAAGTAACTTCTTATGAAAAGTAATTATCTCCTGACATATCTATAAGATATGCTATTGCTGAACAAGAGCCCTTATCACGTCCCCTTTGCCCAATACCCCCACCAAACGGCCTTGCTCCACCACCGGCAAGGTATAGAGCTTCTTGTCCGCCATGAGCCGCGCGGCGTCGGACAGATCTGTCTGGGGCGTCACGCACACGGCCGGCTTCGAGTAGATGTCTGCCACGGTGGTTGCAGAGATGCGCTGGAAGTCCTTGTGGAGTCGCCAGGGATTTCCCACGGGGATCACCGAATCTAGGATGAAGAATACGGTAGGGATATGAAGGGGTTTGTTCTGGTTCACTAGATCGGACTCGCACACCACCCCAAGGACCGCGCCCTGCTCGTCAACCACAGGAACGCCGTTGATGTTGTGGGTGGCCAGGATCTCTGCGAGTTTTCGCAGTGGGGTGTCCGGCGTGACGGTGATCACCTCTTTTGTCATGAAGTCAGCTACTTTTGGCATACTCATCTCCAGTCATGGCCTCGGCGGACAGTTTTTCGATGGTTCGAGGAACCGTCACGACGCGGCCTCGAACACGAGTTTATCTCCCTGCTGGGTCGCCTTGATGGTTTGGCCGGGCTGGAATCTTCCTGCGAGGATATCCATGGCCAGCGGGTTTTCTATCAAGCGTTGGATAGCCCGTTTCAGGGGTCTTGCGCCGTATGCTGGATCGAAGCCCTCGGCCGCCAGGAGATCGCGAGCGCTGGAATCGAGGACCAGCGTGAGTTTGTTATCGGCTAGACGCTTGTTCAATCGCGCGATCTGGATATCCACGATTTGTTTTATCTGCTCTCTGGTGAGTGCATGGAAGATGATGATGTCATCGAGTCTGTTCAAGAACTCGGGTTTGAAGTGGTAGCGTAGCGCGTCCATCACCTTCATGCGCATGGCTTCTTCATCTCGGCCTGCGAATTCCCTGATTTCCGTGGAGCCGATGTTGGACGTCATGATGATGATGCAGTTCTTGAAGTCAACAGTGCGGCCTTTGCCGTCTGTGAGCCTTCCGTCGTCCAGAATCTGGAGGAGGGCGTTGAACACTTCGGGATGTGCCTTTTCGATTTCATCGAACAGGACGACGGAGTATGGCCTGCGTCTGACGGCCTCTGTGAGGTATCCGCCTTCTTCGTAGCCTACGTAGCCTGGCGGGGCGCCGATGAGTCTTGCCACCGAGTGTCGCTCCATATACTCGGACATATCGATGCGCACCATGGCCTGTTCGTCATCGAAGAGGAATTCTGCAAGGGCCCTGGCGAGTTCGGTTTTGCCGACGCCGGTGGGGCCCAAGAAGATGAAGGAGCCGATGGGGCGGTTGGGGTCTTGGAGCCCTGATCGGGCGCGACGCACCGCGTTTGCCACCGCGACGATGGCTTCCTCTTGGCCGATAACCCTCGCGGATATCCTTTCCTCCATCTTGACGAGCTTCTCCACCTCGCCCTCGAGCATTTTGGAGACCGGGATCCCCGTCCACTTTGCCACTACCTCCGCGACGTCTTCCGGGCCAACCTCTTCTTTGAGGAGGCCGCCGTCTTGCTGCAACGCGGCCAGTTCTTCATTCTTCTGGCGGATGTCTTTCTCCAGAGCAATGAGGAGGCCGTATTTGAGTTCCGCGGCCCTGCTGAGGTCGCCTTCACGCTCCGCTTTCACCGCATCGATCTTGGCCCTTTCGTAGCGTTCCTTGAGTTCCCGGATGGCCGTGATGATCTCTTTTTCCTGCCGCCATTTTGCCTTCAGCGCTTCTGAATCTGCCTGAAGGCGCGCTATTTCGGCTCGGACCTTTTCGAGTCTTGCCTGGCTGGCTTCGTCCGATTCCTTTGTCAGGGCCTGTTCTTCGATCTGAAGCTGAATGATGCGCCGTTCGATCTCGTCTATCTCGGTGGGCATGGAGTCTATTTCGATGCGCAGACGCGACGAAGCTTCATCGATGAGGTCTATGGCCTTGTCCGGGAGAAAGCGATCCGTGATGTATCGATGGGATAAAGTGACGGCTGCAATGATTGCCGCGTCCTGAATGCGGACGCCGTGGTGGAGTTCATAGCGCTCTTTGAGTCCCCGCAATATGGCGATGGAATCCTCGACGGACGGCTCAGCCACGTAGATAGGTTGGAACCTGCGTTCCAGGGCCGCGTCTTTTTCGATATACTTTCGGTATTCGTTGACGGTGGTCGCGCCCACCGCGCGGAGTTCACCGCGCGCCAGCGGCGGCTTGAGCATGTTCGATGCATCCACTGCCCCTTCGGCAGCGCCTGCTCCTACGAGGGTATGCATCTCGTCGATAAAAAGGATGATCTCGCCTGACGCTGCCGAGATTTCCTTCAAGACGGCCTTGAGACGATCTTCGAATTCGCCCCGATATTTGGCCCCCGCGATCAGTTGCCCAATATCCAGCGCCAGCACTCTTTTCCCCTTGAGCGTCTCCGGGACGTCCCCTGACACAATCCGGCTTGCGAGCCCTTCGACGATGGCGGTCTTCCCCACTCCTGGGTCGCCGATGAGCACGGGGTTGTTCTTTGTGCGTCGCGACAAGACCTGAATGATCCGCCGAATCTCATCGTCTCGGCCGATCACCGGGTCGAGTTTCCCCTTGCGAGCCAGTTCGGTAAGGTCGCGGGTAAAACGCTTCAGGGCCTGATATTTCTCCTCAGGCGATTGGTCCGTGACCCTTTGCGTGCCCCTGATGTCAGTAAGCGCCATGTAAATCCGGTCTTTGGTCACCCCTTTTGACGAGAGGATTTTCGCAGACGCGGAGCCGGACGCCTCGGCAAGGGCAATGAGCAGGTGCTCCACCGAGACGTATTCATCCTTGAGCTGTTCCATCTCACGGAACGCGTTTTCCAGCGTTTGGCGCAACTGATTCGAAAAATACCGCTCCGCCGTCGCGCCGGTCTGTCGCGGGAGTTTTTCGATGGCCTGCAGGGTTTCGCTGCGGACGCGATCGACATCGACGCCGAGTTTTTTGAGGATTTCCACGCATAGGCCGCCATCGTCGGACAACAGCGCCAGCAGCAGATGTTCTGTCTCTATTTGGGGATTGCCTCTGCCGGAGGCTATATTTTGAGCCTCTTCAAGGGCTTCCTGAGATTTCAACGTAAATTTGTCAGCTCGCATTTTTTATTCCTCCCACGTACATTGGTTCTTCGGGGACGCGCAACGGGCGCCGTTTCACCACGATTCGTTGGCGTGATAGAGCGTATCTTTTGTGTTGAGAAGCGAGGCGCGTTATGGATGTCCCTGATTGACGCATAATTTACCAAACAGGTAAATCACGAGCCGTGGTCTGTCAACCGACCTCCCGCCGCGGATCCCACATAGACGGCATTTATTCTGCATATCATCGCCAAAAAAGATTTCGGCCCTTGCATTCCGGCTGCCGCCACGGTCAGCTACTGAAAAGCCCGGGAATCCTTCATCAGGGCTTTTCTAATCCTGAACATGTCCTCGCCCATGATGCACCGCACGATATACGGCACAAAACGACTGGGGTTATGCTTCATCATCCCAAAAATCTGCCGCCAATATTGCCGCCTCGCGCTGGATACGAGGCCTTGCCGCCAGGACAACCGGGCAAATCGATGGATGTCTCCCGCCGTATCTTTGAAACCGCGGCCGGTGGAAACCGCTAAGGTGTCCGCGACCCCGCCGCTTGCCGCCCGGGTAGGCCGCATGGAAAGGTAGTAGCGATACGTGCGCGCCAAGAATCGGGCAGGCTCATAAAGGTAGTTCCATGCCTGAACGTACTCTTCGAGTATCTCTTCTTCGGGGCGGTCCGGGATGTAGTTCAATACGCCGCCGGTAGATTGGCCGGAGGTGCTGTTTTCCAAGAGTCTGCCTTCATTCTTCAACCGGGTCCATAGCTTGGTCTTCGGGAGAATGTGCAGCGTATTGAGCATGACCACCGGAATATTGGTCTGTTGGACAAGGGCGCATATTCTCTCGCCAGCGCCCTTCTTCTCGCCATCAAACCCGATGATGAAGCTGGCCATGACCGACAAGCCATTTCTGCTCATGTTGTTCAAGGAATCGATCAAAGGATTCTTCACGTTTTGATACTTGTGCGCGGCCTTGAGGATTTCTTCGTCCGGGGATTCCACGCCCACGAAGATGTGGGAGATGTTGGCCTCTGTCAGGAGGTCTATCAACTCGATGTCGTTGCCAAGGTTCACGGAGGCCTGCGCGATGAAATTGAAGGGTTCGCCGTGGCTCTTCATCCATGGGATGAGGAGATCGAGCACCGCCATGGCATGGGATCTGTTGCCGATAAAATTGTCGTCGGCGATGAACACTTCTCTCCGCCACCCCAGTTGATAGAGATAATCGAGTTCTCGTATGACCTGCTCGGGAGACTTGCAGCGCACCTTTCGACCGTAAAGGTTCACTATGTCGCAAAATTCACAGTCGAACGGGCAGCCGCGGGATGTTTGGATAGACATGGCCAAATAATCATCCATGCGTACAAGATCGAATCGAGGAAGGGGAGATTCTGTAAGAGGCGGGCGACTGTCCGCTTCAAATACGCCCCCTTGCTGACGATTTTCCAACGCGATGACGACCGTTTCCATAAGGCGCTCGACTTCGCCTCTCACGAGAAAATCGCAGCCGGCCGCCTGTACTTCTTCTGGGACGGAAGAGACATACGGACCGCCCACCACCACGGTCTTATGTCGTTGTTTGGCTTCCTCGATGACGCTGAGCATGCTGTGTTTCTGCACAATCATGCCGCTGAGCATCACCACGTCCGCCCAGTCCCAGTCAGCCTGTTCAAGTTCACGGGCGTCGAGGTCCACGACTCTTGCATTCCAGTGTGCGGGGAGAAGGGCCGCGACGGTCAGCAACCCCAGGGGAGGGACTACAGCTCTTCTCCCTGAAAAAAAGACTTGTTCCGGGAAACTCCAGAAAGTAGGCGGCGTTTTCGGATTGATGAGCAAGACATTCAATTGACCATACCCCGAAAAGAAGAATATCAGCTTATTACAGCGGTTGCCAAAAGAGCCGTCGTCTTGGGCAGCGCAGCAAATGTCTTGCGCGCTGACATTGTGGCGTCGCCTGCGGTTCCCCGCAATAACCCACGGGGCTTTCTTTCATTGCCAGCTAAACGGAGGCGATCTCGCTATTCTTTTTTGGCAATCCGTACACCTATAATATAATCATCATGCTGTCCAGGTAAGCTGTGGGCGCAATTTCACAGCGGAATCTCTGTGAGACAGAAGGACGCGTTATCAACCCGGCGACTACTCTAGAGAATCGCCGAGATCGCGGCCGCGCCTCGATTCCAATTTTCCTGATGTGAGCGCGACGCGCTATTGAAAAAAAACTCTTTAGCCAGTATTGCTATTATTCGCCCGTAAAAATTTCTATGACTGCGCCGTGGATTCCATTGATGGCTCAGAGGCGTCGCTTGAAACGTTCATCACCCAGTTCTCTCCCTGAATCTCACACAGCCGTCAACCCGGAGGCCCCTCCACGCGGGGTGATCCTTTTGGCGGACGATGAGGCGGTTTCTCGGGACCTTCTGAAAGAGCTCCTGAGTATGAGCGGGTTTGAGGTAGCCGCCGCGGCAGATGGCGCTGAGGCGATCGATCTGTTCTTGCAACTAAAGCCGGACGTGGTTGTCACAGACATCCGCATGCCTCTGAAAGACGGGTTGCAGGTCTTGGCTGAGGTGCGTCAGATCGATGACACGACCCCGGTCGTGATGGTCACCGGATACGGGGACCTTGACAGCGCGGTGAACGCGCTCCGGCAAGGCGCGCACGATTATCTTCTCAAGCCCATTAACGCAGATCTGCTCATCGATGCCGTGACCAAAGGCGTGGAGGTCGCTCGCCTCAAACGACTCGAGCGAGACTATCGCCGCGTCCTGGAGGAACAGGTCCAAGAGCGTACGAAAGAGTTGGCTGAGACCAATGATTTCCTGTCAGGAATACTGAATAGCTCGCGGGGCGTCTCTATCATCCTCACGGACCTCGAGGGGGTCATCAAATTTTGGAACGTGGGGGCCGAGAACATTTACGGGTACGCCTCAGAAGAGATGCTGGGCCAGCATATCCTTCAACTTTTCCCGGAAAGGGATTACGGCCTGCAGACCCTTGCCGCGATGAACCGCATGATCCGAGAGGAGAAGAAAACTATCCAGCAGCACGTAAGAAGGCGCGCCAAAGACGGCCGTGAGCTCACCATCTTCATGACTATGTCTCCCATGGTTGACGACACGGGGAGCATCAAAGGGATTTTGAGTCTTGGTCAAGACATGACAGAGCAGGTTCGTCTCCATCAAGACCTCCGCCGATCCTATGAGAAGATCCGAAGGATACAGGGCGCGTTTATCTTTGCGTTAGCGCACCTGGCTGAATCCAGGGACACGGAGACCGCGCTCCATCTCAAAAGGATCCAGGCCTATTGCAAGGTGCTTTGCGAACAGCTCATTGCTGCGGGCGCGTATCACGACATCTTGACCGAGGATTTTGTCGAGAATTTAATGTATGGGTCTATTTTGCACGACATCGGGAAAGTCGGGCTCCCCGATGACATCCTTTTTAATGTGGACAAATTCACCAAACCCCAGTTCGAGATCATGAAGCAGCACACCATCATCGGTGGGGAGGCTTTGGAACAGGCTGTCAGAGAATCGGGAGAGGACAGCGGTTATCTGACTTTGGGCAAGGAAGTGGCTTTTTATCACCATGAACATTGGGATGGCAAGGGCTATCCATTTGGACTGAAGGACGGCGAAATCCCGCTTTCCGCCCGCATTGTGGCCGTCGCGGACGTCTATGACGCGTTGACCACGCAACGGCGGTACAAAAACGCCTTTTCGCATGAGGAAGCGTGCGAACTGATCGTCCAGGCCAAAGGCAGACAGTTCGATCCGCTGGTGGTAGAAGCATTTCTGCGCGCTGAAGACCAGTTCAAAGATATTCGCGACAATTTCTCTCGATACGTTGCCTAGGATTTGCGGCGGTTCGGAATACTGCTGGTCTTCATCAATAATCTTTGCATACGATCACAAAAAGGGGCAGGCATTGAAGATACTGGTGGCCGACGATGATCCGGTGACGCGAACCCTGTTGGCAAACCATCTGGGTCAGTGGGGCCATGAGGTGGTTGTGGCTGAAGACGGCGAGCGCGCGTGGCAGGAGTTGATAAAAGACGACCCGCCAAAAATCGCGATACTCGACTGGATGATGCCCAAGCGCGACGGGTTGGACATTTGCGCCGCGTTGCGGGAGTCTGAAAAGGATTCGTACGTGTACATCATTTTCTTGACCTCGCGAAGCGCAAAAGAAGACGTCGTGAAGGGTCTTGACGCCGGCGCGGACGACTACATCGTGAAGCCGTTTGATTACAACGAACTGCGGACCCGCGTCAGGGCAGGGGCTCGCATAGTGAAACTGCAAGACGAATTGCGGGACGCGCTGAAGGTATCGGAATTTCGGGCGACTCACGACTCCTTGACAGGGCTTTTGAACCGATCTGCTATATTCGAGATTTTAGGCAAAGAGCTTTCTCGGGCGAGGCGGACTCAGACGCCGCTCAGCGTCCTTATGGCAGACATAGACCATTTCAAGCAGATCAACGATGCGTATGGTCATGCGGCCGGCGACCAGGTGCTCAGAGAGGCTGCGCGCCGCATCACCTCCTCGATTCGCCAATACGATCACTGCGGCCGGTACGGCGGGGAGGAATTCTTGGTGGTCTTGCCGGGCTGCGATGTGAGTTCCGCCAGGGAAATCGCTGAACGGCTGAGACTGAACGTCGGCAAAAGCGACATAGCCCTTGACGACAAGGCCGTTCGCGTGACGTTGAGTCTCGGACTGGCCGAATATAGGCAGGGGCAGGACGTGGATGCCCTGATCAAGGAGGCTGATGCGGCGCTTTATCGCGCCAAGCAACAGGGCCGAAATCGGGTTGAAGGATGAGACGCCCCGCGCCATGTCTCTCGATGCAGAATGCGGCTGCAGTCCAGCGCCGCAGATGGTTCGTTAGTTGGGCAAGGCATTTTTTGTTGCGGCACAAACAGTCGGAGGGTATCATAATACGAGAGGCGACGCAGAGGTGCGATGTCTGAAAAGCGCAAAATTAAGGCAAAAGAGATAATCGCTGACATCAGAGCCGGCATGATGGATCAGGAATTGATGGAGAAGTACAACGTCTCGCAAAACGCCTTGAAGAGCATCTTTCAGAAACTCATCGATTCGGGGAGTCTCCAGCAACATGAACTAGAAGAGCGGATCCCACCAGATCGTCTGAAAACATACGGCGAAAAGCCAAGGAACCTCCATCGCAATTATGTGTTTGTGAAGCTGCCCATCTATGAGCTGGAAAACCTTCTCCACGAAGGCGAAGTGGTCGATATCACCGAAGGCGGACTTCAGGTGCTTGGCATCGAATCCAAGGTAGGCGAAAAGAAAGGATTCCTGATCCAGGCAGACTATTTTGCAGACGTGTTTCCTTTTAGCTTCGAGGCGGAATGCAAATGGGCTTCCCGAGAAAAGGACGGCCGCTGTCGGGCTGGCTTTAAGATTTTGAGCATCTCCGAGAAAGGCCTGGAGGAGCTGCGCAAATTGATACGGATGTTATCCCTGAGCTGAAACCAGTGAAAGAGGTCCTTTGTTTTCTACCCGGTCTCGAAAATACTGGCTAATTTCGAAGGAGCCCCTTGCGGCGTCATTCCCACGGAAGTGGGAGTCCATGGTTAGTTTCCTGGATGCCGGGAACAAGTCCGGCACGACATATCAGGGCGCCGTAACGGTACGGATCGATTGCGTCTTCACCGTGAGCTAGACCGTGAAAATCATCATATTCAGGCCGCTCGCCTTATTCCGACAGAACCTTCGAGAAACGCGGTAAAGGCCTGTCGCGTGCGTCTCCCGCTATCACTAAAAGGCCATCGGTGTGTCATTATGAGCTCCGGGTAGCCAGGGCGTTGCCCTGGGCTATGGTTTGACGCCCCGCGGGAGCGGGGTTTGTCGCGGCTTTGAAAAAATGCCGTTTCCCACAATCAATCGCCAGTTCTATGCCGCAGCCGTGATTTCGAGCAACGTCGATGAGACATGCGCCTCGGTTATCGCTCCACAATCCTGTCGATGCGGCGCGTCCATACGGTGCGCTCCTGGACGGTTATCACGGCGCCAAAAATCTTCCCCATGGATGCCAGGGCCTCGGCATAACACAAGGCCTTGTCCAGGGCAAGGCCTATCTCCTCGTCTGAGAGTGTGTCCACGCGGATCGTGACATCCAGATCATCGAGGTCCGAATTGGGATCGATGGAGGAGGCGGGGGCCCTTTTGACGGCGGGGCTGTCAACGTAAGCTGCGTTGGCGATGGCCGTGGCCGCGGCGTCTGCCACGGCAGCCCTTTGCGCCAGAGCCGTCACCGCTGAGGCTATGCCCCGCGTGAAGCTCCTCCCTCCAAGCCCGCTCGTGCAGATGCCGCCAATGGGCAGCGAGCCGTCAACTCGGAGGTAGTGGGAGACATCAACGCGATCGACCTTGGGGCGGATTGCCGCCCAGAGCGATTCCGATGCTTCCAGGCGCGCCGCGATGTCGCCGCCGTTATTCACGATGATCTTTGTCATGGACTGTTGCACAAGTTCGTCCGCGACCGCGTCGGCAATCGCGCCGGCCACCGCGGCCATGGGCGTCAGGTCCGGCGCCGCTATGGCCCTTGCCGCGGACCACAAGGCGTGCGCTATCCCAAGCCTTGGATCCGGTTCGTTCAAGTCCACGGCTGGGGCCTTGCATTGTGGAAAATAGGAGGCCGCCTCTTCCAGGAATTGGATGGATTTGTGAGCGGCCGAGAGGCACTGAGCGCCTTGGGGAACGCCCTTGCGCCACGCTTGGATGACCAGCCGCATGGGACCGCATTCCACGAAGACGGACGCCTCATTCAAGAGGAATATGGATCGTTCCCATGCGGGCAGCGCTCAGCTCCTGGCGCGGAAGGGTTTGATGGCCTCTTCGTGACCGCCCATTTCACGGTAATCTTCGAGCGTCATGGTGTATTCGATGGGACACACCGTGGCGGGCGTAGGTACCCACGTGAAGGCTCCCGGCATGACCTTTTCCACGTCCACCATGAAATTGATTCCGCCCCCGGGCAAAATGAAGGCAGGGGCGCCTCCGATGGTCAGCCGCGCCTTCATGGCATGAACAGCGCGGGTGAGCCGAATGGGATAGCGCGTGACGCCGGCTCGAGCGCTGCCCCCGGACCCGCCGCAATAAACCGCGGAGACCTTGGCTTCTTGACAGGATTGAGCCAGCTCGCTGATCGCGGTCGTTACCTCGTTGGTCGCGGGTATCTCCACGAGAGAGCCATCTGATTGCAATTCAAGAAGGATGAAGTTGCGTCCCGTGGTCTCTGTGATGAGTATTTTCATGCCAGGCCACGCCACATTCAGGTCAATGTCGCGGATCACGTCCTTCGGATCGGTTATGGAGGTGCCTCCCCAGCCTTGTCCGTGATCTCCAAAATAGCGGCCCGGCGTACTTTGTGGAAACACAAGATGCACGCCCGTTGGTCTCACCCCCACAAACACCCCCGCCGCATGTTCGCTCATGAGCCCCGTCAGATGGGAGTCGATGACGATGGCTTCGTCAGCGGCCTGTTTGAATAACGGCGCAAAGAGCCCCAGGGTCGCGCTGCCGCACCCCACTCTCATGACCTCGTCTATGGCGCCGTCAATGACAGGCTGGCGGCCCACCTGCACTTCCAAGGAACTGCCGTCCCGGATTCTCAAGCGAACCCTTTGACGGTTCGCCAGCTCGGAGATGAGCTTGGCTACCACCAGTCCGTCGGGACCGGTGAGCAGATTTACGCCCCCCAGTGACACTATCTTGGAGCCGTATTCTTCGGTGGTAAGGTGACCTACCTTCTTCCGGCGGTAGAGGACAGGCGCGCCCTCCTCGCCGATGGTGCGATCCGTATCGATCTTCAGTTTGATGCCTGAATAGCTCAGGGGAGCTTCGGTCACCACCGTCACGACGTCCACGCCTTGCACGGACCCTTGCACGATGCGCGGGGCGGGCTTGCAGTCAGGGTATGTAGTGCCCGCGCCAATACCGGTAATCAGGGGTTCGCGAATTTCAGGCCGCCAATCCGGCCCCACGATGGCGCGCACGTCCTCAAACGTCAGCAGGGGGATGGTTCTCTCGAGGGCGCCGCCCTTGTTGACGAAGCGCTGGCACGCGCCCACAAACCCTACCTTGATCTGGCATCGCACCGGGCATGCATCGCAGACCACGGCGCCGGCAATGGCCGATTCCTCGGGCTGGAGCGCCCCTTCGGGGCACACCCGCATACACGCTTTGCACTCGCAGCATGCATCCGTGATCGTAGCCTTTTTTTTCGACACCCTGAGGGCGTTCTGCGGACACACCGCGGCGCACGCGCCGCATCCCTTGCATCTCTCGACAATGACCTTCATTGGTTTGCTCGGCTTATACGGGTTATGAGGTCTTTTCTACGACCTGGGCCTTTCGCCTCGCCGGCGGGGTATTCCGGCTCGTCCACACGTGCACCTTGCCGTCGATCATCACCATCGAAATTCCTGGGACGTCGCCGGCCTCCAAGGCGCTGAGCGCGTCGCTGCCGATGGATCCCATGGGAGCGTCCATGGCAACGAGGTCTGCGGGAAGCCCCTCACGAATAAACCCAGTCGCCAGGCCGAAAGCGCGCGCGGTGTTGCCCGTGGCCATGCACAGAGCCTCCGCGGCCGAAACATCGGAGAGAGAGGCCGCCGAGGCTATAACCCTTACGATCCCCAGCGGAATCACGCCCGTGCCGGACGGCGCGTCATTGCCGATGATAAATCGTGAAAGGGCGTTGTATTTCTTCCCAAATTCCAAGGCCAGGACCATGGCTTTGAGGTTCCCGCAATGAACGAGTTCTATGGCATACGACGTATCTCGAACGAGTTTTTCGATCTCGGCAGGCGGCAGCGCAGTGGGGCCGCCGTTCACGTGACAAGCCACATGGGGGTCTGTCGCCATGACTTGATCCGCGGTGACCGTATCGCTCCCCGGGATGGATGTGCCGCCGGTGTGCATGAGGACGATCATGCCGTGCTTCTTGGCCCACGCGGTCATGGGCGCGGCGTCTTGCGGAAATTTGACCGACCCGAGACCTATTTCGCCCACAAGGCGCACGCCTTCTCGGGCCATTTCTTCGAAATCCGCTTCAGTCAGTCCTTTTTCCAGGATGACCGCGCCGCCCAGGACCTTCGCGCCGCCGGGCCGAAAGGCTTGGAAGGACTTGGCCGCGAGGATTGCCAGGGCCTTGGTTCCTGCTGGGTCTTTCGGCCTCCCCGGGAGATGCACCTCGCCCGCAGAGATCACCGAGGTGACCCCACCGTGCACCGCGCTGTCTATAAAACCGATTTGGTTCTGTCTCGGGGTATAATCCCCCAAGACCACGTGACAGTGTGAATCGATCAAGCCGGGCGTCACCGTGCTCCCCTTGGCGTCGATGACTTCGTCTGCGGGAAGGGACTCGAGATCTTCTCGTCTGCCGATGCGATTGATTTGTCCGTCTGCGATGTATAGGGAATCGGCGCTCAACACGGGGTTGGCGATATCCCCGCTGATGAGCGTACCAATGTTCACGATCAGCGTCTTTGCCATGGCGTTCTTACCTCCTATGTTGCTGTGTCTCCATTTTTTGGGCCTGACTTCACCAGGGCCGCGTTCATGACGACCTCGAGGCTCGCGGGCAGTTCATAAATGCGGACGCCGAGGGCGTCAGCAATCGCGTTAAGAATGGCAGGGGCCGTCGGAATCAGCGCCGGCTCCCCTACGCCCTTGGCCCCGTACGGCCCCGTGGGTTCCGCATCTTCCACGATCATCGGTTCCACAACGGGCATGTCCGAAAAAGTGGGTATATGATAGTCCTTGAGGGATTCTGTCTTCTGGGGTGTGAACTCTTCCATGAGCGCAAAACCTACGCCCATGGCGACTCCGCCAAGGATCTGACCCCGCACGTTTTCCGGGTTGATGGCTTTGCCGACGTCATGGGCCGCTGCAACCCGCAACACCTCGACCTCTCCGGTAAGCGTATCCACCTCGACTTCAGCCACGTGGGAGGCAAAGGCATAGGTGGCGTAGGGGACCCCCTGGCCTGTGTGAGGGTCCAGGGGGGTAGTGGGCGGATCGAAAAAGCCCTGCCATTTCAGTGGAACCCCGTTCTTCGTGGAATATTCGGCAATCTTTTTCAATGTCACAGATCGATTCGGGTCGTTCTTGGAGCGAACCACCCCGTCGTCCAGCGTCAGATGATTCCTGTCGATCTTCAAGATGCTGGAAGCCTGTATCAACAAGATATCCCTAAGTTTTTCCGCGGCGTCTTTCACGGCGTTCCCGGAGATGTACGTCTGCCGACTCGCTGATGTCGCGCCGGCCGACGTCGTGTACATGGTGTCCGCGACGACGAGGTCGATGGCCTGAATGTCTTGACCGAGGATTTCCGCGGCGATTTGCATAAGAACCGTCGAGGACCCCTGCCCTATGTCCGCGGCCCCGGTAAACAGCTTGATCTTGCCCTCCGGCGTGAGCTCCACCTGTGCCGTCGAAGGATTCTGTATGCCGGTGTTGCCAATGCCGTACATCATCGAGGCCATCCCCACTCCCCGTCTCTTGTGGGACCGCGACGGTCGCTTGCGCGCCGACAGCTCTCGATAGCAATCTGCAACCGCGTCAAGGGTCGCGCCTATGCCCACGGAGGCGTCTAGTTCTTGACCTGTGGCGGTCAACGACCCCACCCGCAGGCAGTTACGCTTTCTAATCTCGAGCGGATCGAGCCCCAGGGCCTGGGCAATGAGGTCCATCTGCGATTCATGCGCAAACGCTACTTGAGGGACGCCAAAGCCTCGCATGGCGCCGGCGTAAGGATTGTTAGTGTATGCGAATATTGATTCGATGTGGGCGTTTGGCGTTTCGTAAGGTCCGACGGCGTGCACCGCGCTTCGAGAGACCACGGCCAGGCCATAGGAGGCGTACGCGCCCGTATCGCCGATAATCTTCACGTCAACGGCGCAAAGCCTCCCCTCGCGGTCCGCCCCGCTCTTGTAGTACATCTTTAACGGGTGGCGCTTTGCCGTGGCCAGAAAGGCCTCTTCCCGCGTGTAGATCATCTTGGTAGGGTTTCGCAGCAGCAGCGTAGCAAGCCCCACAAAGCCTTGGACATTGAGGTCGAGCTTCGAGCCAAATCCCCCGCCTGTGGCCGCCTGAATGATGCGAACCCTCTCTTCCTCCATGCCGAGCAGTTCCGCAACCTCTTTTCTGTCGTAATGGGGATTTTGGGTTGACGCGATGATGACCAAGACGCCGTTTTCATCGATCCAAGCGGCGCCGGCGTCAGGTTCCAGGTATGCGTGCTCGAGGTAATGCGTCTTATAGACTCGCTCGATGACAATATCAGCCCGCTCGAACGCCTTCGCAGGATTGCCCTTGTGGATGACCCGGCGTCCCAACTCGTTTCCCTTTTCATGGATTTGGGGCGCGCCGTCTCTCAGGGCCTCTTCAGGGTCAAACACCGGCGGCAGGTCTTCATACGTGACTTTGATGGCTTTGAGGGCCTTCTCGGCCGCTTCCTGATTCTCGGCCGCGACGAGGCATACGGGGTCGCCGATGCATCGAACCTTTTCTTCCGCAAGAAGCCGTTGATCTTTGGTAATGATCCCGAACCGGTTGACGCCTGGGATGTCCTCGTGGGTGAAGACGCGCACGCACCCGGGTATTTCGTACGCGTGTCGGACGTCTATCTTTTTTATCAGGGCGTGGTGTCGGTCGCTTCTCAAGACCATGAGCGTGAGCATCTCTTTGGACGCATAATCCGACGCAAAACGCGCAACGCCCAGGGCCCTTTCCTGCGCCCCTATGCGGGGAATATTTCTGCCAATGGTTCTCACTGATCTCCGTCCTCGTACGTCGGCGCGTTGAAGAGTTCAGAAAGGCTTTTCAGGATAAGCCCTTCGGCTGCGGGTTTCTTGTACGCGGTGGAGGATCGGACGCCCGCGCGTTTGATCATATCCTGAGTTGCGGCGCTGGCAATCTCTGCGAACAGGGTGTACTCGGGCTTCCTGCCGCAGGCCATGCGTTCCGCAGAAAGCGCACGATACGGTTGCGGCGTCATGGACCCGATGCTCATCCGAAAATCCTCGATCGCGCCGGAAAAGTTCACCTTTGCGGCAGCCGCGAGGTTGATGCGCGCGATGGACATGGCCCGCCTCCGACCGATGCGCTCATACACTGCCCGATACGGCGACGGCAATGGTTCTAGAAGGAACTTGGTGATGAGATCGCCCGGCTTGAGCGAGGTGTGGTACGGCCCGAGGATAACCTCCTCTAAAGACTGGGTCAGGATCTTTCCCTGGCGGACGATTTCCACTCGCGTGTTGTGCACCATGAGCCCAGGGATGCTGTCAGCGGCAGGCGAGGCGTTTCCCACATTGCCGCCCAGCGTACCCACGTTGCGAATTTGTTCACTCCCCACGCAGTGGGCTGCGGCGGCAACGACTGGCGCATGCGCGTGAATGAGGGCGCTTTCTACGAGATCGGTGTACGTCACGCCAGCCCCTATGGCCAGCTGATTGTCCTCGAGCTCGATGCGCTTGAGTTCCTCGAGACGAGAAATATCCAGCACATAGTCGCACGCGACCTCGCCTTTCCTTATGGCGGGCATCAAATCCGTTCCGCCCGCAAAAACGACGGTTGAAGCGCCGTTTTTCTCGAGCCACGCCGCTGCGTCTTCCAGGGATGCGGGTCTGAGGTATTGAAAGACGGATCTCATGGCCGTTCCTTGGAGTCTTCAGGGGTTGCCTCGCGGCCTGAGACCCGCTCGATGGCCTCGATAATCTGCTGGTACCCCGTGCATCTACACAGGTTGCCTGACATGAATCTCAATATCTGTTCGCGATTCGGCTTGGGATATTTTTCGAGCATGGCTTTTGCGGACATGATCATCCCGGGGGTGCAATACCCGCACTGCACAGCCCCGGCTTCAAGAAACGCCTTCTGGAGGGGATGCATCGCGCCTTGCGTGGATAACCCTTCGATGGTCTCCACTCGGCAGCCGTCCAATTGAGCAGCCAACATGAGGCACGAATCCACGGCTCGACCATTGACGATGATAGTACACGCGCCGCATTCTCCGATGCCGCATCCCTCCTTTGAACCGGTCAAGCCGAGGTCTTCCCGAAGCGCCGCCAGGGCGGTATCCCACGGCCTGACCTCGAGCTCCCGCGCGGCGCCGTTCAGCTCGAAGGAGATTTTCATTCGTGGTGGGTTCTCTGACATGCCATCAATGTTCCTTTACGGTTAAATGGCCAAGTACGCCTTCCGCACATGGTCGTTGCTCATGAGCTCGGCGCTCGACCCCTCCAGACAGGCGCGGCCATTCTCCAGGACGTATCCCCTGTGAGCAATCTCGAGGGAATAGTTCACGTTTTGTTCCACGAGCAGGACGGTAATTCCCGTGGCTGCGATGCCGGTGATGGCCTCGAACACCTTGGACACCAGTATCGGGGCAAGCCCGAGGGAGGGCTCGTCCAACAGCAGCAGACGCGGTTTGGACATCAAGGCCCGCCCAATGGCAAGCATCTGGCGTTCGCCGCCGCTGAGCGTTCCCGCCTTTTGTTTCATGCGCTCATGAAGCCGCGGGAAAAACGAGAATACTTCTTGGAGCGTCTCTTCCCTAAATTTTCTCGCGGTCTTGACGTACGAGCCCATCTTCAAGTTGTCCAGCACGGTCATTTCCGAGAAGACGCGAGCGCCTTCTGGCACGATGGTAAGCCCGAGTTGTACGACTTCCTCCGGCGGCAGCTTGTCAATGGGCATGCCTTGAAAACGGATGGAACCTTTGGACGGGTGGTTGAACCCCACAATGGCGCCGAGCAACGTACTCTTCCCCGCGCCGTTGGGGCCGATAACCGTGACGATTTCCCCTTCTTTGACGAAGAGGCTCACGTCCGTGAGTACCCTCACGTCGCGGTATGAGACGTCGATGCCTTCTATGCTCAGGATGCGGTCATCCATGGGATGTTTGTCCTTGGTTTTGGCCGAGAAATGTCTTCTTGTCCCCGAAATACGCCTCTATGACTTCTCTGTTGGTGGCAATCTCTTTCGGAGCCCCTTCGGCGATCTTTGTGCCGTAGTTCAGCACGATGATCCTGTCGGATATGCCCATCACCGCGCGCATGATGTGTTCCACCACTATGAGGGATTTGCCCAAGTCGCGAATCTTCCCCAAGAGCTTCAACGCCTCATCGATTTCATACGGATTGAGCCCAGCCATGTTCTCATCGAGAAGCAGGACCTGGGCCCCGGTGGCCAGGGCGCGAGCCAGCTCGAGCCTGCGCCGACCCGGCACGGATATGGATGACGACAATTTGTCCTTTTCCGCATATAAACCGACATAATCCAATATGTGCTCGGTTTCGGCTATGGCCTTTTTCATGGGAAGCATGGCCCCATACAGCGCGCCAATAAGGACGTTTTCGCCCACGGTAAGCGCCTTGAAGGGCTCCATGATCTGAGAGGTCTTTACAAGACCGCGGCGGCAAATGCGATGCGGCCGAAGACCTGTAATATCTGTTCCGTTGAACATGACTTTGCCTCGGGTAGGTTTCTCGAGGCCGATAATACAATTAAACAGGGTTGTTTTGCCGGCGCCGTTTGGACCGATGAGGCCGAGGATCTCCCTGTCCCGAAGCTGGAAACTCACGTCATCCAGCGCAACGAGCGCTCCGAAGTTCTTTCCGATATTTATGCATTCCAACTGAGCCATAGCGCACACGATTCCCTATTCAGGATAGCCGCATCCCCGTCGCCTCTTTTATGGTCCCGATGACGCCGCGAGGCATCACAAGGATGATGCCGATGATGATCGCGCCCACCATGATGAGGTAGTATTCGACAAAGGCCGTGCCCAAGATTTCAGACAGCAGCGTCAAAAATGTCGCGCCCACCACCGGCCCGAGAAACGTACCCATGCCGCCCAGGAGCGTCATGATCACCATTTGCACCGTTTTGTGAACATTGAAGGCATCCGCGGGCGTGATGTACGTGATCCAATACGATTGTATGCCGCCGAGCACGCCGAGAAACACGGCGCTCGTAACATAGGCTTGCAGCTTGACGCCCGTGGTATTGACCCCTGATATCTCAGCAGACAGTTCCGCCTCGTGAATGGCCTTCAACCCATAGCCAAATTTGGAATTTTCGATGCGGGCCTGCGCCAGGATGATACAGAGCGTCACCACGCCGAAAGAATACAGAAAAAAGATGTTGTCATGTCCGCCTATGGGCAGGGTAATGCCATGACTCCCTTGGAAGAAAGAGACGCCAAAGGTCCTATCGAACTCCAAGGCGACTTGTTTCATGGTTTCGGCGAACGCGAAGGTCGCGATGGCGAAATAGGCCCCTCGGAGCCGCAGGGTCGTAAACCCTATGGGGACGGCAATCAATCCAGAGGCAAACCCTGCTAACAATGCGGCTGGGAAAAACGATATTCCGTACTTGGTCATCGCAATGGCCATAGCGTATGAGCCGATACCAAAGTACACCACGGGACCAAAGTCGATGTACCCAGTGTACCCGCTGGTGATGTTCCAGCATCCTGCCATCCCAATCCAAAAAATGATGACGGTGGCAACCCTGAGAGTGTACTCCGATGACGCAACGAACGGGAGAACAGCGATAACTAAGCATGACGCACCTAAAAATACGAATAGGAATGTATTGAAGTTCTTCTTCATCGTACAAGACGCTTCGGATAAAGATTTCTCATGCGACCAGCCCCTTTCCCACTACGCCGGTGGGCCGCACCACCAACATCACGAATAGCAGCAGAAACGTCACGGCGATGGATATCCCCGCATTCAAGTAGGTGACTGCGAGCGATTGCGCGATGCCCAAGATGAAGCCGCCCCACAGGACGCCCGGCATATACCCCATACCGCCCAACACCACCACGCAGAAGGCCGAGATGGTGTACTGAAGGCCCATCTCGGGAGAAATGATTTCAAACGGACTGATGGACGCCCCCGCAAGACCGGTTATGCCAGCTCCCAATCCAAACGTGATCGCGTATATCTCCCGAATGTTCACGCCCATGATGCGAGCCACCTCTTTATCCATGGCGGTCGCTCGTATGGCGCGTCCGGTCTCCGTGCGTTCCAGGAACAGCCAGAGCAATGCAATGATTATGAGCGCAAGGACAAAGGTGGAAAGCCTTGAATAGGGTATATTCAGGCCGGCAAAGGCAGCGTTTGCGCCGGAGTAACTCGTGGTGATGGACCGGAAATCATGCGTCCATAACTGGAGCGCGATGTTGGCCACCATCAAGTGAATCCCGAACGTCAAGATATAGCTCATGATGTGAGGGAGTTCGATGACCCGATTGATGATGTATTTTTGGATGAGGTACCCAAAACCAAAGAGAAAAACGAACGCAAACGGGAGGCTCACATACGGGTCTATCCCGAGCAGTTCAAACAACCAATACGATGTGAACGCCCCCAACATGATAAGCTCTCCGTGAGCCAAGTTCACGACGCCCATCACCCCGAAGATCAGAGAAAAGCCAGCCGAATACGCGGCGTAAACCCCGCCCAAGAGGAATCCGTTGAGAATCGACTGTATGAGTACTGCATCCACTGAACACGTCCAATATCTATATGTTGCTCGCTCTTCCTACGAGGAAAAGGCTGTTTCCCGATAGACTCTTTTCCACAAACCTAGGGAGCTTCCTTGAACCTTCGCTTTTTAGCCCCAGCGCGCGGTCACCGTTTTTTCGTCCAAGAAGAGCCTCATGGACGCCATACGCGATTTTGCGCCGCCCATGAAGGATTTCCTCTTGGACCCCAACGGGAAGAAGGCGTATGGCTGCGGCACCCCGACGTTAATGCCTACGTTGCCCACGTTCACTTCTCTGGCGAACTTCCGCGCCGCTCTGCCGTTTTCGGTCAGAATGCACGCAGAATGGCCGAGATCGGTCTTGGTGTTGATCCATTCAATGACGTCGTCCAACTTCTCAGCTCGAATCAAGCCGGCCACCGCGCCGAAGGCCTCTTCTTTGGCGGCCTTCATATCAATGTGCATGTTTTCCAGGATGGTGGGGCCCATAAAGTAGCCTCCCTTGAGGTCAGGAGGAACCGCGGCGCGGCCGTCAAGTGCGATGGTCGCGCCTTCTGAGACCGCGAGCTCTACCCACGCCTCGACTTTGTCCCTCCCGGCAGCGGTGGCGTAGGGCCCGAGGGTGACGGACTCATCCAGACCGTATCCTAGTTTCATGGCCCGGGCTATTCCAATGAATTTCTCTTTGAGTTCATCGTAGATGTCGCCAACTACCACGACGTTGTCTGAGCCGAGGCATCTTTGGCCAGTCATGCCGAAACAGCCCTGTCTGAGGTAGATCACCCCTTGATCGAGGTTCGCGTCAGGCATAACCACGACGTGATTCTTGCCGTTGCCGTTGATGGAAGAATTCTTGCCAAGTCTTCCGCACAGCTCGAAAAGCTCGGCTCCGGCCCTTGTGGAGCCTATGAATCCGAGGCCTTGGATTTCGGGCTGAGAGAGGATGAATTTGTTGATCTCACGTCCGCCGTGGACCATGTTGATGGCGCCCTTGGGGAATCCGCACTTCAGGGCTGTGCGATTGATGTATTCCGCGGCCACAGGGTCCTGCCTACTTGGACTGATCACTACTGAACAGCCGGCGGCCAGGGCATAGGGCACAAAAGAAGACCAGGCGTGCATGGGGATGTTGCCCGGCGTGACGATCAGAAACGGCCCCAGGGGTTCCCAGGTGAGCCACATGTCGATGCCGTTGGCCAAAGAATCTATGTGCTCATTCCGCTGGGCAAGCCCGTAAGCCGCTGAACACGCAGACTCGATGTTCTCGATGCACCGTCGAACAGAGCCGCGGGATTCAGCGATGGTTCTGCCGTGATCCTGGGTGAGGACGCGGCAAAGCACGTCAAAGTCCTCTTCAAATCTTTGACGGAGATCGAAAAGCAGCTTCGCGCGTTCCCGAAGCGGGACGCGGCTCCATTCTTCAAAACCCTTTTGCGCGGCGTGAACGGCCGCCAACGCCTCGTTGGTCGTCGAGGCGGGCAAGTGCGCTATCACCTCGCCCGTCGCGGGATTCGTCACATCCGCAATCTTGGATGAATGCGACTCCACCCATTCGCCGCCGATAAGGTTTTTTAATGTTCCATAATGTCTGCTGACTTCCGGCAGGATTCCCATAAGCGTTTTCACTCCATAACGTGATAGGACAAACCTAAACGACTGATTATCTGTCGTGGCGAGTTCCGACAGTCGAAACTCCGTGACTGTCTCGGCGCGTGCACGCCGATATAGCCATTCTCGAAAATAATCGAGAATTGCGCTGTTGTGCCGCTGCATGTCATTCCCACGGAAGTGGGAATCCACGTCAGTTCACTGGATGCCGGATCGAGTCCGGCATGACATATCAG
>JBMFOE010000047.1:0-27300 GCA_049969795.1 Desulfomonilaceae bacterium
CATGTGGAAAATGGGACGGTATTTCCCTCCAACATTCTTCTGCTATCCACCCCGCCTCGTTCAACCGCATTTCACCGTCCACGATCTCGCCAAACAAACAGGACCGGTCATGCGCGCATACGGTGACAAAATACGCCCCGGCCTGCGAACAATCGTATCACCGGAGTCGGGTGCTATGCGGATTTCGTTGCGAACAAACATTATAATAGAGCCACTCTCGAAAATAATCGCGAAATGCGCTGTTGTCCCGGTCCATGTCATTCCCACGCAAGTGGGAATCCATGGTCAGTTTCCTGGATGCCGGATCGAGTCCGGCATGACATATCAGGCGCCCGGACACAGACTTTGAAAGTTATCATATTCACCCCGCGGCGGACATCATTCCGACAGAAATTTCGAGAAATGGTATAGAAAGACAGGCAAGAAGTTAATTGGAGCCGCGAACAAGTTCCGTCGCTCGACTTCGCACAAGCATCGCGCCCCGAGCGGACGCGAATGTTCCTCTACCGTACCGCTATGGCTTCTGTAACATCATGACTTTATTGGTAGATGTGGCTCCCCGAGTAGGACTCGAACCTACAACCTAGTGGTTAACAGCCACCCGCTCTGCCGATTGAGCTATCGGGGATCATGATCTGCGTGCACGCACCGGCAACAAGGCGTATACCGTTATTTACGTCTATCAACCACGTTTTGTCAATCCCGAAAAGAGGATTTTCATGCAGCCTCTCTTATAATCCATTCCTTGATGGCGGGGAGCTCCTTCGCTGCCCATGCATCTGACAGCCTCAAGTCCAGGAAAAAACCAAACAGTTCGTCAATGATCTCCAGGAAGCGTTCCAGCAGATACATCTTTTCCAGAAACAACGCATCAGGTTCCGCAGATTCTGTCGAATCCAGAGGGAGGGTGGGCGGCGGCCGAAAGCCTGTAAACGAGAGCCATGACGCCTTGACAACCACTGTAAAGTCGTCGTGGGCGTCTTTGATGGAGATGCGAGCTTCCTCTATCTTCTTGCCTTCTTTCAGGGCCGCCATGCCCTCTCTCAACTCTGACTGCCCTCCGGTGATGGTCACCGTCTGAGGAGTGTCTGAACCGGAAAGGTCAAGGACCATTTTGTCCAAGAAATGCAGTTCAATGGTACGCTTCCCGGGTATCTCCACGAGGCCGCCGGAGGTATCCGATCGGAACCACAGCCAGGTGAGGAATTCCCTGCCGAGAAAGGCTTTGTCTTTGAGTATATCTACAAAATCCATTCAGTCCATCCGCGTGCTTACGGCGCCCAAGACTCAGGCTGCAGTTGCGCCAGCTTCTCCTTGGCCTGAGCAGACCGCAGGAGTTGCTCAGCCCGTATGAACGGTATCATGGGGACTAAGGTCAATCCAAAGCTCTTTTTGAAATGATCTTCTATCCTCTCTCTCAGCCTTTGAGAATGCGTTGCGACATAGGCAAGGGCCTTTCCGGTATCCCACACCACGTCAACCACTTGAATAGACGGAAAAGCTTGGGCCTTGAGCGATTCTCTAATGCTCTCCTTAAGATCGCGGGTTTGTGAAGACGATAGGCGCGGGCGTCCGGATTGTTCAAGGACCTTTTTCTTCTCTCTCTTGAAGTGAACTTCTAACACCCTCGCCGGTACCCTCACCACATCGAGCCTGTAGGACAGCGCGACATAGTTCCCGTAAATAAACGAGCCGCCGGTGAATACATTGTCGTCAAAATCCTGCAAAGACACCCAGCCAAAGCCTATTTCGTCGCCGGGCCCTTCTTTCGGGCGAAACGCGCCGTTTGCGACTCCCTCACGGACTGCATCCCAGAAGGACGTCTCGATGGCGCCTTTCACATGGTATCGCACGAAAGAGACCGATCGCGCCAAAAATCCCATTTGAACATACTCCTCGCAGCCAAACGTCGGGTTCGCTTCCTGCTGAACGACGCATTGTCACACAGTCTTTTGAAAAGGGTAGTTGTCGAGGAATGCGTGAACCTGTGAAACGATCTCCTGCTCGCCGCCGGAATGGAAGTGATCAGCGCCCTTCAATATAGACGCCATTTTCGGTGGATGCAGTTCCTCCATAAACCGCCTGAACGATGAGACGGAGCACACAAAATCTCTATCTCCCACAAGGAAGAGCTTGGGTCGCGTCTCTTGCTTCAGAAAACTGAAGTCATACATGTCCAACGGAGGGGACACGCCTATGAGTCTCGCTGGTCGTCTATCGTCATGGACGGCGCGCAATCCGACCCAGCAGCCGAAAGAATACCCCGCGACAATGAGTTTTTGCGGGTCCACCGCCGGCGCTGTTTCAAGATAATCGAGCGCGGCTCTCACATCTTTCATCTCATCGACGCCGTTGCCATGCGTTCCGCCGCTCCGACCCACGCCTCTGAAATTGAATCTCAGCGCAGCCACGCCGCGATCCAAGAATGCCTTGCTCAGCGCGCCGGCGACGTTATTATGCATGGTTCCCCCGTACAGGGGATGTGGGTGGCAGATTACCGCCGCGGGTACACGGCCTTGAAGACCCGTGGGAAATTCCAATGTGCCTTCAAGCCGAATTTGGCCGCACGGGATAACTATATCACTGCTGGCGACGCTCACCTTCTTTTCCGTCCTGGTCTATCAATGAATGGGTCCCCGTTCCCCAGCGGCGTCGGCGGTCGCCGCAACCTTGTCCTTAGCCTTGTACTCTTCTTTGCCTGCTTTCTTTTCCACGGGTTCCGGCTGTTCCGGAGCAGGCGTTTCTGCCGATTGCTCGAGCAGTTCTGCGTAAAAATCCGGCCCTGTCTTTTCTCCTGGCTGGCTTATAATCCCCTGGGCTTCCGCAGGCCGTCTCGGCAAATCCGTCTTGGGAGGAGGCGGTTCATATTTAGGGGGCGGCATTTCAGTCAGGGCGTCGAGGTTTATCGTTTCTTTCACTTCTGACGTGAGCCTGAGGAGCTCTCTGTAGAGCCTGCCCACGACCCGGGCCGTCTCAGTCAATTGGCGCGGCCCGAGCAGGATCAGAGCGACCAACACGATCAATACGAGTTCCCACATTGAAATGCCAAACACGGTTCGCTCCTTGTCGCGATGCGACGCGTTCCTAAAATACCAGCCGAGACACGAACTTGTTATAAACCATTCTCGCGTCCGCATGCAATGCCAACCCTCTGACCCGGCAATAAACAAAGCGAGGCGTCTTCGAGAACCAGCCACGACAGACGCGTTGTTGCTCGCGACTTGTGTTCGCAACAGTCGCCGGAGGCTCAATCAATGAACAGCGTGCGCGATCATCCAGTACTGGGCGATAAACGTTGCGTTGAAACTCACAAGTATTATATTGACAAACCGATGCGACGGAAGCGTCGTTCGTCTCTCTCGGTGTTTGCCGACGAGCGTGTGACGCTCGGCTGTGACGCAGCGCTTACCTCCCGTCGCGGAGGCTGATAAGGAGAACATGGAGCATGACACGTATTGCGGCTTTCTTTATTTCCGCGCTGCTTGCTGCGTTTGCTAGCGCGGCGATAGCGGGCGGCCCTCGAATCGTCTTTGATAACGAGACTCACGACTTTGGGAAGGTGTTATACGGGGACAAGGTAAAGCACGACTTTTTGGTGACAAATGCGGGTGATGAGGTCTTGTATATAGAGAAACTCCATGCGACGTGTGGCTGCACCCGGACTATCAAAGGAGACGCTGAAATTCCACCGAAGGGAAAGACCACCATACAAGCGGAGTTTGATACTGTTGGGTTGCGGCCTGGTCGGAAGGAGAAGTCCATCTATGTCCATTCTAACGATCCGGCGAGACCGGTTGTGAAGTTGAGCCTCCTGGCTGATTTGGTGCGCGATATCAATGTCGAGCCGCCTTCGCTAGCTCGTCAGCTCAACAAACTGGAAGACAAAATAGCTTTTCAGATGAAATTGGAGAATTCTTCGGACAAGCCCTATGCCATTACTGGGATCAAATCGCCCGCAGGGAGTCTTTCAGCTTCTCTGGAGCCGAGGATCGTGCGGGTCGCGCCCGGGAGCGCCACGTCGTTCAAACTCGTCTTGAATCTGGACGGCGAACGTGATCGTTTTTACTATATGGGGCGGCTGCTGTTGGAGACCGATCACCCTAGAGAGCACGAGATAGAGCTGCGGTACCTCATCAAAGTGGACAAGACCAACTAGCCTCGGCCCTCACAGAGCCTCCTTGATGGGCGGCGCCATGGGCTGCCTCACGAGGTTGTCTTCCGGGACAGCGTGCAGGGGCGCATCGCATGCCTCTCTCTCTTGAGGCTTGCGCGACCTCAGGAACGCCAGAAGACGCAAGGTCTGATCGATCCCATGCTTCCAGATCACGAGCGCGAATGCGGCGAGGGCGGAGAGCCCGAAAAGCGCCATGACCAGCAGGAGGTACCCCATCCATTTCGAGCCAAGACTTTCCGGGGATAGCGGAATGACGAGGATGAGCAGAAGGAAGAAGCTCCTCGGCAGCGTTCCGAGGCCGGACAGAAAGGCATAGACGCAATCGAGGATTCGGATGACGACCTTTAAGGTCAGATAGCCTACCCCCGCTATACTCATGATAAAAAAGCCGAGTCTGGCGGCAAGGAGCGTCTGGGAAGACACTTCGAGGCCGCTGAACAAAAAGTTGAGTTGAAAAAAATTTTGGAGGTACGGCAGGTTTTCCCAAGATAGTTGCATGAGTTCTCCTTACATGGCTGGCGGTTTTCTTGTCTTAATGCGATTCGACATAAGATTAACCAGTTATTCAACTGAAATAACATAATTATTAATACACAATCTCGTTCGTTTGGCAACAGAAAAGCTCTCAGTCTCATCCCGAACCTAAACCTGCCCATGCTGCCGAGTCAGATTGACATTGCCCGCGAAGAAACGTACACCTAACCTGTAAGCCTCGATCGAGGTTTTGCGGGTATTTCATTGTTCTGCGGGTTATTTGAGCTTGAAGGCTTTCGCGAAATATGCGGCGTTGATCCTTGTGGCCATGACCATTTGCAGCGGTTGCGGGCGAAACCGCACGCCATCCATGGAAGAGGCTTCCTCCCGTTTCGCCAAGGGCGATTATGAGGGCGCAATCGCGGTGTTGAACGAACTCATCCGCTGCCAACCTTCTGATCTTGCGGCGCTTCTTTTGCGGGCGAAGGTGCGGCAAGCCTCGGAGCAATGGGCTGCGGCCTTGGACGATTACAATGAGGCTGTGAGCCTAAAACCGGATTCCTGGGAGGTATGGGCTGCCCGTGGTCGTTTCTTTTCTGAGCTCCAAGACTGTTCAGCCGCGATAGAGGATTTACAAAAGGCTGTGGACCTCAATCCACAGTCCGCGGCCCTGAGGGTATCGCTCGGCCTCGTGTACCTCTCCATCAAGAATATGGATATGGCGCGAGCTTGTTTTGACAAGGCCCGCGCGTTGGATGACAGAGAAGAAGGGTCGTATTTTGGAAACGCAGCGGTATTCATCGAACAGAAAAAATATAAGGAAGCCGCGGCCGAAATGGACGCCTTGTTGAAGATCAGTCCGAAGAACGCCCAGGCGGTGTTTCGAAGAGGGTACGCGTACTTGAAAGACGGCAACCTCTCCAAGGCCCTGTTGGACTTCAACAAAGCGCTCGAACTCGACCCTGCCATGCGCGAGGTGTATTGGTATCGCGCCGAGGCGTATTGGGCGGCCTGTGAACCCGAAAAGTCCCTCAAGGATTACAAGACTCTTGAACAGTCAAGCCCCAATGATCCAGTGCTCTACCTGAACGAGGCGTCGATACTGACGCTCTTAGGAAGGTATAACGAGGCGCTTACGAATTTGAGGAAATCGATTGTGCTCGATCCGGAAAACCCGCGACCGTACATTGATCGGGCTATGCTCTATATGGGATCCGGAAATCTCCTGTCCGCCTTGAGGGACATAAACAAGGCTTTGAGCATGCAACCTGACGATCCTTGGCTCCTTGTCAAGAGGGCCCAGATTTTCAAACTCATGGCCCGAGGAGACCGCGCGCTCGACGACCTGGACAGGGCGCTCGAGTTGGACCCCAACAATGCAGAAGGGTGGTTGCTCAGGGGGAGCCTATTTTTTAGTGATCGTGATCTGGATCGAGCCATCGAGGACCTTCAAAAGGCGATGAAACTGCTTCCGGACAACCCTGCGCCGTATCAACTCATGGCCGAGGCCTTGCTGCGAAAGCGCGAGAACGCGCAGGCCCTGGAAATGGTAGGGAAGGCTCTAGAGAAAGACTCCTCGTACGTTCCGGCTTATTTGACCATGGCAGAGATTCATCTGGCCGATTCACATGTGGAACGGGCGATAGAAGCGTATTCCAGGGCGTTGAGTATAGACCCCAACCATTTTGAAGCGCGCATGAGGAGGGCCAAACTCTTCATGGGCCTTCACGACATCCCCAAGGCAATCAGCGACCTCGAGGCTGCGGCAAAGGCGAATCCGTACAGCGGAGAGCTCTATATGCTCCGCAGCCAATGCTATGAAATGATGGGGGACTCAGAAAAAGCCCGCCAGGATTCATGGAGGGCCAGAGTGTTTGCGGATCGGTAAGGGTCAGCGAATTACGCTGCCCGGCCGCACATCGCCCTGAAATTCGCACACCACGATGTTTCCTTCATCTCCTGCCGCCAAGACCATCCCGTTGCTGACGCCGAATCTCATCTTCCTCGGCTTGAGGTTGCACACGACCGCCACTGTCTTGCCCACAAGCTGCTCAGGGGTATAGGCCGACTTGATGCCCGCGAAGATCGTTCTGGTCTCTATCCCTATATCCACCGCAAGCTTCAGGAGCTTGTCGGAACCCTCCACGTACTCGGCTCCGACAATTTTTCCGGCTCTAAGATCGACGGTCGCGAAATGCTCGATGGTAATCTCTTCTTTCAGGGGAGAGAGCTCAGCGCGTTTCTGGGATTCTTGAGGCGAGTTGACGCTTGCGCGCGCGGCGTCGATGACTTTTTGCATGACGCCCATCTCAAGCCTTTCGGCAAGTTTTTCGAACTGGCCGATATGCCGCTGTTCCAAATCAAATTCTGCGTCTCCCCATGAGAGATCGCCGAGGTTGAGGATCTTTTCCACGCGGCTGCAATAGGAAGGCAAGATAGGCTTCAGTAAAATAGCTATGATCTTGATGCAATTCACGACAAACGTGAGGTCATCTCGGGCGCGCTCGGGATCGGTTTTGACGGTGCTCCACGGTCCTTTCTGCTGAATGTAATTGTTGGCGAGGTCCGATATGGCCAGGACGTGACGAGTCGCCTGATTGAAACGAAGGGCGAGGTAGTCATCCTTCGCCGCTCGTACACATTTCTTCACCTCTGTCATGAGCGCTGCTGCGTCGTTCGGAATGTTCCCGAGTCGCGATTCAAGCCTTTTATTAAGAAAGCCGATGGTTCGGCTGATGAGGTTGGTGATGTTGTTGACGAGCTCTGAGTTGGCGCGATTGACGAATTCTTCCAAGCTCAGGTCAAGGTCGTCGATGGAATTGCTGAGTTTGGTCGCGTAGTAGTATCGGAGATACCAGGGCGGTACGAATTGGGCAAAGGTTTCGGCTGTAATGAACGTCCCACGACTCTTGGACATCTTTCTCGAATCCACCGTGAGGAATCCGTGGACATGAATGTAGTCTGGGGTTCGGTATCCGGCTGCTTCGAGCATGGCTGGCCAAAACAGTGTGTGAAAGTACGCGATATCTTTGCCGATAAAATGATGTATCTCGACGTCCTTGGATGAGGGCGCCCAGTAGTCGTCAACTGTGCAGGTCCCTTTTGTCGCGCAGTAGTGGTCGGTAGCTGCTATATACCCGGTGGGCGCGTCCAGCCAGACGTAGAAGTACTTGTCATCTTCGCCGGGTATTTTGAAACCAAAGTAAGGCCCGTCGCGGGATATATCCCAATCCTGGAGCCCTTGCGTGATCCAGTTGTGTACGAAGCCTCGGATCTCAGGCTGCAAGCGGCCGGGAGCGGAGGTCCATGCGTCCAGGTATTCAGCGAAATCGCTCAAAGTCACAAAAAAGTGGCGAGAGGTCTGCATCTCCGGCGCCGCGCCGCAGGTAGCGCATCGGGCATCCTTCAGATCCGTCGGTCTATAGGTCGCGCCGCAGGCCTCGCAGACATCGCCGTATTGGTCAACGCTGCCGCAGTTCGGGCACGTCCCTTTGATGAAGCGATCCGGCAGGAAGCGGCCGCACGCGCTGCAATAGAATTGCTCGATGTCTCTTTCGACGATATGGCCGCCTTGCTTGGCCTTCAGAAAGATGTTTTCCGTGTGCTTCTTATTTTCCGGCGAGTCGGTCGTGTAGAATTCGTCAAATTCTATTTCGAACCGGGAAAAGTCTCTCAAGTGTCTCGCGTGGTATTCTTGAACGAGCTGTACGGGCGTAATACCGCGTTTTGAGGCGTTTATCTCTATGGGGGTGCCGTGGGCGTCTGAGGCGCAGATGTAGATGACATGCTCGCCCATCAGCTTGAGAAAACGAACATAGATGTCAGTTTGAACGTATTCCACAAGATGACCTATGTGAATGTCGCCGTTGGCATAGGGCAAGGCGCTGGTAACGAGAATTTTTTTCACAATATACCTCTGCGTCGAGAATCATTCCTTGACAATTTCGAGCGCTTCTAAATTCGGGTCCTTCGCGGCGTCCACTGCAAAGACTTTCGCTTTCATGATTATAGTCTCCATCTCTTTAAGGCCATCGAGTACAGAAGCGCGATCTTTTTTTATCCAAACTTTGTTCAGGGTGATATAGCTAACACGGTCTGCAATGATTATGTTAATATAGTCAGGGCCTAGAGGGCATGGCAAGTCTCCCTTTTTGTAATATCGGACGGAGAAGACAATCTCTTTGTCGAGATACTTCTTTGGGTCCTGGGTCAAGCCAACAATAGTGAGGTTTTCGTCAACGCTGCGATGCAGGCCGCCTTTCAGGAAACGCAAAGGGATGCACGCGGCGGCCAAGAGTGTGACCACAGCGACGGCAACCAATATGGATAGGCTCTTCATGGTGGGTCTTTCAAGCCAAGTCATGGCGCAACGTGCACTCTAACGAAACCTTGAGAGGAAGTCAAAATCATTTGTCAACTCGGCCGGAAACAACGCGTGTGCGCGGTCAACATGGGGCATTCAAACGCAACGTTTTTTGGACGAGGCGCGTGAAACAATTTTCATGCCCGTAAAAAAAGGCGACTTCGCAGGTTGTTTGTTTGACAAGTTGACGGCCAAGTGATAAGAGTCAGCGTCAGGACTCCGGCATGGAGCTTTTTCAGAATAGTGAGTATAAACTCGTTTGGCATAAACAAGCAGGTTGATATCGCTCTTCAGCAATTGGTGATTGCGCGGGAGCATGCGTCAGCGCCCGTGCGCGGATTCGTTATCTAACCAAAAGGAAGCCAACGCAACTTTGCCTCGTGTGAGCACTCGGTCGCGCATGCGCCGTGCGTAACAAAACCCCTGGGCTGGCTTCGCAGAAACAGTGTCGTTAGAGAACAACGCGGTTTGACAAACTCGAGGGTCGTGCGACTCACAGCGTCTGTCGTTCATAGGGAGCGGCCTATAATTCAGAGTGTGAGTAGGATAGGCCCCGTCGCCTCGACAAAAGAGGGAACTGTAAAACCGGTCGGGTTTGATGACCGGGAAGGAGGAACATTTTGCAAAGATGTAAGACATGCGGGAGAAATTTCACCCCGAATCAGACCATGACGTATTCTGTCTATGGGTACTGTTCGTGGGAGTGTTTGATGAACAAGAAGAACAATGCAGGAAACCACAATCGATCTCCCCGTAGAAACAATGTTCAGCGTCAAGCGGCGGGCCGAAGGTGAGAGAGCCCCGCACGCGCTATCCCTAGGAAGTGAGCGGCGTCCGTCGTAGGCAGTTGTCGCTGCTCGCACCCGGTGGAATCGCTCCGCAAAGCTGCTGTAAGCGGCGTCCACGAACAGGTGGGCGCGTACATCATTGAAGCGCTTCACATATCGACATGGTGCGAATTGTGAGGGGAATCTTTTTTTTTCACAGTGGGTCGCTGGGAGAGATTGATATATCGCAATGGATAGCTATGCTTTTGGGAAGGGCGCATGAGTCAGCTCACGTTACAGAAGATCAGGCAAGAGATAAATGCCGTACACACGGAATTGGCGCGCAAAGCGCTAGAATCGAGGCTGGGCAACCCGTCGGCGCTCAATACCGGGGACATATTGGAATCCCACCCTATACCTCTCAGGCCTAAGACATGGGAATTCCTAAGCAAACATCTGAATAAGGCGGACTCCCAGGATGGCCGGGAGCGCATCGAACGCCTCATTCACGCGTGCGCGGACCTTGCAATAGAAGAACAGGTTGCATCATTAGCCGATATGCTCAATTTTTATATGGAGCGCGGCAGAATGCATGTGGCCGGTGAAAAGGTGCCCGCGCTCGAGGTGGTCCCGT
Organism: Desulfomonilaceae bacterium; assembly: GCA_049969795.1. Classification (GTDB taxonomy): domain Bacteria; phylum Desulfobacterota; class Desulfomonilia; order Desulfomonilales; family Desulfomonilaceae; genus JAUPKT01. The sequence goes on from JBMFOE010000047.1 coordinate 10,413, forward strand.
GGCTTCAGGCGCAATCGGATTTCGACAAGCGAGAGGCGATGCTTTCGGAATGCGTGATTTTCAATAAGGGTATTATCAACCCTATGCTGCTCGGAATGCTGGAATTGAGCATACGCACAGCCCGTGAAAAATTCGGTTTCCCTGACTATGCCTCGTTTTGCGAGGCAAAAAAGGGGGCGGATTTTTCTCGGAGCGCGCAAGTCTTCGAGAAATATCTGGAAGACACCAGAGACGCCTACTACGGCGCCATGAAATCGTGGGCTGAAGACGTGGTGGGAAGACCGTTCGGAGCGCTGGGGCGATTCCACGCGCTCTACCTCCTGCGTATAAGGGATTTTGACCACTATTTTCCGGTCGCGTCTCTAAGAGACAAGATCGTCCGAACATTTCAGGGCATGGGCTTTGATCTTGCGGCAAGACCTGACATATCGATAAATATCGACGCCTATGAAGCGAAGAATCCGGATGCCGTGTGCATCGGCGTGGAGATTCCGGGCGAGGTGCACGTGCTCATGAAACCCGTGGGCGGGCTCATCGACGTGGAAACCCTGCTGCATGAAGTGGGACATGCGTTCTATCTGAGTCATTTTGACGGCGACTTGCCCCTTGAATATCGACGTTTGTACCGTTCCACCGCGCTCGACGAGGCCTTTGCCTTTCTTTTTATGGAATTGATCGAAAATCCTGTGTGGCAAGATCGGGTGGGCGGCCTTTGTTCGGACGACGCCGTCCGGCTGACGCGCCTGTCGCGATTGAGGAGACTGTGTCTCGTCAGAAGATACATCGGCAAGTTTCTTGCGGAATTAGACCTTCATCGCGCGGGGGACATAAAGGACCCCGAACCCTATTGTCGAAGGCTGCATGAGGCGACAGGATTTGTGTACGAACCCGAAGGATACCTGGTGGACATGGAACCGGATTTTTACTCTTTTGATTATGTTTGGGCGTGGGCAGGGGCGTACGTCATGCGGCGATATTTGGAGTCGCGGTTCGGGCAGGCATGGTTTCAGTCTCGAGAAGCCGGAGACTTCTTGAAGACAGTAGCGTCAACGGGTCGTCGTTATTCGCTGGACGAGACACTGACGCACTTTTGCGGTATAAAGCCGGAGTTGCCTGATTTGGGCGTACTCCATTGACGGTGAGGAGTCTTGCAAGTATGAGCCCAGCGGAATCGCAAGAACCAAGGACCCCATTCCACGAGTTTCAGGTCGGCTTCAATGTGATCATAGACATGATTACCCCCGGCACGCGAGTCCTCGATCTAGGCTGCGGCACAGGCACCCTTCTTCAAAGGCTCAGGGACGAGAAAGACGTCGAGGGGTGCGGCGTCGAGTTGGATCAAGAGAAGGTGATCCGATGCATAGAAAGAGGCATCCGGGTCATGACCCTAGACCTTGACCAAGGCTTGGAGGGCTTCCCCGACTTGAGCTACGAGTATGTGGTGTTGAGTCGAACATTACAGCAGCTTATGTATCCGGAAAAGGTGGTGAAGGAAATGCTACGGGTGGGATCCAAGTCCATCATCACGTTTCCGAATTTTGGCCACTGGAAAATCGCGATGGAGTATCTTGTGACGGGAAAGACGCCTGTGTGCGCTACCCATCCTCAGCCATGGCACAATACCATGGACATCCATCGACTCACCATCGCCGACTTCCGAGAGTTCGTGAAGAAAATAGGCGGCAAAATCGAACGTGAGATCCATATTATCAAGAACGTTCCCAAGCAAAACGCGTTCTGGGCGCACCGGCGAGCAGAATGGGGATGCTGCCTGATTTCCTCGGCGTAATAAGACATGCCGCCAGCTGCGGCGCGGACTGTAAGTCACGAAGCCCAGGACATCATTTCTCGAAGCGAATCGCGAATTGGAGAGGGGCGGCAGTCCTCGATTGCGGCGAGCTGAGCCTGCGCGTCGTCGCCGTTGGCTCCTCGCGATGAAAAAAGGTTATTGATAAGTCATTGCGCGCAGCGAAGCAATATCGTGGTAGATTTCGACCTCTTCTATATGCCCTGCTGGCCTCAAGCCCTTTTGAGGATGAGACACCCCAACGGCGGGAGGGTCAGTTCCAGAAACTGGGAGTAGCCGTGGTGGTCGCCAGGCCGGGCCTGAACATACCCGCCGTTTCCTACGTCGCTGCCGCCATACACCCTTGCATCTGAATTCAGGACTTCTCTGTAGGTTGCGAGTTCAGGGACCCCGATCCTGTAGCCATGTCTCACCACCGGCGTAAAATTCATGACGCATACGAGGTACCCGTCCGGTCCACGCCGAATATACGAGAGCACGCTGTTGCTGTTGTCGTTGCAGTCTATCCACGAAAAGCCTTTGGGCCGGTGATCCCACGCCCACAGGGCGCTGTCGGACACGTAGAGTCGGCCTAAATCTTTTACGTAGTCCGAAATTTCTCTGTGAAATGGATATTGGAGTAATTCTCGTTCCAGGACAGATTCATGATGCCATTCGTTCCACGTGGCCAGTTCGGAGCCTGCCATGAGGAGTTTTTTTCCTGGATGGGTGTACATGTATCCGAACAGCAGTCGCAGATTGGCCCTCTTTTGCCAGTGGTCGCCCGGCATCTTTCTGAGGAGCGATCCTTTGCCATGGACGACTTCGTCGTGGGAAAGAGGCAGGACGAAATTTTCGCTGTACGCATACATCATGGAGAAGGTGAGGTCATTATGATGGAAGCTTCGATGGATGGGGTCTTTCGAAAAATATTGGAGGGTGTCATGCATCCATCCCATGTCCCATTTGAAGCCGAACCCTAGCCCTCCGAGGTAGGTCGGCGTGGTCACCCCCGGCCATGCGGTCGATTCTTCCGCTATGGTGAAACAGCCGGGGAATGTCCCATACACCATGGCGTTAAATTCCTGTAAGAACTTTATGGCCTCGAGGTTCTCATTGCCGCCAAACTCGTTCGGGATCCATTCCCCGTCCTTCCGGCTGTAATCGAGATAAAGCAATGACGCCACCGCATCCACCCGCAGGCCATCCACATGGTACTTGTCCAGCCAAAACAGGGCGTTGCCGACGAGAAAATTACGGACTTCGTTCCTGCCGTAGTTGAAGATAAGGGTTCCCCAGTCCTGATGCTCCCCGCGTCGTGGATCCGCGTGCTCGTACAATGCCGTCCCGTCGAACTGACGGAGGCTGAAATCATCGCGAGGAAAGTGCGCAGGCACCCAATCGAGGATAACGCCAATGCCGTGCTGGTGAAGATAGTCCACGAAATACTTGAAATCGTCAGGCGCGCCAAAACGGCTCGTGGGCGCATAGTACCCCGTCACTTGGTAGCCCCAAGACCCGTCAAAGGGGTGTTCCATCACTGGCATGAGTTCGACGTGAGTGAACCCGTATTGCTTCATGTGTTCGACGAGCGGCGCGGCAATTTCTCGATACGTGGCCCAACGATTGCCCTGATCCGGGACGCGCAACCAAGAGCCCAAATGAACTTCGTAGATGTTTAAGGGACTGGCGAACACGTCTCTCTTGGCCCTGGTTTCCATCCATTCCTGGTCGCTCCACTGGTAGTTTTCTATATTCCAGACCCTCGCAGCGGTGCCGGGACGCAGCTCCATGAAAAACGCCATGGGGTCGGTTTTGATGCGCAGGTGTCCGTCGTTGGTCTTGATCTCATATTTATAGAGCTCTCCCTGTCCTATTCCCGGGATAAATATCTCCCAGATGCCGGAACTGCCCATGGATCTCATGGGAAAGAGTCGGCCGTCCCAGCGGTTAAAATCGCCTACCACGCTGACCCGTCTGGCGTTCGGCGCCCAGACGGCGAACGCGGTCCCCTTGGTCCCCTCGAATTCCATTTCGTGGGCGCCGAGTTTTTCGTAGAGCCGGTAATGCTTCCCCTCAGAGGCATAATGAAGGTCCTGGGGGCCCAGCGTGGGCATAAAACGATAAGGCATATCCACTTCCCAGTGTGAGCCGTCGGCAAAAGCGAAATTCACTGAATATCTCAATGGGAGCTGACGGCCGGGAAGCCAAATCCAGAACAAGCCGGAATTGTCCCACCCCGTCATGGAAAACAATGTACCATCCAGCCGCAGAGAGGCTCCCGAGGCGTCGGGATGAAAGGCCCTTATGACGACCCCTTGCACCCCGTCTATAACTGCGGGATGTCCTCCGAGCACGCTATGGGGATCTGAATGTTCGACGTTGCAAATGCGTTCGATGTCTCGTTCACTGATGCCGTACAACAGACCAGCAGGATATGTTGCCGCGCTCTGTTCACGAGAGCCCTGGGCCGTGCTTGGATTCGCGTCTTTCTCAAGGGTCATTTATGATGTTTCCTTTTCGGTTCGGAGGAGTTGCGCCGACGACGTCATTGCAGGTTCAATCCATTCAAAGACTTTCAGGAAAAAGATTCGGGCTTGCCTCCACATCGAGGGTTGTCGCATGCCCATGAGAACTGACGTATGCCCACCGCATCATGTTGATTGACCATCAACGCCGGTTCTTTGTTGACCGCGTCGTCGCCTCGCGAGTGGGGCGAACTCACGCGTCAAGCTTGTTATACTCCGGGATATTTTCCGGCCTCACATAGAGTATCCTATGGCAGTTTGGACACATTATAAGCTCTTCTTGCTTAAGAACCCTTATGTTCAATTGAGGAGGAACGGACATGTGGCAGGCGGTGCAAATGCCGTTGGTCATCTCTGCCACGGCGTTGCCTCTCACCTTTTTTACGGTGAGATACCGCTTGAGAAAATCCCGGTCGAGAGAGACGGTGATTTTTTCCTTTTCAGAATTGAGCTTGGATAAGAGTTTCTTGGCTCTGGCACCGACGGCTTCGGCCTCAGCCTTCTTTTTCGCCAGACGCTCTTCCAAGGCTGCGTATTCACCCTCACGCCGCTCTAAGACTTTGCGAAGACTTTCTACCTCGTTCATGAGGGCCAGGACGTTCTCTTCGATCTCTCCCGCCACCTTCTTGCCGAGTTTGATCTCTCTGGAAAGGGCGTTGTACTCTTTGACATTCTTGATGCCGAGGAGTCTTCGTTCGGACCGCTTGATCTTGTCCTGCTCCACGGCTAGGTCCTGTTCCCTCTTTTTCAGAGACTTCTCCGCGTGGTCGAGCTTCTCTTTGAGTTCCGAGATGTCTCTCCGGGTGACGACCAGGCTCCGGGCAATCTCCTGAATTTCCTCGGGGAGCCTGGCCAAGTCCTTCTCATACACATCGATCTCGTTGTCTATCTTCTGAAGTTGCTCCAACAATGCTAACTGCTCTTTCAATTGAGGTCCTCCTCGCCGATATACCCTTCGGACAAAGGGTCTTGTTCTTCGTCGCACACGATGCACTCTATGCGCTCATCGAGTTCGTGTAATGCCTTGCTGAAAGCCTCCGCCATAATTTGCGGGGCTGCCTTTTCCAAAGGGAAGTGGCCGCAGTCGATGACGGCCATGCCCATTTCTACGGCCTCTACCGCCGCGTGATATCGGACGTCGCCCGTAACCATGACGTCCGCCCCTAGCCTCAGCGCCTCCCCCAAATAGCCCATGCCACTGCCGGACACGCAGAACACTCTCTCCACCATGCGATTACCCCGGGCGATCACGCGCACTGACGACGCCTCAAAGAGCTTCCCAACGTGCGCTGCCAAGGATTGCATGGCCGTCGGCTTTGGCAAGGCGCCAATCCTCGCGCATCTCGCGCGTGCAGGCGTCTGCACATCCTCTAATTTCATCATCGCCGCAAGATGATCGTTGAGCCCCCCCACAGCGGCGTCCAAGTTCGTATGCAAACTGACGACATCCACCTCTTTTTTGGCGGCAAGCATGAGCACCCGAGCTGGGTACTCGTGGGCGACGAGCCGGTTGATGGGGGACAGAAGGATAGGATGGTGCGTGACGAGGAGCCGGCAATGGTTTCGCGCCGCAAACTCGAGGGCGCATGGGGAAGGATCTAGACTAAACGCGATGCGCTCGACAATTCTGTCCGGATCGCCAATCTGTATGCCTACGTTGTCCCAGGGTTCCGCGAGATCGAACGGGTAGAGCGTGTCTGCTATTTCAACAAGCCTCGCCAACTGCAGACTACCCAAGCTCAATCTCCCTCCCCTGCATAAAGATGAGAAAAAAAGGCCCCTGAAAAAACATTACGGGGAGCCCTTTAGCGCTCCCCGCGATGTTTCCGCAGGCATATATGGCAAGACAGTGAGCGAACATGGTTCATCTCTTCACAAATGGTGGGCCCACCTGGATTCGAACCAGGGACCAACCGGTTATGAGCCGGGAGCTCTACCAGCTGAGCTATGGGCCCTTAGGCTATTGTAACTTCTCATACTAACCACCGCGACGTCGCGTGTCAAGGCTCAGGACAACCGCAGCAGAAACAATGTGTTGCGTGGATACCGGCGTACGTTGGCCTTCATCTCGTTTCTCGAAATTTCTCACGGAATGAGGGTCGCCGTTGTGTGAACATAATGAATTTCAAATTCTGCCTCACGGTGAAGACATAATCAATGAGTACCATCGCGACGCCTAATACGTCATTCCGGACTCCATCCGGCGCCCGGGGAAACTCGTCATGGATTCACGCTTGCGTGAGAATGACCAAATACGGCGCTCCGTCGCAATTCGCGATCACTTTACCTGAAAATGCCATAGCTCTCTTCAGGACGGTATTTTCATCTTCCGTTGTGACCCTTTTTCATGGGAGTTCGAGAATCTATAATAGGGACGGGGATAGCGCGCTTTCTCTCTTGAGGCGGAAATCGCGGCGTTTTTTGGCAAGCTTGGCTCAAATGAACACGATACTTCATCTGTTAATTTATATTGTTATCTAGAAAACCTCATGCAACCCGCCGCAGTGAGCTAAGTGTTGCTTTATATTGACTTTTCATACCATCTATGATATTGTCCTTTTTCAAAGGACGATAAAAGGCAAAGATTTCATGTCGCGCAGACCGCCGTCTGCGAAGCGCGGGAGTGCGCCCTGCGGAAGCCGCTGACGGCCCACGCCGCCGCGCATCGACGCATGCAAGCGGCGCGGGTTTCACCCTGGGCGTATGACGCCTCATGAAGCGGGCGTTCCGCCGCGAGGTGTTGACGCCCCTTGTAGGCAGTCGCGACGTCATAGCGCTCGTCCTGGTGTAGTGATTCTTTTTTTTGATCCTCATGGGTCCGCATTTGATGAGAGGTAAAGGATGTGGTTATGTCGGTTTATCGCGGCGTCTCGTTCTCTGTGTTCTTTGTTATAGTGTTGTATTGTACGTCCGGCGCTGCGGGTTTTGAAGGCCCGCCGCGCCTGGGCGAATGGTTGGGAGCGGAACCGTCAAGTGGGTACTTCGCTGGGCTGGGTTTGCGCAAATACGTGAACAGCTTCACCTCGTACCAATTTGCCAATCCCTATCCACCGGGTCAGGATCCCCTGAGTCGTTTGGAATTTCCCATTGATCAGTGGTTTGCTGCGTTGAAGACGGGGTATGCGGGGCCTGGATGGAGCGCGGAAATATACGGCCTCACGAATATCACGGGCGTATCGCGCGCGATGATGCAGGACAGCGATTGGACCGATGTGGATAACCCGGGTCAAAAAACCGTATTCAGCGAATCCCACTGCAAAATGAACAGCGGTTTTGTCGTGGACATGAAGGTTGAAGCGGCGTGGCGATTCAACCCTGAATCGCGCTTCCGACCACTCGCTGGGTGGCGGATACAAAGGTTCAGCTTTACTACCTTCGATGGGATTCAGTTCGAGCAAGGGGCTCAGCCATTGGAATTACCCGGCGAAGGCATCGAATTTAAGCAGACGTTTTACCATTACTACGGCGGCGCGGCATTCCGCCACGCGTTCGACGGCAGCCGCTACACGTTTCTTCTGCCTAGGATGACGCTTGACATGGCGGTCGATTACGGCTTTGTGACCGCGGGCAACGAAGATTTGCATCTTCTGCGAAGCGGCCATCGGGTCACCCGTGAAAATACTCGCGGGCATGTCTGGCACGCCTCGTTGAAAGCCTCGTTTCTCTACACACCAACTATTCTGGTTGAACTGGAAGGGGAATTCATGAGGGTGGTCAGCCATGGGTCGCATCAACTGACCAATCCGGTTGAATTTCTCGACATCTCATGGGATGGGGCCAAAGTCTGGTCAGACCAGGCCTCGGTCTCGATGACAGCACAGATTTCTTTCTGAACACGTGACGCTCGTTGCCGAGCCGAGGTCTAACGCTCAGGCCCCATGTACCAGTATGGCTCCTTGTCAAAATAATCCGAGGGGCCTGACCCTAGGCCCCGCAGAGCGTGCGTCGGCTTGCTCACCGGTCTAAAATCCGGTCGCCAGAAGGTGAGCATGTCGAGACATCCGGCGCTCATGCGCTTCACCATGTGGTACACGCCAGGAAAAAAGCCCGACACGTACCCGGCGACTGCGCCGGAGACAGAACCGTAAAAGCCGTCCGTATAGGCTCCGTTGTACGAACCCAAAATCGCGTAGTTGGTCATATACGCAAACAATTCATGCGGGCCGCCCAAGACGTCTGTGGCTCCTCGTCCAAGCTTCCCGTAGGGAAGCGGTCTATCCGCGGGCATGAGTTGATCAAACTCGGTTTCGCATACCCCGGCCGCAACGGCGTGCGTGAAACACAGTACGAACAGAATCAAACTCACCGTTATGGCGGCTGTTCCACATTTCATGACCAGCCACGCGGCGCGCGTTTTTTTCACTAAGCTGAATCGTGGATGCATGGTAGTAAGAGCTTCTCCGTCCTTGTTGACTTGCGTATGGCAGCGAGGCAGGCTCGTGGTATGACGTTGGCTCTGCTGGGGCCGCGGCGCGCAAGACGTCGTCGTGTATTATGATATCACACCAACAATAGATATGGAATATATAATTTTATCAGATTAATAAACTAATTTGTTAATACAACAGTTTAATTTTATGCTGCCCGGTTGATTTGGCCGCTGCAGGAATGCTATGATAAACTGTCATGAGACGCGACAAGGCTCGGTTCATTGGCTTCAGAGGACAAGGCTATGAAAAAGTATGCGGCAATCTGTCTGCTTGTGCTCTTTTTAGGCGGGTGTTCGGCCAAAAAGATTTGGGACTGGATGGATAAGATGGACTGGGAACGCGACGATCAGACGGTCAAGATGCTGGACATAGTGGTGAAGTAATCTTATAGCGGCTTGTTGCCAATCGGAGAAATCACATGCCCGGATATTCCATTGACAGAGAGCGTTTAGAAGCGCTGTCGAGCGAAGAAATACTGAGGATCCTGAAGGAAGAGCGAGACGACTATACGCCTGAGGCTTTGCACATCTTTGAAGACATCCTCAAGTCAAGGGGCGTAGCGCCTCGACGTGAGGGGATGGGCAGGCAAGCGTCTTTTACCGCGACGGACATCGCCTCCGATCGGGCTTCGTCTGATCTTCTGATCCAAAGTCCCCGCGACGGCGTGGTCTTGCTCAACAAGCTCTTGAAAGGGCTGCTGGACGGGACCATGGAGCCCCAGGTCGTGCAGATTGGGGCCCTGGTCATCAGCAATATCCTGCGGGCCATGGAACAAGATTTTTTGTCCGGCTCTGAGGAGGAATGATAATGGCGCTCAGTAGGCCAGGGCTTGCGGAGCTCGTGAATTTCGTCAAGGGGAATGGCCTTGTTCCCGCTATTGCGCAGGACGTGAAGACGGGCAAGGTCTTGATGCTAGCGTACATGAATGCCGAGGCGCTGGAAACGACGCTGCGAGAGGGCCGCGCCTGCTACTGGAGCCGTTCTCGGCAGGAGCTTTGGCGCAAAGGTCAGACGTCCGGCGATATCCAAATAGTGAAAGAGGTCCTTCTTGATTGCGACGAGGACACGATTCTACTGCTCGTGGATCAGCAGGGCCGAGGCGCCTGCCACACAAGGCGGTGGAGCTGTTTTTTCCGGCGGATCACTTCAGAGGGAGCCATTGAGGACATAGATGCATAAAGACCCTTTACGATTGGTCATACCGAAGGGGAGCCTTGAACAGGCTACCATAGATTTGTTCAAGAGGGCTGGGTGGAACATAACGGTTTCCCCGAGGAGCTATTTTCCCAGCGTGGATGACGACGAGATCGTCATGGCGCGTTTGAGAGCCCAGGAGATTTCTCGGTACGTAGAATCTGGGACGTTTGACGCGGGCCTGACGGGCAAGGATTGGATACTGGAGAATGAATCGGACGTAAAGGTTATTGACGATCTGGTGTACTCTAAGGTGTCTCAAAATCCAGCCCGCTGGGTGCTGGCGGTTGACGCGGAATCTGACTATCGGGTCCCAGAGGACCTCCAGGGCAAACGCGTTGCAACCGAACTGGTGGGCGTGACTCGTCGCTTTTTTGCCGAACGAGGAATCGCGGTCGAGGTGGAATTCTCGTGGGGCAGCACCGAGGCCAAGGTAAACGAAGGCGTAGTTGACGCCATCGTGGACGTGACCGAGACGGGAAGCACGCTCCGGGCCAACGGCCTCAAAATCATACACACGCTGCTCACCACCAACACCCAGTTGATTGCGAATCACAAAGCCTATGCCGATCCATTCAAGCGGGAAAAAATAGACCAAATCCACTTGCTCCTGCAGGCTGCTCTCGAGGCGCGCAAGATGGTCGGACTGAAAATGAATGTGCCCTCAGACAAACTAGAGGGAGTGGTGAGCTTGCTCCCTTCCCTCAACGCGCCGACAGTCGCAGGTCTGTATAAATCAGATTGGTTTTCCGTGGAGTCCGTCGTTTCCGAAGAGGTTGTTCGGTCCTTGCTGCCCAAATTGATCAAGGCAGGCGCAACGGGCATCATAGAATACGGCTTGAACAAGGTGTTGTGAAGGAACAGGCGAGCAGCCTCGCTTCTGGCTCGGCCTCTACAGGAAAAGGGCGCTCCTCGGTCTGCCTAGGCCCGACTCACAATATCTGTTACCCGCGAATGACTTCCGCAATCGCTCCAAGGGCCTTGAGGACTTTGAGGCCCCGCGCGGCGTCCCCAATGGGCGGCCTGTTGTCAAGGATCGCTGAAACGAAGTCTTCCAATTCGACTCGCAAAGGTTCTTTATCCTCTACCGCCACATCTTGGCGCTCTATGTCGCCCATATAGCATGCACGCGATCCCAAGTCCGGGAGCTCGTGGGCCGTGTGAATTACAAGGCTTCGGGCGATCGTATCCGCCTCCATTACCCTGCTCGGAGTGGATACTGTAATGGAACGCATTTTTTTTGGCGAGCATTTCGCCGTCGTGAAGCTTGCCCACGTTTTGTTTGCGAAAAGAATGCGCACATGGGCCATATCGAGCTTATCCGAAAACACGGACCGTCCCACTGCGGAAATGTCCGCGATGTCGGAATTGCCTATTTCAAGCGCCAGGTCTAGGTCGTGTACAAGCAGGTCATGCAGCACGTCCACATCGAGGCATCGGGAGCCGTCAAAGGGGCTTAGTCGTCGCGCGTCTATGGCGAGCACGGGTTCGGGTACGCGCGCCAGGCGTTCGAGGAGCGCCTGGACAGCGGGATTATAACGCTCGATGTGGCCAACCATGAGCGTTTTGCCCCTTGTCTTGGCCGTTTTTACCAACTCTTCTGCGCTCTTGACGCTGTGGGCCAAGGGTTTCTCGACGAGTACATGGCAGTCTTTTTCTAGGCATCTTATGGCCAACTCGGCGTGAAGGGTCGTGGGGGCCGCAATTGTGACAGCCTGCACATGGCCAAGAAGATCCTCGAGCGCGGCAAAGGAGCGTCCCCCGAAACGCCTGCATATCTCGACAGCTCTTTCGTGATCGGGGTCATAGACCCCGACAAAGTCCACGCGCGGCGTTTCTGACAACACGCGCGCATGGTGTTGCCCCATGGAGCCGACGCCGACGACGCCGACCTGAATCTTGGCGCACATACTTTCCATCACCGAGGGACAATAACTCCAAATGCGGTATGACGTCAAAGAAATTGGATCAGCGACAGCGCAACGCCGGCGTTCAAGGAAGCCAATTCAATGTAGGGCGCATATCGCGTGGATCAACTTCTCCGCAGTCTTGTATATACCAGTTTTCACGATGAATCACGAATTCGATGAAGCCGCGACATTTCGAGCGCCCTAGAGCCATTCTCGAAAAACATCGCGAATTGCGCTGTTGACCCGCTCCATGTCATTCCCACGGAAGTGGGAATCCATTTTTCGTTTCCTGGGCGCCGGATCGAGTCCGGCATGACAAATCAGGCGTAGTGGCGCAGACTTTGAAAGTCATCATATTCGCGCCTCGGCGCGCCTTATTCCGACAGAAGTTTCCAGAAGTAGTATGTTCTCTGTCAGTTCGAGCAAAGCGAGAAATTTTGTGCCGAAAAGAAGAATTACCAGCCTCTCGTCAAAAAAAGATGCAATACGTGACGAATCCGTGTACATTGTGGATCATCTTCTGTTATCTCATTGCTCAGCAGAGGGGGATCGTTTCATGAAATGGCCTGGGGTTGCATTTGAACCATTTTTCACGTGGGTAAACCGGCCGCGTATCATGTATTCACCCGGGGTGAGAAAGGAACTGGCCTTTGAACTGGAACAGCTAGGGGGGACCAGGGTGGCGGTCTATTCAGACAAGGGAGTCGTGCAGGCCGGCGTCGCCCAACAGGTGATCGATGCCCTAGAGGGATCGAGCCTCTCGTTTGTAGGGCTTTTCGACGGCATCGAACAGGATGCGCGGATCGACATTATCAACGAGGGGGCGCGTTTTTACCGCAGCCATGAGGCGGATTGCATGGTGGCGGTGGGAGGCGGAAGCGTTCTGGACACGGCCAAGGCCATCAATATTCTCATTGGGCATGAAGGAGACGATTTTCAACCCTTTGCGGATCAGGCTGGCCTGTGGGAGGGGGCTCTGCGATTGCCGCCCCATGTCGCGTTTCCCACTACAGCCGGCACCGGCTGCGAGGTGACCAACGCCCTGGTGGTGCTGGACACCCAGGCCAGGGCAAAACTTTCGGTAACGCACCCCTACTGCAATGCCGATTTGGCTATGCTTGACCCTGAACTCACGGTGGGCCTGCCGCCCAAGATCACCGCATTTACCGGCATGGACGCCCTTACCCACGCCATAGAAGGCGTCACCTCGACGGGGGCGCAACCTATCTCCGATGCACTCGGCCTCCACGCCATTCGGCTTATCTTCAAATACTTGCCCATAGCAATGAGCAACCCCGCCGACATCGAGGCGCGGGGAAACATGCTCATCGCATCAACCATGGCGGGCATGTGCTTCTGCAACACCATGACGGGCGCGTGTCACGCCTGCGCGCATGCGCTCGGGGCCATTTACGGAATCCCCCACGGCCTGGCCAATGCCATCATGTTGCCCGTGGTGATGGAATTCAATCTCGAGGCGGCGGCTGTCCGGTACATGCTCGTTGCAGAAGCTGCCGGACTTTCTCCGGCCGATATGTCCCCAGAGAGGGCCGCGGGGCTCGCTCTCGACGCGGTGCGAAATTTGAAAACCGAGATTGGTCTCACGGAAACGCTCCGCGACTTTGGAGTCAGCGACGACGCGGAATCCCTGGCGCCGCTGGTAGAGCTCGCCGCGGCAGACGGTCAGATAAGCTACAACCCTAGGTACGCCGAAGAAGATGATATTCGAGAGCTTTTTGTGGAGGCGCTATAAAAAACGAGGAGGACTTCCATGGAGTACTGGAAAGATGAAAACGAACCAATAAAGGCTTTCTTGGAGCTGTTCCGCAGAGCGCAAGAGGATCCGGAGCTCGCCCAGGGACTGCGAAAGGTGAACCAACTCATATGGTTTGACTATACTGAAGACGGCCCCAACTGTTCGTTTCACGTGGACGCTCGCAAGGACCCCATCGTGGTGGCGCAGGGAAAGCCCTCGGAGGACCCTGACTTGATCATGAGCCTGTCCGCCGACGATGCGCATCGCTCGTGGTCCAACAAGCTCAACCCTGTCATGGCCATCACCCGGCGCAAGATAAGGGTAAAAGGTTCGGCCACAGGACTCCTGAAGTTGGCTCCGAAGCTCAAAAAGGTGGCAGCCATTTACAACCAAGTCCTCAAAGACATGGGCTGGGAAGACAAGATACTGAAATAAGCCTTGGCGGAGGTGCAATGTATGTGGGGAAACACTGGGCGTTTCATTGACGTCGATCTCGCGGCGCGCATGGTGGATACCTTCTCGCCGCCCGAGAGCTACTACCGCAAATACATTGGGGGGAGCGGCCTGGCGGCCAGGCTGTTCTGGGACATGGGGAGTTTCTCGGCGGATCCACTGTCGCCGGAGGCGCTGCTTATCTTCGCCCTTGGCCCCTTCGCTGGGTTGCGACTCTCCGGAGCCAGTCGCGGGTGCGTAGCCGGCTGTTCACCCTTGACGGGACATTGGGGAGATTCGTCGTGCGGAGGCTACTTCGCTCCAGAATTGAGATACGCAGGGTACGATGGGATCATATTACGAGGCAGATCTGAAAAGCCTGTTATTCTGACCATCGATGACGATGCGGTTCAGCTCCTGGATGCAGTTGATCACTGGGGAAAGAGTATCCTTTCGACCACTTCCGATCTCCGGAAACAATGCGGCAAAGACGTCCGGACGTTGGCAATCGGCCCTGCTGGCGAAAATCTCGTCAAATACGCGTGCATCCTCAACGAGGGTCATCACGCCTTTGGCCGAGCGGGATTCGGGGCGGTTCTGGGTTCCAAAAATCTCAAGGCCATTGTGGTGAAGGGGACGAAAAAGGAATTGAAGCTCAAAGACCCCAATGCGTTCAGTGTCCTGCGCAGGGAGCTTAACAAGAAGATCAAGGAGGCGTTGGCCTCGAACGTGTTGCACGAAAACGGCACCGCGGCCAATTTAGAAGGCGCCGTCCACGCCGGCGACGTGCCGATCCGCAATTTCCAGTCGAATTTTTGGGAGGAAATGGCAGAGGCGCTCACCGGCAGTACTTTGACGGAGAAGTACCTGGTACACCACGGCCAATGCGCGTTTTGCGGCGTGGCGTGCAAGAGAGTTGTTGAGGTAAAAGATGGCCCCTGGGCCGTTCCCAAAGGCCCCGGTCCGGAGTATGAGACCATTGTAGCCTTTGGCGCATTGCTCGGCTCAATGGATTTGGCCGCGACGTGTAAGGCCGGTCGTCTCTGCAACGAACTGGGCTTGGATACCATAACTGCGGGCGCGACCATAGCCTGGGCCATGGAGGCGTTTGAAAAGGGAGCGTTGACCATGGAGGATACCGGAGGGATAGCTCTCCAATGGGGAGATGTGCGGACCGTCATCGCTGACGTGTTGCCTGCCATTGCATATCGCAAAGGGCCGCTCGGAAAACTCTTGGCCGAGGGCAGCGTATCCGCTGCGAGGAGCATTGGGAAGGGGGCCGAGCGCTACGTTGTGCACGGCAAAGGGTTGGAAGCCCCCATGCACGATCCTCGAGGAGGCGGCCATGGGCTGGCCCTCGCCTACGCAATAAGCCACCGCGGGGCCTGCCACGTGGCCTATCCGATGCTGTTCATGGAAATGGGCGCCTGCTACTACCCGGAGATTGGTTTTGAATACGAGCTGGAACCCATGTCAGATGAATACAAGGCCGAAACAGCATGCATCGCTGCGGCCCTCGGGAGCATCGAAAACAGCGCGTGCTACTGCCAATTTGCGGACAGGGAAATCTCGATACCCGAGTGGGTCGAGCTCTTCAATACCGTGGCTGGATACGATTGGGACATAGATGAAATGATGAAGTCGGGCCGGCGAGTCTTTTATCTTAACCGGCTGCTCAACTACCGCTATGGTTTGACCGCAAAGGACGACTCGCTTTCCGAGAGGCTGTTGCAGCCGGCCGTTGACGGCGCGCCGGAGGGCATAGAAATCAACTTCCAAGGCATGAAAGACAAGTTTTACGGCCTCATGGGACTTGATCCAGTCTCAGGTATACCCTCGAGACAGACGCTCCTTGAGCACGACATGGTGGATGAATACGCGACCCTAGAGTCGATGTCAAAGTCATGATTCATGAGGGCAGGTATGCGTTGGAGTAAAAGCGCTGAAGAAGCCATAGCCAAGGTCCCGTTTTTCGTAAGAAAAAGGGTCAGAAAAAAGATTGAATCGGAAGCGGAGGCCGCGGGCTCGGCAGAAGTGACGCTCGATCACGTCCACGCCGCGAAGCAGCGTTTTCTGCAAAAAATGGAAGACGATGTGAAGGGCTATCGTCTAGAGCATTGCTTCGGCTCGGGCGGTTGTCCGAACAGAATCCTTGACCAGAACGACTTTGCTCAAAGGATAGAGGACATATTAAAGAGGAGGGATCTGAAATCTTTTCTCAAGTCGAAGGTCGCCGGTCCGCTGAAGTTTCATCATGAATTCAGCGTTTCTCTCGCGGATTGTCCCAATGCGTGTTCCAGACCCCAGATTGCTGATGTGGGGATAATCGCAGCCGCGGTTCCTGTGGTCGGCGCACACGAATGCACCCGTTGCGGGCTTTGCGCCGAGGCCTGCCAAGAGAAGGCTATCAAAGTCTCACAAGAAATGGACGTTCCTTTCATTGACGCGACCGCGTGCGTTTTCTGCGGTCAATGCGTCAAGGCATGCCCCACCGAGACGCTCGTGCGAGGCAAAGAAGGTTTCAGGATAATGATAGGGGGAAAATTAGGGAGACACCCGAGATTGGCGTCTGAATTAAAGGGGATTTTTGCGCCATCCGAAGCGCTGAAAGTCCTTGAAAGGATCTTGGATTTCTACATTGCCCATAACCAACAGGGGGAAAGGTTGGGTGAGATCCTGGAACGGGTGGGAATTGAGTAGGGGCGACGCATGCGTCGCCCCTACCAAAAGACGAACCATGGCTCATCTGACCGAATCGGAAATGGAATCCGCCGCTGAGCGCATCGACGGGAGATATGGACAGTTGGCGTATGATTCAGATAACTATCGCCGCCAATCGATGCGAGTGCAAG
>JBMFOE010000048.1:0-26566 GCA_049969795.1 Desulfomonilaceae bacterium
AATTATTGCCGGGGGCGAATTCCGATCGTTCGGGGCGGCCAAAGCCCCGCTCTTGTGGGGCGCGGGACCATAGCTCAGGGTGAAGCCCTGGGATATAGGAACGGACATCCCAGACGTCGATCACCGCTCCACGGCCTTCACCCGTGGCTAAAAAACGCAGCGCCCCGCGCATAGGCGGGGCTCAGGGGATATTGCTATCGTGTGGCGCGGCGAAAGCCCCGCACCTGCGGGGCGCAGGTACATAGCCCAGGGTGAAGCCCTGGGGTATTAGGAATGGACATCATAGGCGTCGATCACTGTTCCACGGGTGTTGCCCCGTGACAAACATTTCCCCTACGGCTTGGACCTCTTCCACGTCTGTCGGATGTAGCCGGTTCCCTCTTTGGTAGTGAAGTCTTTTGGAGTTGTGACTGCGGTCGGGTCAAAGGCGAATTTGTACTGGTCGTTACCGTCGAACTCGTAAATCGCTGTTATAGTCTTGCCCGCGCTTGGCCCAGTCTTGCGGATAAAGGAAAATTCTTTTGGGCTTTTCGTCGGATCTATCTTTACGACCTCGAATAAAATTGTGTCATTACTCTGGTGCGGAGCAGTGAGCTGCCCCTTGTGCCCCTGATACACTATTTTACTCTTATTCACATGCTCGTCGGAGATTTTCTTTCCATCCATTTCTCCCGAGACCATGATCCAAGTTCCTTGAAAAGTTTTGAGTTCTTTGTCTGTAGCATTTTCTCCAATGACTGGGGAGACAAATGGAGACGCGATGGAGCAAAGAGCGAAAAGCGCAGCGGCAAACAACTTAGTGCGGGTGAACATACTTCGTCACTCCTTTATGATTGATGTACAAAGCGTAATAACGTCGAATTGAGAAGTCAACGCCGCGAGACAACCTCGTATCTCGAGCTTACTTTCGAAAAATGCTTTATCGAATGTGCGGGTCGTTTTTGTTCCATCGCGTGAAACTAGTCCGGCAGCGAGGCGGACTGGGCGCGGCCTTCGGACAGCCATTTGCGCAGCTCGTCGATGGTTTCTCGGTGCGAGCGGCTGATGGGCACCTGTTTTTCCAAGGCGGTCAGAATGTCGTGCGTAGTAAAGTCTCGACCGGGTTCTTGCCTGTCGCTGAACGCGTGATACATGGCGTCGATGACCGCCTGCTCGATTTCCGCGCCTACGAAGCCTTGGGATGCTTGGGCTAATCGATCCAGATCATAGTTTTGGACGGGTCGGCGCCGTTTTCGGAGATGCACCTCGAAGATTTCCTGTCGCTCTTGGAACGTGGGGAGATCTAGGAAAAAGATCTCGTCCACCCGTCCTTTGCGCATCAACTCGGGCGGGATGAGGGAGATGTTGTTTGCAGTGGCCACAACGAACACAGGCTTGGTCTTTTCCTGCATCCACGAGAGGATGCCGGCAAAGACCCTCATGGATGCGCCGCCGTCGCCGCCGGATACGGACAGGCCTTTTTCTATTTCGTCAATCCAGAGGATACACGGAGAGATGATTTCAGCGACTGCCAGGGCTCGCCGCGTATTTTCCTCAGATTGGCCTACGTAGCTGCCGAACAGCGCGCCGAGATCGAGGCGCACCAGGGGCAGACGCCACAGGCCGGCAATCATCTTGGCGGTCAAAGATTTTCCCGTACCGGGGATGCCGATAAGCGCGATGCCCTTGGGCTCTGGCAAGCCATAATTCCTCGCCTCTTTGCTGAACGCCCTTTCTCGTGTGCGGAGCCATTCCTTGAGGTTGTCCAGTCCGCCTACGTCGCTGATGGTTTCTGAAGGGGAGAAGAACTCGAGGGCTCCAAAATCCCGTATAATCTGTTTCTTCGCCGCGTTGACGCTGTCTATGTCGCGTTCATCCAGCCCACCTTTTGCCACGATTGCACGCGAGAACACTCGACGCGCCTGACTGCAAGAAAGCCCTAGCGCGGCCTGCAACAATTTTTCTCTGCCTGCAGGCGTCAAGTTGACTTTTACGCCCGCCGCAGAGGTGAGCGAGGAAAGGATCATTTCCATCTCGGCTAGACCTGGCGCAGGAAAATCCATCACCACAATCTCGTCGCGCAACTCGTCTGGGACCTTCCACGTGGGCGCGGTGATGACCACAGTTTTACGGGAGAATTTGAGGATCGCCGCGAGATTCCTCAACTTTCTGACGACCCTGGGCTGGCCATGCCAGCATTGATGAAAATCGCACAGCGCCACGATTGCGTCATCAGCAAGATGCTCGATCGCAGCCAGCGCGCTTAACGGGTCTTTGGCGTTGGGCGCAGACCCTTCGCCGCACAAGACCTGAAAATAATCCGCATGGTCCCACCGATAGAGCCGGCGATTGGTGTTGGCGCAGAGGGTCCTCAGTTGCTCCAGAATGGACTCCTCCTCCAGCGACACAACGCATATGAGCGTGAACCGCGCGCGAATACAGTGGTCAAGTTCTTCGATAAATGATGACACGACTGTTCCCTCTCGATCAGTTCTCGACAATGAAAGCTGCTCTCACTCACACGGTCAGCATCGGCGCCTGAACGCCGCTTACGGTAATCTGACCCTCCTTGTCGATGATCAATTCCGCCTCGCTCCAATCGGCAATGTCAAGAGGCGTATATCGCGAACTCAAAAAACGAATTTCCTGGTTTGAGGAGCCGACAATCCCTTTTGGCGCAGCGAGATGTCGGTTGAAACGTCCTGCGATGAGAATGTCCACGTGATCCAGTATTTCCAGTCCATGGGGCAGCATGCGCATTTCCTCGTACGTATAGCCCGAATAAAGGACCACGGAAAGGCATGCGGTCTTATGAAGGGCCTCGAGCAATAGCAGCGAGCCGAGCGGCTGTTCCATGGGTTCCCCTCCAGAAATAGTCACGCCTTCCACCCTGTCCGCCATGCCGAGGATCATGGCTGCGACCTCTTCGTGGGGCATGAGAATATGCGGCGCGGGAGAGTGGGTTTCGACGTTGAAGCAGCCGGGACATTCCAGGGAGCAGCCCTGGAACCACAGCACAAATCTATCGCCCGGGCCGTTGGCCTTGCTTATCGGCGTCCAGTTGTGAAGATTGAGAATGGCCATCTAGGGCCTCGTAGGAGTTTTGTCTTTTTTGTGAGGCGCCTTGATCGCTGACAAAAGGGATGCGAATCTCGTCCTTGATCGATTGCAGGTAAATGCCGCACCCATACAACATGATCAACGGCGCCAACCATAGGAGAAGTTTTTTCATCTCAGCCACTACTCCGCCACTTTTTCAGCAACCCCAATGATCCTGTACTTCGAGCCAGTTTTGACTCGAGGTAAGAGTCGGAAATCGTTGCGCCTCAATTCCTCCAGAAACTCTTTTTCATCGAATCGGTCTCGGGTCGGATGTCTCAGCATACGGCCAAGAATGGCGTTCGCGTACAGAGCAGGGAAAATCTCCTCGAAACAAAAAAGCCCGCCGGGCTTCGTCACGCGACTCAGTTCTCTTATACACCGTCGCCAGTCGATGACGTGATGGATGATGCCAAAGTTGATGACTGCGTCAAAACACGCGTCAGGGAAGGGGAGGTCTTGGGCGTCCCCCACAAAAAATTGCAGCCTCTCTGCCAAATCGCGAGCCCGATTGCGGATGGACTTTTTTACGAGACGCTCTTCGAGATCGAACGCGACAATGGTCTCGTAACCCATCAGCCGAGCGACCATTTGCGCCCCGCGTCCGGCGCCGCACCCTATTTCGAGGGCCAGATGTACGCTCTTCCGGCCGCTGATCCTCAGCCACTTCCTCACTTCCAATGCCTGCACGAATCGGCGAACAGGGCTGTGTATCCACACCCGTTCCGGCCAATTCATGAGCATGCTTTGTTTTACGTCGGGCTGGATCAGAAGAACTCCCTTGGCGGTTGATCTCGCGATTGGCGGCAATCACACGGGCGCGAGTATGCTGACGGCCGCGAGGGCAAGGAAACAAACTGGCATATAGCTTGCCTTGTTGAACAGGTCCGCCGCAGTTTCGGGCCCAGGATCAAAGAAAAGCCGCCGCGCCGGCGCGATGAGGAGATACCAACCCAACAATACCGCGACCACAGGATAAAGTCGTCCTAATCCGTCGCCTGCCAACCAATAGATGACAAGCCCGCCAAACCACGCCACGGACACCGCTACAATTACGCGAAACACCGCCTCCTGAACCCCGAGGACGGTCGCAGTGGTTTTGGCGGAAACCTTCAGATCGTCTTCCCGGTCCACGATATCGTTGGCGATGTTCTGGCCGCCGATTTCCCAGGCCGCCAGCCAGAGAAGAAGCGCGCCGAGAAAGCCCCATGCTGGATTAGGGTCCACCGCGAGCACGCCGGCCAGGCCTCCGGAGGATTTGACGATGGCAGACGGGATGATCTTAAGATGCGTCACCCTCAAGAGCCGGCAGTAGAGCGCCTCGCAACAGGCCGACACAAAGAAAACCGCCACGCACACAGGATTCAGCCACAGCGCGCCTATGATCGCGACGACTCCCCATCCCACGCACCAGATCAGCCCCTGTTGAAAACTGAGCAATCCTCTGGCAATGGGATGCCGAACCAACACTTCGTCCACATGAAAGAAAGTGGATGCGTCCTCTTTTTGGGCTAACCTGTCACAATCGATCCGATAATCGATGAGGTCGTTGAGGGCATACACTGCGTTGTATCCAGCAAACGCGGTGACGAGTCCGACGATGATCACCGCAAGCGGCGGGAAATGGCCTAGCCAGAGGAGCGCTGCCATGGCCGGCGTGGCCACGTCGAGCAGCCCGTGAGGCGTCCTCGAGAGCCCAAGATAAAGCTTCCACCGGCTTTGTGCTGCCATGTTCATATGGCCTGAGGTCAATGCGTTATCCCCCTGTCTGTCGCTGGCGCGCCAAGACGTCTCTCGGCCTCACAAACGCTGCTACTCATATGGAAAGGTCAGCTTTCCACCTAAGTACCCAATGTACGCGGTAATGACGGAAAGCAGCGCCAAACCGAGGAAATATCCCAGCCGCTGGCCAAAAGTATGCGAAAACGGGTCCCACATCAGAGACGCCCGAATGAATATCAGAGCCGCGCCGAGGAATAAGGCAAACCACGCAAGGGATCTTTTTCTGAAAATAAGCGCGGATGCGGCGAATTCGTAATTGAGCCACCACGTGGCGTATCCGGTTGCGATAGCCATCGGGATCGCGGCGACGCCAAGAACCAGGCAGCAGAAGGAGGCCCACTCGGTGGCCGCAGAGTGGAAAAGGTACGCCAAGACCGCGAGCAGCGGGGCCGCCATCAGCAGACCGATCGGAAAATGAACGATCGCTGGATGAGGATGACGTCGAAAAAAAGGATGTCTCTCAAGCCACACTTCGCAGCGGCCGCGGAACCCTGTAAACTCTTTTTGCCCCGTCGCTGCCACGGTTCCGACGAGAGGAAAGCGATCCAGGACGTCCAATCCATGAGGCGCAGCCTTTATGTCGTTGGTGAGGTCCGCCCATGCATGATGCCGCTTCATGTGCACGCCGGCTGTCCACCGCTGGCTCGCAGACACGTCGTACACCTTGCCTCTCACCGCGATCAGCACCGGCCGCCCACCGCCGCGTTCGTGGTCTTGCAGTTCTTCAATGGTATAACGCTTCATTATTGCAATTTAGGTTCTGCGCCCCGTGCGCGCGCTCGGATGAGGCGCTTCGACGTTCTAAATCAAGCCCTGCAGCTTCCAGAGACTCGCCCCCGCCGCCTGACTCACCTCAAAGGATTTGCCTACTGCATATTCTTCTCTGGGATCTCTCAATATACGCACCGGTTTCAGGACAAAACAATCGCACTGATCATCGCATTGATCTTCCATCACCGTGACGATCATCTGAATGCCGTTTTCCGTGTAGATGGCCTGCCTGCCTACAAAGACGAGTGGATATCGAGGGTTGGGAGACCGCTCTCCCTTTTCCAATTTCTCCAGTTCGGGCTTCTTCGTGGCTGCAGAATAGGGATTGCAACCTGAACAACTTGTACATCCCGCCATCTTTTTCTCCTCTTTATGCTGTGCGTCTTCAGGCGCCCTGAAAAACCATTCTAAGTTAAGGCGTTCATGGCGGCCTGTCAA
The DNA here is from genome assembly GCA_049969795.1 of Desulfomonilaceae bacterium. Lineage (GTDB taxonomy): Bacteria > Desulfobacterota > Desulfomonilia > Desulfomonilales > Desulfomonilaceae > JAUPKT01. The sequence continues at coordinate 6,070 of JBMFOE010000048.1, forward strand.
GCAGAAGGCCAGGAATCAGCCTTTGGGAGCGATAATTCTGATGTCCTCGATCGTGGCGTCGTCAAATTCCGCGAGCACCGCCTTGGTGATGGGATTTTCGAGTGCCTCTGATTTGAGGGCGCGATCCAAATCAGATTGACCATCCGACGGAGCGTCGTAAGGCTGCGGGCTTGCAAGAGTGGTCTCGGAGGTAAGATTGAGCACCTTGATTTGGGCGCCGCCAAAAAATTCATTGAATATTTCTCTTATCTCTGCCTTGCTATGCAAACGGCTTTCAAATTCCTTGCTGTAAAAAGCCTTGTGAAAACCAATTTCCACCGTCTTCGGACCATAAGATATGAGACTGCCATGCTCCATGAGCGACACGATGAAACGGTCGCAAGCGCTTGCCGCAAGCCGATTTCTCAATTCCAACCATACCTCGTCCGGCGGCCCTGACGCGATGGGCGTGATGCCGGTGATGGTGAAACCGCGTTCCGCACCAGTTTCAGTGCGGTCCTGCAGTTGCTCGGGCGTTGTTCCAACATCGTAAGATGTCGTTGGGGCCGAAGACTGCGGCCGCGGGGCAACCGGCCTGCGCTCGAAATGATTCTGTGGCGGCCTCGCGCTTTCACGACCTACTTGGCCGTCGATCCTTTGGATCAGCTCCTTCAGATCGACCACATCCGGCGCGTGTATCGCCCGAAGCACAGTCATTTCCAGAAAAATCCAGGGGTCGAGAGACCGCCGAATTTCACCCTCGCTTCTGAGCAACAACGAAAAAAAGAGTTGCAACTGCTCGGCAGACGTCAAAGCAGCCAACTCCGCGAGTTCAGACAGTTCAGATTGGGGCGCATCCAATATGCCGTCTGTTTGGGAGCTTTGAGGCAGTGTCTTTACCATGAGCATGTTTCGCATGTAATGAATGAAGTCCAACAGGTACTGCTCTGGATTTGCGCCGTCCTGGAAAAGCTTATGGAGAATGAGGAGGGCTTGGTCTGGTCGCCTCTCGATGATGGCCCTGGCCAACTGGGCGAAACTCGCTCGACCGGAAATTCCCAGGGCTGCCTGCACATCTTCCTCGGTGATGCGCGTTGAGCCGAACGCTACTACTTGATCCAATAGGCTGAGGGCGTCGCGGAAAGAGCCTTGAGCCTCTCTCGCGATCAACGCGAGCGCTTCTTCAGACGCTTCAACGCCTTCTTTTTGGAGAATTGCGGCCATGCCGGAGATGATTTCTCTCAGCGAGATGGTCCGAAAATTGAACCTCTGGCACCTGGAGTTGATAGTGGCCGGCACCTTATGGGATTCGGTGGTGGCAAATATGAATTTTGCATGCGCGGGCGGCTCTTCAAGCGTTTTCAGGAGGGCGTTAAAGGCGTTCACCGAGATCATGTGAACTTCATCGATAATGATGACTCGGTACGGCGAGGAAGCAGGGGGATACCGCAGGTTTTCATTAATCTCCCTGATATTGTCCACCGACGTGTTCGATGCGCCGTCGATCTCCTGGACATCGATGCTTGCCCCGCGATTGATCTCTTGACAAGAAACACACTTGTTGCAGGGCTCCGGGTCTGAAGGCTGTCTCCCGGAGCAATTCAATGCTTTGGCGAGTATCCTCGCGATGGTGGTCTTGCCGACTCCTCGAACGCCGCAGAAAAGAAATGCATGAGCGACCCGCCCCGACACCAGGGCGTTCATCAACGTTTTTGTAACGTGACTCTGACCAATGACTTCTGAGAAACGGGCTGGTCGATATTTGCGTGCGAGTACGAGGTAGGAAGGCATTCCACCGCGATTCCTTGCAAGAGGAGGGGGGAACCACCCGCAGCCGGTGATCGGGTGTAAAAGCCGACCCCCGAGATTACTTCCGCTGCTTCCTTCCGGACCTGACGGGTTGAGTAACTCCAAGTCGCTCTTTCCCGGTCACCGGCAGCGATTGATTCCCCGCTGCTTGGGCATCGAGCCGTTCATTTTGTGCAGTATCTTTACCGTAAGGTCTTGCAGCAAGTCAAGGCGCGCCACGGAAGTGGGCCCAACAGACCGATGTGGGATTGGCGTGGCCGGCGTCTTCAGACGTGTAGCCGCTCTCGAAAACAACCGCAAATTGCGCTGTTGATCCGCTGCATGTCACTCCCAAGTAAGTGGGAATCCATGACGAGTGTCCTGGACGCCGGATCGCGTCCGGCCTGCCAGATCAGGCGCTGCGTCGGTATCAACTGAAACTTTCCCAACCGCAGCGCAGAATGTGAAAGTCATTATGTTCACGTAGTGGCGCGCCTCATTCAGACAGAAGTTTCGAGACGTTGTATAGTAACAAAGAGGCTTGAGAAAACCGCCTACCGAGGTTGCCGGAGGCAACCAAATTTTTTGCCACAAACATCGAATATTGGGGTATAGGAGTTCCCAAGGAACGCCGCGGACTCAAACGCGGCCTCTCTGTTCGATTGAGGCGGGCTGGCATGGCGTCGCGGCCTTCTTGGCCCCTCGCAACGCCGAAAAAGCACGTGAATCCTGACCGTAAGGATTTTTTGTCAGGATTTCTCGTGCAATGCGATTATTGGTTGTGAACATGGAGCGATTCAGAGGGGACCCATTAGCCGGGTCGGGGCAATCCAGGGCAGGCGGTTTCCGTAAGGAGAAAACAATGAATCGAGTGCAGGGCAAGCTATTGCTTTATGTGATCATTTTGTTGATTGCGGCGCTTTGCGCCTGGACGCTCGTACCAGCGGCCCGCCAAAAGCCGACGGCAAAACCACCTTCATTCCTCGGCCCTATTACCGCAGATACGACGGGATGGGCTGCGGCTCAGCTTGACGAAGGGAGGGACCTCTATCTCTCGTCGAACTATCTGTTCCAAAATGCGAAACTGAGGACCCAAAAGGTCTTGATGGACTATGAGACTCACACGCTGCTTCCCACTCTCATGGAGGCAATGGATGCCCTGAAACAGACGGGGCTCCAGGGGCACTCTTTGGCGTTTGTCGAGGCGGCGCGCAAACTCCTGGATCCTGACGCCGCGGTCGATTTATCCGTTGCCGCCGATGTGACTAGCCGCGTCGAAGGGTTCATGAACGATCCTCGCAATATCCCCCGCGGCCATTATACGACATCTGAAGAGCTGCAAAGGTATTTCAGGGGGATGCAGTTTCTGAGCAAGGCCACCTTCGATGTGGATGTCAACAAAGAGTGGTTCCGTCAAAGCCTGTACATGCTGTTCCCCTTCGACGCGGTCGAACCGATCTGCCGCGTGCTCTCCGATCCAGCCAATGCCGCCCTTAAAGAGCGGCTGGATTTGATTGCGTCTTTTTATTCATTTCTCGTAGGCCCCCCGGACATGCCTACTTTTCGGGAACTGCTCAAGGACAATCTGAAGATCGATCGGTCAGCCATTTTGGCATACGCGCGAGCAAAGGGAATACCACGCATCAATAAAGCCATGGGGGTGGGCGTCCAATTCTTCGGGGAGCGCTTTACCCCCACACAGCAGGTCGTGGATGCGCTTTCTCAGACTTTTTTGGCCCAAGATCCCGACGTCAATAGACAAAAGGCCTTCGAAACACTTCGCATGAAGCATGTGCTCCAGGGATTGACCAAAGGAAAGAAGAAGGTGGCGGGACTGATCGGTCAAAAAAGTGTCCCTCCCGGCTCCCGAGACTCCTATTACGGTTTGTGCGTCTCGGTCATCGAAACTATGATGGCGCCTGAACAAGGAGATTATGGACTCAATGGCGCCGCATCCGCGCTTACTGCGCTTGCTGAGCAGACTATCCTTGTGACCAAGCAATCAGCGCTCATTATCAAGGGCGCGCCGCTCGTCAAGGAAACAAAAAAGAAGCCAGGCCGTATTTGGGTTCAGCGCGGCATTGAAAAGTTCCTGAAGCAACTCAGCCAGGCAGAGAAAAAACTCTATGAAGCATGCGGCATCCAGTGGAATGGGCAGCCGTACGACTATCTTTCGGAGGCCTCTCGCAGCGGCAAACCTTTCCAGTCTGATTCCGAGAAGGGCATCGCGTTGACCCAATTCGCAGGGCATTTGGCGTTGGATCCCACGGTCATCGTTGACGCATTTTTTTACTCGGTGCGAAGCGACCGCGCCTTCCTTCAATGGGCCATCGGCCCCTTCAAGGCCGCCTATGATCTCCCGAACAAGACCAAGGCGTTCGGCATGGAATTAGTCTTTTTCGAGGGATGGAACGACGAGCTGATCCCCGGCGCCCAAAAGCCCATCACCAACGAAGAATGGCGCGAGCAATTTGCTCACGGTCAATACAAGCTCCTGCATACCTACGCGCCGCTGAATAAATGACGAGCTTGGAGCGCTACACGCACGAAATCTCGAGAAATTTTGGCGGCAGGGGGGTGGGGCCTCGAAACGGAAAATTGGGGAGGATAATGAGGGTGGACGTCCCGTGAGCCAAAATCCGTCCTTCCTCGTCCGTCACCGTGGCCTCAGCCAAGCCAAGCGTCTTGCCAAGTTTGATGCGCTGCCCCGTGGCAATCATCACGCCTTGGGACGCAGGCGCCAAGTAATTGACTTTCAGGTCCACGGTTGTCATGCCCGTGTCCTCGTCCACTTCCGAAAAGACTGCCCAGAAAGCCGCAGCATCGATAATGGAAGAGAACACCCCGCCGTGGACGACCCCAAAGGGCTGGAGATGCTTTTCGGCAAGCCGGATGCGCAGAACAGCTCGTCCGAGTTCCAGCTCCACAAGGCGCATAGACAGCAGTTGAAAATAGGGGCACTGATTCACCCCTGCGCTGACTTCGGTCACATACTGCGGATTCAACTCTCTCATACTCACTCGATTCCTTGCGCCAAATCTTGAGAAACACTCTCATAGCGCTTTCTGGATCATCACAAATTTGGTGCGTTTTTTCCATCTTAAAAATGTCTGCATGGAAGATTCGCCTTGTACTCTTTGCCCCGTTTTCGAGGTATATTGCCCTCCCAGGAAGTCGAGGAGGCTGCGCCCATGACGGATCGATCTGCTGTTATTGCGGGAGAGATGCTCTCGCCCGTTGCCTTTGCTCAACGCTACGTCCAGCGCGTGCAAGACCTGTTGAACAACCTAGACATACATGCCGTGGCTGCGGTCATAGATATATTCATTCATGCTCGCCAACGCGGCAGCACGATATTTTTCGTCGGGAACGGCGGCAGCGCAGCTACTGCCGAGCATTTTGCCAACGACCTGACCATCGGGGCGGCCGCTGGCGGCGGGTCGCTTTTCCGCGCCATAAGCCTGACCTCTAACATGGCCTTGCTTACGTGCATAGCCAACGATTTTGGCTACGACTGCGTGTTTGAACGTCAACTGAGTAATCTTATGAGGGCTGGCGACGTGGTTGTGGGAATATCAGCCAGCGGCAATTCGCCCAACGTCGTGAAGGCCCTCGAGTACGCCGCGAACAATGACGGCATCCCCATTGCTATTGTAGGCTTTGATGGGGGCCTCATGAAGCGTATTGCGCAGCACGTCATTCACCTGGCCAGTCCCAAAGGCGATTACGGGCCTGTTGAGGATGTCCAATTGGTGTTGGATCATTTAATTACGCAATGTCTGGCAGAGCTCGATCGAAAAACTAGAGGCCGCGAAAGCGAATCCTGCGATCCAGTCGCGTGAGCCCAACGGCCCGCGCCGCTTCGATTGCGCTCTTGTATTCGGCAGTCGTGATGGTTCTCCCGATCAGTCGATGCCCCTTGGCCCCTGCCACAGGCCGATACTGGTCCATAATGTTGACGTATGTATGCAAAGAAACGCGCTGCGCGATGAACTGCATGGCCTCGTGGGTGTTTCCAGCGTCCTCGGGCATGACAAGGTGGCGCACCAAGAGGCCCCTCACAGCGACGCCGTCCTCCCCTATTTGCAAATCCCCCACTTGCCGGTGCATTTCCACAATGGCCTTTGTGGCAACCTCTGGATAATCCTCCGCATTGAGCAATTCCGCGCTGAGGCCGCGGTCCATACATTTGATGTCTGGCATGTAGATGTCGATGATTCCTTCGAGGATGCGCAGGGTCTCCACGGAATCGTACGCGCTGGTGTTGTACACCAGCGGCAGAGCGAGCCCCTTCTCGGCGGCCCACAGCACGCCTGAAAGAATCTGGGGAACCACGTGGGAGGGCGTTACAAAGTTGATGTTATGACAGCCTGCCCTCTGCAGTCCCAACATGATCCTCCCCAGGTCTTCTGGGCTGACGTCATGACCCTCCATTTCATGACTGATGTCGTAGTTTTGGCAGAAAATACATTTCAAGTTGCATGAGGAGAAAAAGATCGTCCCGGACCCGCCGAATCCCACAAGAGGAGACTCCTCTCCGAAATGCGGCCCTGCGGACGCAATGCGGGCGCGTTTTCCGATGCCGCAAAAACCGAGTTCGTCTTCCAGACGGTTGACGCCGCAGGATCGGGGGCAGACACAGCACTGCCTCAGTAGATCATAAGCAGCCTGGACTTTTTGGCGCAACGCGCCCGTCTCGAGCGCGGTAAGATAGGCCGGCGATGTCATGGGCGTTCATCCTTGCCATGCCATGAACTTTGGAGACAAGAGCGGCCTTCCGGGCAGGAAAGTCACGAGCAACCCGTGGTCGCGCCGCAATTGAGACACTTGTAGCAGGAGCCGTTCCTGACCATGATCGCGCCGCAGTCAGGGCACGCTGGCGCGTCGGACTGCGGATGAAAGGTATGTCCTGTATCGGTCGTGGACGTCGCTCGGTGAATCCCCGCGTGGTCGCGCGTGAGGCCGGGTAAACCGTGATCACCGCCCAACAGTCCTGCCCTCTCTTGTTGTTCTCGGGTCAGAAAACGCGTCCCCAAATAGCGGAAAATGTAGTCTGTGAGGGATTTCGCAAAAGGTATCTGGGGATTCGTCGTCATCCCGGATGGTTCGAAACGCACGTGACTGAATTTGTTCACTAGCGCTTCCAATGGCACCCCGTACTGGAGCGCGATGGAGGTGAGGGTGGCGATGGTATCCATAAGACCAGATATCGTGCTGCCTTCCTTGGCCATGCGAATAAAGATCTCCCCCACTTTGCCGTCTTCGTAAAAACCTGTGTGGATGTATCCTTTTTGACCCGCTATCTCGAATTTGTGCCGGACGCTCTTGCAATCGACCGGCAGTCTGCGTCGCACAGGGCCTGGGAACTGCTGATCCATGGGCGGCGCGACCGTCAGCGGCTGCACTGTCTTGCAGCCGTCTCGATACACCGAGACCGCCTTCAGATTCATTTTCCATGCTGAGATGAATACCTGTTCGATTTCTTCTACCGTTGTGTCGGAGGGTAAATTGATGGTTTTGGAGATGCCGCCTGAGATAAATGGCTGAACCGCGGCCATCATTTTCAGGTGACCTGCCGCGGAGATCATCCTCGTTCCTTTGACCGGCCGAAGCGCGCAGTCAAACACCGGCAGATGTTCAGGTTTTACCGCGGGGATGGATTCCATGGAACCGTGCTCTTCAAGCTGCTCCAAGATGTCAGAGACCGCGTCGTCGTCATAACCGAGCCGCCGGAGCGCCTTCTCCACGGTTCTGTTGACGATCCGCAATGCGCCGCCTCCGGAAAGGGCCTTGTGTTTTACCAGGGCCACATCGGGTTCTATACCGGTGGTGTCGCAATCCATCATGAAGGCAACCGTTCCCGTAGGCGCCAGGACCGTGACTTGACAATTGGAATAGCCCCATTGCGCGCCCAGTTCCAAAGCTCGCTCCCACGATCTGGTCGCCTCTGAGACAAGGTTTGGCGGTACATGCTCGGCCTTAATGTCGGAAAGACTTTCCTTGTGCGAGGAGATGACGCGGAGCATCGCCTCACGATTGATTTCGAATTCGGCAAAAGGGCCTCTCATCTCGGCTATCTTTGCTGACTGCACATACGCCTCGCCGGTCATCAGGGCAGTGACCGCAGCCGCCCACGCCCTGCCTTGGTCGGAATCGTACGGCGCGCCGAGGGACATGAGGAGCGCGCCCAAATCCGCGTATCCCAGGCCAATGGCCCTCATGGACCGCGCATTCCGCGCAATCGCTTCTGAGGGATATCCGGCGCGATCGATGAGAATATCCTGAGCGGTGACCATGACCCTGACGGCTTGGCGGAATCCGTGGGCGTCGAAGTTCCCTTCGTCGTCCAGAAAAGCTGTCAGGCGTAATGAGGCGAGATTGCAGGCGGAATCATCCACATGGAAGTATTCCGCGCATGGATTGGACGCCCGAATCGGCGCAGTGTTGGGGCATGTATGCCGCGCGTTGATGGCGTCTTCGAACTGGAGACCTGGGTCGCCGCATTGGTGAGCGGCTGAGGCGATTTCGCGGAACAACTCTCGCGCTGAATAGGTATTGGCCACCTGGCCGCTGAGTATGTATCTCGTTTCCCAACTCTCATCGCCTTCGACCGCCCTCATGAACGCATCGGATACCCTGACGGAGTGGTTCGAATTCTGGAACGCGACGCTCGCGTGGGCTTCGCCCTCGAAAGAGGCGTCGTAACCGGCGCGAATAAGGGCCTGGGCCTTTCGTTCTTCTATGGCCTTGCAGCGAATAAATTCCACGATGTCCGGGTGGGTGATGTCGAGGATGACCATCTTTGCGGCCCTGCGGGTCTTGCCGCCTGACTTTATCACGCCAGCCGACGCGTCGGCTGCCCGCATGAAAGAGACTGGCCCCGAAGCTGTGCCGCCGCCGGCAAGCGGCTCCCTGGACGACCGGAGCAGCGAGAGATTGACGCCTGACCCTGAACCGCCCTTGAAGATAAGCCCTTCCTGATAGTACCATTGTAGGATCGATTCCATGGTATCCTGGACGCTCAGAATAAAACACGCTGAACATTGAGGCGCCTGCTCGATTCCTACATTGAACCACACAGGGCTGTTGAATGAGGCCATCTGCCGCACAAGCATCACAAGCAATTCATCCCGAAACGCGGCTGCGTCGGCAGGCGTGGCAAAATAAGCCTGATCGACGCCCCAAGCGGTTATCGTGTCCGCCACGCGCAGCAGCAAGCCTCGCACGCTGTTCTCCCGACCCTCCTCGCCGAGCTTGCCTCTGAAATAACGCGAGGCGACAACGGTAACCGCCATGTCCGACCACGTCGTAGGGGCCTCCACGTCGCTCTGTTCGAAAATGATCTCGCCTTTGGCGTTTCTAATGACAGCAAGCCGAGTTGACCATTCCACCATACTCAGGGGATCGGAATCCGACATGGAGAACACGCGTTCAAAGACGAGTCCTTTGACTCGCCCGGCGGGTTCTGCTTCAGCCGCAGCGACGTCGGCTGCTATAGTCTTTTTGCGACGCACTCTAGTTCCCATTATGACGACCTGTTGCTTCTCTCTGCCCGTTCCGGACGCGCGGCCGCGTCGTTGGGGGATTGCCCGAAGCAGCTTTGGAACATCGCAATAATCTTATATATTTTATTGTACTCCGAGACTTCATGACAAGCGTTTTCGCGGCAGGAGGCTCGGCGCCACGAATAGCAATTTCATCGCCGACTGACAATCCTCAATATGCTGACGCTAATACTCTCCGTCGTCATCGGACCAGCGAAAGGACTCCTGGATATCTCGTACGCTGGTATCTCGACTAAAACCTCCTTGAAACAAGGCATCTACGCTGGTGACCACTCGGTCGCCCAATCTGCCTTCCGCTACGATGAGTATATCCCGTCCCTGCTGACGACCGAACTCCTGGAGATACTGAAGGCATGTTCCGCACGGGAGAAGGGGGGTAGTGAGGTCCGAAACAACGGCTACCGCGAGAAACTCATTTTCTCCATGGATGATTGCGTGGTTGACGGCGTTGCGCTCCGCGCATACGCCCAGCACCGGGATTAAGGACTCGGTGTTGCATCCTTCGAACATGTTCCCGCTGCGGGTCAGCACTGCCGCGCCGACTCGAAAACGACTCAAGGGGACTGAAGCCTTTGTCTTGGCGGCTTTGGCCAAGGCCACCAGCGACTCCAGGTTCCACCCTTTTTCTTGATTTTTTTCAGAACAAGCTTTATCGAATTCCTGCATGGCAACCTTCGATACCACTGGCGTTGTCAGTGGTCAACCCTCGAGCCCCTTGTCAGCGGCCGTTAATTTCCCTGGAAAGGTCTTTATTCATGCGTTTCCTGCGAAAACTCTATGACTGGGTCTTAACATGGGCATACAGTCCATACGCAGTCCCAGCTCTTTTTCTCCTTGCCCTGGCAGAGTCATCCTTCTTCCCCATTCCCCCTGATGTGCTCCTCATGGCGCTTGCTATCTCCATACCTCGCAAATCCTTTTATTACGCGTTGGTCTGTTCTGTAGGCTCTGTGATTGGAGGCGTATTGGGTTATCTCATCGGATACGAGTTCATGGAACTGATTGGCTATCGAATCATCGAGCTCTACGGGTTCGCTGATCGGTGGGATTACGTGGGCAATCTCTACAATACGTATGCAGGCTGGGCAGTCGCCATCGCAGGCTTCACCCCAATTCCGTACAAAGTCTTTACCATTGCAGCAGGCGCCTTTAAGATAGATTTCACCGTGTTTGTCGTCGCATCGGTGTTGAGCCGATCAGCGAGGTTTTTCCTCGTGGGAGGCCTCATCTACTTTTTCGGTCCGCCTATACGATCTTTTATTGACAAATATTTCAATCTCCTCGCCATCGTTTTCATGATATTGTTGATAGGAGGCTTCATCCTCATCAAACATGCGGTCCACTAGGCCTGCCGCGGTGCGGGATAACGCGCTCGAACCGCGCGGCGGCGCCCTCGTGACGCAGTTTTTTACTGGAGGAATGCATGTACGTACCTGAGATATTCAAGCAGTTTATTCAGCAATACCCAGAGATTTCCGACGCTTATAAGAAGATCGGCGCCCTTTCGTCAAAAAGCGGTCCCATGGACGAGAAGACTCAGCACTTGCTTCAACTGGGCATAGCGATTGGGGCTGAATCGAAAGGGGCGGTGCGGTCGCACGCGCGTAGGGCCTTGGAATTAGGAGCTACGCCGGCCGAGGTCATGCAGGCCGTGCTCTTGGCCGGGACTATTGTTGGCTTCCCCAGCATGATGGCCGCATACGGCTGGGTTCGCGAGGTTCTCGCCCCCAAAGAATGAGATCAAACGGCCAGAAACGGCCGCACAAGAAAGGGAGCTGCGGTAGGCCTGAGTGGGAACGGCGCATCCCGAGAGCGCACGCCGCTATAGTCCGGCTGCGACAGCGAGAAGCAACGCAACTCTTCTCATGTCGCCTGAAAATGCCATAGTTCTTTTCAGAACCGTATTTTTGTCTTGCGTTGCGCCCCCTTGTCATGGGATTTCGAGGGGCCAAGGCCCCAGCGAAGTGAGAAGCGGCGACTGAGAAATCTTTGTCTTTGGGCCAAGATTTCTCGCTTCGCTCGAAATGACAGTCCGGAGACCGCTCGAAAGGCCGGCTTCGTCCTCGAATTGTGGATGAATTCTGAGAACGCGATGGTAGTCCTGGAACAAAAAACAGGAATTCGATATGGCGACTCTGCCCATTCGGTGTGAGCTGACATTGCCCGTCGCCTTCAGCTCCTCGCAATGACAGTTTAGAGCCATTCTCGAAAATAATCGCGAAATGCGCTGTTGTCCCATTGCAGTCATTCCCACGCAAGTGGGAATCCATGCTCAGTTTCCTGGATGCCGGATCGATTCCGGCATGACATGTCAGGCGCCCGGACATAGACTTTCAAAGTTATCATATTGACCCCGCGGCGGACATCATTCCGACAGAAATTTCGAAAAATGGTTTAGGCCGTTTGTGTCTTTACGAGCCAAGCGAAGGGATCTCGCGCCACTTGTGGGAAAACATACCCCGCGTCGTGGGCCAGCGAGGGCAGCCGCTTCAGCAACGACGAAGTCGGCGCACGCGCCTATCTGAAGGCGCGATTACCTTCCGCGCCATACAGGGGTTCGCTTTTCTAGGAAGGCCTTGATCCCCTCCTGAGCGTCTTCAGCCGTCAAGTTCAAGGTGATCACGTTGAGGGCGAATTCGTAGGCGCGCTTCTGATCCATGTCGATCTGATGATAAAAAGCCTTCTTTCCTATGCCCAGGGTGAGCGGACTGGCTTGCGCGATAGATTGCGCGAGCTCCATCGTGGCTTCCTCGAGTTTTTCGTCTGGTACCACCCTGCTCACAAGCCCGTAATATTCGGCTTCTTTGGCGGTCAGCATTCGTCCGGCGAGAAGCATGTCCAGGGCAATTTTCCGGCCGATATTGCGTGAAAGCGGTACCATCGGAGTGGTGCAAAACAGCCCAATCTTCACCCCAGGGGTGCCAAACCGAGCGGATTCCCCCGCCACGCTCAGGTCGCTCTGGGCCACCAGCTGACAGCCCGCCGCGGTGGCGACGCCGTGCACCTGCGTAATCACCACCTGCTTGATCTCGTGAATGAGATTCATCATCCGGGTGCACCGCTCAAAGATGAGTTTGTACTCGGTCATTGTCCCCCCGACCATCTCCGAGAGATCATGACCTGAACAAAAGTGCTTACCGCTCCCCTTGATAATGATAACTTTTACGACGGCTTCTGAATCAAAGCGCTGGAGCGCGTCAGTAAGCTCGAGAATCATGTTTTTTGACAAGGCATTGATGGTTTTGGGAGAATTGAGCGTGATCACGCCCACCTCGCCTTGCTGTTCTACCAAAAGATCTCGGTATTGCATCCATTCCTCCTCAATCCCGGAAATTCAAAAATCGCCAAAGCAGGGGCCGATGTTTTTGACCATGATGACCAGATCATGGAATCCCCCATCGGGGGCCTTCACGTAATCTTTGAGCGTGGCCTGTTTTACAAAGTTAAGGCTGGCAGCCGCTTTTATAGCAATATCCTCCTTGCCCGCGGCAAACTCCGCAACCACTTTTTCAATGCCCATGCAAGAAGCGAGATCGGACAACTCCATGATCATCCTGGAACCGAGTCCCCTCGCGCGATAGGGCGTCCCCACCATGATTCGAACATGCGCGACATGAGCCAGACACGGGGAAACATGTCTTTCCAGCAAGGCGTAGGCTGCGATTTTTTGCCCTGTCTCATCAATGGCCACGATGGCGATGCAGCGTTCTTCATCTATGTCGTCGAACCATTGCTTCAGCGTTTTAGGATCAGCGGAGTTGACGCGACTGAACCACCGCTCGGCGTCGGATAGACCGCCGAAGAACTGCTCAAGCGCTTCGCGATCCTCCTCCTGTACGGGGCGAACCACGAAATGAGTTCCATCCGACGCGATAATGTCACGGGGATACCTGTCGTTCATGATACCCTCCTAGGCCACATCATGAGGCATTCCACAAAGGTGTAGCGTACAGCGCATCTCTAATCAAATTATTGTTCAGAACCTCTGCTGTTTCAAGTTGCGCGTCATGGATGAGGAGCGTACAATAATGTCTTGGGACGACGTCGCACGCCACGCCGGCAGCGGACGGGACAAGAATCGAGGAGGTAAGCGTTCATGGCGGACAAAGAACAGATAGTCCTCGATGCCATGAAAAAGGCCGGTAAACCGGTACGGCCCGGGGACCTGGCCAAATCTTTGGATATCGAGTCGAAGGAAATCTCGAAGCTTATCGAAGCGCTGAAAAAGAAGGGGCTGGTTCATTCTCCGAAACGCTGCTACTACGCGCCCACTGGGGAGTGAGAGACCGGAACCCATAGAAAGACGGAGAACCACTGACCACGATCCCTGCTTGCGTAATTGACTTCGGGAAAGGCCAGCGCGCTCCCCATTGACAAACGAGCGTTATCGCTTACTGGGGTCGGCGTCTTGCGCCTGGGATGGGTAATCGACCGGCGCTTCGAAACTAGCGCCCCAAAAGGCAAAGCCCCAGCGCCGCGACGCCTTGGGGGTTTGTTGACACCAGCGTGGATGAGTGATAGCAACCACATCATGACAGGCCAAGCATCCGGCAGTGGTCGCCTCCCCTTTACAAGCCTGAAAGAGCTCAGACGCGTGCACCTCATGGGTATTGGGGGTACCGGTATGTCTGGGCTCGCTGGCATGTTTCATTCATTTGGCGTCGAGGCGACGGGCTCCGATGAAGCTGTTTATCCTCCCACCAGTCTCCTTCTGAACGCATTGAATATTCATCCGAAAATCGGCTACACGGCAGAGAACCTGTCGCCGCGGCCTGATCTCGTGGTGGTGGGCAACGTCGTGCGCAGGGACAACCCCGAGGCGGTGGAGATGGAGAAGCTGCGCCTCGCGTATGCGTCTCTGCCGGAGTGCCTCAACCGTTTTTTCCTGGCAGACAAGCAACTCATCGTCGTGGCCGGTACCCATGGGAAAACCACAGTGAGTTCCATGATAGCCTGGATTCTGATCCGAGCCGGTATGGACCCGACCTTCCTCATCGGCGGCATCCACGGCAATGTGGGGGCTAATTATCGCATCGGCAAGGGGCAATTCTTTGTGTTGGAAGGCGACGAATACGATACCGCCTATTTTGACAAAAGGCCCAAAATCCTACATTATCATCCTTACATAGGCGTTCTCACGTCGTGCGAGTTTGATCATGCGGACATATACCGCGACGTGAGGCAGATAGAGGAACAGTTCCGGAAATTCGTCGGGCAAATTTCACCGAGCGGGACGCTCGTGGCGTGCGCGGACTACCAAAACGTCATGGAAATCAGCCGCTCCTTTTCGGGTCGCGTGGCAGGTTACGGTTCCGCGAAGAACTGCACATGGACGATGACGCATGCGAGGCATTCAGGGAGAGGCATGGAGTTAGCCGTGGTGAAAGACGGCGCTGTGATCGCTGAAGGCGCGGTCCCGTTTACGGGGTCGCACAATGCGCGCAATGCGCTGGCGGCTCTCATCGCAGCCGACGCCGCAGGAGTTCCTCCTCATGCGTCGCTCGAGGCCCTCTCGACCTACAAAATGACGGCCCGCAGACAGCAAATACTGCTCGAAACGCCCTCAGTGACCATCATCGACGATTTTGCTCATCATCCCACGGCTGTTCGAGAGACGGTAAAGGCCGTCCGAAATTACCACAGGCCAAAGAGGCTTATCGCCGTGTTCGAGCCTCGATCCAACTCCAGTCGAACAGCAATATTCCAAGAAGCATATGCCCATTCTTTCTCAGACGCGGACATGGTCCTGATCAAGGAACCGGCGTTCCGGGCGACCGATCCGTTGAACAATCGTTTTGACGCTCAGCGGCTGGCGTCTGACCTCCGCGATCGAGGCCTGTACGCCTCATCGTTTAGGACGTCGGACTCCTTGTTCGATTTTTTGGTGAACCATCTCAAACCCAAAGATGTTATCCTGATTATGACCAACGGCCATTTTGACAACCTCGCCTCAAGACTTGTGCAAGTTCTTCAGGAGGAAGACGTTGAAAGAAGCGCTGCTCTACGAAAGAATTGATGGGAAAGCCGTCCGCTGTTTCCTCTGCAGGCACGGATGCAGGATCAAAGACGGAAAGAGAGGTATCTGCAAGGTCAGGGAAAATAGAGGGGGGACGCTCTACACTCTCGTGTACGATAAGATAGTATCCACCAATGTGGATCCCATTGAGAAAAAGCCGCTCTTCCATTTCCTTCCGGGGAGCAGCTCATTCTCAATAGCCGCCATGGGATGCAACTTCCGCTGCTCTTTTTGCCAAAACTACTCAATATCTCAGGTACCGAGAGATCACGGGGAGATCGCTGGTCAATCCTACCCGCCGGAGAGTATAGCCGAAATGGCTGCCCGAACAGGCTGCCAGAGCATTTCGTACACATACACCGAGCCCACCGTCTATTACGAAATTGCCAAAGATGTCATGAAAGAGGCTCACAAGAGGAACCTCTACAACGTGTGGGTGACCAACGGGTACATGTCTCGGGAAATGTTGGAGGATGCTCGCGGATTAATAGACGCAGCCAACGTGGACCTCAAAGCCTTTACCGACGAATTTTATCGCAAATACTGCCACTCCCACCTTCAGGGCGTGCTCGACTCGCTTCAACTTATGAAGCGCATGGGAATATGGCTCGAAGTAACCACCCTCCTCATCCCGACGCTGAATGACGGCGCAGAGGAAGTGAAAGCACTGGCTGAGTTTATACGCACAGCGCTGGGGCCTGAAACCCCATGGCATGTGAGTCGGTTTTATCCACGCTACAAAGAAACGAGTTTGCCGCCTACTGACGTCGAAAAGCTGCGCAAGGTTCGACAAATAGGCCTCGATGCAGGGCTGTTGTTCGTGTACACCGGCAACGTTCCCATGGACGAAGGGGAGAAGACGTTCTGTCCTCAGTGCGGGAACATGGTGGTGGACAGACGGGGATATACAACCAGGGTGCTTGCCGCTTCTCAAGGGAAATGCCGGCATTGCGGCTATAAATTACCCGGCGTAGGCTGGTGACTTTTCTCGCAGCCTCTCGCGCCTTCAGCAGCGAGTCATCGCGTCGAGCGCCTTGGAATGGGATCGAGAATTCAACTTTTTTGAGGCATACGTATGGGTATTTATCATGATGCAATTATTTCCCCGTCTCTGCTGTCAGCAGATTTCTCCCGGCTTGGTCAGGAGGTCTCGGATGTACAAGACGCAGGGGCTGATTGGCTTCACATCGACGTCATGGACGGCATGTTCGTCCCCAACATTAGCATTGGCCCCCTGGTGGTGCACGCCATCAACAAGGTTGCTCACATCCCTCTCGATGTCCATCTCATGATCATGGAGCCGGGGCGCTACATCAACGAGTTTCACGCCGCCGGCGCGAATATCCTCACTGTACATCCCGAAGCCACGCAGCACATCCATAGGGTCTTGAGGCAGATTCGAGATCTTGGCATGAAGGCTGGGGTTGCCCTAAACCCGGGAACAGGCCTGGACGCCGTGCGCTACCTCCTTAGCGACGTAGATGTGATCATGATCATGACTGTGAATCCTGGCTTCGGGGGACAGACGTTCATAGAGAGCATGTTGTCAAAAGTAAAAAACCTGAAAGACATGATAGAGAGCTCTGGATTCGATATCCTCCTCGAAGTGGACGGCGGCGTCACGCCGAAAAATGCTCCCAACCTTTATGAATGCGGCGCCGATGTTCTCGTGGCGGGCAGCGCCGTCTTCGGCAATCCGCCATATCAGAGCGCCATTTCGTCGCTTCGACCCAGACCGCTCCTCACAAACGCCGCCCGAATGAGCAAAAAACATGACGCCAAATAAATCTGCTGCGTATAGACGGGCCTTGGGATGCCACCCTTACAGTTTCACACAACCGCCCCGCCTAGGGCCTTGTGGTTGCAACTGTGCTCTCATTGGCGGCGAGAGCGTTCATGAGTCGAGCGGACACATGAGGCTACAGGAAAAAACATGATGAAAAAAACTTTGATTACAGCATTCGCCTTCATCTGTGTATGGCTGACCTTGATTTACGGTCATACGCCATCCCCAAGCTATGCCTTCAAGGATCGCATGGGCGACCCGCAGATATACAGGCTCCCGGACTTGGAAAAAGATCCAGGATTTTTCTTTCTCCTCGCAGAAGATGCGGAGGCGGTTGGCGACCAAGAATCTGCGGTGAAATATTTGCGTAAGTCGTTGCAGTTGGACCCCACCTCAGCATACCTCAACACGAGAATGGGCTCTGTGCTCGCGCGAAACAGGAAGATCGCGGAAGCGCTCATTATGACTCGCATGGCCATCCTTCTTGATCCCCGTTTTGAACCTGCGTACACGCTGCTGGGGAAAATCTATACCGTCACCAATGACCGCTCCCGCGCCGCTGAATGTTACGCAAAGGCGTTGGATCTCAAGCCTGACGACAGAGACCTGTACATTTTCTTGGGATCCCTCCAGGCATCCCAAGACCTATTCGACGAGGCCGAAAAGACGTTTCAGAAAATGATATCCCAGTTCCCAGACGAGAAGGAGGGTATGTTCTATCTTGCCAAAGTCTATGTCGAGGCAAAAAAGTATGACAAGGCGATAGAGCTGTTTCAAAAAATTATCGACAAAGGGGACATCGCGGCGCCGCAAGCATACCTGGAGCTGGGCGCGGTCTATGGTTTCCAGAAAAATTTCCCGGAGGCGGAAAAATGCTTCCGAGAGGCGATAAAGCTCGATCCCTTCAACATTAACGCCCGCTTGAAGCTTGGGCAGATCCTCGCCGATCAAAAGAAATTTGCCGAATCGTATGCAGTGTTCGAGGAACTGAGCAAGCTTGCGCCTTCCAACCTTGGCATTCAGATCCGTATGGCCCTCATTTTGGCAGAACAGAAACAATTCGATCGGGCCAAGGAGATGTTGGACAGAATACTTCAGGCCAAGCCCGGGTGGGATCAGGCTCGTTTTCAGCTTGGCCGCATCCTCAAAGAACAAGGAAAACTCGAAGAAGCAGAAAAGGAATTCCTTCAAATCCAAAAAGGGCAGCCGACATTTGTCAACTCGCGCGTGGTGTTGGCTCTGATGTTTCTTCGTAAGAAAAATTACGACAAGGCCATCAGGTACATTGACGAGACCATCCTGCCGGACACCACCGACACCGATCTCCTGGAAATTAAGGCGTCAATCCTCGAGGAACTCTATCGCCTCGACGAAGCGATTGCCATCTACGAGAAAGCCCTTGAGATAGATCCCAAGGATTACAGGATTCGCTATGCTCTTGGCAATTGCCTCGAGAAGAGCGGGAGACGCACCCGAGGACTGGCGGAAATGGAAAAGATATTGGCCGAAAAGCCGGATGATCCGGGCGCCCTCAATTTCATTGGCTACACCCTGGTGTCTTCGTCAGCAGACATGGAACGCGGAGAGCGTTTGATACGCCGCGCCATAGAGCTGAAACCAGATGACGGATACATTCTCGACTCCATGGCCTGGGTTCTCCACAAGAAGGGCAATGACCAAGAAGCTTTGCCGTACCTTGAACGGGCTATCCAGAAAGTTCCTCTCGACCCCATCATCTGCGATCATCTGGGCGACGTCCAGGCGGCTCTGAACATGAAACAACAAGCCGCCGAATCATATCGGAAATCGCTCTCGGTGAATCCAGACAACATTCTGGTGCAGCAGAAATTGCGCAAGATAGAGCAGGAGCTGTCGGCTGAGTCAAAATGAAGCCGCCTGCTCTTCCTATTCCTAGACTGCCGGACTATGATGCTCAGGCGAGCCCTGAAGTGGGCGCCGAGTTGACGCCTCCACGGACAACTCATCGCGTCAAATGCGTCAGCTCGATCAGAGGGCCGTTTCGACTGATTCGCCGCCCTGCATCCGCTCTCTGCGCGGCCTTCATCCTCGCCTTGAGCTTGGTTGACATAGGTCGCTGCGCATCGCCAGAAAAAGAGCCTTCGCCCACTCCGGTGGTCAGATATGCCCTGCCGCCCGACGTGACGCAGAAACCCTACGTATTCGCCGGAGAGACTATACCTCTCCAGCGATCTGATGTGAGATATCGCATCGCCGCGCAGGTAAATTTCTTGTTATTGGATGCCAGGAGCATCCTCATCGAATGGCTCGTGCAGCATGAGAGCCGAGGATGGCTCCTGAAGCAACTCCTCGAAAAGGAAGGCGCGCCAGGCGAATTCGCACTGTTCCCATACGTGTTGCCCGGCATGGCGAAAGGCAATCAAAAGGCGTCGTATTCTGGCATCTGGTTTCTGGATAAACCATGCCAAAAGGACGAAGGCGTAGAAATGGAGGACGATGCGTGGCATGACGACCGAATGGACATTCAGTTGGCCACTCGTTGCTTCGCCAGCCGCATCAAGTCGCTGCGGTCGCAAGTAAAGGGCCAGAGCTGGCTGATGGCTGCCGCCGCTTATGTTGGCGGCGCAGCCGCCATAAAAGACGCTCAAATCAAGTGGGATTCCACCTCGTTCTGGGACATTCCGCTGCCTCTCGTCACAGAACAGGTCGTCGCCCGGTGGATCGCATTGGCCATTATAAATGCCCACAGACAATTCTATGACATCAACATTCCCCCGCAAGCCCCCCTTGTATTTGAGCAATTGGTTGGAATCAAATTGACGCGTGATTTATCGATTGGCCAGATAGCCCAATTCCTGGGATTGCCAGCCCGCGAAGTGCTGGCCCTCAATCCCAAGATCAAAGCGAACAACCCCATATTTCCCGCCAAAGTCGCGGGGCGCGTCGTGACTCATACAATACAGACGCCCAAGGGCAAAGGCTCTCTCCTCATGGAAAAGCTTCGCCAAGCGGGCTACCTTGTAGAGAATCAGGGCGGCAAATGAGCGCGTCTTATTGCCATTCTCGGATTTTTAGTCGGAATGAGGCTCAGCAAGCTCCCTGTTCTTTTGAAAACCGCTGCGACATGCGCGAGGAAGGACTCTTGTCATCTCGAAGGAGCGAGGCTCGAACGAAGTGAGAGACCGCGACTGAGAGACCTTCTTCGTCTGTGGACCAAGATTTGTCGCTTTGCTCGAACGGGAGATGAAAATACAGTTCCGAAGAGAACGATGGCATCTTCACGTAAAATGACAGACAGGGGAATACTCGAAATGACTGGCGCATCGACGAACCTCAAGGCTAGGCGGGCATCGCGAGAGGGGGCTTTAGCCCCGCTCCTGCGGG
>JBMFOE010000049.1:0-25702 GCA_049969795.1 Desulfomonilaceae bacterium
GCCCGCCGAGGGGGCACGTACGACGACTCGCGCGAAGAAACAGGTCGCCCAGCCGAAGACGAGTCGCGGCGCCGCAGTCGAGCGGGATGAGGCCAATGCTGCGCCACTGCCGTCGTCAAAGGTCCCCCTTGAGGATTGGCTCTCCCAGGGGGTGGAGTCCGGGGAGGTCGCATCGCCTGCCGCTCCCCAAAAGAAGCCAGACCACGGCCCTCAAGGCGATGCCGACGGACAGCATACAGAGAGTCGTGAGGTGGATCGAGGGTGGGGCGAACCCGCCGCGTCAAACGCTTCCGGTCCTCCCGCTGCAAGCAAGGAGGCGACTGGGCGAAAAGCCCGAGACCTTGCACAAGCGCCGCCCATGGGTTCTTCGCAAGACCTGGGGTCGTATCCGAACTTGTCGCCTATTCCCAGACGGCAGGTCCAACCTGCGGAGCAGCCGAGCCAATCGCGTCTGGTCCCAAGGCCTCACTCGATTCCGGACCTCACCGCTCCCACTAGCCGCGTGCCAATGCAGCAGCCAAGGCCGCCTGTGGTTCCGCCAGAGCCGGACCCCAGACTGGTGCACCATGAGATTACAGAACTGAAATTTGTTCAGGTGGGCCACAATTCAAGGCTGTGGATCAAAGCCCCGGACGATATCGATTACCGCGTCGTACGGGTATCGGCCACGAAATTAAAGCTTGACCTCATCAATGCAGAGATACCCAAAAAATATCAGCAGCCTCTCCGCACCGACCAATGGTCCACGGCTGTGGATATGGTCATCCCAGGCTCTCACACCATCTTCATTCAGATGAAAGAGGCCGCGCCGTACAAGGTGGAAAAGAAGAAGGGCGTCCTGATGGTGGATTTTGCGCCTCCTCGTCTCGAGCTGCCGAAGCAAAAGGCTGCTCAGGCCAAGATGGGCGGCGCCGGTCAGAGCGCCGCACGTCCGAGCGGCCAAGGCGCCTCGGCCGCGCCCGGAGGGCTCGCTGGCGGCGCCAACGCCGCAACAAACGGCGAACCCGTGGATTGCGAGTCGTCCGTTGACTGCCTCAAGGCAAAGATCGAGGAATTGGCCGTCGAGCGCGACAAGAAGAAAAAAGCGCTCACCACCCCCTCCGCGGAAATCCTTGACAAGCCCATTACCATGGACTTTCAAGATATTCGACTCAAGAACGCCTTTCGTCTCCTTTCTGAACAGGCAGGCATCAACATTACCCTTGACCCGGATGTCGAGGGCGTCACGACTCTTCGACTTCACGACGTGCCGCTAAGAGACGCCATCGATACCATCCTCGCAACGAACGATCTCGCACGGGTGATGGTGGGCGACGTCATCCGCGTCGGCAAGGCCGAGAAGATCAACAAATTTATCGAAGAGAACAAGGCAAGGGTGGCGAGCATCGAGCAGCGCATCGCAGCCTATCGCAGCAAGATCAAGGCGCTCGAAGACCGCAAGCGGAAGGAGGAAAATCCCACCCCCATCGAAGGGTCCATCAGGACGGATGAAATCGGAGAGGCAGGCTGCATCAAGGTAGATGAGGAAGAAATTTGCTTTTATTACGCGACCGTCAAGCTGACATATGCAAAGCCGACAGAGATTCAGAAAATCCTCGATTGCATGTTCAACATGAACTGTCCGGGCACGGCGGCCGGCGCCGGGGCGGGCGCGCAGGCAAATGTCGGCGCCACGTCAGTCGCTGACCAGAAGGCGCAGCGAGAAAAACGACTTGCCGAGATGGCCGAGAAGCTCCAGCAACAAGGTTTTCCACCAGATAGTCTTGGGGCAGCCAGTCGGATGGCCCAGTTTGAGAATCTCGACCTGGAGCGTCAACGCGCTGACGCCGAAACCGCTCGCTCAGAGGCGGCCCGCTCACGCGCCGGGCTAGGTCAACTTGAAAGTAAACTCAACCCCCGAGAAAGGGAGATCATCGCGAACAGTATGTTATGGCCTGACGACGCCAACAAGATGTTGTTCATCAAGGACACTTCGGATCGCATCGCGCAGATGAAACAGGTGATCAAATCCCTGGACGTGCCAACGCCCCAGGTAATGATCGAAAGCCGCCTCGTCCGGGCTTCCAGGGAATGGGCGCGAGAACTGGGCATCCGGTGGGGCGGCAGAAACAATCAGAATGGCCAGGTTGATAATAACAAGAAGGCATTCTGGGGTATAACGGGACACCAAGGGAGCCAAGCAGTTTACGGAGCAAATACCCCTACCGGTACGACGCTGGTGCCAGGGGGGGATATCCCGTCGCGGTTTGCCGTCAACCTTCCCGCTCCCATCGGAAGTACCATCTTAGGGAACATCCTAGGCTTGGGTATGCAGTTTGGACTACTCGGGACGCAATACGTCTCCGAACTCGATGTGAGGTTGGAGATTGGGGAAGGCTCCCGGCAGGTCAAGATCATTGCCCGACCGAAGGTACAGGTCCTCGATGGTCAAAAGGCGAAAATACTAGACGGCCGGGACATTCCTTACGTCACTACCTCGGTACAACAAGGGACGCAGACTCAGCTTGTGCCGGCCTATCTTCAGCTCGAGGTGACGCCGAAAATATATGGCGACGGTCGTGTGAAAATGGAATTGCAGGTCAAAGACGACGACATCGGGGCAATTGTACCGGGCGCTAATATGCCGGAGGTCATTCGGCGACAAGCCAATACTGACATGATCGTCAAAGATGGGGAGACGGCGGTCATCGGCGGCATCATAAAAGAGAGGAACGTCGGACAACGTCAGGGCTGGCCGGGGCTCATGAACGTACCGCTTCTCGGAAGCTTGTTTACCAACAAAGGACAGGAGAAAGAACTGAACGAGCTGCTCATCTTCATCACCCCTACTATCATCAAAAGGCCGCCGCCCGCGTCATAAACGAGCGGCGCGCAATATCATACCAAGGCGTAAAGTCTCCCTGAACGCTTACAAGGAGCGAAACATCGATGTCAGAAGAAAAACCGAAGTGGAATATGGAGCGGGTGCGGCAAGAGATATACGACGCGCGCACCAAAATATTCGTGGTGACCAAAGTCCTGGAAACCGGTTCCCTTAAACCGGAAGAATATCCCGAGTGGGTTCTCGTCATCAAACCCCTCTTGCGGGAGATCGACGAGAATGTGGCGAAAATACGTTCGCTGCTCGGCGAAGAGGTTCCTGCCGGCGATGCGTAACGCCGTGAGCAAAGCAGCCGGCGATCCTGATCCCAGAAAATGGCGGCTGGAACTACGGGGGGTCTTAACGGTCAGTCACAAAATCGATGCGTGGCCGCTACGTGCAACACTCTGGCTCTCTCTCCGACGGGTTTGCTCCCTGTCATTTCGAGCGCACCGAGAAATCTTGTAGCCATTCCCGAAAATAATCGTGAATTGCGCTGTTGTCCGTCCGCAGGTCATTCCCACGCAAGTGGTAATCCATTCTTCGTTTCCTGGATGCCGGATCGAGTGCGGCATGCCAGATCAACCGCTGCGCCGGCGCTAATCGATCCTCTGTCAGCCATGACGCAGACTTTGAAAGTCACCATGTCCGCCCTGCGGCGCGCTTCGTTCCGACGGAAATTTCGCGAACGATTCACAATGCTCGCTCCCCGCATTTCAGGCTCGTTCGCCGCAGCGGGGACAACGTACCAGCCCCCTCTCTGGATCGCCGCCAACCTCAATTGAA
Organism: Desulfomonilaceae bacterium; assembly: GCA_049969795.1. GTDB lineage: Bacteria > Desulfobacterota > Desulfomonilia > Desulfomonilales > Desulfomonilaceae > JAUPKT01. The sequence continues at coordinate 3,647 of JBMFOE010000049.1, forward strand.
CGGGGCTACCGGGCAGCGAGCATCTCATCTTCTCGGGGATGCCGCCCGAGCCACTCTATTTCCCCTGTGTCTATCCAGTAGAAGGCGCCGACGACCTGACACGCGCCAGCTTGAACCCGCGACCGTATGACGCTGCTATTGCAAAGGGCGTCTTCCACGGCGTTCCATACGTTGATCCTCGCAGCGCGATCCACTGGGCTCAGGGCTGAATTTTCGCCTTCCTGTCCAGTCATTGGCGCCTTCTTGGCAGTCTCCACTGCGGGTACGATCTTTTTGGAAATGGCAGCCAGGCGTCCGCTTAGTTCTCCGTGGTCATACACCGCTTTCACCATTCCGCAGTTGTTATGGCCCACTATCACCAACAAAGGCGTACCCAGATGTTCGACGGCATATTCCACTGACCCCATTTGATCGTCTCCCAGCACATTGCCGGCCACCTGCACCACAAAGAGATCCCCAACTCCACGATCGAAGATCAGGTCCACCGGCACGCGGGAATCAGAGCATGCCAGAATGCAGGCAAACGGATTCTGTCCCCTGCTGCATGACCTCAATGTCTCTTTGTCTGTGTTCGGGTGTCGTATATCCCCCGACGCGAAACGGACGTTGCCTGCACGCAGTTCGTCTAAGGCAGCTTCACTCGTCATCTTCGTCGTCATACTCATACGCATCCTCTTCCATCACGCGCTGCTGAGCGGCGAGGATCTCCTTGCCAAGTTCGCCGCTGAACGCGACTCGCGGCGCTTCGCGCCACAACCCCTCCAAGTCGTAAAATTCCCTGGTTGACTGGCGGAACACGTGGACTATGACGTCGCCATAGTCCAAAAGGGCCCAATTTCCCTCTCTCACCCCTTCCGCAGACAGTCGCAGGATATTCATACTGCGGGCGTGCTCAATCACTGACTCGGCGACCGCGGTCACATGTTTGGCAGAACTGCCAGAAACAATAAGGAAATAATCGGTCAAGGCGCTCAAGCCCTTCAGGTCCATGACCACAGGGTTAAATGCCTTCTTTGCGAGCGCCGCCCCGAGGAGCTGTTCGGCCTTGGCGAGCGAATCCACGGATTCGGCGGCTTCATGTTTTTGCGTGATACTTTCAACTGTCACTTGCGATACAAACCCCTTTGCAAAATATACGCATTCACCGCATCCGTGACCAGATAACGAATACTTTTGCCGGCTTTCACCATGGCGCGTATCTTGGTAGCTGATACATCGAGTCCTTGAACAGCAGTGGGTATAAGGGTCTTGCCGGTTTCGTGGAGATAACAGCAGTCCTGAACGTGAAATGCCTCGCGCAATACTTGCGGGACTTGGTCCCAAGCCTCGGCAAACGCGATACCCGGACGCGACGCCACAAGAAAATTCGCCAGCGTGAACAAACGTTGGTAATCCTTCCATGTGGCTATCTCTCGCAGGGAATCGGCGCCGAGGATGAAAAAGAGTTCCGCCGGCGACGCCTTGTGAAGCGACTCGAGGGTGTGCACAGTGTAAGACAGGCCCCCGGCGTCGATCTCCATGGACGATACGCTGAACCGCTCATTGTCGCTGCACGATAATCGCGTCATCTCGAGACGGTCTGACGCCGGCGCCACGCCCTCGACGCCTTTATGGGGCGGGATATAAGAGGGGATGAACATGATTTCATCGAGGCGATAGTCCTCCGCCAGCTCCTCTGCCATGCGTAAATGGCCGAGGTGCGGGGGATTGAAGGTTCCTCCGAGGACCCCGATTCTTTTCCTACCCGAAGCGGCTAACAAGGGGCTTGTTTTCACCGTCAAAGATTATATACTTAAACACAGCAATCTCAAAGCGAAATTGTCCTGTAAAGCCTACCGCTTTGCCGCGTTTCGTATTGGAGGCCACACATCTTGGAATATTTTTTCGGTTTTCTCATACTTCTTGGGGTGCTCATTTTTGTTCATGAGTGCGGCCATTTCTTCGTCGCAAAATTGGCTGATGTCAAGGTATTGAAATTTTCCCTCGGCTTTCCGCCTGCCATGCTCACGCGGAAATGGGGCGAAACAGAATACATCCTGAGTTGGATACCGCTCGGTGGATACGTCAAGCTGTTGGGTGAAGACCCGGATTCGAAAGAAGAGATTCCTCCGGAAGATCTTCCGCGCGCCTTTACCAGCAAATCCCTGTTGGCCCGGTCCGCCATCATCCTGGCTGGTCCGCTCTCCAATTACATACTCGCGGGGCTGTTGCTCTGCGCGGGGTATGTTGCAGGATGGCCTGTCCTGGCAAGTGATATCGGCAAGGTGCTGGACGGATCGCCGGCGGCTCACGCGGGCCTCAAGACCGGCGACAAGGTCGTGGCCATCGACGGCCAATCCGTGTGGAGATGGGACGACATGCGCTCCATCATAGAAAAAAGCGCGGGCAAAGATTTGGTGATGACCATCGAGCGAGAAGGCCGCGCGATGGACGTCCATGTGACCCCTAGTCTCAGCGATCAGAAGGATGTCTTTGGCGACTCGGTGGGTCGAATCGGAGTGGCCCCTTCCGGACAGACCGTGAAGCTCGGATTCTTCGCGTCCATATATGAGGGGTTGAGATTTACCGGGTACCTTACCAAATTGGTGCTGACAACGCTGGCAAAAGTGGTGCGGGGCGACATCAGCGCCAAGGCCCTCAGCGGCCCTATTACCATTGTGCAAGCCTCCGGTGAAAGCCTCAAGGCCGGACTGTTCAGCTTTATCTTTCTCTTAAGTTACATCAGCATCAATCTCGCGATCATCAATCTTCTGCCAGTGCCCATACTCGACGGAGGTCATCTCCTGTTTTTCCTCATCGAAGCCATTATTCGCAAGCCCGTCACCGGTCGCGTACGGGAAGTGGCGGTGCACGCAGGCCTTCTGTTTATCGTGTTGCTGATGGTGCTGGTGTTTTATAATGACATCACCAGGATCGTCACTCGGGGATGGACCCTTCAACCGTGATTCTCATGCCGGCGCGGCCGGGACCATCCCGCCTGACCCTTAGACCGCAATCGCCCGCGAGAAGGACTCTCCATTCCAATCAGACGTCGTTCAAGAGATTGCGACGAGGCTGACTTGCCGATGATTGTCCTCGCAGTCCACACATCTTCGCCGACGCTTGGTCTGGCTGTGGCTCGTGACGGAACCGTCTTGGGCGAGACGGTGGTTTTGGCCTGCCACGAACACCTGGAACACACCGTTCCTGCCATTCGCGAACTCTTGTCAGCGCTGGGCGTCCCCATAAGCGCGGTGGACGGCTTTGGCGTCTCTCTTGGGCCAGGATCATTTTCTGGAGTCCGAGTGGGTTTGGCCGCTGTGAAGGGGATGGCCCTTGCCTTGGACAGGCCCGTGGTAGGTGTGTGCAGCCTCGAACTCGCCGCGTACGACGCGCTTCAGCCGGCAGAAACGTGTCTCGTGTTGATGGACGCCAAGAGAGATCAGGTATTTTCAGCGAGTTACCGGAGGACGGGTGACGACATCGTCAACGTGGAACCCCCAAGCCTGGCGTCCCTCGAGGACATGCCGAAAACGATTGAGCTGGCTCAAAACCGCGTATTGGTGTGGGCCGACAGAAGCGCGGCCCCGCCATATCCCATTGCAGACGCGCCGTACCGCACCCCAACAAGGCCGCCCGCGGTGACATGCGCGTTGCTCGCCCAACAGAGACTCGCGCGAGGGCTTCATGACAACCTGCACGGGCTCAAACCAATTTACGTGAGGCGGCCTGATGCAGAGGAACGGCCGAGGCTGGTCAAAGCGAATTCATAAGAGCTCGTTTGCTGAAACCGCCCCTCGGTGAATTCTCGAGGGCTGACCACAATGCGGGATGCATCGATATCGATGAGGTGATACACGGAGTCCCACTTGTCCAACAAAGGCGCGCCGCACGCAGAGACCACAAGGCGACAATCGTATTGCGGCAGAAAAAGCTCCATCACCGCGGAACGGTGCTTATGGCCTTGGAGGATCAATCGAAAGCCGGTCTGAGCGCAGACGTTGAGCAGCTCGCCGGCGTCCGAGAGGCCGTGAGCCCAAAATGATGAGCTCCGGAGAACCGGCAGCACCGGATGATGTAGAAACAGGACCTTGATGCTATGAGGATACTGTGCAGCTTTGCTCTTCAGCCAGTAACGCGTCTCCCGGCGCACCGCGCCCAACCACGAGGGAAACGGATGCACAGAGTTGACCCCGAAAAAGGCGACACGGGGGCTGCCTCCTTCATAAAACACCCGATCGGCCTGACCGAAAAAGTTTGCGTAGCGCCCCATGGCCAGCGGGGGGATGAGCCATTCCCAAAATGCCATGACCCCAATCTCCCGGTTCCCTGGCACGGAAAGAAAAGGACGCCCCACTTCCTGGAAGAATGCGGCCGCACGGCGGAATTGCCGCAGCGTCCCCTGATCCGTGATATCTCCTGTGGCCACGATGAGGTCCGGCGCGTTTTCGGCGAGATCGAGGGTCAGCGCCGCCGCCTTTGTCTTGGATACGCGACCGCCAAAGTGCAAGTCGGAAAGATGCGCCAATCGCATAGGACCTCCATCGCTTGAGCGGATTCATCAAGCTGAAACAACGGTATAGGGACTCTAAAAAAGTAGCTTGATTTTTTTGACTGAATTCTTTAAAATTTCAAGTAAAAATTTCTGGGTCAAAAAGGCATTAATTTTTTTATAGTTTTGACCGGTTGGGCCAGGAGTCCGATCCGGTTCATAAAGGAGAAAAAAGCATGAACAAGTTCACCGCCTCCCTGGCAATCGCCCTGGCGACGCTCCTCATCGCTGTGTGCGCTTCGGCTCAAGAATTCCCCGGCGCTTTCTATCCCGGGATGTCCCAGGATTACGGTTATTACGGTCAGGGCCAGCAAGGCGCTTATGGGTACGGTCAGGAGCAGCCCCAATACGGGTACCAGGGGTACGACCCTCGCTATTATCAGGGCTACGGCCAACAATACGGCCAGCAATACGGGCAACAATACGGCCAGAACTACGGCCAGCAGTATGGTCAACAATACGGTCAGCAATATGGCCAACAGTATGGTCAGCAGTACGGCTACAACGCCTATCCTGGGGCAGAGGCCTATGGCTACAACCAATATGGCTATCCCGGCTATGCAACACCGCCCGCGCCTCGGTCGGCAGCCCGCGGCAGGCAGACGCCCGCTGTCCGGTCCCAGCCCTCGGCGCAACCTGCTTCCAGACAATCTACGGTGACCTATGCGCCCCAGGCGAGTTCATCCTCGACAACGGCGCGCAGCAGCGTTACCGACGATGAGGACAGCAGCAGTTCTTCGATGTATTGGTCAGGACGCGGCATGGAGGACACGGATTCGTCGGACGGCGAGTATCGTCCCGTACCCACGCAGACCACGCCGCCCAGCGCCTCGGCAACGCCCGCTCCCCAGCGAAGAACCAACATAGCCCCGCGCGCCAGCCAGACGCCGAAAAGGCAAACGGTTACCAGGCCTAATGTGACGCGCCAGGCCGAATCAACGCCGCCACCGCCGCCGTCTCAGCAGGGTCTGAAGTGGGGGCAGGAAGACAAACCAGAGTCCAAACGGCCCCTTAAGTGGGGCATGGCTGAAAAACCTGCCATGGTTGGGGCGGAACCCGGCGGTTCATCCCAACAGGTACAGCAGCAGCCCCAGCAGCAGGCATCCACCGCGCCAGCCGCTCAGCAGCCTGTCCAAGCCGGCGGCGAGAAAAAATTTCAGTGGGGCCGCCAGTAGCCTGTGGCAAAAACGCTTTCAGAGCGTCATCGTAGCCGCGACGCTGTGCCCAGAAGTCCCTTTCATGAAGAAAACGCCCCGCATGCGCGCGGGGCGTTTTAGTAGAAGCCTCGCGATATGGGGAGATGCATCCCCAAACGCGCTGGGACGAAAGAATCGATTTGTCTCCGGCCGGACTGACCCCATACCGCCGAGGCAGCCTACTGCCCTGGAGTCCTCGATCCCCCTCTCAAAGAATGAAGCAACAGCAATCCTGCGCCAATGCAAAGAACCGCATCAGCCACATTGAACGCAGGCCAGTGATATTTCCCCACATACACGTCGATGAAATCGACCACCTCGCCATACCGCAACCGGTCAATGAGGTTTCCCGCCGCGCCGCCAAAGAAAAACGCGTACGCGGTCAGAATACACCCATCGAGGTGGTCTGATCGAACCACTAGCCACCACACGATGACCAACGCGGCCAAGGACACGAAAACGAGCAAAGTCCACTGCAAAGCCCCGCTGTTCTGGGACATGATCCCAAAGGCCGCGCCAGGATTGCGCACATGCACCATGTTCACGAAATACGGCAAGACGGCAACGCCGTCGTTCTGTGGAATGCAACGCGTTGCCAGCCACTTGGTAACCTGATCCAAAATGACGACGCCCGCGGAAATGAGCGAAAATACCCAGTATCTTTTTCTCACGATCGCTCTTGCTCGCCTTCAACAGCCGCAGCGCAGCCAATGAAGCGTATCAAGTTCCATACGAAATATGGACAGTCAGTAACGTCGGTATAGAGACGAAGTACCCTTGGAAGCGATAGCAGCGCTGAAGAAAACCGCGTATTTCGTAGCCGCCTCGCGGGTCGATTGACGTCAACCGAGATCGCTTCGTCGCCATTGTCGCCGCGCGACGACAAAAAGGCTATTGATGTATCGTTGCCAGCGAATGGAAGCGATCTGTTGACAAATGTGACAAAAAAAATCTCGTCAGCGCCGTGAGTCCCGGACGCGCGGCGCCGGCGAATCCTGCCTGACCAGGCGCACGCCATAGGCCTTGGCCAACGATTACGATCCCGCTTTGTTTAAGACCCGGGCGCATCGAGGACACACGTCGGGATGCACTGGGTCAGCGCCAATGCCAGTGCTCCATACCCAGCATCTTGGGCATTTCGCGCCGTCTGCGTGGGTCACAAGGACAGTCGCCTGTTGCGTCAGATCAGCATCCTTGGAATCTCCGCCGTTGTGAATAGCCTTCAAATCCAGTTGCGATACGATAAAAAAGCCTTGGGGGTCTTCCATGGTTGAAATCGTTTGAATCACTTTTTCAGGGGCTTCGATGCGCACTTTGGCCTCTAGCGACGACCCGATGACCTTCGAGGTACGCGCCTGTTCGAGGGCCTTGGCGACTTCCTGCCGTATGGCCAGCCGAAGCTCCCACTCGGCGGCCTGGGCGTCGCTAAGTCTCGCCTCCTCCAACGGCTCTGGAAAGCCCATCAGGTGGATGCTTGGCGAATCCTTGTCCCGGCCGTGATAAGACATCCATATCTCCTCTGCCGTGAATGCGAGGATAGGCGCCATGAGCCTCACCAATCCTGAAAGGACGGTGTGCAGTACCGTTTGCGCGGAACGCCTCAAAGAGCCTTCCGGAGCCTCGACGTACAGACGATCTTTGAGGATGTCCAAATACAAAGACGAGAGATCCACCACACAGTAATTGTGAATGGTGTGAAAAACGATATGAAACTCAAACTGCTCGTACGCCCTGCGCACACGTTCAACGACTCTGTTGAAGCGGTCCAGGGCAAACCGATCCAATTGCGTCATCTCCGAAATGGGAATGGCATGCTTTTCCGGATCGAAGTCAGAGAGATTCCCGAGCAAGAAGCGACACGTATTGCGGATACGGCGGTATGCTTCGGAGAGTCGCTCGAGAATTTCCTTCGAGATCCTTATGTCATCTCGATAATCTTCAGCTGACACCCAGAGCCTCAGGATATCGGCTCCGTATTTGTCGATGATCTCCTGAGGTTGAACCACATTGCCCAATGATTTGGACATCTTCTTGCCCTGTCCGTCCACCACAAAGCCATGAGTGAGGACTTCCTTGTACGGGGCTTGTCCCCGCGTCCCCACGGAGGTGAGGAGCGCGCTGTGGAACCAACCTCGATGTTGGTCGCTTCCCTCCAAATAAAGGTCAGTGGGGTAAACCAGCCTGGGCCGTTCTTCGCACACCGCGGCCCAACTGACTCCGGAGTCGAACCAGACGTCTAGTATATCAGTCTCCTTGACGAACTGGTCGCTGTTGCACGCCTCGCATCGCAACCCCTCTGGCGCCAGGTCCTGAGCGTCCGCCTCGAACCAGGCGTCTGCGCCCTTCTCCTCAAAAAGGCGCGCCGCTTTTTCGAACAATTCCTGGGGCGCTACAATCGCGTCGCACTGTGCGCAACGCAAAGCGGTGATGGGAACGCCCCAGATGCGCTGTCGAGAAATGCACCAGTCAGGACGGTGTTCAACCATGCCGTATATACGATCGCGACCCCATCGAGGTATCCAGGTGACCTTGTCGATGGCCGCCAAGGCATTCTTCCTCAGGTTCGTGGACTCCATGGAGATGAACCACTGGTGCGTCGCGCGATAAATAACAGGCTTTTTACAGCGCCAGCAGTGTGGATAACTATGTTCCATCACTTCCGACGCCATCAGCGCGCCCTTTTCTCTCAGCTTCTCTATGACATCCGGGTTTGCGTCAAACACGAACTTCCCCTTGAAAAACTCGACATCTGGAGTGAACATCCCGTGTTCATCCACCGGCGCGTACACATCCAGATCGTACAAGAGCCCTACTTCGTAATCTTCCTGACCGTGGCCGGGCGCGCAATGCACACACCCGGTCCCTGTGTCCAACGTCACAAAAGGGGCCAGGATCATAAGAGAAGACCTGCCATACAGGGGATGAACGCAGGTGAGCCCCTCGAGCTCGCTCCCGTTGAACACCGCAAGCGTCTTGTACGAAGGAAACCCGAAGACCTCCATATTGATGGACGCGAGTCGCTCTGCAACGATGTAAACACCATCTCCCGCCTCTACCGCTGCATAGCGCTCGTCCGGATGAACCGCGACCGCAAGGTTCGCGGGTATGGTCCAAGGCGTGGTGGTCCAGATGACCACATACACATTCTTGCCGTGCAACTGCGGAATGCGGCGCCCAAAATCTTCGGAAGCCTTGAAACGGACGTAAATTGACGGCGTCGAGTCATCTGCATACTCTACCTCTGCCTCAGCCAAGGCCGTCACGCACGATGCGCACCAATACACGGGTTTTTTTCCTCTATACACCGCGCCCTGCTGAAAGAACTTGCCGAGTTCTCTGACAATGGTCGCCTGGTATCGATAATTCATTGTTAAATAGGGATCTTCCCACTCTCCGAAGACGCCGAGTCGTTTGAATTCTTCCCGCTGCACATCGATAAAACGCTCCGCGTACTGCCGGCAATGACGCCTTACCTCGATGCTCGACATGGAGGCTTTCTTCTTCCCCAATTCCTTGTCCACTTGATGCTCGATGGGCAGACCATGGCAGTCCCAGCCAGGGACGTAGTCAGAGTCGTACCCTGCCATGAACTTGGATTTGACGATCATGTCCTTCAAAATTTTGTTGAGGGCCGTGCCGAGATGAATGCTGCCATTGGCGTACGGCGGCCCATCGTGCAGGATGTATTTGTCCCGTCCCAGGCTCTTTTCCAGTATCTTCTTGTATATTTCTATCGCCTCCCAATGCTGGAGAATCTCCGGTTCCTTTTTCGGGAGACTCGCTCGCATGGGGAAGGTGGTCTTGGGGAGATTTAAGGTATCTTTGTAATCCATTTCCGATTCCTCCAGCGCCTTCAGTGCGTGAGGTCTTCGCGCGGCGCCTGTCAAGTTTGCTCCAATGAAATTTCACAATTTAGCAGCATTGTGCCGGAAAAATCAACAGCGGGCTCTGGAAATACCACCCGCCTCAACGAATTCGCGGCTACCTCTCTGATCCCCTCGAAAGTGTCTCTGGCAATTGGTTTGAGGGCCTCCTTCTCGCGGTAGGCGCAAGAAAGATTTGACACTCCGCCCTGCTTGGTTATAATAAAAGATGTCCCGTGGGGCTGTAGCTCAGTTGGGAGAGCGCTTGAATGGCATTCAAGAGGTCGTCGGTTCGATCCCGTCCAGCTCCACCACTTCTTGCGAGAGCCTGCCTTCTCAGCGCGCCGCTTTGACAGATCAAATATGCATATTGATTGTGGGGGCAAGCGTCCGATGAGAGGCGCAGAGCCATGACTACGTCACGGGGCAATTCTCAAGAAACTCCGAGGAAGCTCTGCATAAGGTCTTTTCGCTGGCGTAATTCCTCCACCGAACCGTCGAACACTATCGACCCCTTGTCAAGAACATAGGCCCTATCGCTCACATCCAAGGCAAACACCGCATTTTGCTCTGTTAGGAGGATGGTGATTCCGGCATCTTTCAAGCTGTGTACATGCTTCTTAAATGACTGAACTATGACCGGCGCCAGTCCGATGGTCAATTCGTCCAAGAGCAGCAGTTCGGGATTCGTCATAAGCGCTCTGCCAATGGCGAGCATCTGTTGCTCCCCACCGCTGAGGGTTCCTGCGTCGCGCCCGAGCAGGTGCGACAACCGGTCAAACAGCTCCAGGACTTTACTCTTGCGTTCCAGAAGCTGTTTCCTGGTGCACCCGCGGCACGCGAGGTCCAGATTCTCACTTACGCTAAGTTCGCTAAAGATGAGGCGATTCTCTGGGACCAGGCTGATCCCTCGCCGTGCAATTTGGTATGTTCGTTGGCCCCAGAGCTCTTCGCCTTTGTATCTGATGCTGCCAGTGCACCTTGGGAGAAGGCCGACCACGCTGCTCAGCGTGGTCGTCTTGCCCGCGCCGTTTCTCCCGAGCAGGCAGACCACCTCTCCCTGCTCTACGGCAATATTCACGCTAAAAAGCGCTTGAAACACGTCGTAAAAAGCATTCAATCGGGAGATTTCCAGCAACACCGTCAGTCTCCAAAATAGATCTGCTGAACCGTTTCATTCATGCGTATGTCCTCCGGCTTGCCGCTGGCAATGATCGTCCCGAAGTGCAAGACGGCGATGTGGGAGGAGATTCCCATGACCATGTCGATTTTGTGCTCGGTGAAGAGGATAGTGAGTCTTCTTTCTTCGGTGATCCTCATGATGAGGTCAACGGTGGCCGAGGTCTCAGTAGGCGACATCCCGCATGTCGGCTCGTCCAGCAACAGGAAATGCGCGCCAGTGCCAAGCACGATGCCGAGTTCGAGTCTCTTGCGGTCGCCTGCGGCAAGCGTTTTCGCCGGATGGTTGCTCTTATGCAAAAGCTCTACCTGCCTGAGTATTGCCTCTGTTTCTTCACGGCAAGCTCGCGAAGCGTCGCTCAAAAGCGACCAGCTCAAACGGTTCTTCACGAGCACTGCGGCCTGCACGTTTTCCCGCGCCGTCATCTCGGGAAAGAAACTCGTGACCTGAAAAGACCTTCCTATGCCTCTTGCGACGATCTGGTTCGGCGCAAGCCCGCTGATTTGAGCGCCGTTGAAAAGTATCTTCCCCCGGTCGCATCGGTAATAGCCGGAGATAAGATTGAAGAGCGTAGTCTTGCCCGCGCCGTTAGGCCCGATCACCCCAAAAATTTGATTCTCTTCCACAGACAGGCTCACATCCGCGACCGCGGCGATGCCGCCAAAAAGTTTCGTCACACCTTGGAGCTCCAGGAGAGGCATCTAGGACTGACTCCTCCTGATGAATTTTTGCCATGCTTCGTATGCGATCCCTGCAACGCCTTGTGGAAAGAAAAGCACGCTTAGGATCAAGATGGATCCGATGAAAAGCGCCCAGTATTCTGTGTAGGACGTCAAGAAAGAATTCAGGAGCACCATAATAGCAGCCCCGACCATGGGGCCCGGAAAGACGTGCATGCCGCCGAGAAGGCCCATTAGGATGACTTCACCTGAGACGCTCCATTTGAGCACGTCCGGAGAGACGGACGTTTCCATGAGGACGAACAAGACGCCAGCGACGCCTGAAAAAAAAGCCGATATGGTGAATGCGGCCAAACGATAGCGCCGCAAATCCACGCCGATGAAAGAAGCCCTATCCGGATTTTCCCTGGCAGACCGGAGTATCATACCAAAGGGAGATTTAGTGATCTTCCACATGATAAATATGCTTATAGCGGCCACGGCAAGGGCGAAGTAATAAAATGGCGCATACGATGCCAAGGTGGAAATCAAGGCCGGAACAGGTATCCCTTGAATGCCGTCGTCGCCGAGGGTCAAAGAGCGCCACTTAAAGACAATAATATAGATCAATTGCGAGAACGAAAGCGTCAGGACGGCAAAGTAGAACATGCCCATGATACGCACGCTAAAAAAACCGATAATGACGCCCGCGAGCGCTGCAATTAACGCCGCCGCGATGAAGGCTACGGGCATGGGCCAGGAAGCCTTTACCAGCAAGAGAGCGCATGTATAGGCGCCGAGACCGTAAAATGCGGCGTGACCAAACGACATCATGCCGCCGCAACCCAACACCAGATTGAAACTCATGGCGAACAATGACCAGATAATGACTTTGGACGCCAGGTAGATGTAATATTCGGAGTCCCATTGCTGGAGGCAGACCGGCAACATCACGAGAAGGGCGGCAACCAGCAGGCCGATCAATATCCTCGATGACACAAACCGTGGGGAAACTTCTCTTGCCATCAGGCGACGCGCCTCCCCAATAGGCCAGAAGGTCGCAACAAGATCACCGCGGCTGCGAGGACGAACAGGAAGGTCATCGCATACTTTTCGATCACAAGGATGCCCATGGCGTAGAGCTCGCCGGTGATGATCGCCGCAAGCAAAGCCCCCCATACGCTCCCCAGTCCGCCCACGATGACAACCAGGAAGCATTCGATGATAATCTCCATGTCCATGCCCAGAGAAAGTCGCACTGTGGGCGCAATCACCACTCCCGCCAATCCGCCCAACCACGTAGCCATCATGAACACGGCTGTGAAGATGCTGCCCACGTTGTACCCAAGCATCGCCACCATGTCCCTGTGCTCAGCGGACGCTCTCATGAGCCTACCAAATGTGGTATAGCGGAGCACGAGCCACATTGCGACGGCCACCGCGGCGCCCGTCCCAATGATAAAAAAGTAATACGCAGGAAAGGAATGACCGCCTACCGTGAGCAGACCGCTCAATGAAGCCGGCGCTTCAACAATGCGCAGGTCAACCCCCCAGATCATCTTGGCGAGGTCGCCCAGTACGAAGATGAGGGCGTAGGTCAATAAGATCTGGAGGAGGTGGTCTCTCTCGTAAATCCGCCTCATGAGCCCGTATTCCACGACGCCGCCCAGAAGACTCACAAGGCATGGCGCGATCAAAAGAGCAACCCAAAAGCGATCCGGACTGGATGCGAAATACTGTGTCAGGCTGTATGCCAAGTATGCGCCAACCATATAGAAGGAGCCGTGTGCAAAGTTGACCACTCGCATGACGCCAAAGACAAGCGTCAGGCCGGAAGCGAGCAGAAACAGGATCATAGCCCTGCAAAGACCGCTTACGGCCTGCGCAAAAATGATAGAAAGATCGATTTCCATTGCTCAGCGATAACGACGCAACTGGGGGGACGAGTCCCCGAACTTTAGCCTATTGCTTGGCCTCTCTGGCCTTCAACACCTCGTCACATGGAGGCATTATCTTATCAGCCGGGGTCTCTACAACCTGTTTGATGATAGGAAAGGGATAACCCTCAACTTTGACCAACTTCCCCCAAAATCCAGGGGTCTCCGCCTGGTGATCGCACGCGCGCATCTTGATCTTTCCGATAGGGGTGTCGATGGAGAGCCCTTCCAACGCTTTGACAACCTTTTCCGTATCTGTTCCGTCGGCCTTCTGTATTGCGCCGATCATGAACTTTGCGCAGCAGTATCCCGCAAAGAATCCGATCCCTGAGGGATGCTCGTCAGGCTTGCCGTCTTTGCCCGTGAACGCGGCGCATTGCCTTACGAACTCTTTGTTTACAGGAGTATCCGGATAATACCACAGATAATTCGACCCGCCATATACGTCGGCAGGCATGCTCTCGCCCAGGAACTTCGGGAACACGGAGTCGGCAAGTCCGAAGACAAAGACCGGGAATTTCTCGGTGAGGCCAAAGAGTTTGGCCTGTTTCATCAGCGCAATGAGGCCGGACGCGCCGAAAGCCACATATACCGCCTCAGGTTTCTTGGCGGCCAGCGCGGTGAGGTACGGCGTGTAATCAGTCTCCTGCAACTTAGGCCAGGCCTCTCCAATCTTTTCTACGTCCGGCTTGTTCTTGGTCAGTCCTTTCCAGAAATTGTCGGCTATGGAATGACCGTATTCGTAATCCTCTCCCAAAATGAACCACTTCTTATACGGCTGTGTGGCTGCATACGCGCCCCCTGCCATGCCCTCAAGCTCCGCATTCGGGCAGCCGCGGAACACATATTTGTGCCCTTTTTCCCCTGTGATGCGTTCGCTTCTCGCGATGTGTATCAGGAACAGTTTCTTTTTCTGCTTCGCATAGTCAGAAACCGCCAACGCTGAGGCGCTGTTGGTAGTACCCGCAAGAAAGTCCACCCCCTCCTTCAAGACCAATTCTTTAGCGTGGGCTTGGGCTTCATCCGGTTTAAACTTGTCATCTCGCGTAATGATTTCTATTTTCCTGCCTTTGAAACCGCCTTTTGAGTTGAATTCTTCGATTACCATGCTCTACCCTGCTAAGGCCGGCTTGGTGAACGCCGCGGCGCCGCCCGAGAAGGCATCGATCATACCGATTTTTATGGGTTTCTCGGCGCCCCATGCGGGAATAACCAAGATCAGACCCAAGACCGCTGCGGCCAGTTTCACACTAAATACGCGCTTCCATACCTCCATGACTTTCCTCCCGATCTAATTCTGGCAATGGTTTAGTCCAGCCGCCAGTTGTTTCCCCGCTAAAAAGGCCATGCGATTCATCTCCACTCGATCCGGCGAAAGGTAGGTTCGGACAGCCTTTTCAATGTCGTCTGTATTGATAGGGAACAGCCCAAGACCGCAGACTGCGCCGATGAGGATGATGTTGGAGAGGATGGGATTCCCCAATTCCAAAGCCTTTTCCGTAGCCCCCACCATGTAAGCCGTCTGGCTCAAACGCTCGATGCGTTGGAACAGCGCGTCGAGCGAAGGGTATTCCATGTTACCGCTGATCACGTCAACCGGATGCACCGGCCTTGTATTGACTACACAAACCGTCTCTTCGCTTCCGTATTGAGCGAGGACACGCGCCGCCTCTGCCGGTTCCAAGGCAATCACGAGGTCTGCCAGGCCGGGCGGAATGAGCGGGCCATACTGACGGGCGCGCGAAATGCGCACGTGGCTCATCACGGATCCGCCCCTTTGAGACGCTCCATAGGTCTCTCCGATGGTGACCTTGTAGCCCTTATCCACCAAGACCGCGCCCACAAGCAGAGAGGCGAGCACATTGCCCTGACCTCCCACCCCGGTAATCACCACATTATACGGGTCTTTCATGTGCTCTGCCTCTCCTTTTGTATGGCTCCCGCAGGACAAATGTCCGCACATACTCCACAGCCGGTGCAGATAGCTTCATCGACCTCCGCTTTTCCGGTACTCGCATTCCATCTGAGGCCAGGACATCGGAACACCCTTGTACACAGACGGCTGCAACCGCATTCCTCTCCCATACACTTGCGTGAATCCACCGACACTCGGTACCGCTGCCCTTCCTTCTTGCCTCGCACCAGGGCGCATTGCTGCCTCAGAATCAGAACGCGAGGGCCCTTTTGCTGGAGCAATTCCCATAACACAAGACTCGTCCCGGAGACGTCGAAGGGGTCATGGATGACGGTCTTGACTCCGAGGGATTGGCAGATGTCTTCGATGAGAAGCGGTTTCGCAGGCAGTCCTGCAGCGTTCACGGGACTGCCGGGATGCGGCTGGAAACCGGTCATGGCCGTCGCGGAGTTGTCAAGGACGATCAATAGGAAATTCGACGAGTGGTGCACGCCGTTTATCAGCGCGGGTATCACTGCGTGATAAAAGGTGGAATCCCCGCATACCGCCAGCGAAGGCTGCTCGCTCCCAAGTCGATCCAACACGCCAAACCCCGATGCCATCCCCATGCCGGACCCCATGGCATGCAGTGTCTTTGATTGACTGAAACCGGTCGGGAGTACGGCTAATGAATAGCAACCGATGTCGCCAAAGAGAATTCCATGCCGTCCATCCAAGGCCAAGGCATTTTTTATCGCCCAAAATGACGCCCGATGGGGGCAGCCTGCGCAAAAGGCTAGAGATCGCTGCGGTGCAAATCGCTGCAACGTGTCAGCGGCGAGTCGGCTTCTCTCCTCATTCCCGGGTCGCCAAGGCGCTTCCATGATCTTGCCGAGTACCTGGATGACGAGACCCGGGCTCAATTCGCCTACGTCGGGAACATGCCCTGATTTCTTCCCGAGAAATTCGATTCGAGGCAGACGGCTATTATTGTCTGCGTACAATTCTTTTATGTTGTTCTCCAAAACAGGATCGACCTCTTCAACGAAGAGGGCCCGCGACGTTTTGGCGAGGAGCCCCAGGATCATGCGCTCAGGCAGCGGCCATGTGGTCCCGATCTTCAGCAAACCCACTCGGTTGGCAAGACCCAAAAGGGAGATGGCCTCCTGGGAGAAGAGATAACCCGCGCCGCAGGTGATCAAAAGCAACTCCGGCGTCTCTGGCCCCTGGTACACATTGAAACGGGACGATTCAAACATCTCCTGAGCTTGTTTCAGGCGCTGATGCACCAAGACGTGGGAAGGCGCGCCGGGCAGCGCCATGAGCCTGACGTTGGGATCAAAGAAGGGTTTGATCTTCTCTCGAGGAATTGGCCCCAGGGTCACATTTCCCCGCGCATGGGATATGCGCGTCACGCTCCTGAGAATACACACCGTGCCAATCTTGCGAGAGAGCGCAAAGGCTTCTTTGATCATATCTTTTGCTTCGTCGAATGTCCCGGGTTCAAAGAGCGGCAGATCGGCGAGTTTGGCGTAAATCCGAGTGTCCTGCTCATTCGTGCTGGATATCCCCGATGGGTCGTCGCATACCACGAGGACAAGGCCGCCAAGAATGCCCGTGAGATTGAGATTGAGCAGAAAATCCGCGGCCACGTTCAAGCCGTTCTGCTTCATGGCAACCAGTGCATTGAGACCAGAAGCCGCTGCTGCCGCCGCCACTTCCAAGGCCACCTTCTCGTTTACGGACCACTCCACATAGATGCCGAGGTCCGCCGCGACGTCCGCGAGCGAGCCGATGATTTCCGATGAAGGGTTGCCCGGATAAGCCGCCGCGACCCTCACGCCAGCCTCGATCGCTCCTCTGGCCATGGCCTCGTTGCCCATAAGAAGAACTTCTTTACCGGGTGCATCCAGACTCAACAGAGACATACCTCAGAATCTCCTTCGCTATTTGCTTTGGGGTTGAGGAGCGCGTTCTTTTTTTCGACGAGAGGCAAACTCCAGGTGCGCAAGATTGGTTTCGGGGAATACCTCGGTTTCCAAGACGCCGCTGGAGGTCATGTCATCGATGATCTCTTTTCCAAGGTCGGTTCTGACCACGAGGGTGTTCCACCCGGGTCTCCCTTCATACATGCCGATAGACAAGTCCGCCAATTCAGACGTCATGTCAGGGCATTGCCAACAAGACTTTTGAATAAACGGCCTCACCTCTTCCAGGGAAATGGTAATGATTCCCTGCGGGGTCTCGAGTTCCAAGCAATTGGCAGGTGGAGGCGGGATGTGAATCCTCCTGATTGCCGCGTCGAGGAAACGCTCAGCGAGAAACGCCGTGAATTCACGCGCCGAGAATGCCCAGTTGCAGAAGAGGCCTACGACCAATTTGATCCTGCGCCTGATGTCTTCTTGCTTGACATCCGACAGCATCATCTTCCTCACCGACAAGACCTGACACGGCAACCCAACTACTGCAATGGCCTGTTTCCCCATATCCAGCGCCTTACGGAGCGCTGAAAGGCTGTGCGCGCCCACATACTTGGACCCCGCGCAGGCATATGCTTCTTCTGCATTCCCCACCACAATGCCGCCCGGAAACGCATCGTCAACAGACGCTGCGGTGAGAATCGCGCAATCGACAAGCCCCTGTTTGAGGATGTGGGCCACTAGCGCGGTGACCGCGCCGCCTCCTTGTCCCATGGAAGATATCCGAGCGTCTATCGCTTTGCACGCGAGCACCGAATGATATATCCCGATGCCTGTCGCTTGGCGAGATTCGCCGAAAACAAGCGCCGTGAGCGCCGATGCGTTGCTTGGAAGGACGGGGCATGCGGCATAGCAGCGGCCGTTTGCCACCGCGCATGCATCCAAAACAACCGTCTTGCCTTTGAATGCTACAAGATAGGGGCACCCCCCCACGCATCCTCCACAGGCGCAGCATAGACCCTTGTCGAGGACGCGCCGCTTGAGTTCATTGAGTGACACAAAATTGGTCATCGTACTGGGCTCTCTTGAGAATTGGTCTGCTGGTTGACTCGCGAGAAACCATAGGACAAATTTTTTTGTTTGAACAGTTTTTTTTCTCACGCCGCTTCAAACAGGATTTGCTCTTGGGGCAAGACAATGGAAAGCGGTTCTGGTACGCATGGGATCAACCGACGAAGGCGCTGCACATTTTGTGGCGCCATTCGTCCTATCGCCGCTCACATGACGGCGTCCGAACAGTCAGGAGGGGACGGCACAGTGGTTTGTCCAATCGGACGTAAAAGATTATAGTTTGGCATAGTCCGTTTCTGATACATGCGAGGGAGACAAGAGCAATGGAGATGATTTTTCTCGGTACCGGAAGCGCCTGGGCAATCCCTGAGCATTCGTGCGACTGCGCAATATGCGCCAAGTTGAAAAAAGAGGGCGAAGAACGAACTCGAACCTCCCTTTTCTTTCGAGGTAAGCACGCGTTATTGATCGATTGCGGTCCTGACATCAGGTCCCAAATGATGAAAAACAATGTGTCCAGACCTGACGCCATTCTTATCACCCATGAGCATGCCGACCACTTCTTGGGTCTCGACGATCTTCACGCCTTCCGGAGGTCTGTCCCCCGGGACGACTGGACCCCCATTCCTGTCTACGCCACTGCCGCCGCGTGGCAGAGCATCGAGGTCCGTTTCTCGTATCTCTTGGGGCAGGTGATAGAAAAGCGAATTGTCGCGCCTGGGGAGGAATTCATGGCGGCCGGGGCGCGCGTCACTCCTTTCAAGACATATCATGGCGCATCTGCTCCGGGTTCTGTGGGCTACTGCGTGGAGTTTCCTTTAGAATCAGGGTCGCGCAAGGTCATATACACGGCCGATTTCATGTCCATTCCAGATGAACCATCCTGGCTCGCGCACCCTGACATACTCGTCATGCAGTCTCACTGGTTCAACGAACCGGAACACAATCGCCCGTGCCATATGAGCTTTCAGCAGGCGATATCGTACATCAAGAAATGGGCGCCTCGGAGAGCGACGTATCTCGTCCACATATCAGACGGAGACCAAGTCCCGGGAGATCCAGCCAACACGTATCTCAAGAAAATGGTTCCCCTCAATCCTTTGGCGCATCCTGTCACCGGAACGCCGTACCCTGTGCCGCGATGCCGTTCCGAATGGCAGGACGTGGTAAACGAGGTATGCAAGGATTATGAGGCGCCCGGTCCCGTGTTTGTCCCGGGAGATGGGACGGTTGTCCCCTTGCTCGAGGCCGTGTGACCCTCGGCCTTCCGGCGCGTCTTACGGGGTGCGCGTGAAGCGCAGTCGCGCCTCCCATGTCGCGGCCGAGCCTTTTGTGGCAGCAAGAGACACGAGGCGATCTGAAAAATAATCCCATCAGTCTCATAGAAGGCGAGCGACCCCTCAACTGTGGTTTTCCTCAAAGTTTATCAGGGGGGATAGCGTGGCTTTTCGGGTAAAAACATTCCGGTGGCCTTTTCGTCACAGCGAGGAACCGGAGGACGCCATGCAATCTCAGCTCACATCGATGGATCAGACGCGTCGCCGAGGCCTTCGCGATTTCCTTCGAGAGGTGCTATAATTGGGGTCAAGAGCATACCGGTCGCCCTGATTATGAAGCAACAATAAGGAGCATGGATGGAAGAAGACCTCAAAACCAAGACAGCGAAAACAGCGAAACTCTACTTCGAGGGCTATCCCGACGAGAGACCGTTCGAACTGTGGCGTTCGTTTGACAAACAACTCGCCAAAGACCTTTCTTTGTTCATCACCGGCCAAATGTATAGCCGAGAAGTGCTGCCTCATCAGACAAGGCAGCTCATTACCGTGGCCGCTTTGACCGTTTTAGAGCGACTCGAGGAACTCAAACTGCACATTTACGGCGCCTTAAATGTGGGATGCAGCCCAAGAGAGATCGCAGAAGCAATATTTCAGTGCGGCATCTATGGCGGCATGCCTGTGGTGAACGCAGCCCTTAAAGTGTTGAGAGAGGCGCTGCGAGAGCGAGGCCAGTGGCCGCTGGAATGAACATGACCGCTGCGTCGCACGGAGATGGAAATGCGAGTCAGACGACCATGGGAAGCGGAAGCGTCCCGTGAATGCGTTTTCAGTCGTCGAGGCTGAATTCGAAGTCATCATCGACGTCAAATTCGAGATCTGCCTCTTCATGGTCTGGGGCTGCTTGGATTGGACTGACGGCGTCCACGTCGTCCATGGCAGGCCTTTCATCAAACAGTTTATGGAAGTCGATGTCAGGCTCTTCCCAATAAATCCCCATTCTTCGACGCAGACTTGACAAGTCAGCCCCACACGAAGGACAGGTATTGTTGTGCTCAAAACTAATGAATCCGCAGTGTTCACATCTCATGGGAAGCTCCCCTCACGTGTCCCCATTACCGAATGTAACATATCACCTCGTTCGTCTCCGGGCAAATGAGCCTCAAGAGCATTTTCCCGGCCGAGCCGCGCCGGTTGGCCCCGGGGCTTTGCGGCCCTGGCCGTCCCGACACGCGGCTGTACAGCGCCAGAATGTTCCCATGAGAATGGCGGCGAGGTTTTGGCTCTGCCTCATGTTGTGTCTCATTGCAGCAGGTTGCGCCACTGTGCCGCATACCGGCCGCAGACAGTTCAACATGGTATCTGACGCGGATCTCAACAGCCTCGGCCTCAAGGCATATCGCGAAGTAGTTCAGAACGCGCCGCTGGCTAAAGACAAGCGACTGAACGAAATCGTCGCTCGTGTGGCGCAACGTGTGAGTCAGGCTGCTGAGTCCCTGGACAAACCAAAATTCGATTGGGAAGTAAAATTAGTTGACAAAGACGTCCCCAACGCGGTCTGTCTCCCGGGAGGAAAAGTCATCGTATTCACAGGAATTCTTCCGTATGCGCAAAACGAGGCTGGTTTAGCCGCTATTGTGGGGCATGAAATCGCCCACGCGGTCGCGCGGCACGGAGGCGAGCGTCTGAGTCAGAAACTTGCTCTGGAGAGCGTCGTAGGGCTTTCCGGGGAACTCTTGCGAGGCAAAGACGGGAAGCTTGATCAGCGAGCCAGAATCATTCTCGGCGCGTTGGGCCTTGGCGGAGAAATCGGCGTCATCCTGCCGTATAGTAGAATTCATGAACTCGAGGCTGATCGCATAGGACAAATTTATATGGCGCACGCAGGATATGACCCAGCGGAATATGTGAATCTCTGGCAAAGAATGGCTAAGATAAAGAAACCGCCCATTCCGGTGTGGCTTTCCACCCACCCCACTGATGAAGAGCGGATTGCCAAGCTCAAAGAAAATCTCCCCAACGCGCTGAAGGTATATCAGAAAGCCCCATCGCAATTTGGCGCAGGGGGGCCTTTGTGACGCAAGGGGATGCGCAGATTTGTTCAAAATAATGGGTTGTTGACAGGCTGCTCCCGATAATTTACATTAACCTCGATAGGTGCGTTGTCCGCTTAATAGGGAAGTCGGTGAGAATCCGGCGCGGTCCCGCCGCTGTAACTAGGGACGAAACCTCGCGGCGTCCACTGCCCTGCCTGCCAGGGTGGGAAGGGGCGAGGGAGTAGAGTGATCTAGGAGCCAGAAGACCTGCCTATCGGATCTGCCGCGAAGAACGGCTCCCCCAGGAAAAAGAAAGCTGGGTGCATTCCCGGGTCGAAACGACGATCCGGGTTTTTTCTTTTTACGGCGAGAAATCGATGCGGTGAAGATGCGATACGGACGCAATATAAACCTCGCGTTATGCGGTGAAACCGACCTCCTTCTTGACGCAGACGCCAAGGACAACGAAGCAGGGTGCGACGCCCCCGGTTTTTGG
>JBMFOE010000050.1:0-25007 GCA_049969795.1 Desulfomonilaceae bacterium
GTGAGAATTGTTATCTCCAACCACAAGCGATGGAGGCGTTTGTCCAAAAGCTCATGAGAAAAACCGAGGTGCAATGTGCCCGCGTGGCCGCCGAAAATTGGCCACGCGACCTCCATGTAGTGCACGCCGTCCTGCGATACAATGTCACGAAACGCCGGGGAATCGCCAGGAGAGACGCCAGCCCACCCTAACAGTTGAGCTGGCGCGCCGTCTTCAAAAGTGTGGGCCAAGACGCGACCATCCCTCTCGACAAAGAGATACGCTGCCGAGGGATTGCTTCGCTTGTGATGATCCAGCAGCTTCTGTAGCCCGACGAGGTCATGCACCAGTATCTTGTCCGCAGCTTCCAAGGCCGCAGCTTTTCCCAAGTAAGCGGCTTGTAGTTGAAGAGATTCCCTAAGACTCCGGGCGTACCAATGCGTCACCAACAAGCAGATCAAGAGACCGCTGGCGATCACCAGGAACGATACACCGATGAACAGTCTCCATTTGAGGGTCAGCGATGGCATAGAGCTTCCTGGAAATTAGCGCCCGGCATCGAGCAGCGTCGCCGCAGAATCATACAAGCCCTTCTCCGGTATCACGAACCGATCGATCATGAGTTGACGCAGAATCTCCCGACCGCGATGATCGTCATGCATGGTCAACAACATCTTCTGGATGCGTTCTTGCTTTTGCGAGTCGAGATGACGCGAACAGACCACAGGCGGGATGCCATACGGCTCAGATTTCTTGATAACCCGAGTCTTATCTACGGCCTCAGGCGACTTCTCCCTGAGATACTCCCACACCAGGCCATCGACCGCCGCGCCATCGACGAGATTCCTGGAAACGGCCAGTATTGAATTGTCGTGGCCGTATGTGTACACAGTCTTTTCGAAAAATGTTTCCGGTTTTTCGCCCATCTGCGACAACCAGGCAACAGGAACAAGCCGCCCTGTGTTCGAGTCGGGGTCGGTAAACGCAAAAGTCTTGCCGCGCAGATCCTGAAGGTTCCTGAAGGAACTGTTTGCGTTGACTATGAGGTGTGCCTGATAGGTCGTCTTGCCGCGCACTTGAGGGACTGCAAGCAACCTCACTTCGTCCGTCTTGCGAGCGACGACATAGGGCCCCGTGCAAATGAAGGCCACGTCTATCACGCCTGACGCCAGCCCCTGGTTCACCTCCGCGTATGTTTTACGCTGCACCAATGTCGCCCTCTCGCCGATGCGCTCTCCAAGATAAGCCAAAAGGTCTCGATAGGCTTCGAAGGTCTCCTTTGGCGACACCATGGCGCCCACTGCAACTCTCAACTCCGAACTCTGCGCAGAACCGGCGTCGCTCTCTTGCTCAGAGGGAATCGTCCGCGAAAAATCCACCTGAGCAGGCCTCGGTTCACTGTTGCAGGCAGTCAATAGATACAGGAACGTAATGAAGACCAGCATACAAGAAGTCTTCATCCATGAGCGTCCTGGCCTTTTGCCTCGAACGCTGCACTCCCTGAACAAGCCGAGGCTCGTCTTCAAAGACACAGCCTTGGAAGACCGCTGTTGACATTTCTTGACCATTCGCATCGAATAAGATATTATTACTGAATAAATAGGTTTGCAAACCTTTTGAGGTGGAGGAACACCCATGAAAAAATTCGTTGCGCTGACCGTACTCGGGATCTTGTGCATGTTGCCAGCCCAAGGATACTGCTTCATAGACTATCTTTTCGGCGGATCGGCCATGAGCGACTCCATTGGAAACAATGTGGTCGGCGACCTTCGAGCCTGGTGGACAGGGAATCCGGTGTATAATTTCAATCCCTATTATAGCGGTGGAAATCAGGGCTTGCCCGCTCAGAATCCAAACCAAGCCCCTAATTTCCAAGCAATGCCCCCACAATCCTACGCTCAACCTAATCAGCAGCCCGACGTAACCTATTATCCTCCCCAGGCGCAACAGCAATACGCCTATCCACCACAGCAGGCAATGCAGCAGCAGGCGCCCATGCCTCAGCAGCAAATGCAACAGGCTCCGAGACAGACGCGACGGCCCGCGGCGCAGCCTCAAGCTCGGGCGCCCCAACCCCAGCAGCAACATTACTACCAGCCGCAGCCCCAGCAAGGGTATCAACAGCCCCAGCCATACCAGCAACCTCAACCACAAGCATATTACCACCAGCAGCCACAGCCATATTACGGCCAGGAGCAGCCGCCTGCGCCGGGCAATCGCTTTCAGACATACCAATACGAACAGGAGGTCCCCAGCGAATAGTCTTTCAAAGCTCTGACGCCTATATCTTCGGGCCGCATTTGGCCGAAGGGTTGCGCCTTCATCGTGGTGGAAGCTGCGCGCCAAGCCTCGCCTCGCGGGATTCTCGACAGCGGGCCAAATCCGCCGCGCCGGCCACGCTCGTTGTCTCGATCACCTTTCTCCCAAGGACGCGATAACCGGAATCCCGGTTCTTTTCGTGGCCCTGACCTTTTGCTCGACGCTCGCCGACCATTTATAGCCATTCTCGAACATAATCGTGAATTGCGCTGTTGAGCCGCTGCATGTCATTCCCACGTAAGTTGGGAATACATGGCGAGTTTCCTGGGCGCGGATGGAGTCCGGCACGCAACGTATAGCCATATTTGTGGACGGTTGCTTCTGGCACGGATGCCCATACTCGAAAAGAAAATTGCCCGAAGCAAACAAAGAATATTGGGGAAAAAAAATCAAGCGCAATATGGAATTGGCCAAATCGTATGACGAACAATTGCGAAAACAAAGATGGACAATAATGAGAATAAGGGAGCACGAGATGGCGGACCTCCCAAAAGTGAGTTTCCGAATTCTTCAAGTTCTTGGGCCTTTGGTTGCTGGAAGTTGAAACTGATTTGTCGTTACAAATCGAGGTCCGCTAGGGAGTGACTGCTTGTGAAAGAATTTCAGAGCTTTTGGGTTACGCAGAGCTCGCGACTGACTGAAACTCCTCGTCTCCTCATGTGGTAATTTGCGACGAAATGACGAGGTTAAACTATTGGAGACGCCAATTCCTTAATCTTCTTGGCGTGTTGAGTGCTTCCGGCTCGCCAAATCTCGCATCTCGGCCCACAACAACACGAGCCGCTCAGTTGCTTGCCGGCAAGTTTTTCAGGCGGGAGCTTGCGATGCGGGCTTGGGCTGAATGGGGATAATCGCTTATCAATTTCTGGAATATGATCCGCGCCGAACGGTTGTCGCCCATTTTTTCGAAGGCTTGCCCTTGGCGAAGAAGGCTGTTCAACTCCTTTTTCGAGCCCGGGAATTCCTTGATGACGCGATCGAACTGAAGCACCGCCTCATCGAACCTTCCCTGGGCAAAACGCGCCTCTCCCATCCAATACACTGCATTTTGGGCAAGATCGCTTTTGGGGAATTTTGCGAGAAACGCTTCGAAAAGCTTCACGGCTCGGTCAAAATCTCCGCTCTTATATGCGGCGTACGCCTCTCGATAGCTCAGCTCCTCGTTGGTCTGCGGGGGATTCACGAGCTCCAGAGGCGGTTGCTGAGCGGGGATGCTGGCGTTGGACGTCGTTTTCTCGGTCTTGGGCGCTGCATCAGGCGCGACTTGCGGGCGTGGAGCGGCGGACGATGTCGGCGGTTGAGAGCGGGGAGGGGGAGTCCGCGACTCGATGCCGAGCTGCTTTTCTATAAATGCGACGCGGTCCTGAAGCTGTCGGAGCTCAGCGTCATTCGCTCCTGCTGTCTGCAGACGTTCAATCTGGTCCCGCAATTTTTGCATTTCCTGTTCCAGGTCTTGCATGCGGGCCGTGAGCCGTGCAGACGCGGGCGATGAATCCGTCATGCCTGCTGACTGCGCAGGCTGCACATAAGGCAACCCGGGGGCCGTCTGTCTGCTGAGACAGCCTGATACTGACATGGCTGTCACCCATAACGCCAAAACCAACGGCCATCGCCAACCGGCTAACATAATCGGTGCGCCACGTGCGTCGCCGGTTCGCATCGAACGCTCACCTCGACACGCGCAAAAACACGCGACGATTCTTGGCCCAGGCCTGCTCGTTATGCCCAGGATCCACGGGGCATTCAGAGCCATACGACACCGTCTGTATCCGTTGCGGAGCTATGCCTAAACTGACCAGAAAATCCATGACAGCCCGGGCGCGCCGTTCGCCAAGGGCGAGATTGTATTCCGCAGTTCCTCGCTCGTCGCAATGCCCTTCGGCAGTGACCTGAACCTGGGGGGCTCGCTTCAGGAGCTCGGCGTTATATTGCAATGCAGACTGCGCTTCCGGCGAGAGTGTGTACTTGTCGAAGTCGAAATAAACAATCTTGAGCTCGGCCTGCATCGTCTGGAGCTCCTGCTCTGCAATCTGCCCCGAGCTGAGAGGCCCAACCGGCCCCTGTCCAACGGGTCCTGGTTTCACTATCTTCCGAGAACAGCCAGAGACCACGAAACACGCGAGTATGAGAACCATCGCGGCCCTAAACACATACCGCACGATCATGGCGTTTCTCTCCTTTCAGCCCGGCCCCTGAGCATATCTATCGTCAATTTCGAGACCATGCAGGAGTCTTGCCTGCAACCTTCGAAACAGGAACCTGTATCTGACCGTATGCATCCATCACATAGATGAGCTTCTGACCACTCCGATTGGATACAAAAGCAATCATTCTCCCATCCGGAGACCATGCGGGGTCCTGGTTTGATCCTTTGTTCGTCAGCACGCGAAAATCACTTCCATCGACCTTGATCGTACAAATCTGGAAACGCCCGTCGATCCTGGCGCTGAACGCAAGGCAGTCGCCTCGAGGGGACCAGTCCGGATCCGTGTTGTACGAGCTTTGAAAGGTCACTCGTCTCGGCTCTCCGCCGTTCACGGAAACGACGTATATCTGAGGGCTTCCAGCTTGATCAGACACGTACGCGATGGCCGACCCATCCGGCGACCACGAGGGAGAAATATCATTTCCTCGTCCTCCAGTCAACCTTTTTATTATAGAACCTTCAACACTTAACTCATATATCTTAGGTAATCCTTGAAAACTGAGCGACGCAGCAATCCTCCGACCGTCCGGCGAAAACCGGCCCGCCACGTTGAGACCCGCCCTCGCAGAGAGCGGCCAGCCTTGCCCCCGGGCGAGATCCCATAGCCAAAGATCAGGCTTGTTGTTGATATATGTGGTAAATAAGAGACGATCCCCCTCCGGAGACCATTCGGGCGATAAGTTTATGGCGCGGTTCGCGGTTACTTGTCGCAGATTGTGTCCGTCGTAATCCATGCAGAAGATTTCCCGCGTGGGCGCCTCTCCGGCAAAGGCGATTCGCGTCGAAAAGCATCCTCTTACATTGGTGAGCTTCTCCATGACGAGGTCGCCGAACCGATGAATCATCCGGCGGTGGTCTGCCACCTTGCCTCTGAATCGTTTTCCCAGCTCCATGCGGCGGAGCGGAACGTCGTAGAGCCGCGCCTCTAGGGTGAGCTCATCGCCGACGACTTCGTAATTGCCCAGCACAAGCGCTTGCACGCCCAGCCTCGACCACTGATCGAAGTCCGGTTCAGCGTTCCCTGGGGCGACGCTCACGCCAGAGCCGTCAATAACCTGAAACAGTCCTGTCAAGCTCAGATCGTTCCTATGGATAGCAGCCAGATCGACTCCATTCAGAGGGCTCTGCGATTGCGACCAAAAAGGAGGCGCGGCAATAGGCATCTTGACGAGGTTCGGGTTGTCCACGTCGATGACGAGCTTGGCCTGGCAGAGGCGAGTGAAAGTCAGCACGCCAAAGAGGCCCAACAATGCGACTAATATGGGAAGAACGGAAAGCCGCAACCCGCGCACTCTTTCACGAGGAATGAATCTCTGTAGTCCGAGCGGCAAGATAGTCATATCCCTGCGACGTCCACGGAATTCGGTATACGAGTCGCCAGAAACTCTGGTGAAATCAGAGCGGACGGCTGGCATCTTCGCGGCGCCGACATCGCGCGATCCCACGGAACAGGCCAGGGCGAACCGATCCTCGGGTTTGGCATCAGACTCTCATTGTATCCCGCCAGGGGAAAACCTCAGCGCAAGCCCCCCTGCCTGTTTTATCTTTTCACGAATCTCAACCGGCATGGGCGGGAAAGGAGAAGCGAGAAAGACAGCTCGCATGGCCGATTTGTCAAACAACGGGTCCCCTGAAGTTTCGTCCACAGTGGCTTCAAGCAGGCGTCCGTCTTCGGACAGCTTGACGCCAATAACCGCGAACTTTTCCCTCTTGCGATTGTCGCCAATGAGGGACCAATGCGCATTGATCCGGCCGCGTACGTCCTCGAACCACCGGACAAAATCTTCACTTAAGACTGGGCCTCTGGCCGCGCCCCCTCTTTGGCCGCTCGCCAATCCAGTTGATTCACGAACCGCTGGCTGCTCCTTTTTCTTCTTCTCGACCTCGGATCGTATTCGGGCAAGCCGTCGTTCCAAGAAATCCTTCGGGTCGTCCTTCTTCTCAGCCGTCTTTGTCTCTTGTTTTTTGGGAGGCTCTGGCTTGGAGTTTTCGATGCGTCGAGGCGCCGCCTTTCGCTTTTTCAGCGGTATCACCGCGGCGTCCGTTTGGTTCGCCGTTTTGTATGCAATAACCTTCCTTTCAGCATCGAGAGCCACAGCAGGCAGCTCTTGCTGCGCCAACGGCTCAGAGACTTCGGGCTGCTGCATCCTCACCGGTCCACGTGCAATGGTCTGCGCCACCGGATTAGGAGAAGGTTCCTCAACCAACGATACCCGGGCGACCCCTTCTCGCTGAGTGAGCGAGCGATGCGGCGAAGAGAGCGACGCCATGCACACTAAAAAGATGACCAATACATGCAGGGACGCGGACATGAACAACATGCCAGGGGTCGCTGCGTCGCTGCGTTCAGCGCCGAACATGCTCATTTTGTTGGCGATGACTCCTGTTTCGGGCTGGTGATCATTCCCAGGTTCGTTATCCCCGCGTTCCGCAGCGCTGCCATTATCCTCACGACAACGCCATACGGCACTGATTTATCCGCCTTCAGGTACACCTCTTTCGAGGGCGAATCCTTGGTAGCCTCGAGAATCTTGTCAGCCAACGCATCCTCTTGCACCGCCACATCGTTGAGAAAAATGTCGCCTTTGTCTGCAACGGTGATGATCAGTGGCGTCTTCTCTTGCTCTTTTTCCATTGGCGCCGCTTTGGCTTGAGGCAATTCCACGTTGATTCCCTCTTGCATCATGGGCGCCGTGACCATGAAGATAATCAAGAGCACTAGCATGACGTCCACCAGGGGCGTCACGTTGATCTCTGCCATGGCAGCCCTTTGGGGCTGCCTCATGCTAAATGCCATCCCTCAGTCCCTCCATTCCAGCCAGATCCACCCACAAACCAGGACCTGTTTCCATACTCTATCGCCTCTTCCAATAGACTCGTTCGATGATGTTCACGAGTTCCGACGCAAAGTTGTCCATTTCCGTCCCTATGGTGTTGATGCGGCTCAAATAATAGTTGTAGAAAATAACCGCGGGTATTGCAGCCAAGAGACCCGCCGCCGTGGCAATCAGCGCTTCTGCGATGCCGGGCGCTACCACGGCCAACGAGACGCTCTTCATCACCCCGATGCGTCGAAATGATTCCATGATGCCCCAGACTGTCCCAAACAGCCCGATGAATGGCGCTGAGGAACCTGTGGTCGCGAGAAAATTCACCCCACGCTCCAATCGCGTTCGTTCGGCCGTCACGGCCTGCTGAAGCGACCGAATCACGTTGTCCATCCCCGTCCTCTCATACTCAGGTTCCTGCGACGCCTCCTGGGCGGTCTTTTGTCCTGCGCTCTGCTGGGCGCTCCATATCCGCATAAGCTCGGCGTACCCGGCCTTGAACACGTGGGCCACCGGGCTATGGGTGAACTGTTTAGCCTCGGCATAAAGAATGGAAAACTTCCGTAATTCCCGAAAGGCGTCAAAAAAAAGCTGGTCATCCTTCTTGGCTTTGGAAAGCTGATATGCTTTGGTCAATATGATGCCCCAGCATACGATTGAAAAAACTAACAGGAGTATCATCACTCCCTTCACCACCAACCCAGCCCCCATGATGATCATCCAAATGGTTTGATCATCTGCGGCCTGAAGAGGCAGTGAGGCGGCAAATGCCTCTGTCATTGCATCCATCTCCTTTCTTGGAGTCTCTGTTTCATTAGTGCACTGAGCGACTAATGTCAAGTAAAACCTTTTTATTACAACTTGTTATACAAAATATCAAAAGTATTTCCTGTGCGATCGCCCTGGCGCCCCTCAAAATAACCGCTGATCCTTTGCCAACGGCCTCTCGTTTCAACGACATGATCCTCTTTATTCTTGCAACGCGGGCGCCGATACTTCAGAGTCTGAAAAAATAAGATTACAAGTACTTATTTTTAATATCTAGACAATGAATGAGATCACGAGTTCCGACCGTTCATCAGGTCTCTTCAAAAGTTGCGCATAAAGCCGGCCTCGGCGGCGAGGCAGGCCCAGCGTTGCAGCCATGCGAAATCCCTTGACACAAGGCGGTCACATGTTGTATTTCTATAAGAAAATTGAGAGGATATGATGCCATTTCGGATCGTCGTGGCAGACAAGGACCCCCAAACGGCCGCGGACTTGACCCACATTGTCGCGGACAGAGACATAGAGTGTCTGCACGTCGAAACTGCTGCAGAACTTAAACAAGCCATAAAAAGCCAGAACCCTTCCCTTATTATGCTGGCCCCTGTCCTCAAGGATACTCCTCATTGGCGCGCTGCGCACAAGATTGTCTCGGCTATCAAGACGTCGAGGGACTATGCCCAAACGCCCGTGGTGGTCCTCACGGGATACCCGAACGGGCCTTCAGAATCTCAGCTCCACACGTTAGGGGCAGACGCCTATCTCTCTACGCCCTTGGATTCGGCCGAGACGCTGCGACTCTTGGAGTCTTTTTCCGGCGCATCCGCGGCGCCTTCCACCCAAATTGACGACGACGACATCATCATCGATTTCGATGACGACGAGGAAGAAATAGAGAGCTATGTCGAAGACAAGCCCGTGGAGCTGACATCGCACTCAGAGGGAGCTCTCCAGATGGATGAAGCGGTGGAGTCCGGCGACGAACTAGCCGCGTCTCCTGAGCCTGAGCTGGGCGAAGAGCTCAAGCTTGGCAGCGAGGACCAAGAATTCACGGACCTCCCATTTCAGATGGACGCCGGCGGAGAGGAAGTGGAAACCCTCGATACTTTTGAGCAGGGCTCTCTCGAATATGCGGACATCCCCAGGGCGTCGCCGGAACAGCCCCTCGAGTTGATCCAGGAACCCTTGGACGTTGTCGATGCAGGAAAACCAGCGGAAGAGTCTCCTGATTTGCTCGGAGACTTCACCCCAGAGCTCGCTGAGCCTCCCGAGCCCGAGCATTCTGTCCTCTTTTACCGACCCGCGGCGCCCCAGGACATGCCCGAAGAAAGGATTGAAGACAAAGAAGTCCTTTTATCAACCCTTCAAAGCATTCTCCCTGATAAGGACGCGATCCTCCATCGCCTCACCCAGACAATTGCCGACGCTCTTCCTCGCCGCGAAGAATTGCTTACCTTGGTGAGCCAGCGCATCGATGCGTCGCTGCCATCCCGTGAAGACCTTATAAAGGCAGTAGCCGAAAGGGTTCCTCCCAGCTTGCAGGTAGGCGTTTCTCAAAGCGAGCCGATTCCCGCAACGTGTTCCTCTGAATCGTGCAGCGAACTGATTCACCCACGCCCAAAAGAGCCGCCTGCGCCGATACCCCGAACATCGGAAGAAGGCAGGACAAAGACATCGCTTGAAACGCCGAAAGCGTCCGCATCCGACCTCACGGTCGATGGCCTCGTAAGGAACATCATTCACGAACGAATAGATCAAATCATGCCTGATCGAGACCAGATTCTCCAGTGGATTCGCAACGAAATTGAAGCACGCATCCTCGACACAGTGGAGAGAATCATCAGGCAAAAAGTAGAAGAGATTACAGCAGATACCGCCTCG
Source organism: Desulfomonilaceae bacterium (assembly GCA_049969795.1). Taxonomy (GTDB): domain Bacteria; phylum Desulfobacterota; class Desulfomonilia; order Desulfomonilales; family Desulfomonilaceae; genus JAUPKT01. The sequence goes on from JBMFOE010000050.1 coordinate 9,979, forward strand.
GACGGCGTCTAGGGATCAGCGCCGGCTTCTCATCATCGCTTCTTCCCCCGCTCGAAGCGCTTCTACCGAACAGCGCACCTTCTTGTCGTTTCAGAGACGACAGTCATTTTTCCAATGTGGCATAAATAGGGCAATTTGCGCAGGGTGACATGACCGCCGGCGACGCTTCTTCATGCGACGATCGGTATTTTCGTTGAGTTCGACGAACGCCCCTGGATATCTCGAGGCACGTCCGCTTCGTCCATTTTCCCTTGAGCGCCTTGCACTCGATAAATTCGTGGGCTTCCAGCCATGCTTGGGCGTCTGTGTACACCATGGCACACTCTCCTGGATAACCAAACCGATACCCACACGCTGCCCCAAAAGGGCAATCAAAAACGGAAGACAAAAAAACGCAATTGATCTGATTCAGATTATAACTTACGAATCTTGCATGTCAAGTGATGCGGTCTTGCGGGACGCCATGAGAATCAGGAACGGTCAACTCGCGTTCCCCCCTTCCCCTTGCATCTTGGATTCCATGCGAGCGACCGCGGCCCCTAAAGCGGATTCTTCGAACGTAAAGCGCGCGCCCGCGGTCTCGTACAGCACGGGAAGCGATGCAACACCGCCCAGGGCAAGGGCTTTTCGATAACGTTCCACCGCGTGTACAGGATCCTTCTCGAACTGTTCCCATACTTGTACAGCGCCAAGCTGCGCCAATCCATATTCCACATAATAGAAGGGGACTGTATGGATGTGCAGTTTCCTCTGCCATCCGGTTGCCAACTCTTCGTCAAGTCCCCTCCAATCCATCCAACTCATGAAGCGACCCCACAATCGCCTCCACTGCCGGTCGCAATTTTTTGGATGCAGGGCTTCCTCTGGATGTTCATATACCCAGTGTTGGAAGGCGTCCACAACCGCCATGTACGGCCAAAAAAGAATCCCTTTTTCGAGGTGTTCACTAAAAGCGCGCGCTGCGTCCTCACGAGAATAAAACCCACCTTTCTCAGATTCGAGAAAATTCCCTGCGAGCAGTTCCATGGACATGGAGGCCACTTCCGCGAATTCCATCGGCGTATGCCGCTGGTGATAATAGGGCAAGCTCTCCCGCTCAAATGTATGGAACGCGTGCCCCGCCTCGTGCAGGAGCGTCTGCACGTCGTCATGAACGCCCACCGCGTTCATGAAAATGAAAGGCTTTTTCGAGGCCGCAAAATCGGTGCAATATCCGCCAGGGGCTTTATTCTTCCTGTTCCCGAGGTCCAACAGGCCCTGTTGAATCATTACCTGGAAGTAGCCGCCGAGTTGACGGTCTATAGACTCGAATATCCTGGCGCATCGCGCCGTCAAGTCAGCCACGTCGTTGAATGGTTTGAGAGGCGGTCTCCCAAAAGGATCCACTTCCAGATCCCATGGTCGGAGGGTAGGAACCCCTAGGATCTCCTTCCGTCTCTTGCAAAGCCGCGCCGCGCAGGGTACCACGACCTTCTCGATGGTGGCATGGAATTGCTTGCAATCTTCAGGGGTGTAATCAAATCGCATCAACTGCTTCCATCGAAAGGACCGATAGTCCTGGGCGTCGGCGTTTCTCGCTATCTTGAGACGCAGTTCGAGAAATTTTATCCACAATTCGTTGATGGCTTCCCTGTCTTCGAGCTGCCTGTCGAGAGCCGTACGCCATGCCTGTTCCCTTGTCGTCCGATCACGGTCTTGGAACAATGGCCTCAACTGAGAAACAGTGCGTTCCTCTCCCCCCCACGTGACAGTCTGGGAACCAATTATCCTGTCATACTCGTTCTCGAGCTTCCGCTCCTCCACAAAAAGGGGAAGATTTTCTTGTCGAAACAGCTCGATCTCCTGCTTGATCCGTTCGAAGGGGAGCTGAAAACGGTCAGGTACCGCGTCAAATTCCAAGAGTTTTTTCTTTAACGCCTGTTCCAGCTCCTCGGCTCGCGGAAAGACCTCTTCCAGAAACGTATGATAGCGAGATCGCGCTTCCTCATCCGAAGTATCAACAGTCGTTGCAACGTGTAAACGAGAGAAGCTCTCGTCAACGGCTTCGCTCAAGGCAGTCCATTTCGCCAAGAATTCCTCGACATCACCGGTGCGAGTCCCGACCAAGTCGCGGTAGTACTCTTCAAAATCTTTCCACGTCCACTTTGGCAGATTTTGGGGAGAGAGAGATGACAGATCCACCATATACTCCTTCTTGAAACTTCTGTCGGAACGAAGCGCGCCCCGGCGTGAATATGATGACTTTCAAAGTCTGCGTCACCGCGCCTGATTTGTCATGCCGGACTCTATCCGGCGCCCAGGAAACTCGTCATGGATTCCCTCCGTTGGAAATGACATGCAGCGGGTCAGCACCGCAATTCGCGATTCTTTTCGAGAATGGCTTTAACAGCTCGCTCCAACCCTTCACAAGAGATGCGTCAGTTTTCGGTCCGAGCCCTTGGCGGGCCCTTCAAGTAGTATTTGCCGTCCGCGCTGCAGCCGATAACCCCCTCTGCTACCATGTATTCCAGGGCCTTCCGTCGGTAATCGCGCATGCCGATTCGTAGAATATCCGGCTTGGAATAGGGGAGCTCCGTTGCCGTCAACTCTGTCAACGCGGCTCGGTCTTCCAGGTCTCGAATAACTGAACGCGCCGCGCTTTGGAGTCGAATGGTCACAATATATCTCGTCGCAATGAATACTGCGACGAGCAAGGCCAATCCCAGAGCTATCTGCCCGATATCATTCATGGCGGCCCAAGGTGTCGTGCGAGATCCATCAGTACCCGAAAGAAAGATCAGTGACTTTCAATTCATCGGCTATCTGGTGCACGCCCGGGTACTCAGCCACTATTTTCATGAGCTTGTCTTTGTCTTTCTTGTCCCGTATGCGCCCTGAGATTCTGATCACTCCGTCCGGCAGCGCCTCGATTTCAATGAGCCTCGCGACAGCCGAGGTCAGCCGCTTTCGAACCGTGGTCTCGATCTTTTTTGCCAGAGCCATGTTCTTGAGGTTTTGCTGAACTTCTTCGGGGTTCAGCAGGGGCTCCATCTTTTCGACTGCTTGCACTATGATATCCGCCGCCGCGCCCGAGGTGTAGCGCGCCGTGTTCATGATCAAATCGTAGAGCGACCAGTCATTGGGGTCCACATGAAATATTGCGTGCATGAGCCCCTCTCGTTCGTGATCAGACCTGCGGACGAACTCCTCTGCCTCTTCTCGAGTAAAGTTGTACCGCTCCATAATGCGCTCTACTCGCAGGGCCTTTGGGGCAACAAGCCGCGCGCGGAACACTCCTGGAATATCGCGAAGGATGATTTGAGCGCCTCGACCGACAAGGACTACGTTGCCCTTGGAGGCCTCCTCAAAGGTGAGGGCCATGAACAAACTTGTATGGGTAGGACGATCAAAGAATATCCTCTCGAAGAAACCAGGCCCATGTTCGGTCTCGAACGTGGCGCACACGTCCTGATATTCTGGGTCGCAGCCTTGAGCCAATTCGTGGACTTTGGCAAGGCTCACGAGTTCCAGTCCCATCCGGCGCGCCACTACCGCGGCGATTATATCTCCGTAGGACCCCACCAACCTCGATATGGTAACAATCTTCATGCTATTCCTCGCTTATTCCACGCTGTCGACCTTGACGGACTTGCTGAGCGTTATGATCCATTTTTCTGTCACTATATTACCTGGCGTCCGAGTTGGCTAGAAGTTTTCGCTTCGCCCGACTTGCCCGCGCTGAAAAAGAGTTTTGTGACGCATTGCTTGTTCATGACCTCGGTCCGCGTTAAGGCGACCTGGCCCCAAGGCGCGCATTCATCTGTCGCGGCAGTGATTCCTGTTCTTCGTTCATGTCCTGAGCAACAGTGAGTAGGCAGCGGCCTCCAATTACAACCTCATCTGCCTTTCTCCCATACGCCTCGCCGCAGCGCACAGGCCCCTGCCCTGGAAAGCCCAAACGCTCAGCATGAACGTTTCCTCGGTCATGGCGCGCGTGCTAACATACCATGCAATCGCCTTCGCGCGAACCACCGCCTCGTTTCAGCGCAATCGCCGGCAGCGGCCTGAAATCCTTCCGGATTCAAGGTTGCCGCCTCTCCTGACATTTAGATAAGCATAGTAGGACAATTCAGTCATCAGGGCAACATGTTGCGAAAAACTTGGCTGAGCAACCTCTGGCCAGACAAAGAGCAGCCTTGAGCCGCTTATGAGACAGATGAGATCCTGGGTGATAATCGCCGCGAGGGACGTTGCGACAGCAGCGTCGGAGACGACGCTGCACTTGCTGAAAATTCGGCTCTGGTTTAAGGATGTAGGGGGCAAGAAAAGGGATGCGCGTCTCCCGACTGGCTGACGCTCAACCCAGCGCCAATGGGTCAGGCTTTCGGCGGCTCAGCTTTGCGCCTGATACGCTAAAGAAGGGACTGTTATCCTCTGCCGGGATGACAAAGGTCGCCATGCTCCTCGGTCACATCGCCGTGGCAACCATCGCCAAGCAGACTATTTTTCACCAAAGGAGCTTTTTCTTTCTTCTAGGGGCGTCTGTTATGCCCGACCTCATCGACAAGCCTGCTCAGATTTTCTTTGACCTGCCAGGCCGCGGGGTTGGCCATTCGCTCGTCGTATTTGTCGCCGCGGCCTGCCTTGCGCTGATGGTTTCCTCGAGGCTGAAGCTGCCAAAAGGGCTTGTGACCGCGGGACTATGCCTGTGGTTTGCCCATTTGGCCGGCGATTTTCTCGAATGGCACATCCTGTTGTGGCCCTTTTATAAAGCGCCGGTGGAACCGTATCCCAGATTCGACTTGCTTGAGAAACTCTACCAGTTTTACGTCGCGCGAATGTGGCCTGAGCAATTTTGGCTTGAAATGATCTGTATCGCGGCAGCGGCCTTAATATTCGCGATAAAATCGTATCGCATCCACGCCTTGTCTCACGAGAGATAGGGCTCTGCCTTCTCGCAGCGCTGCTTGGACCGAAGAGACCGCGCCATGGTCCCCAAATCTCTCTCAAAGAATCTGGGGGACAAGCAGACGTTGCCGCCGCGTTTCGCCTCTCTAAAACAATTTTGCGGCGCGCTTGGCTGATTTACACGGACGCCCCTTTGTGATAGGAAGTTTCCACACAGAGAGCCTTTGCCATATTGCAAAGGCGGAGCCGATGGTGCGGCGCTCAACCCGCGGCGCCGTCTTCGGCAGGAATCACCATATTGCAGCTCGGGATGAACAATCTCAAACCCTACCTGAAATTACTCAGACCTTCCCAGTGGATCAAAAACGGCTTTGTTCTCATGCCCTTGATCTTTAGCGGGGATCTTTTGATGCCAGACGCGGTAATAAAGTCTATCGGCATGTTCATTGCCTTCTGCGTCGCAGCCTCCGCTACCTACATCATCAACGATTATATGGATATGGAGCAAGACAGGCTCCACCCAAAGAAAAAACATAGACCCCTGGCCTCGGGCGCGGTCGCGCCCAGGAGCGCTCTTGCCCTGTCGGCCGCGCTGATTGGGGCGCTCTTTCTGGTCTTACTTTTGGTCAAAACGCCTTGGCTCGCTATGGCAGCCCTTTGCGCATACCTCATCCTCCAACTCGCCTACTCCACCTATCTCAAACACATTGTCATCATCGACGTGTTTGCCCTCTCGACCGGTTTCTTGTTCAGAGTCGCTGGAGGGGCCGCGGTGATCGACGTATCAGTGTCGAGCTGGCTGTTGTTATGCACATTCTCCCTCGCCATATTTCTCGCCCTGGGCAAGAGGCGCCACGAGGTGCTGTTCCTACCGGATGACGCGATGAATCATAGACCCGTCTTGGAGAGCTACAGCATGCTCTTCCTCGATCAGCTCCTCCAGGTCGTTACCACCTCCACGCTTATTTTCTATTGCCTGTACTGTGTGCGCAGCACGCCCGACATGGGCGCCAGTCCGGAAAAACTTATGCTCACGATTCCCTTTGTGACATACGGCATATTTCGATACATGTATCTCATTTATCACAAAGAAGACGGCGGCTCCCCCACGACGCTCATCCTCACGGATGGTCCCTTGCTTGCATGCACTATTTTCTGGTTGATGGCCTTTATCGCTATCATTTATTTGTGAGCGGCGTGGAGCACACGAGGCAGCCGCATGGGCGACGCATGTACCGCTCACGCATTGCCGCAGCAACGCCAATCATTTTGGCAGTTACGACATATAGCCATGCTCGAAGATAATCGCAAAATGCGCTATTGTCCCGCTACATGGCATTCCCACGAAAAAGGGAATCCAGGACGAGTTTCCTGGGCGCCGGATCGAGCCGGTATGACAGATCAAGCGCTGAGCTAGTACCAATTGACCCTCTGTCTCGCGTGACGCAGACGCGGAAAGTCATCATGTTCACGCCGCGGCGCGCCTCATTCTGACAGAAGTTTCGAGAAGTGAAATATTGACCTCGACGCAGTAGCATAGGAACGCGACGACGAGGTGAAAGAGCTAAGGATAGACCGCAATGAAAAAACTGTTGTACGTGATCTGGTTTTTGGGCATGGCAGGCATTGGAGTAGTCCTCGGGTGCTTTATCCATGCAACGCGCGTCAACCAGACGACGCTCATGAGCGGCGTAGCTTTTGTCAGGGAGCTCCCTTATGGGGAACAAATTGTGGGGCTGATTGAAACCACAGTGTTTTCGTACCAAGAAAAAAAAGAGCTGGAACGATACCGAGAAGAGCATGCGGGAAAGATCCAGATTGACCCTGAAGTCCTGAAAAAGCACAAAGACCTCTACCGGGAGAGCCATCCCGTTCAGCCAAAATAAAAAAGTATAGTAAATTAGTATTAATAAGAATAATTATAAAACCATAACTTGACAAACTCCGCCCAACGTGTTAGGCCGCCCCTGAAGCCTGTGGTTCTCGGGCTGCAGTCGGTTTGCCGACCTGATCCTCCATCATCTTCATAAACAGGACATCCCATGAGTACGGACAAATATGCCCATGACATCGATCTGTGCACTATACCCGGGGAATTCCGTGAAAACTACCGGTTTCTCAGTGAACTCATCCGCTGCAGGGACAAGAACCACGCTCTCGTTAAACGCGTCTCGAGCATAGGCGAGGTCAAGCTGTTGGCCTTGCATAGGAACCTGAATAGGCGGGAGGCCAAGATACTCAGAGATTTCCTCTCCGCCCTCCACGAGGAGGACCCGGATTGCTCTCCGGCTCCTGTTCCGGAGGAGCTGGAAGCGTCCATAAGGATTCGGAAGAGATCCACATGGTTGCCCTGGGAGGCTGAGGCCATTCGGAAGATCGAGAAGTGGAGGGAGGACTTGGTCGTCATTCTCGAGAAAAGACGCTTTGATATAGCCCCGCGCCGCCGTCGGAAAACCCTCGCCTCTTCTTTGCCGGACCCTGCGGCCTCCCCTGCGCAAAGGTCTCAAAGAAGCCTCGCCTCTCTATGACATTGTGACTCAGGCGAGGAGACCTCAGGGAAGAGCTGGAAATGCGTCGTTTTATTTTCGCTCTTGACCCTATCGCCCCCCTGGTCTAAAGTCTTTCTCTGGTCGTCAACGCATAGTCACAAATTTATGATCGCTGAGCGAGGGGAACGCGCTCGTGTCGTGTGCTCGCGTACTGCCGTCGCATCCGCCAGCGCATCAAGAAAGGAACCAGACGCCGACGCGCCTTTGACCTGACGAGACGCATGCGACGGTTTAGGCCGCGTGCATGCCCGTCGGCCCATCTCCGTGGACAGGATGCAGGCGTTGCTTCGCGCAGAAGCGCCTACTTCGGCGCGGCGCCTTTCTCGCAACGCGGCGAGGAACCTGAGCTATAGCCATTCTCGAAAATAATCGCGGAATGCGCTGTTGTCCCATTGCATGTCATTCCCACGCAAGTGGGAATCCATGGTCAGTTTCCTGGATGCCGGATCGAGTCCGGCATGACATGTCAGGGGCTCGGACATAGACTTTGAAAGTTGTCATATTCACCACGCGGCGGACATCATTCCGACAGAAATTTCGAGAAATGGTATATTACCTTTGCGCTACTAGATCTTGCGAGAGCTAGAGAGGCCCTTCATTGTATCCGCAGGTTGATGCAGCATGCCGTCTCATGGAAAGGCGTGAAATCCCGCGCCAGGTAATCCAAAAATTTTCCGCGATGCTCACCGAGGTTATCCAAGGGCAGAAAAGTTATATTCCCCTTGACGCGGTGTCTTCTCCTGACCAATCGCTGCTGCTGGACCCCCAAGATATGGCCAGCTCTTTGGAGAGCCTTTCCCGACTTGGGGCTGAGTTGCTTGGCAAGGTCGTCGTTATAAAGCTCAACGGCGGCAGGAGCACCACCATGGGTGGGGAGGTTCCTAAGGGCATTTTGACGGCAAAAAACGGCCTCTCTTACTTGGATATCATCTTGGGACAGATGAAAGCGGCGCACACGCGCTGGGGTGTACACGTACCGCTCGCCTTGATGAACAGTTTCTTCACCCACCAAGCCACCGAGCAGTTGCTCCGGACAAAAGATTTTCCCGTGATCACGTTTCTCCAGAATAGCGTTCCACGAATCATGGCTGATACATTCATGCCTTTGCAAACCGGGGCTGATGACGACTGGGCGCCGCCAGGCCATGGAGACGTGTATCTCAGTCTCAAATTATCAGGTCTCCTCGATCAGCTTCTCTCGCGCGGGATTCGGTGGGCCTTTATTTCCAATATCGACAATCTCGCCGCATGCTTGGAGCCATGGATTCTTGGACTCATCAGAGAGTATAAGATAGACTTCCTTTTGGAAGTGACCGAGAGAACCCCCGCGGATAGAAAAGGTGGGACGCTTGTGGTGAAAGATGGGCGCCTCTTTCTCCTGGAGATCGCGCAAGTGGCGCCGGAAGAGCAGGACGAGTTCATGGACATCGAGCGCTTTCGAGTATTTAACACCAACAACCTGTGGGTCGATCTGGCATCCCTTTCTGAAGCGCTTTCTAATGAATCGCTGCGTCTGCCAGTGATTCAAAACAAGAAGATGGCGGCCGGACGCCAGGTCATCCAGCTCGAACAGGCCATGGGCGCGGCGGTGTCCTCGTTTCCCAACGCTAAGGCGCTCAAGGTGACCAGAGACCGATTTTTCCCCACAAAAACAGTTGAAGATCTCTTCGTTTTGCAATCAGATGCGTGTATCCTGGATGACATGTTCCAGCTTCACAAAAACCCCCGGCGTCCTCGTCGCCTTCCGCTAAGGCCGCAGGTAGTGTTTGGAGACGACTTCCTCTCTTCTCCATTGGCGTTTCCTGCAAGATTCGAAGCCCCGGAAACCGTTTCTCTCCTAGGCGCAAGAAGGCTAGAGGTGAGAGGGGACGTCTATTTCGAGCGCGACATCACCATTGAAGGCGATGTTGCGATCATGGGAAGGTCGGAGAGCATCCGTGTGAAACGGGGTACGATTTTGAGGGACATTGTGGTGAACGAGCCGCTCTCATGATCGTTTCGGATTCGAACATGCGATTGAAGGACGATACATGGCGCCGATACTAGTAACGGGCAGCGCTGGCTTCATTGGCTTTCATCTTTGTCGCAGGCTCCTCGCCGAGGGCCGCGAGGTAGTCGGCGTCGATGACTTCAACGGTTATTACGCGCCGGAACTCAAAAGGGCGAGAAACGAGCTCCTCAAAGCATCCGACAACTTTGTATCCGTGGAAATGGACTTGGCCGACCGCGCAGCAGTGGAACGCTGCTTCCGAGATCATCGCCCGGAACTGACATGCCATTTAGCCGCGCAACCGGGCGTCCGTTATTCGTTGGTCAATCCTTTTGCGTACGAGAAGTCAAACGTGGCGGCTTTTTTGAACGTGATCGAACAGGCGCGACGCGCTTCCATCCCCAGGTTCGTGTACGCTTCCAGTTCAAGCGTGTATGGGGGCAACACGAAAATGCCCTATTCGGAGACTGACCCCGTCAATACCCCTATCAGTCTCTATGCTGCGACAAAAAGAGCCAATGAACTCATGGCCTTCACCTACCACCATCTTTACGGCCTGCAGACTATCGGGCTCCGATTCTTCACCGTGTATGGCGAATGGGGACGCCCCGACATGGCGTATTGGTCTTTTCTCGAGAGCATCTTGCACGGCGAAGAGATTCGCGTTTTCAATCAAGGAAAGAACAGTCGTGATTTTACCTACATAGATGATATTGTGGACGGCATTGTCTCTTCTCTGTTCCGGACAGAGCTGGAAGGATACGAGATCATCAATCTGGGAAACAACCAGCCGGTGAATGTCTTGACATTCATCACAATATTGGAGGAACTCGCGGGCAGACCAGCCAAGAAAAAGATGGCGCCTGCGCAACCCGGAGACGTCGTCTCAACCTTTGCAGACATAACCAGGGCCCAGGCAAAATTGGGCTTTCATCCGAGAACGGACATTCGCGCCGGGTTGAGTCGTTTCGCGACATGGTATCTTTCTGAAACAAAAATTGCGCACGCGGTGCGTCTGTCGAGAAAAGCACGATGAAAAATGCGATCATTCATCGTCCATGCGAGAACGGCGACAAGCCTATGCGACACTTTCTGTGCAGGTGGAGGATGCTATGGCCCTGATGGACATGGTATATGGCGCCTTGGGAACGGGATTACTGGCCATTGCCGCGATCAATGGACTTCTCATGCTGGAAACTATCGGCCGCAAACCCGCCAGCGGTGGTTTTCGACGCGCGCATAAATGGCTAGGAAGGCTTTATGTCGTGGTGTTTGCCTTTCTTTTTGTTGCCATGTTTCCCAGGATCGCTTACTTGCAGGGCATGGCCCCCGCTACCTTGTGTCACCTGATATCGGGCCTTACCCTGCTGCCCTTTGTGGTGGCGAAGGTTCTGGCCGGGATGAGGTACAAACTTCTCCACGCCTCGCTGCCGGTGCTCGGCTTCATGGTCATCTATTTCACCTATATGACCATCATGACCAGCGGATTCTATGTCGTTTTTTTCAAACCGATGAGTTAGAATTCAGACGTCGAGGCGGACATATCTTGGGAGCATGCGCCCATGGAGCCTAAAACAGAGCGGATAAGAAAACGCGTCCTTATACCACTCGTGATTTCAATTACATGCTGCGTCGGCGTCTTCATGGCGTCGAGTCTGTGGCTTCAGCAGGCTCTCCTGGCGAGAAAACTCGATGAGGACCGCTTGCGACTGAAAGCCGAACTTCACGAGGTCATAGCAAGTAATGTTGTCCTCTTGAAGTGCGCGCTCGATTTTATAGACAGTCTTCAAGGATTAAACGCCTTCTCAGGTCTCGACGACCGAGAAGGTCTCTACCAGTTCATGCGTCCTACCTTTGAACGCTTGGCGAACGAATACGGAGTGACTCACGCCGAGTTCATCGATTCCTCACACCGCTCGTTCCTCAAACTTCATCGGCCCAACGACTTCGGCAACGTCGTTGAAAGGGAAACCTTGTTAAGAGCCGCGGCGAGCGGCGAATCGTCTGGCGGGCTCGAAATAGGTCCTGCGGGCAATCTGGCGATCCGCTGCGTGCGTCCATGGAAGGTCAATGGGAAACAGATAGGGTTTATCGAACTGGGAAAAACCCTGGACAATTTGTCGCTGAGGTTGTCAAGAAGCCTGGGTCTTGATCTCATTATCATTTTGAAGAAATCATTCGTGAATAAAGAATATTGGGAAGCCGGACTGACGCAGCATCCTCAGGCAAGTAAATGGGATGACTATCGCGACTTCGTGGTTTGTTCCCAAACAATCGATTTGAAGCCGAGCAACCTAGCCCAATTCCTCGCGCCTGCCAGCGCGCCGGCGGTCATCGCCTTCGAATCAAGGGGATACCGATCTGCGGGTATAGGAGCGGTTCCTCTCTCAGACGCCGGAGGCAGGTATGTGGGCAACATAGTCTTCGTGAGGGACCTGACAAACGACGAAACCGACCTCTTCCGCCTGTGGCTTGTCGTGACCGGCCTTGGCCTCGGCGCCGCCGCTGTCCTCCTGGGCTGGTTTTACGTCTACCTCGGCTCTGTGCAGAGGGGCCTCCAGCAGGGAAGAAAGGATCTCACCAATGAGATTCACGAGCGAAAAGCCGCTCAGGAACGCCTCCGAGAGAACCTGCAATTCTTGCACACTCTTCTCGATACGATTCCAAGCCCCATCTTTTACAAGACCAGTGACGGCATCTTGGAGGAATGCAACGACGCCTTCGCAGAGCGTTTGGTGGGGTTGCCGAAGGACCAGATCGTCGGAAAGGCCATAGACGAACTTCCTGAACAGGTCTCGCAGCGCATTCAAGACTCTGTATTGCGGGGGAACGACGAGTTAATTGCGCAGGGCAAGCCCATCGCCTATGAAGCGTCTGTGCGATGCGTGAACGGCGTTGATCGAGTCTTGTCCATCCACAAGGCAGCCCACGTGAACGACTCCGGGCAACTGGTCGGCATCGTCGGGGTTATGGTGGATGTGACGGAACTCAAGGAAAAGGAAAACGCGCTGCGAGAGGCCAAAGAAAAGGCTGAAGCCCTCAACTTAGAATTGGCTGAGAGCGTCAGGCGAGCGGAAGAGCTGGCTGAACGGGCTGAGGCTGCAAGCCGGGCAAAGAGCGAATTCCTGGCCAAGATGAGCCATGAGATACGAACGCCCATGAATGGCATCATCGGCATGACCGAACTGTTGCTCGACACAAACATCGATGACGAGCAACGGGAGTACCTCAACGCAGTAAAAATATCCGCCGATGCCTTGCTCACCGTCATAAGCGATGTGCTCGACTTTTCCAAGATAGAGGCAGGGAAGCTCGAATTTTTTGTCACAGATTTTGATCTGCGGGATTGCATTGGGGACACCCTCACGTCATTGGGCGCTCAGGCATACAAGAAAGGTTTGGAGCTGGCTTACAGTGTTGATCCCGAAGTGCCGGCTCTAGTGGTGGGGGATCCCGGTCGCGTGCGCCAGATCCTCGTGAATCTTGTGGGCAACTCCATCAAGTTCACCGAGGCCGGGGAGATCGTGGTGAATGTTCGTTTGTTGAACAAGACGGACGACGAAGTAGAAATCCATGTCACGGTGAGGGACACGGGCATTGGCATACCTGAGGACAAGCAGCAGAAGATCTTTGAAGCCTTCGAGCAGGTAGACAACGCCAGCACGAGACAATACGCCGGCACCGGCCTGGGGTTGGCCATCACCTCGCAATTGGTGCAGAAAATGGGGGGCAGAATATGGGTCGAGAGCACTCTCGGAAAAGGGAGCGTGTTTCATTTCACGCTGAAACTCGGCGTTTCCAGTCAATCCAAGAAACCCAAGAATGGCATTGCAAATTTTGATTTGACAGATTTGCCCGTGCTGGTGGTGGATGACAATGCCACTAATCGGCAAATTCTCGCGGACACGCTCCGAAGCTGGGGCATGGTCCCAACTACAGTAGCCGATAGCGCAGAAGCCATCCAAGCCGTCGCCAAGGCTCGTGAGCAAGGCAAACCTTTCACCTTGGCGTTAATAGACTTTCTCCTTCCCGACATGGACGGCTTCCAGCTCACGCAAAAAATCAACGGCACCCCGGGATTGGAAATCGCCACCATCGTTATGCTCACCTCCGGTGGCCAACGAGGAGACGCCGCCAGGTGCCGAGAACTCGGCATTGCAGGCTATCTCCTCAAGCCGGTGAAGCAGTCTGATCTTTTCGCCGCCATCGTAAGGACACTCAATCGCAATGCCGAGGGAGAAAGCGCCAACACTCTTACGACGCGTCATTCATTGCGAGAGTCCCACAGACCTCTTCACATTCTCTTGGCCGAAGATAACCTTATCAATCAGAAACTGGCTGTCCGAGTCCTCAATAACATGGGACACACAGTGGTCGTCGCCCGAAATGGCGAGGAGGCCGTGGAACTCTACCAAAAAGAGCACTTCGACATGGTACTCATGGACATCCAAATGCCCAAAATGGATGGCTTTCAAGCCACCGCAGCCATCCGGAACCTGGAAGCGGAAACCGGCCGCCACATTCCCATCGTGGCCATGACCGCCCATGCCCTCAAAGGAGACGAAGAAAGGTGTTTGGCCGCGGGCATGGACGCATATGTCTCCAAACCCATAAAACTCCAAGAATTGTTCAGGGTTATCGAGTCGTTCGCGCCGCAAAAAAATGTGCAAACAGGAACTTGACAACCTCACAGACGATGATCAACTCCATCTTAAAAAGAGTGATCGAGACCGCAAAGAATTCAGGAACTTCTCTAGAAGGATACGCAGGAGGTGAGCAACATGTTCGATCTCATGCCTTGGAGACGAAAACCTGTTGAAGGTTCGCCTATGAGCAAGCAGCTCGAATTTCGGCGCGAGTTTGACGAGCTCGTGAACAGATTTTTCGGACCTGATCCCTGGTTCATGGGACGGTTCTTTGGGCAAGGGTTTTCACCCGCCATCGACTTAAAAGAAACCGAGAATGAATTCGTGGTCAAAGCGGAGATTCCCGGCATCGATCAGAAAGATCTGAATGTGTCTCTCTCAGGCGATGTGCTGACTATCTCCGGGGAGAAAAAAGAGGAAAAAGAAGAAAAAGGCGAGAATATGCATCGCATTGAACGGTCCTTCGGAAGCTTTTCTCGATCGTTTACCATTCCGGGGGAGATTCAGGAGGACAAAATCGAAGCCAAGTACAAAGACGGGGTCTTGACGCTCAGACTTCCCAAGGCCGAATCCAGCAAGAAGAAGTCTATCAATATCAAGGTGGAAGACTGAGCCGGCGGGCTCCCGCAAGGGTGAAAATCCCCTTCCTGTTCACGTGTGATCCGATGTAAGGATAGCAGGGACGAAGAACCTAACAAAATTCCCTGCTTGTCCTGAGGAGCGCCTGAAAGGTACTTCTGGTTGCCAACTCCACGAGATGCTGGCGGAGCAAAAGAGCCGCCAGCATTTTTTTGCCAACGTCCCATACAGGGGCGTTCTGCCGGTTCTCAGAATGAACACGAATTCGAGGAAGCGGCGTCATTTCCAGCGCCTCACGTTGTGTCATTTACCTGAAAATACCCCGTCGGATCCGCCCGGAGATTTTCAGGTAAAATGACAAAGGGTACGGCTTTGGAG
>JBMFOE010000051.1:0-24185 GCA_049969795.1 Desulfomonilaceae bacterium
GGGGCTAAAGTCCCCTCTCGCGATGCCCGCCTCGTCTTGAGGTTCGTCGATGCGCCGGTCATTTCGAGTATTCCCCTTTCTGTCATTATTACGTGAAAGCGCCTTGGTTCTCTTCGGAATGGTATTTTCAGGTAAAATGACAAGAGTTGACTCGTCATGGCTGTCAGTGTGCTTATCGAAAGACTGACAAAAACTCCTTGGAGCAGACCTTATTCCGAGAGAATTTTTCACAATCGCAGGAGATGCTCCCTCTTCAATTTCTTATAAAGACCCGGGCCAGCGCGATGCCGTCGCGCACTTCAGCCCGGGCTTCTATCTTTTCTGGGTCCACGTCCAGCTCTTGAGCATGTCCATTCCGAAACTCGACGCGGGCTCGTCCTCGTGTCTCTTCGAAGTGAACGTTCACGTCCTGGAGATCCATGCGCAGACCTATTCCCAGCGCCTTCAGCGCGGCTTCCTTGAGTGACCACAGCGCCGTGAAGTAGCCCCATTTGTCTGGAGCTGCGGCTGCGGCCCTTTTCTCGTCGTCGGTGAAATAGTCCTCGATCCAGGCCTTGCTCCGTGGTTTGACCTTTTCGATGTCTATGCCGAGCCCTCGGAAGGCTGCGCGTTCACTGGCGACCGCTGCGACGAATCCGTTGGAATGCGACAGGGAGACTTCGCAGCAGGCGGTCTCGCCGCCGTTGCGCAGCTCCGCCAACGGCTTGCCCAATTCGTCTTGACGGATGACAATGTCCCCGAGACAGACGCCAGCGCCGGCGTTTTTTTGCAGTACACGACTTGCCGCCGTTTTCAGAGCCAGCCTGCCGGCAAGCCACTCTCGAGCCCTTTTCTCTATGCGGTGCGACCGGTATTCGCGGTATTCTTGATCCGTTAACTCTGCCTCTAAGGCGTCTTTGTCAGGGGGCGATGTGACCAGATCGTGCGCGTGCGCGATGAATTCTACGACCCGTCCGGGAAAGCGTGCGGCGCCGGGGATTTCTATCATCGCGACGTCGGCAGCCTCTAGGATCAACTGATTGTGGGCGTCCACGATAGCGCCGTCAAACAGAAAGCGACGCCTGCCCGTGGTCGGGTCTTCAGTCGCGCCTTTGAAGATCAAGCGACCGGCGGCCGGCGAACCATGCGGGGAGTATATGTCGATGCGTTCCACCCCGACGGGTAGGGCCATAACGCCTTGCGTTTCTATGGCAAAGGCGGCGCAGGCTTGGAAACAGCTTTCCAACGCGGCGGGCACATGGGTCTGAAACATGGAATCCTGCTGGGCGGTATTCTGGAAGCCAAATGCGACCCGGCTGGCGGTCTCGTCCAGCAATACATGATCCAGAAAACGGAAGGCAGGCCCGTGGAAAAATACCTCGTAGAGTTCCGAGCGAGGGATGAATATCCCGTTTCGAGGAAATGTCACGGCTGCAGCTTCCGTCCGGGGAGAAGGCGACGGCGCCTTCCTCACGCGAGCCCGATGATGCACCCTGCGTTCGCCGATTCTGTTGCCATGCCTGTCAGTCATCCATGAGCAGATTTGCGCTTCAAACATAGGGTCATGTTCGCCCGCATCCATTCTGTTGAGCTCGACTTCGATCTCGAGTTTGTCACTTTTGAAGAGTTTTATGGGTCGTACGAACTGCAGGGCTTCGACCATGTACGGCTTGTGATCGCGGCCCATCTCGGAAGCGGCTGCAGTCATGATTTCAAGCCCGCCGACCCCTGGCAGCACGCACGCCCGATCGATGCGGTGATGCGCCAGGAGAGGATGGACGGGATCGAGCATGACCTTTGCCCGCAGGTATTGGCCGGGCTTGTATTCTTCGATGGCCGCTTCTTGACCCGCCCACGTGAGGGAAGAATGCGAGGCGGTCTGTATGGCCGGCAAGTCCTGAGGAGCCCCAAAGGCATCCTCTGCAAAAGGCCCGAGTCTTCCCGCGGCAACGAGTTCCGTCTGGTCGGCCATGACTTCGACCACTTCGGCGAGGATTTGCGCCCCACGCTGGGGCGGAATGAAATCGATGCCCGCGGATTTCAGCGTCTCCTCGACGCTGCCGCGGGTCGCCATCCCAATGTCCGACCATGGCGCCCATGCAATGGTGAGCGCCCTGATGTCGAGCCCTCGATCGACCCACCTCAAGAGATGAGCCAACCCGTCGTTGGCGGCTGCGTAATCAACCTGAGCTTTGTTACCGAACCTCCCGGAAACGCTCCCAAAGCCTATGATTTTTTTTGGCGCAATGTGATGGGTATCGAGCGCCCGGAGAATGTTCCTCATCCCGTTCACTTTGACGTCGAAGACCCGCATCATCTGTTCCCAGGTTTTGGCGCGCAGCGATTTGCTCGCGTCCACGCCGGCCGCATGGATCACCAGGTCTATTCTCCCGCACAGCTCCGAAACCTCTTGTATGACGTCGCTGACGGCTTTGCTGTCTGTAATGTCAACGCCGCGATACACCACCTCAGCGCCTCGAGCCCTGAGCCTCGATACCGTCTTGAAGACCTCCGCTTCTGCTTTGAGCGATCCCAATTCTCTTTCCACGAGCACAGGGGTCAGGGCCACGCCTTGGCGCCTCAGGCGATCCATGAGCCTGCGTTTCTCTTCCTGCCACTGCGTCTCATCGAATTGGGCCAACTTTTCGGCCCTCTTGCTCAGCTCGGTTCTCCCGAGCAGCACAAAGGTGTATTGCCGGACGCCAGCGAGGAACTCGGCGCACGCGGATGCAATACCCCTGGCGCCGCCTGTAATGAGAATGACATCTCCATCCGGCAGCAGCTGGCGCTCCCTGGCGCCTTGCCCCGGGTGTAGACGCACGACACGCACCTCGCCATACTGTCCAATTGCGGTTTCCAAGGGAAATGCGGGGGTCAACGCCTCCATCAGGCGCTCAGCGCGCGCCTGCGCATCCAATTGCGGATGGAAGTCCATCACGCGCACGAGGGAGTCCGGGTATTCGCGCGCAAACGCTTTTGTCGCGCCGCAAATTGCTCCCGCTTCAACGCACGACGAGCTCGGCGCTTCAAAGCCAAACGCGCCGTCTTCGCTCACCGCGGCGACGAGGAACGCGGGTCCTTCTTCACATTGTTTGGCCAGGAGACGATACAACTCGAAGGTATCTGAAACCGGCTCGATGTGGGGCGCGAGGCCAAGCAGATTCACGCAGCCCAGCCTTTTGCCTTGTATTTCCTCAAGGTCTTTGGGCGACTCGATCGTACGAACAGGGCAGGCCAAAGCTTTCTGCAGCCGCGCGATAAAGGCTTCCCGCGTCATGGGATCTCCTCCCGCCACGACCACTTCATCGGCCTCTATGCGGGGAATCCCTGGATCGACATGGATCACTTCAAGTCTTGTCTCATAGAGTGTGATAGTTGCATCCTGTGAGGTCTCGAGATGCGAAGAGGGCTTGACGTCTCCGGCGCGCGGTTCCATGGCCTGGGGCCGCTCCTGGACCCGGCTGCCGAGATTTTCCTGTACAAAGCGAACGAGGTGATTTATGGTGGGAAAATCCGCGATCTTGAGGCCCTCGATTCTTGGTATGTTGTATTTTTTCCTGAGTTCGGCGATAAACTCCGCTTGTTTTACCGTGTCGATGCCGAGGTCTGCTTCCAGGTCCAAGTCCAGCGCCAACATCTCTTCCGGGTACCCTGTTTTTTGGGCGAGCAACGCGATGATCTCTTTGGTCACGTCGCCTTGGGGCTGGGATCCGCCGGTCAGTGAGGGAAGCGGTTCCTCCGTCGTCGCCGGCGTGTTCACTGTCGGCGCGGTCGGCGTGAGGTGGGATATCACAAATTGAATAATGTGCTCGATGGTGGGATACTCGGCGATCTTGAGGCCGTCTATGCGCGGAATCCCATAGAGAGACCTCACCTCGGAGATAAATTCCGCCTGCTTGACCGTATCAATTCCGAGATCTGCCTCCAAATCCAGCTTTGTATCAAGCATCTCCGAAGGATACCCCGTCTTTTCCGAGAGCAGCTTCAGGAGAGTGGCTCGCACGTCGTCAACTGGCAGAGGGCTCTGGTTCGAGACTTGGGGCTGCACGTGGCCGGGCTGATCATTCCGGTCAGCGCTCGATGCGCTTGTCTCGGTTTGTGCAGCCTCTTTCTGGCGTTCCACAACCCGCAACGTGCGCTGTTCGATCCTTATGGCCGGGTCTTTGTATCCGGTCATCTCTCTGAGCCAGTTCTTGTGGGCCATCATATCCGTGAGTCGATTTTCTTCCTTGGAAACCACCTTGTACAAGGCCATGACGATCTGCGATCCAAAACCTGCCGCCAGCCGAAGCGCATAATGCGCATTATGAGGGCCGCCTTTGCTAAGATTCATGTCGGCAAAATCCGGATCAGGCTGCGCGAGATTGGGAATGGGCGGCAGCAACCCCTTTTG
The DNA here is from genome assembly GCA_049969795.1 of Desulfomonilaceae bacterium. GTDB lineage: Bacteria > Desulfobacterota > Desulfomonilia > Desulfomonilales > Desulfomonilaceae > JAUPKT01. Next base: position 4,373 of record JBMFOE010000051.1, read on the forward strand.
TAGGCATCGCATGGCAACTACGTCTTCCACCCCGACTCCCATGGTGTGACCGGTGAAACCCTTCGTGTTCGCTATGGGAATCTTTTTCGCGTGGTCTCCGAAGGTCTTCTTCAGCGCGGCTATCTCTGCGGCCGAGCTGCCCCCGCGCCGCGGGGAATAGGTTTCATGGGACATAAAGAATACGTTGCGCGCCAGATCTGTCCTCTTGAGGCCGGACTGATACTCCCACTTCGCGATCATCTCCTCCATGGTGGAACAGATGTGTTCCACATCCAGGCGCGTCCCATGGAATCCGCTGTTGGCGACTACGCCTGCTTCTATGGATACTATTGGGTCCAGCCCGCGTTTTTTGACGAGGTTTTCCTTTTCCAGGACGAGACCGACGGCGGCAGAGCCCAGGATAAGGCCGTGGCGTCTTTCGTCGAACGGCAGGGCGGCTTCCCGCACGTTTCCTTTTACCGTCGCGGCGCCCATGGCAAGGAAACCGGACCCAACCCATGGGAGCAACGACTGGCCTGCGACGTCGTCTGCGGCAATCACGATCACTCTGGACGCTTGGCCGGTGCGTATCCAATCCCTTGCGAGGAGGATAGCCTGGGTGGTGCCAGCGCACGCGGCGTCCACATGGGTGTTCGGCCCTTGGGCCTTTATGAGTTGGGCAAACTGACCGTGGGCCATGCTCATCACGCGCAGCAAGAAATCTCGATTGAACCGAAAAAGATCACCGGAATTCGAGGGTGAAAGTTCTCGAAATTCTTCGGCAAACCACTGGCTAATACGGTCTCTCTCCACGGGATCGGTGATGCGGTCCAAAAGCCCCGTATAGAAGTTTATCAAGCGGCTCCTCGCGCCTGACCCGTACCTGGACGCCGCATCACGGGTGACCTCGTCCACAAGCGACGCCATACCCGGAAACGCAGAGGCGAATATCACCCCGGTTTCTTTGCGAAGCGCGGGCGGCAGCGCCCACGATTCAGGGAGTTCGCGACCCGAGGCGGTTGTGCGCGTGAGTCTTACTAGGGGTATCCCCGCGTCTTTCAGGGCCTCTATGCCCGCAGCCACGGCAAGGCGGGTCGTGACGTCCATGGCCCTCTCCATGCGTTCTTCTATGCCATATTCGTCAACCACCGGTTCGTCAGTGAAAAAGCCCGCGAGTTTAATGACGCCGTCCGTATCCTCGACGCGCTCGATACGCGCTTCGCCATCCGGCCCTTTGACAATGCGCTCCACGTTCTTTTCGCATATCCTGCGCTGGCAGTCCGTCGGAACGCGTTTGATGAAATTTCGGCCTGCAATGAGGTCGTCGAGGGTTTCTTTGTCAAAGGGGAACCGTACGTCATGCGGCAAGCCTGCCGAGAGGCCGCTCACCACGACGGGCGAGAAATCGAACCCCTCAGATTCGACTTTCTTCACTGTCTTATGAAGGGGCAGGACCTTGTTCGAGAAAGACTTGAACCCGGACTTGATAATGTCGCGCAGAAAGTCTCCTTGAAGCTCGAGATAGCTATGAAACTCCGCAGTGTCGGCTATGGCTCGAATTTCGTCGTCGATCAATCGAGCGAGGGCGTGGTCGCTCGACTGGGCCGTTTCTGGCGCGCCGCTTACAACCACTGGAAGGGGCGCCGCGGCTCTGACGGTCGGCTCCGAAAGAGGCGCTTGGGCGTCGATTGGCGCGCTCATCTCCTCGCCTGCCTCGGGGGCCAGGGCTACGCCTTCGGCCATAAGGGCCGCTGCTGTTTCCAAGAGTTGCAACACGCCGCCCTTTTTGGGGTGGTTGGTGGGCCACGCCCGGACATCCTTGCCAAGGGTGTCCAGGGTAAAGTTCGTGAGCACCCTTTTGGGGCCGCATTCAAGAAAGATCGTCGCCCCTTCTCTTTGGAGCCGCCTGAGCGATTTCACCCACTCCACAGGCGCGGCAAACTGCTTGCCCAAGAGGTCGCGAATCCGGTCGCCTGCCGAAGGACCCGTAGGGTAAAATTCGCCGGTGACATTGGAGAGCACTGGAATCTCAGGAGAATTCACCGGCAAGTTTTTCAACGTCTTCATGAAAGGTTCTCGCGCCGGCGCGACCACGCCGGAGTGAAACGCGGCGGAAACAGGGATGAGAACTCCTTCCAATCCCATGGATTGGAAGATTTCACCGGCCTTCTTTACGGCCTGAGTTTCTCCGGAAATGACGGTCTGTTTTGGCGAATTTTTATTGGCGGCGACGACGTATCCATCGACTTTTGCGAGGACTTCTTCCACGATTCTCGCGTCTGCGGGAATGCTCATCATGAGGCCTGGGTCCGCAATGCTCACCCTGGCCATCTCGCGACCGCGGACAGACACGGCCTCCAGGGCGTCCCTGAAGGTAAACACGCCCGCGGCGACGCACGCCGCATATTCCCCAAGCGAGTGCCCTGCTGCCGCAATGGGGCGAAGCCCCATGAGTTTGAGCAGGCGAAAGATGGCGATGTCGGCCGTCAAGATCAAGGGCTGAAGGATTTGCGTATCCTTCAAGGGATCCGCCATGTTTGAACGGCTCTCGGGGGCGAGCGAGGGATCCGGGAAGAGCGCATCCGTGACGGTCGTCAGTCCTAGGGCGCCCAGGACGGCATCCGCTTCCGAAAAAGTCTCTGCTACAATGGGAAATCTCTCCGCCAAATCCCGCAGCATGAAGGGATACTGCGAGCCTTGACCCGGGAACAGACAGGCGACCGCGCCGCGATTTTTTGTCGCGCCCGCGGGCAACAGATGAATACCCCTGGACGCAAGGATCACCCTCTTGGCGGGTTCCTGGATAGCGTCCAAGACGAGCCCTAGTTTTGCCTTGACAGTCTCGGGATCCGGCGCTGCAAAACCGCAGCGGACGCGACCCTGCAGCGCATCTCGACGGCATTGCAGGGCGAGCTCTCGGAAGTTTTCCTGGCGAACAGAGTGGAGGATTTCCGACGCTTTTTCCGAGAATTCTTTTTCATCAGCGCCGCCTATTACCCATGCTTCGCCTGCAATAGACATATTTTCAGGCTTGGGCCACCGTGGCGGCGTGAACGTCTTGTCCGGCGTTTTCTTTTTTGCGCCGGATATGACGCGGAGCTCGGGAGCGTATTCCTGGAGCACGGCGTGAAAATTGGTTCCTCCGAACCCGAACGCGCTCACGCCTACCCGACGCGGAGCTCCTTTGGCCCTCTTCCAGGGTTTCTGTGCGGTGACGAGAAAGAGCGGCGAGGACTCCCAATCTATACAGGGATTCGGAGTCTTGACGTTGGCCGTCGGGGGTAGGACGCGATGGTAGAGCCCGAGGATCGCTTTTATCAGGCCTGCAGCCCCAGCCGCGGCCTTGAGATGCCCTATCTGCGATTTCACCGATCCGACGCCCACCGAGCGAGGGGGTAGGTTCGCTTCCCTGAAAAAACTGTCCAAGACTTTAAGTTCCGTTTCGTCGCCTACCGCGGTGGACGTTCCGTGAGCCTCGATCAATTGAATGGTGCGTGGATCGATCCCGCTTGTCCGGTAGCAATCCACAAGGGCAGTCGCTTGACCAGCAGGGTTTGGCGCAGTGATCCCCTTCCCCCGTCCATCAGAAGACGATCCCAGATCCAAGATAGTGGCGTAGATGCGGTCCTTATCGCGGACTGCGTCCGAAAGCCGCTTCAAGACCATCATGCCCGCGCCTTCCCCCATGACAAAGCCGTTGGCGGATGCGTCGAACGGGCGACTCCCGTCTGCGGACAACGCTCCTATCTTGCAGAACTTTATGAAGGAGGAAGGACTCATGGCTGCGTCCACCCCGCCGGTTATAGCGTAATCTATTGTTCCGTCGCGCAATGCTCGCACTGCGTTCAAAAGCGCGGCCATGGATGAGGCGCACGCTGCATCCACCGTGAAATTTGGGCCTTGCAGATTGAAGACATTGGCCACGCGTCCGGAGATAACGTTCGCGAGTTCCCCCGGGAGAGAATCTTCCGTAATTTCAGGTAATCCGTGAAGGTATTGGGATTCAAACGCCTTGCGAATCTTGTTTTTGTGATCTTCGTTCACGGGCAGTTGATCTAGGGATTTTGCAAGGCATTCCAGGGCGCGAGGCAGACCGAGCCGCTGCGCATAACGGTCGGTGTTCTCCCCGCCCATGCTATTGCCGATCATTACCCCTACGCGGCGCCCTTGGAGTTTTTCCGGACTCAGGCCCGCGTCTTCAAGGGCGTCGCCGGCGCATACGACAGCTAGTTGCTGCGTCCGATCCATCTTTGCCACCACTGCCGGCGGAATGCGGTACTTCAAGGGATCGAAATGAAAATCCGTGACGAAGCCGCCAATCTTTGTGTAGGATTTGTCAGGGACCTTTGGATCGGGGTCATAATAATGTTCGACCTTGCCCCATCGGTCTTCTGGAACCACGCATATTCCGCTGCGCCCTGCGAGTATCTGCTCCCAAAACTCAGCCGGCGAAGAAGCGCCGGGAAAACGCAACCCGATTCCCACCACTGCTATGGGCTCTTTCTCGTGGCGCACCTCCATGGGCTGGTCAGCCTCAATTCTGACAGATTCATCAGCCTTTCGCGTCGTTGACTCCTTTGCAGACTCGAAAATTTCCTGACCTCGAACTATTATCTCTTCATTGATTTCGGCGAGGCTCTTCACGCGATCTATGAGGGAGACCGACTGCCCCATGAGATAAAGGCCCCTTTCGATTTGCTGTTCCGGCGTGAGTTGGCAAAACACCGGGCAGTCGGATGATGCGGTGGCCGGATCGATGGCGCATCCTTTGGACGCCAGTCGCAAGGCCCCGAGGTTGTCCTTTTCGTAGAGTTCTTTGCGCACGGGCAAAGGCACGCCATTTCTCGCGCGCTCCCATTCTCGAGCGATGAGCTGCTCGGTCATGGGAGAGTGCGCGGCGCGAGCCCTTGTGTTGACCGTCTTTCCAATGACGACTGTTTTATCGCTCTCCACGGTCAGTTTCTGATATGTGGGGGTGATGGCACCGGTTTCTACCGCTTCTCGCGAGGCGAGATACGCGGTGCCAATCTGCAGCCCCATCTGCAGTCCCGCGGCTGCGAGGTCGGCCGCCATGCCTCCGATAAACGCCGCGCCAAGCGGCGAGCCTATCCCACCGGCAAAAAGCGCGGAGACTCCACGCAGATCGAGCCCCTTTTTCTGTTCTTCAGAGAGGAGGTTCAGACACGCGCTCCAGAGGTTGAGACTGCTCAGCAAGCCGATATGCCCCCCAGACTCATGGCCCTCAAAAACAAAGCGACGGAGGCCAGCTTTGAGTGCCTCGCTCAGCACCGAGGGCGACGGGCAGTGCAGGTAGCACGCGGTCCCCTGCCGCTCTATGGTCTGGGCAAGCTCGACGCTCCCTGCCGCAAGGATGCAAAACCGTGGGGGCATGTCCCGCATAATGGAGAGATGCTTCTCATAGCAATGACGATTGGCTTCCAGGCCGATCAGCCCCACGCCGAATTTGCCGCCTGTTGCACGGGCCGCGTCTTGCAAAGCGCTTCTCGCGATGGGCTCCGGCATGTTCCCCATGGCCAGGAATGGAAATGCGCCCGATTCAGACACCGCGCGAAGGAACTGCGGCGCGTCGCTCACGTGGGCCATGGGACCCTGCACAAGAGGCCACCGGGTCTCGTGTAAGGCGCAAATAGCTGAGCCTTCCCGCAGCGGCCATTCCCGGCCAGAGACGTCCATGCACTTCAGGAATTCGGCCACGATGTTCTCCGCGGAGCCCAATGATTCAAGCGCCTCACGTTCGATGACGAGGTCCTCGGAAAAGGGCAGCAGGGCGTCATCCGCGTCCAGGGACTTGGGAAGAGAGCGCAGGGCATCCTCGAGAAGGGCGAGATACTCTTGCTCCCTGTCGCCAAGCGCGTCTCGCTCCATTTTCAGGAACTTCCGCACTGCGGCGGTGCCAACTCGGGCGTACACCCGCAACGGCCTCCCTTGTTCTTCCGCCAACACTGCGGCGCTGGGCGTCTTGAGCGAGCGCAGGAAGGTTTTCATCTCCTCGGAGATCTTTGAGCCTTCGGCCAGGAGGAGATGGACATCCAGCACGACGCCGGCGCCTCCGGCAGCGGCCGCGCCGGCAGCGGACCGGAAGGTCACGCCTCCTTGGAGCAGCACGGGCAGTCGAGACGACTTTTTGATCTCCTGAAACAGCACAAAGCCGGTGGTGTGGCTGACCCAACCAGGCCCTTCATTTGCCCTGGCGATCAGAAAGGTCGCGCCCACGCGTTCAGCCTGCGCGGCGTCCGCCTTGGAACCGACCTCGACGCCCACAGGAAATGGATAGTTGGAAAGCTGGCCAGGAGACATGGCAGCCAACCGAGAAATCTCTTCGTAAGGGATGACGACCAGCCGAACATCCGGCGCGGACGCTGCCGTCCCAAGGTCTTCGACGCGAACACGGACGCCGTGGGCCACGCCAGGCTTCACCTGAAAACGAGCCGGCCCAGCAGTGACGTGATCGACTATTCCCAAACCGCCGGCCGCGGATACTTCTTCGATGAGCGTCTGGTCATCGTTTATCGGCGGATTGACAAACAGAATCGGAGGTACAGATTCGAGAACATGCAGAGATTTCATGATATGACCCTCAGCTCGCCTGTTTTCTGGGCAACGCTCGGCTGCACCACAAATCCATAGAAAAGGACTTCTTTGATCGTGTCGATTTCATCTAAAAGACTGCCTTCGGTACCATCCACAAGCCACTTTTGGATGACGCCATTGAGAAACCCGATGATGCCGTAGAACACAGTGAAATAGTTCATCTGCTTGAGCCGACCATTTCGTGACGCCTTCCAGCAGCGTCTCTTGAGGCCGGGAAAAGCCAGGATCAGCTCGTTGATGAATTTCTCGGAAAACTCTTTGCCGAAATCTTTGTGCTCCTGGGTAATGACCTTAAAAAAGGCTGAATTCTTTTCAAAAAAGGTGAGATAGAGCGTAATGACGGTTTCTATGATGTCGAGGATGTCCTCTTTCTTCGCCAAATCCTTGCGGGCAATCTCCACAAACTCGCTGATGGTGTCTTCCTTCAACGCGTTGAAGAGTCCTTCTTTCGTGTGGAAATACTTGTAAAACGTGCCCTTTGCCACGCCTGCACGCTCGGTGATGGAGTCAATGGTCGCGGCGTGATACCCGCGCTCCGAAAATTCGTCCAAAGCGGCCTGCATGATTTTTGAACGCGCGTCTTTGTGGCGTTTTCGCTTTGCCGGTTCAGCATCGAGCGGTCTCTTGAGGTTTTGGAACAACAGCTCTTCAAGGATGCTCTCTCGCGGCAAGTTTCTCTTGGCCGCGACGTCCAGGACGCTTCGATAAAAGGATCTCAGGAGCGCCCCTGAGGCGAGGGGTGAGTTGATCAAGGTTTCGGTGGTTTTATCCACGAATGCGAGGATGGTCTCTTGCTGGGCGTTGGCGTCGAAGGGCTCTTGGTCGAGGAGTTGAGAGAGGATTTCCATGAGTTTTGGGATGAGGAACGCGTCTTTATGGATGCGAGTTTGAGCGATGGTGGAGTTGATGAGTTCGCTGGGTATATCCATGAGGAGCTCCTTGTTGGACGCAAGTGTCGGTCGCAACTTTAATGTGACTGACTAGTTCGTCATAACTGATTTTTTACTAGACTCGTCCGGCACATGTCAAGGCCTTTCCGCTTACCTCGCCGGCCCTTCCACGTCCCTCCCGCCCTTTTTTCCATTCCGCGGGAGACTCCTATATAATCCCCCCTTGCCCGTTCACTTTTTCGAAAGCCTCATCCGTGGTTGACGAAGGCATGAGAGGCGGCAGGGAAAACCGTTATGTATATAAGAGGAGAACGTTATCGAGAGGTCCTCAAAGTGGCCTCTCCCTTGATCCTGTCCACGGCGTCTCTCACCTTCACGCTGTTTGTGGATCGCATGTTTTTGTCATGGTATTCCGAGGCGTCGGTGGCCGCGTCGGTTCCCGGAGGTATTACCTATTTCACCATTTGCTCCGTGTTCATTGGAACTGCCCAATATGTCAACTCGATTGTTGCGCAATATCATGGGGCTCAGAATTATCGCGCCTGCGCCCAAGCGGTCTGGCAGGGGATCTTTTTCGGGCTTTTGTCTGCGCCCCTGATTCTTGCATGCATCCCTGTGGGTTTCTTGGTGTTTACCTGGGCAGGGCATGACGCGGCGGTGCAAGCGCTGGAAAAGAAATATTTCGCGCTGCTCATGGTGGGAGGGATAGTCCAACCCATCAATGCGGCTCTGGCTTCGTTCTTTTCCGGGCGAGGAAAGACCATGGTGGTAATGTGGGGCAATATCGCGGGCAACATTGCCAACGCGTGTCTCGCATACATTCTCATATTCGGAAAGTTCGGGGCGCCGGAGATGGGCATTATCGGCGCGGGTGTCGCCACTGCGGTCACGGGCGTCATTCCCACGATCTTCTGGGCTTGGCTGTTCCTGTCTCGCGACGAGCAGCCTATTTACGCGACGCGGCGGGAGATCCGGCTCCATCGGCAGATTTTTTGGATGCTCATTCGGTATGGGGTTCCTTCCGGCATCCAGTTTTTCCTGGATGTGGCCTCTTTCACGGTCTTTGTGCTGCTCATCGGAAGGGCGGGACAGATTGATTTGGCTGCGTCCAACATCGTGCTCAGCATCGAGATGCTGGCTTTCCTGCCGATGATCGGCATGTCCATCGCCACTGCCACTCTCGTGGGGCAATATGTGGGGATGAAGCGGCAAGACATTGCGGAACAAAGCGCATACGCGGCTTTCAAGTTGGCAATGTGCTATATGGCCGCGATGGCGTTGCTGTTTTTTCTGTTTCCTACGACTTTTCTGGAGCTATTCAGAACGACGCGAGACGCCGCATCACATTTCGACGCGGTGCTCGCACGGGGAACCGTCTTTCTGCGCATCGTGGCGGTGTGGACTCTTTTCGACACGCTTTTCATTATCTTTTCAGGGGCGCTCAAGGGCGCGGGAGACACCGTGTTCGCTATGTGGGCGCAGGTTGGGCTTGCGTGGTTTTTTTTCGTGCCGCCCGTGTATGTCATTACTCAGTTGTTGGGGATGGGCGTCCTGGCCGCGTGGTGTTGGGGATTGCTCTATGTGATGCTGCTGGGTGTCGTGTTTTGGGCGCGCTTCAGACAGGGCAAGTGGCGCAACATTTCAATGATCGGAAGTTCGGCCTCCACCGCGGCGATTCAGTAGCGTACGATCTCGCATTAATTTCGGACGGACTGTTTTTTGTCAACAAATTCTAGCTATCTTGAGCTCGCCTATGGTAGAAAAGACAATCACGGCAGCGTATCTGATGAGTACGCCTCAGCGGCTGGGCGGCGTTGATTGCCCAGGGCGCAGCATGCCGCGTGAAAATCTCTCGAGACAATGTAGGAGGAATGTCATGAGATGCAGGCTATTGTCGTTGGTTCTCGTTGGAATTTTCCTGGCGACTCTCATGGGAGCTTCGTCGCATGCCGCCATGACCATGAAGTTTGGCCATGTGGCGCCGCCGTTTCACGGCCAATCCAAAGGGGCCGAGGCCTTCACTGAGTACGTAAAGACCAAGACCAACGGCGCCATCGAGATAAAGACCTTTCCCTTCGGTCAACTCGGTGGAGAGGTCTCGTTGGCAGAACAGGTGCAATCCGGGACGTTGGAGATTGCGACGATCAGCACCGCAGTCTTGCAGAATTTTGTTCCCCAGTTGGCGATCATGGACCTGCCATTTGTGTATCCGGATCGAAAAACCGCGTATGCGGTGCTCGACGATCCAGAGGTCCAGAAGAAAATCTTTGGCCTGCTGCCTGCCAAGGGGATTGTGGGTGTAGGCTGGACCGAGAATGAATTTCGGGACATTACAAACTCGAAACGCGAGATTCGCAAACCAGAGGACTTGAAAGGGCTCAAGATTCGCGTCATGAACAGCCCTATTTACATCGACACCTTCAAGGCACTGGGGGCTTCACCCACCGATCTGCCGTTCCCCGATATCTATTCAGCGTTGCAGAACGGCACTATTGACGCCCAGGAGAATCCTCTCCTGACCTCTATCCTCATCAAGGCGACGGAGATCAACAAGTTCGTGACGCTGAGCCGACATATGCTTACCGAGTGCATTATCATCGTGAATCAGGATGTGTGGAACAAGCTCACGGATGATCAAAAGAAGATTTTCTATGAAGCAGGCGCCAAATGTATTCAAGTGAACAGGGACGTAGATGTACAGCTCATGAAAAAGCTCCCTCAGTCGGGTCTTTCGGTGGAGGAGTATTGCAAGAAGAATGATGTGAAGGTGGTGGAACTGACCGACGCCGAACGACAGGCGTTCAAGCAGGCGGTGAAGGGCGTGTGGGACAAATATCAAAAGGTAATCGGCCAGGAGCTCTTCGATTTCTTCATCAAGAAGGTGGCGGCGCATACCCAAAAGTAGAACTAATGGGCTGTGGAGCGTAACCTGGTTCTGCCGAGTGGTCAGGAATGCGTATGCGTGACGTTTTTCTGGCTTCCGGCTCTTACGTCAATAAAGGCCCCCTGTGGGCATGCTCGAAAATAAACATGAATTGCGACGGAGTCCCACGCTGCGTCATTCACACGAACTTCCAAGACAACGGTTCACAACGAGAGAGGAAAATACCGTTCTGAAGAGAACTGTGGCATTTTCAGGTAAGGGTAAGAATCCATGACGAGTTTCCTGGATGCCGGATCGAGTCCGGCATGACATATCAGGCGCCGTGACGCAGACTTTGAAAGTCGTTATATTCACGCCGCGGCGCGCCTCATTCCGACAGAAGTTTTGAGAAGCGATATATACATGCGGTCTGTGACAGGATTTCTTGGCCGGCTCGAAGAATGGACGCTTGTGTGTGTCCTGCTCGCGCTGGCCATCGCCTCGTTTGTCCAGGTGGTTTGCCGCTACCTCATTGGGTTTAGCTTTACCTGGATGGAGGAGGTCACGCGAATTACCAGCGTGTTTATCGCGTTCCTGGGCGCGGCCATTGGCGTGAAGTACGGGACGCATTTTTCCATGGTGTTTGTATATGAGCGGTTGAGGAGCGACCGCATCAGGCAAATACTTCTGCTGCTGGTTACTCTTGTGTGCTGTGTGGTGTTCCTGGTCGTGGCATATTACGGGTGGGAGCAGGCCATGAAGCTAAGACGGTTTGGGACGTTGACTGCTGTGCTCAGGATACCGAAGTATTTGCCTTATCTTCCCATCCCCGTATTCTCTGTGATCATGGCCGTGCGATGCCTGAAGCAAGGGGTGGACCAATTGCGAGACTTTGTCTCGGCAAGACCCTTCCGACCGCACGGGGTGCGAGACGCATGATAGCGACCATCGTGGCGTCATTTGTCGTGCTGCTGCTCATGGGGACTCCCATAGCCATGCTGCTCCTTGCGACGACTGCCCTGGCGTTGGCGCTGCACTCGTCCACTTCCCTGCTTATCCTCCCCCAGCAGTTGTTCAACGCGCTGGACAATTCGGTGCTCATGTCGGTGCCCTTCTTCATCTTGGCCGGCAGCATCATGACGCGGGGCTCCATGGCGAGGCATCTTATCGAGGTAGTCAACTGCCTGGTGGGTGGATATCCGGGGGGCCTCGCCATTGCGACAACCTTGGCGTGTTTGTTCTTCGCGTCGCTCTCGGGCTCCAGCCCTGCAACGGTGGTGGCCATCGGCTCCGTCATGCTGCCCGCGTTAATGAAGGCTGGGTACGGTGATCGTTTCTCTGTTGGCCTGGTGACGTCGGCAGGGTCCCTGGGCATCGTCATCCCGCCATCCATACCGATGATACTCTACTGCCTGGTGATGAACGTGTCGGTGGCTGAACTGTTCCTTGCGGGAGTCCTCCCTGGTCTGCTCATCGCCGGCGTGTTCATCGCTTATACGATTTATATGTCGTACCATTCTGGGTGGGCTGCGGCGAAAAAGGCGAGCTGGCGGGAAGTTGCGCAATCTCTTCGGCAAGGCGTCTGGGCGCTTGTGCTGCCAATCATCGTGTTGGGCGGCATCTACGGAGGAATATTTACCCCCACAGAAGCGGCCGCTGTCAGCGTCACCTATGCATTGATCGTGGAAGTACTTATCTACAGGGACATCAAGGTAAAGGACGTCCCTGGCGTATGCATGGAGGGCGCCATTCTTTCTGGCTGCCTCTTGTTCATACTTGCGTGCGCCATGACGCTTGTATGGCTCCTCACCGCGGAGCGCATTCCACAACAGCTCGCTGACTCGATCACCGCCCATGTGCAAAGCAAGTGGGTATTTCTCATCATGGTGAATATCCTTTTTCTCTTGATTGGGACGGTGATGGACAACGTGTCAGCCATGCTCATATTGTCGCCCCTTTTTGTCGAAACGCTGAATCGATTCCAGATCGACTATGTGCACTATGGCATTATTATGGTGTTATTGATCGAGTTCGGTTTCTTGACGCCGCCCTTTGGCCTCAATCTCTTTGTGGCCATGGGTTTGTCTCGCAAAAGTCTAATCGAGGTAACCGCTGGGGTCGCGCCGTTCCTGCTGTTGCTCGTCTTCTGCGTCCTCTTGGTCACATTTGTCCCAGATATCTCGCTTTTGCTCCCAAAGGTCTTTTTGAGGTAGGCCCGTCTTCTTTCCGGGAAGAGCGGTCTTGCCCTAGCTTATCGATAGGTCTTCCCATGCGGCCCTCCGCTTGGCCCCACCCAATCGCGCCAAGCCGAGACGATGCTCACCGCGGCCAAGGCAGCGGTTTCCGTCCGCAAGATATTGCAGCCAAGGCTTACTGGTTGAAAACCTGCCGCGAGAATGAGCTGCATTTCTTTGTCGGCAAAGCCGCCTTCTGGCCCTGCAAGAATTGTCACGCGCTTCGGGTCTTGATTGGAAAGCGTGGACAACATACTCGGGACATTTTCGTCCGCGAAGAGAACCAGTTTTGTGACAGGATGCGGGACACTCCGAAGGAAATCAGGGAGGGGAACGGGATCGTACAACGTCGGAACGGTGTTTCTCCCGCACTGGGACACAGCCGATTCTACGATGTGCTGCCACCGATCCTTGGCGCGTGGAGGTCTGCGATTGGACCGTTCAGCGATGACAGGGAAGAATTCGTGCACGCCGAGCTCTGTACCGTGTCGAAGGATTTCTTCCGTAGGCGCAGGCCGAATGCAGGAAAAGGCCAAGTAGATGGGCAGGGGCTTTGCGGCGGCAACGTCGATCTTGCGGATGACCTTGCCGCGAACAGTTCCGCCGAGACACTCCCCAAGCTCGACAAGATACATCGTTCCGCCGTACAGCGCGTGTATCTCGTCGCCGCGTTGACGTCGGAGCACAGTCCGGAGGTAGCGACTGTTGCGCTTCGAGAAGATTATGTCGCCTTGGTGAACTTCTTCGTCCGTTACGACGACCCTGGGCGTTCGCATGTTGTCGTCTCTCGTTGATCAAGAGTGTTCAGAGCAAGACCCCAACACTTATTCTTGCAAATTGCTTACGGAATGAGGCGCGAGTTGAGCGCCTGGGGGTCCTAGGGTTTTGCTTTGCCCACGCGCCTATCCATACCGCTGACGTATATACAGCTCGATCCTGTCCAGGGCTTTCTTGATCATCTCGAGGGAGTTGGTGTACGAAAAGCGGAGATATCCCTCAGCGCTTTGGCCAAAATCGATGCCGGGCGCGACGCCTACGCCTGTTTGCTCGAGAATGTCAAAGGCGAAGGTGTAAGAATCTCTTGAAAAGCGTCTGGCATCGGCCAGGATATAGAACGCCGCGGTGGGATCGACATCGATCTGGAACCCAATATCTCTCAAGCGCTTCAGCATGTACACTCTGCGCTCATTAAACGTGTTTTTCATAATTACTGTGGCTTGGGAGCTGTTCGTCAGGGCCTCCAGGCCTGCCCATTGGACGAAATCGGCTGGGCTGATGAAAAAGTTCTGGATCATTTTTTGAAGCGGTCTGACAAACTCAGGGGGGCAGATGATATACCCGAGTCTCCACCCTGTCATCGCATAGAGCTTTGAAAAGCCATTGATGGCAAAACTCTTGTCCGTGAATTCAAGTATGGAGCGCTCCCTCCCTTCGTACACGAGGCCATGGTAGATCTCGTCTGAAATGACGAGGACGCCAAGAGACGACAGGGCTTGCAAACGTTCAGGCGCCAGAAGCACGCCGGTGGGATTTGACGGGGAGTTGATGAGGATGGCCTTGGTCTTGTTGTTGATCAGGGTCTTGACGTAGTCTGGGTCCATTTGAAAGCCGTCTGCCGCGGTCGTTGGCGCAAACACGGGAACGCCTCCGAGAAAGCGGATGAAATTGGGATAACAGGCGTAATGAGGGTCGGAGAGGATCACCTCGGAGCCGTCATCGATAATGGCGGCAAGGGCAAGGAGAAGGGCTGGCGAGCATCCGGATGTCACGACCACGCAACCGGGATCGACGTCCACCCCGTAGGTGTTTTCATAGCGACATGCGATGGCCTCCCGAAGTTCATGGATCCCGACGCTTGGGGTGTAGTGAGTCTTGCCTGCCCGCAACGCTTCGACGCCTGCCTGGACAATATTCGGAGGGGTATCGAAATCGGGCTCGCCGACTTCGAGGTGTATCACGTCTTCTCCTGCCCGTTCCATAGCCACCGCACGCTCGAGGACGTCCATGACCAGGAAAGGAGGAATGTTTTGAGATTTTTTTGAAATAAGCGTTTCGAGTTTTGGCATCGATGTGCACTCCATCCAGAGGCCGTACCGTGACGCGATCCGGTTCGCGGTTGTCAGTCGCGACTTGGCCTCCAGCTCATGACGGGTCAGACCTTTACGCCCGCACCCCGAGGAGGCCGTCACGCCCGCATGGGGATATCGGCTTCTCGGCGTTCATTATACGGATCACGTGGTGTAAGTTACAAACTTATTTATTGATTTTCCATGGTTTCCCTGATAAGATAAGCTATCCTTCAGAAAAGGTTGCGCTTTTTAGGCGCGAGCTGCAACTGGTTGTGAACCATGAACTTCTCGAATCACCCGCATCCTGGCAAGAACAGCAGACGCCTCCTCAGCGCGGCCATCCTTTTCGCTCTATTGCTCAATCTGCCAACATCCGCTGGGGCCGAAATTTACGGGGTGAAGGACGCCGCGGGGAATTTTCAACCGCGCCTGGACATCACGATAGGCAACAAAGAGGTCATCCTTAAAAAGGTGAATCCGCAGGATCGGTTTCGTTCCCTCGCAATCACGCTCAACCCGAAGAACGCTGCGCTCGTCAGAAATGTCGGCCTTCTCAACATGGAATGGGTGAACAGCGCAGGAAAGGCCGGCAAAGAGGTTCAATTTGCGGGTCCCCGATATGATCCCACCACTCGACGCTTTGAAGACGCGATGGGGAAATCCATCGAGGTGAGGATTCTCGACAAGTCCAATCGCAACCTTTTTGCAGGAAAGACTCTTTCCGAGCTCTTTGACATCCATGTGGACGACATGCCCCTTGTCTCGTCCCAGTCAGTGACCGAAAAAGATCGTACGGTCCAGATGGGGCATGGGAGAGATGTATCCCTCAATATCGACAAACAGGCCGTGGTATTTAATGAAAACAATTTCAAAAAAGGGGAAATCCTCAATATCGACAATAGGTCAGGGGCAAATCAGACAGTGGGCATCGATCTCCCAGAAAAAGGGCTCCTATACTACCAAATCATAAAAAAACCCGAGCAGACGAAGATACCTCGTGAAGCGTGGAAGAGATTTACCATTCCGCCGGATTCAGGCGTATTCGTGGTCTTGATCCCGGAGCCCGATCCAGTCCAATTGGCCATGATCAATGGCAAAAATATCTTAATTCGTGTGTATCAAGGGACAATAGTCAAGGATACTTTGCGCGTGCCCATAACCGTGGCTTCTGACCTAGTGGGCGGCCCCGCAACGACGCCGGGGAACGTAGAGACCGCGACGCCTGCGGCCTCAGCGCAATCTCCCAGCTCACCCGCCAAAACCCCTGCTGCCTTGGAAGCCGCTTCCACAGCGGCTGGCCATGGGGCGGAACGGCAGCCGGCCGCGGGGCAGCCGAGTTCGTCAGACGCGAAGATATGGGTCGCGCTCGGCGTCAATCTAGGTTTGCTCGCTGTACTCGCGGGATACGTGATTTTCTTCATGCTCCCCAAAATTCAGGTCTTGCAGGACAGAATAGCAAAAAGCGAAATCTTCATCCACCACAGTCGCGAGTCCATACGGGAAGAACTCGAGGCGGTAAAAGCGGATATACTGTCGCACATATCACGGCCTCCAGGCCAAGAATAGGGTTGTAGGCGCGCCGTTCGCCGCGTCGCCTTGTTTCGCGCCTGTCTCGCAGGTAGATACCCCCAGCGCAGTTCTCGACAATTGTTGCAAACCTTTGCCCGGTCCGGATTGTCATATTGAGAAGGACATATTATATAGGTGTGTATCCCGCGCAAAAAGGAGGACAGACGAGCTCGTGACCGAAGGACATTCATGCGAATCATGTTCGGCAGGGTGCGCTTCTCGGCATACCGATCAGAAAACGATGGAAGAGGTGAGCGCTGCTCCATATCTGCTGGCAGCAGGCGCCATCATTCTCATTGCCAGCGTCCTGTATCGCTGGTTGGTAGCCTAGGCTCAGCGAATTAGGGAGCGGATTCTCGCGGGACCAAGGAATCCGCTTTTCTCAATCTTCATCGGAGACCTTGAGGACCGCCAAGAAGGCTGATTGTGGTATGACCACGTTGCCGACTTGCTTCATCCGCTTCTTCCCCTCTTTTTGCTTTTCCAGCAATTTCTTTTTGCGAGTGATATCTCCGCCATAGCACTTCGCGGTGACATCCTTTCTGAGCGCCGACACCGTCTCCCGAGCAATGATTTTTCCCCCGATGGCTCCTTGTATTGCCACTTTGAACAACTGCCTCGGGATTTCTTCCTTGAGTTTCTCGCACGCCTTTCTCGCCCGCGTGTAAGCCCTCTCGCGATGTACGAGCATGGACAGGGCGTCAACCTTTTCTCCCGCGACGAGGATATCGACTTTTACCAAGTCAGTCTCTCGATATTCGAGGAATTCGTAATCGAAGGAAGCGTATCCCCGGGAGACCGATTTGAGTCTGTCGTAAAAGTCGAAGAGGACCTCGGCAAGGGGGAGATCGAAGACCAGTTCTACCCTGTTGGCCCCGAGGTAATGGATGTCTTTTTGAACGCCTCGTCGTTCGATGCACAGACTTATGACGCCGCCGAGGTACTGTTCTGGCAGGATAATGGAAGCTCTGATAAAAGGCTCTTTGGCCGCCTGGATGAGGGCAGGATCAGGATATTTAGCGGGGTTGTCAATCACCATTTCCGTCCCGTCCTTCAGCAGCACTACGTATTGGACAGACGGCGCGGTAAGGATCAATGAAAGGCCGAATTCGCGTTCCAGCCTTTCTTGGACCACCTCGAGATGCAGCAGCCCCAGGAATCCGCATCGGAAACCGTGCCCCAGGGCAGTGGAGTGATCCTTTTCAAAGGTGAGCGACGCATCATTGAGTTTCAGTTTGGCGAGAGACTCGGCCAGTTCGTCGTAATCATCTGACGACAAGGGATAGAAGGAAGAAAACACCACCGGCTTCACAACCTGGAAGCCGCGCAAAGGCTCCGCGCACGGTCGTTCATCAAGGGTTACGGTGTCTCCTATCCTCGTATCGCTGACAGTTTTAATCCCTGCAATAATATACCCGACCTCTCCGGCGCGCAGGGCCTTGGTGGGTTGTCTTTCCAACAGAAAGACGCCAGTTTCCTCTACCTTATACACTGCGCCATTAGACCAGAATCGAATGATTTGACCGGGCCGAATCTCTCCGTCAAATATCCGCAGGTGTACGATCGCGCCGCGATAGGAATCCCAGTGGGAGTCGAATATCAATGCCCTCAAAGGCGCATGAGGATCCCCCTTGGGTGGTGGAATCTTTGTAACGATGGTTTCGAGCACGCGGTCTATCCCGATGCCTTCCTTGGCAGAAATGAGAACCGCTGTCTCGGGATCGAGCCCCAGGTCTTTTTCTATTTGCACCTTGACCCGTTCAATGTCTGCGGATGGCAAGTCAATCTTATTGATAACCGGTATAATTTCGAGGTCTTGCTCGAGCGCCATATAGAAGTTTGCAAGGGTCTGCGCCTGCACTCCTTGGCTGGCGTCTATGACAAGGAGGGCTCCCTCGCAGGACACGAGGGCACGTGAGACTTCATACGAGAAGTCTGCATGGCCTGGCGTGTCGATGAGATTGAGCACGTAGTCTTTTCCGTCCAATGCTCGGTAGGGGAGCGCCACTGTTTGACTCTTGATCGTGATACCCCGCTCACGCTCGATGTCCATGGTATCCAGCATCTGCTCACGAAATTCGTGGTCTCCCACGACGCCTGTGATCTGCAGGAGCCTATCGGCAAGCGTGGATTTGCCATGATCGATGTGAGCGATGATGCCAAAGTTTCGGATGTTGTCCATGATGCGTTGTTCTCGACTACTTTTGCCTCTCAGGTCTTCGCGTCTTTGCCTCGATCCCGAGGTAGGTATTTTTGCAGCGGGGCGCGGTATACACGACCTGCAGGAGACAGCATAATCAGGTATCCATTGCATTGCACTGGCCCCATCGCGTCGGGCCGCGGGGGCACAAACCGCGCGCGTGAGGCTTCAATCAAGCTCTTGCCGTGCACCATCTTCTTCAACGACGCTCGGAAGATCAAGGGATTGAGAGGCGCTTTGTTCAGCTCAAAAATGGTCTGCCCCACCGCGGCAAGCCCTGCGGGGAATGACCCATTGATGTATGAGGCTACCACGCCGCCCAAAATGTAGCCCTTCTTGACGGCCTTCTCAGGGTCCACTACATAGGTTCTCCGAGTGTACAAATAATTGGCGACGAGCCACATCTTTCTTGCGTCCCAATCGACAATGGTCATGGCAGTGACTCTGAGATATCCCAGGGGCAGGGTCAAGACGATGACAGCCTTCCGGGAGGCGAGAGATGCTTCCATGTCAATGCCAAGCAAGAGTCTCGTGGACGTGTCGGCCACGAAAAAGGTGTTGCCTTCCACCGGAAACGAACTAAAAGAAGGATTCACGTAGTCGGGGATGGTAAACCCTTCAAATGCGGCGCGGTCGGGGTCGAGAAATCGCCTCACCTCGATGCCGCCGTCTTCCAGCCGGACCATCGCGACGATGCGGTTATCATGCACGCTCAGTCCGAGGATCTCCACGTTCTCCTCTGTCGAGACAATGACCGGCCCTGTTTCCCACGAGCTGGCTTCCGTGGGGTGTGCGAACATGGCCTGAATGGGAATCATGTTCGCGTACACGAGGATGGCTGCCAGGACAAGGATCGGAAGCGCTATGTTCAGCGATCGATGAATGCGTCCTGAGAGAAGACTCCCCTCAGCGAAATCGATGGTCGAATCGAATCTTTTTCTCAGGCCTCTCTTCAGGCGTATATAGCCCACGGTGACTTCGAGGACCATGATCACAGAAAAAAAGGAGAGGAGCCACGGGAAGAGGTTGATTTCCCATCCAGCCCAGAGACCATAAACGCCGTAAAGGAAATATTTGCTGGTGATGGTGATGCGGGTCTTAAGCCCCATGACATTGATAATGACGCCAAACACCACCACAATGAGGTAGAGAGCGATGTACACCGTGCCAAGGAGGGGCGAGACCATATGGTGAAAAATGGCCATGAGGCCGACGACGATCATGCCAAGTTGATCGCACACCAAATCGGTAAACGCTCCGGACTGGGACGCCAAGCCGCTATGGCGCGCGAATGCGCCGTCAAGGCCATCGCACACGATATGACCGAGCAGGAAAAGGAAGGCCACCAAGGGATCTCTCACAAAATACAGGACCACGCCGGCGAGACACGCGATCCC
>JBMFOE010000052.1:0-23046 GCA_049969795.1 Desulfomonilaceae bacterium
TTCGAACCGCCATGACAAGGGGTCACAACGGGAGATGAAAATACCGGTCTGACCAGAACCATGACATTTTCAGGTAAAATGACAATCGTTGCCCCGCCCTTGCTGTCAGAGGCTCTGTCGAAGGTTTTGACGAGCTCGATCATACAAACCTCGGCACGACAGCCCCTTCCAGACAGACCATCACAATAGGAGCTCGGCAAGTCGCGTGAGTCCGCGGCCGTTGGCATTCTAACCATTCCACGCCTTTCATCTCTCATTGTCGTTGTTCAATTCCAGAAACGTTTTGTATGCTATTGATTTTTTGATCCCATATCGTTGCTGGGCCTCGTGGGCGAGCGCCTTTCCCGTAAACCCTTGTTCCATCAACTCACGCACTGCCTGACGGGCATCCACCTCACTGGCCTGAGGAAACCCTGGTCCCACGATCATACAAATTTCTCCCTGCACAGATTCGCGTCGGGCCAGCTCCTCCGCGATTTGGGCCGCGGAGCCCCTCAGAATCTCCTCGTGCACCTTGGTGAGTTCCCTGGCAAGCACCACGGGCCGAGGGCCGAGAATCTCGTGCGCTGTCCGCAGAGACGCTGCGATCCGCTTCGGGGATTCGAACATGACCGCGGGCCGCGGGTCTTGACGAATGTCTTCAAAAAAAGCCAGGCGCTCTGTGATTTTTCGTGGGATAAATCCCCTGAACACGAACGTGGCGCAATCGATCCCGGAGGCAGACAATGCGGCCATGACGGATGAAGGGCCCGGGATCGGGACGACTCTGATCCCTGCGTTGTGGGCCTCGTTGACCAGCAGCGCGCCCGGGTCTGATACCGCGGGCGCGCCCGCGTCACAGATAAGGGCGCAGGATTCCCCCCGAACTATTCTCTGAATGATCTCGTCCGCTTTCTTGCGCTCGGTAAAGCGATGAAGGCTGATGCGCTCGGCCGCAATCTGGAACTTCTCGAGGAGGATGCGGCTGCGTCTGGTGTCCTCGCATGCGATGAAATCAACTTTCTTGAGAACTTCCACTGCACGGAACGTGATGTCGTCTAGGTTGCCGATGGGAGTGGCTACCACGAACAGGACGCCTGGGCCGTCTCCTCGAGTGGATCCTTGAACGTCGCTCGCGCCGCGATCAGCGCCTTTCTCCACCTGATTATCTCGCTTGGGCCGTTTTTTCACGGTTGGTCAGACTTGCGCCCATGGTCTGCGCTATTGGCGTCGCTGAAAAGATAGGAGTTTCTATACATCTTGATCAGGGAACCGAGAAAGACCTTGGCGATGGCCGTCAAGGGAATGGCGATGAGCAGTCCAATGAAGCCAAAAAGACTTGCGCCCACAATCAGCGCGAGGATATAGACCACCGGGTGCAGTCCCACGGCCTTGCCCACGATCCTTGGCGTCAAGACATAGGACTCCGCAAGCTGGACCACCGCTATCCATCCAACAATGTACAACACGTGAAGAAAGTCGCCGTACTTCGCATAGGCCATGATCGATCCCGAGATCAAGGCAAAGAGCGTCCCTAAGTAGGGGATTATCCATAGCAAACCGGAGAGGATCCCCAACACCAGGGCCAAATCGATGCCAATCACCAAAAACCCGATGCTGTAAAGGATGGCCAAAATCAGGGCGATGGTGATTTGTCCTCGGACAAAAGCGGACAAGATTTTGTCTATTTCCTGCAACTTGGTCATAAGAGGCTCCCGTACATACGGCGGAATGAGATCGGAAATGCCGCCCCGGATGTCCTGAAATTCCACCAAGAGATAGTAGGCGATGATTGGGACTAAAACTACGTGCAACATTGTACCAACCACGCTAAAAACGGATTTGAAAAGCGATGAGGCGAGGCTTTTCAAAGGCTCGATGGCGTTCGGCAAAATTGTCCGGGTCTTTTCTATGAGAAACTGGCTCATTTCGTTCCAGTCCTGGGGGACCTGAACGTCAAATCTTTCGGCCATGACAACCAGAAATTGCGTGAGGTCCCTAATGTACCGAGGCGCACGCTGGGCAAAGTCAGCCAATTCACGAACCACTGCCGGGATGAGACCGAGCAGCAACAGGGTAAAGAAAAGGAGCACGACGGTGATGATGCACATGGACGAAATTGACCGCCGAATGTGAAACGACTCCAATCTCGTCACCAAGGGATCCAAAATATAGGCAATCAAGAGAGAGACCAGCAGCACGGTCGTGATTGGTTCGAGGGCCTGCATGATCCAGAGCACGAGGCACAAAAAGGCGATGGCTGCCAGCGTCCGTACGATGGTTTTCTTGGTCCTAGGGTTCATGGACGGTTCTCCCTGTGTTTGACAAGGCGGAAGGCTTTGTTTTGGGTCATTTCGTCGGTTTTGCAGCCCAGATGATCGTACAGAAGGACAGAGTAACACAAATCAGAGCGAAAACATCCCCATATTCTCGATACAAGGACCATAAGGGAGGACCGGCGGGGACATCCGAAACAAGTACGCCGCAGACATCCCACGAGATGGACGCGGTCATGGTCCCTGCGGCGTCGAAGATTGCGCTGATCCCAGTATTCGTTGCCCGAACCAACGGCGCGCGGTTTTCGATGCTTCGGACGCCTGCCATGGCCAGATGTTGATATGGGGCTGCGGTTCCGGCGAACCATCCGTCATTGACAATGTTGACCAGGATTTGGGCTCCCTCGGCGATGGCCATGCGCGCCATGGCCGGGAAGATCGCCTCATAACAAATCAGTACGCTGAACGCGGGCCCGCTTGGTAGCTTCATCACCGTCATGGTCTTTCCAGGCGAGTAATCGGCTTCCAGGACCGCAATGCCCGACCCGAGGGGCAGCAGCCAATCCAAGGGCATGTATTCCCCGAAAGGCACCAGATGGATTTTGTCGTACCGGGATCTCAGCATGCCATCGGCAACGAGAAACGCGCTGTTGTAATAGGAGGTTTTGCCGTCGTTTTCCTTGTATGAAGGAGCTCCAACGAGCATTGGAACGCCTACCTTCTCCGAGATGCGGAGAACTTGACGCCATTCGCGCTCCTTGACCGCCACCAGGGCCGGCGCGCTGGTCTCCGGCCAAACGATGAGTTTTGCGCCCTTTTCTTTCGCTTCCAGGGCCAAGCGTTCATATGCAGCGAAGCTGCGCTCCATGGCAGAGCGTTCCCACTTCAATTCTTGGGGTATGTTGGCCTGGAGTACGCCCACGGCAAACGTGGGAAGCGCGGATTGACGGGTGTGGACCTGCTCCACTCTCAGGGAACCGTATAGGTATGCGGCGCAGCACGCCGCGGCGCAGTATATCAGGATTCCGCGGCGCAAACGCTTCCCGAAGCATAGCGACTGCACGAGCTCCCAAATGGCCGTATTGACTGCTACGACCAGGAAGGAAACGCCGTAAATGCCCGTTATATCCGCGATCTGAAGAAAGGTTTTCAGAGGGACCTGGGAGTAGCCGACCAGGTCCCACGGAAAGCCTGTGAACAGATAGGTCTTGGCGTATTCCACCGCAGTCCAGAGCAATGGCGCAGTCGCATAGAACGGCGCCCCATTGTTCCAGGCATAGGCTAGCCCCGCGCCAAAAGCGGCGCCAAAGAGCGACAGAACCGCCACAAGGCCCAAGAAGACCATCGCGGCCAAAAACCAATTGAAATGCCCGTAAACCACGAGCG
Source organism: Desulfomonilaceae bacterium (assembly GCA_049969795.1). Classification (GTDB taxonomy): domain Bacteria; phylum Desulfobacterota; class Desulfomonilia; order Desulfomonilales; family Desulfomonilaceae; genus JAUPKT01. The sequence continues at coordinate 3,642 of JBMFOE010000052.1, forward strand.
CCTTGTGTATCCATACGACGTCAACGATGGCAAAAGCGGCTTGAAACACTCCCCCATAAAAAGCCGCGGCATGAATGCGAGAGTCAGATTGGACGGCAAAGAAAAGGGGGACAAACGCTGCCCATGCAGTAAAAAAGAATCCCCACGTGGGGAAGCTTAGTGCGAGGAGCAGACCGCCTGCCGCCGCCGCACCAAGATTGCGGATCATGAATCATGCCCCAGGGCGTCACGAATAGATTCCTCATCCTGGGCAGCAATGCGAGTCACGAGCACTCGCGTGATGCGTTTCGGGTCTGCGCTGTGTACTTGCAAGCGCAGATCTCCTACGACGAGTTCCTCTCCGCGCGCGGGCACACGTCCGAGATGGTGGATGATAAATCCTCCTAAGGTGTCATATCCTTCCCTGGGCACCGAGACCTCAAAACGCTCTTCGAAGTCGTCAAGATTCACCACTGCGCTCACCAGCGTCGCGGCCTCGTCCTGGACGATAAAAGGCTCCTCTTCCACGTCGTGTTCGTCGCGTATCTCGCCTATGATCTCTTCGATGATGTCCTCTATGGTGACGATACCGGAGGTGCCGCCGTACTCATCCACAATAATGGCAAGATGAGATTTTTTGGCGCGGAGTTCCTTTAACAAGTCGTTGATTCTCTTGGTCTCGGGCACAAAATAAGGTTCTCTGGCGATGGCAGAAAGGTCAAGGTCACGGCGGTTTTCAAGCCACAAGGGCAGCAGATCCTTGGCGTTGAGTATGCCAACGATGTGGTCAACATTTTCTTCGTACACGGGGATGCGAGAATGGCCTGATTCGATGATGGTGGAGAGGAGCTGTTCCAGCGTGCAATTGGACGGAACGGCCACAATGCTGGTTCGGGGGATCATGATCTCGCGTGCAACGGTCTGTTTGAGCTCGAAAATACCCTCGATCATGTCTCCTTCTTCATGATCGATGAGTCCTTTCTCCTCGCTTTCCTCGATGACCTGCTGGAGTTCGGTGGGTCCTCGGTCTCGTCGGAGTTTACTTTTTAGCCATTGCCACAACGTTGTCTCGCCTTTTTCGCCAGCCCTTTGACCATGGACGCATGCGCCTCAGATACTCATGTTGAGAGAATCCTAGGACGCTCCTTGCTGTGAGATACCAATCAACGGTTTTAGTGTCAAGGATGCGGCAACCCGTTGGCGCCGGTGAGCCTTTTGTCTGGACAAGACAGGAAAATATCCATAATATTCAAAGATTCATTCTCTAAACGTCTAGATTAATGTATGTTTATATCCAGTAAAATGTTGCTATATTTTACAACTTCTCAATTTCACTTTTTTCTTGACATGCATATTTTCCAGTGATAGCCAGCTCCACCGTGGAGTTCGTCTGAACTGCATTTTGTAGCGAAGGAGACGGTCGTGGCTTTTGGTTATCGCTCTTGGGTTTGTGTGTATAGCCTCGTCTGCATTTCACTTTGCGTGGTCGCTTCAGATGGCGAATGCGGGCAAAATGGTTCATCAGCGCAGTATGCCTCTCTCTCATCTCCCCGGGCCGGGGACGATTCTTTCTCGAATTTCATAAGAGAGCTGTCCTCTTCCGCGGTACCCTCAAATCAACCGATGTCTGACTATCTTGTGAAGGTCGCGTACGGGAAGACCTTCGGCACCTCAACGAACCTCGATTACGCCACGTTGGAGGTGAGTAAGAGCGTTGCTCGTTCGAAGGCCTTGGAGTCATTGGGACCGAGAGTTGCGGAATTGCACTTCTCCATGATGGCCTCTTACGTGCTCTATTACGAAGGCAACGTAGAGCGGGTAAAACGGCTGAATTTCCAGGATGGGTATGAAGTGGGCTGGGTGCCGAAAGGACGGTTCATTTTTCCGGGCGTGTTCCTGGGCATGATTCCGTATGGGGAATGCGGAATGGGTATCAGTTATGTTTCGGAGACGTACCGGAATTCCGGGTCTCGCTTCAACTGGTCTCTGCTGGGGGGACTTGGGCTTGAGAGGAAGCTTACCGACAAGTCGTTGCTGGCCTTTGGCATTCAATGGCGCCATCTCTCCAATGGGAACATGTGGGGGAAAGGCGATGAGCTCCACAATTCGAATTCAGGGACGGATATGGTGCAGGCGCTTGCGACCCTGGTGCAGCCTTTTTGAATGCTCGCCCTCCCGAGATGGGACTCCTACAATTCTATGTCGTCGGGGGGTACAGCGAGGCCGTGGCCGGGGATAAAGGGAATCGGCGCCACGGGATAGCCCTTGATCCAACGTATCCCGCAACGAAGCACCGTTTTCACTGGTGCGGCGTGAAGGTATTCGTCGGGATTGCCGGTCCGTGCGCTTTCTTCGAGCATGCTGGGGATGATCTTAATGCAGTGGCCTTGTTCTGCCAGGTAGGTGTAGTAGGCGCGTAGCTCTTCTGGAATGACGCCGTGGTAATGTTCTAGGCCGCGTTTGTCTGGCGCGACATGGGCAGGTTCCTCTTGCCGCAGCTCCATGGATTCCCAGAGTTGCTCCCGAGGATAAGCCTGTGCGCAGAAACCTCGCAAAGCCCTCTCAAAGGCCACTTCAGTCCATGGCTCAGTGCGTTCCATGACGTGCGCGAGCTGCGAGAAAAACTTTTGAAAGGCGTTATCGATTTCAACGACTTCTTTCTTTCCATTATCGAGGCAGAAAAATATGGGGAGGCTCTCCTGTGCGGCGAGCATTTGAAATTCTGTGCGGCCGGTGTGTGAATGGTAGTTCCACCACAGATCGAAGATTTCGTTGTGCTCGTACGGCGTCCGCAACATGGTAAGGACGAGAAGGACGTCGTTGAATTTGATGAGCCCTGCTCGGTGATCGAGCCTGCCGCTGAGCATGTGTGGAGCAATGGGTTCCATGGGTCGTACGAACAACGCGACACGCGTGTCGTTGTCTGGTCCCACTTTCACCATGTAGTGAGCGCTTTCGCCCGGCACGAGATACACATCTTCAACGCTATGTATTGCCATGTCTCTGTCTCTCCATACTACGATGTAACATTACAACCTTCTGGTTTCAAGTGCAACCATCGGCAGAAGCTGCTCAACCGCCTTAAAAGACCTTGACCCTAACCCTTAGAATTGATAAATGTTTCGCAGGTAGAGGCATACATCGATGGAAAACGACAAAAGTATATGTGTGGTATGTGCATGGCGGCAAACCTGCAACAAAAAATTTAACGTGGCCAGCTCGCCAGGCAAGCGGTGCCCTGACTTCGTGAGGGACCTCACCCTGCCGCGCCCCGCCGATGAGGACAGCCCCGAAAAAAAAGACCAGTAATTGGACAGGCAATCTTATGAAAGAAGCGCTTAGGAACATCCTCCGGGAGGCCATTTCCGGAGTAGTGCACCGTGGAGACGAGTATGACGACATCTCTGCCAGAATTGAAGTTTCTCGAACAAAGGATGAGCGGTTTGGCGATTATTCCACCAATGCGGCCCTCGTCATGGCCAAAAAGCTTGGCAAGAAGCCGGCTGAGATCGCCGAAAAGATCGCATCGAAGCTAGAGGGCATATCAGACGACATAGCTTCCTGTGAAATCGCAGGGCCCGGATTCATCAATTTCTTTTTGTCTCCCAAGGTGTGGGAACAGGCGCTGCGCGTGATCCATGCTCAAAAAGAGGATTACGGGAAAGCCCCATTACGTTCGGACAAACCTGTGCTGATTGAATTCGTGAGCGCGAATCCCACTGGTCCGCTCCACGTGGGCCATGGTCGCGGGGCCGCCATAGGCGACTCCCTTGCAAGGCTTCTTCGCACGTGCGGGTACACGGTGCACACCGAGTACTATGTGAATGATGCGGGGAACCAAATGAAGATACTGGGCCGGTCGGTGCTCTTGAGGGCTCGGGAACTACTCGGCGAGACCATCGACTTTCCTGAAGACCATTACAAGGGATCGTATATCACAGATATCGCGAAGGAACTTTTGGCCGCGGCCGACGGGAAGAACTTGCGCGATCTTCCTGAAGAAGAGGCCCTGACCATCGCGTCCCAGTTTGCCGGCGCAAGGATCCTGGATGGAATCAAAGAGGACCTCGCCCTGTTTGCCGTGACTCATGACAACTATTTTCATGAAAAAACGCTCCACGAGTCGGGTAAAATCGCGGCGGCCTTGGACGCTCTGTCGTCGCGAGGCAAGACGGAAGTAAGAGACGGCGCGATATGGTTCCGTATGGACAGCGAGGACGACGAGACAGACCGCGTCTTGGTCCGGGCGTCAGGGGAGCCCACCTATTTTGCTGCGGATACGGCCTATCATTTGGAGAAATTGGAGCGCGGGTATGGTCAATTGGTGGATATTTGGGGATCTGATCACCATGGATATGCCCCGCGAGTAAAATCCGCCATCGAGGCCCTGGGCTATCCATCCACGATACTGAGGATACTGCTGGTGCAGTTTGTGAATCTCATCAAGGATGGGAAAAAGAAGTCCATGTCCACCCGGTCCGGGGAATTTGTCACGCTCCGGGAGGTTTTAGACGAGGTCGGCAGCGACGCGGCGCGGTTCTTCTTCCTCACCAAGCGCTGCGACAGCCATCTCGACTTCGATCTCGACTTGGCAAAAAAGCAGTCCAAAGACAACCCCGTGTATTACGTGCAGTACGCGCACGCTCGGGTATCCGCGATATTTCGCATTGCGGCAGAGCGCGGCATCCCCACCGACATGTCAGACGTGGACTTGAGTCTTTTGACGCTGCCAGAAGAGCGCAAGATCATGAAACAATTGGCGGATTACCCTGACATGCTCGCTGAGGCCGCCGCTGCGCTGGAACCGCATCGGCTCACCTTCTATCTGATGTCGTTGGCAACGCTTTTTCACGCCTACTATCACGACAATAGGGTGTTGACCGAGGAGGCGCCGTTGCGGAACGCTAGACTCTTCCTGGTCGAGGCGGTAAGACAAGTCGTGGCGAACGGCCTTGGGATACTCGGGGTGTCCGCTCCCCATCGTATGTAACAGACGCATGCATTGCAGCATAGTTGAGGTATGGCGTGCCGAGAGGAACAAAAGGAACAGGGTCTCCGAATCTTGGCGAAGAAGTGAAGCCTGTCAAAAACGGGTGGCTGGTTGTTGCCGTGCTCTGCTCGTTCTTGGCCATGCTCGCCCTAGTGGGCGGAGATCTCTATCTGATCCGGCATCCTAGCGTTTCCATGAAGCTGTTTGGCAAGTCGTCCCACGCAGGAGATCAAGGCGTTTCTGCGGGGCAAGAAAAGAACAGCGCCAGCGCCTCTCGGGCAGAGAGTTGCAAGACCGCTCCAGAAATGACGTTCTATACGAGGTTGTCCGCGCCGTCAGATGCGAGTCTGCGGCCAGAAGAAGAGTTGCCCGTGGAGAATGCGGGACATAGCCACGAGGCCGTGGACCGGGCACAGACCGCAGCCAAGGCTCATGAGAACGGCGGCGCGGCTGTCAACAGCCAATCCTACGAACGCTCCCTCCCTGAACCGCAAAAGGGCTCTCCGGTCTATACTGTGCAGGTCGGCGCGTTTACCCAACCGGCCATCGCCCAGGAATGGGCTGCAAAGTGGAAGACGCGAGGCTATGAGGTCTCGCTCAAGCCTGTGGCGCGGCCGAAGACCGGCATCATCTATCGACTCTACCTAGGGAGTTTTTCCAGCGAGAAGTCGGCTGAAGAGCTCGTGAGACATCTCAAGGTGAAAGAAGGCATCAGCGCATTCACCTTGGTGTTGCGAAATTGATTCCCTCCCATGGCCAAGCCCTTTGCATGCATTCTCTCAGGAAATTCGTCGCCACTACTCAACGCGCCGCAAGTCTGATGGATGACAAAAAATGACTCGCGAGAAGGAATAACATGAAGTTTTCTTTGTTTATCGATTACGTGGTGTTTTTGCTTGTCCGCCTCATCGAGATCATTCTCTGGATTCTTCCTGAGAAATTCGCCATGGCCATGGGTAAGGTTGCTGGGAGGCTCATGTTTATCCTGTTTCGCGACAGGAAAGCTGCGGCGATAGAAAACTTGACCATCGCGTTTGGCAAGGAACGGCCGAGTTCGTGGATACGCATGACCGCGCTCAAAAGCTTCGAGCATCTAGGCCAATTGGCTGTGGAATTCTTCCGCATCCGGAAATGGACGCAGGAAGACATGAACTCGAGGATCATCATTGACGGCAAGCTCCCCTACGACCTTATCATGATGCCCGGGCGGCACGGGATATGCCTCATGACCTCCCACTTCGGATGTTTCGAGGTCAGCGCCGCGACTACCATGTTTCTCGGAATACGGACAAACCTTATCGTGACGGGCCTCAAGAACCCTTTTCTTTCCCGATATTTCTTTAGCCGCGGGGGCGGCGATTACGAAAAAACAGGCATACGAACATTTCCGCACAAGGGCGTGGCCAAGAAGCTGATACAAGCCCTCCGAGAAGGGGAGATGGTGGCATTCCTCGGCGATCAACGAGGCGACGCGGAAAGAGGCATATTCGTGAACTTTTTTGGCTCGCCGGCCCCAGCCAACGAAATATTTGCCCGGCTGGCCATCGACGGCGAAGCTCGCGTCATCCCCCTCTGCACGTACCGCCTTGAAGACGGCCGTTATCAAAGCATTTTTGGCGAGGAAATTCGATTGCAGCTCACTGGCGACCAGAGGCAAGACCTCATTAGGGTGAGCCAGCAGTTTCATGACGTGTTTGAAGCCTGGCTTCGGATCAAACCGGAGCAGGGTTTCTGGTTGCAACGGAAGTGGCGGCGAAAACCGTCGAAGCACAGAAGGGGTCGGCGCACGGAAACCCGCCTCCCTGCCGTGGCGTCTTCGTCAGAGCGCGCACGCCCTGACGAAGACGGGGCTGTTCCCACTCGCGACGCGGGGGATGCGTCCCCGCCGAATTAAGCGAGGAGCCCCTCGCGCCCATGCCGCTACTGGGCTGGCTCAGGCTTTGGCGGCGTTTTTGGTTTTGTGGTCGTCGTTTTCTTCTTGGCCGTGGTCTTTACCGGGCCTTTCTTGTCCTTGGTTACCTTGGGAACCGGCACGGGTTTTTTCTGAATCTTGGCGGCTTTTGGAGCAGGCTTGGGCGGCGCGGGCTGCTCTATTTCTGCCGCAGCCTCGGACTTGCTCGGCGCGGCCGCCGCGACCTCAGCCTCTGGCTTCTGAGCCATCTGCTCCACGAAGGACCTGACGTCAACCGCTACACTGTCCAACGCAGAGACCACATAATGTAATGGAAACGCCTCGGTAAGTTGGTTGACCGTGTCAGGGACTATTCCCCTTGCCACGAGCGGCGAGCAAGCAGGCGGCTCCCCAACGCGATAATAGCCGACTGCGCTTGCGCCCTTGGGCATAGCCATGCCGGCAATAATGACCATCACTACTGCAACGAGTAGAGACCGCATGTGATTACTCCTGCTGATAAATGTGTGAAGGTATTATACCAAAATGGCTAAAAAAAACAAGAGCCTATTTGCGGTCTCTCCCCGTTGCGGCGCGTCAGCGTTCCCGATATAGTATGATATGTTCGTAGGATGTGCTCATTTCCTAAAGTTGCTGACCTCGTTACGCGGGCGGCTCTTGAAGCCGAACGAGCAACCACTCTTCGGCGCGATATTTCCCGAAGTGCACCAGGACCTTGGTCTGATCGAGGGTAAGATTGTACACCCCTGTCTCGAGAATGACTGAATGATCCTGATCATCGGCAAAGGTCCACACGGCTCGCTGAGTCTTTTTTTCCACGACGCCTCGAATGGGTTTTGCCGTATCGTTTGTGGCGTTGTAGTAGGTCCCCTCGATGACGCCGTCTTTGTTGACTGCCATTTGCAGAATCATGTCGGATGCTTCGCCGGCGGAGGGTTTCAGCGCGAATACCCCCAGGGGCATCCATTGGTCGGGATCGTCGCGTACGGCTGGAATACTCGAAACGATCTTCACGGCTTGGCTGTAATACTCGTCGCCGCGACACAGGCGTTGACCGTTCAAGATGACGTAGCCATTGTCATAGTAGAAGTTGTTTCCGTAGTCATAGTACACCGCTGCGCCCCAGTTCCATGGGATCCACGACGTCAATAATACCCATGTTGCGGGCCGCCACCAGTAATTCCAGCGCTGGCGAGGCCACACGTGACTATGCCAATAATATGGTTTCAGGTTAGTATGATGCATCATCCACGGCTCGTCAAAGACCTGATGATAGCGGTGGGCGTAGGTTTCTCGAATGCGCGCGGGGTCGTATTGCGAGGCGTCATGTGGATGAGGATTCTTGCCGGGATAGTGAACAGCGCTCCCTTCCGGTCCGTGTTGACGAGGTTTGTCTTTGTTCAGGAAGTGGTCCAGGGCGATAGCGCCTGCCGCGACGCCGACGGCGCCGGCCCCGATCTTGCCCAAACTGGGCTTCGAGCTGCTCGCCTCGGGTTTTGGGAGTTTAAGAAAGTTTTGCACCTGTTCGGGAGTGGGCCTGTGTCCGTGGCTGGGCTGCGGTTGAATGCCGTGCGTCGGCAATCCTTGTGCGCCGGGCGTGGCGTGCGGCCCTTGGCCAGGCTGTCCAGGATGCGCTGAAGAAGGCGGCTGCCCCGCATGTGGGGGAGCGACGCGTCTTTGGTCGTGCGGGCCCGTTTGCTGCTGGGGAGGTTGCGCATGTTGGGGCGGCTTTCCTCCTTCCGGCTTCATTTGAGGCTGTTGGCTGGTTGGTGCAGGCTTGGCATACCCGTCGGTCGGTTTTTGAACCGGTTGCGGCCGAACCGCGTCCACTTTCGGCGCATGCCGTTGTTCGGGGATCACGGGCTTGGTGTATCCGCCGCCATGGGGCGCCGAAGGCCGCTCAGGCCCGTGGGTGTTGATGGAGGGCTGGTGGGGCGCAGGGGGGCCGCTGGGCTTCCCAGCGCCATGTTCCCGGCGTGTGTCTTCCTTGCCTCCGCCTTTGTCTCCGAAACCGTTAAAGCCCTGAGCGTTGCTTAGGGCAAAAATCAGCGCCAGCATCGCTGCCGATGCTGTCACTCTGAAGCATTTTTTTCTCATTGGCGATCCTCCGTGTATGACGGGACCTTCTTGCCTTCTTTGTGTGTCTTGACGCGTGGAAGCAAGAGATTTAGATTCGCGTCGCTGACTTTGCGTAGAGTTGCGAGGGATGTTTTTTGGGTGGGCGCCATGCAGGCGCTTTTTCCGCCCCATTTTCGTTGCATCATTGCATGACCCGTGAGGTTCATATTTTCTGCATTGTAGCTCAGTGACACTTGTGAGGGGCAAAAGTTTCTCTTCTTTTCCGATCAGGAGTTATTACATTAAAAAAATAATCCCTCTTCGATGGGTGGGAGGCGCAACTTTAGACTTTGCAACTCGTCAATATTTTAGTATTATCACGCCATACGCATGGAACAGGAGGACTGCATGAGGTACGGTAAGACCAAGGTCTTTGGTGGGGTTGTGGTCTGCATGCTTCTGGTGTTCGGCATGGCCTCAGCGGCGTCGGCAAAGATCCCCGAAGGCTTTAGAGATATTAAATTGGGAATGCAGAAGAGTCAGGTCTTGGACCTGCTAAAGAAAAGTCCTCGCCATTTCTCTTATGATGAATTGGGAGGACAAATCGGTGAAATCATCAGAGGCGACGACCTCTTTCGTTATGCCACCTATCGTTTTGATGACAAGGGGGTGTTGGTGGAGATCCGGCTCCACATGCGAGAGATCCTGGGTAAAGAGCGAGTCTTGGAGGTATTTAACGCCCAGCACGATCTCAAGCTGGGGTCCGTTCCAAAAGCCGTTGAATCAGGGATCAGCATCGAGGTGCAGGACAACAGCCTGGTGATGAGGATGGTTCCCAACAGGGAGACTCACGCCTCCAAAGGAAAGCCATAGTGACCGGACGCGCCGCGAGGACGAGAGTATCTTGAGCGCCCTATATAAACATGCGCTCTGTCTGCACCCCTATTACAGAGACAGCCACTCTGGATCACTTGGTCTTGCAATATTTCCGCCCGTAGGGTTGGAGTATATCGCAGCAGCCTTGAAAGGGATCGTGGAGAGAGTGACCTTTCTCGATCTCAGACTCCCCGGTCCCCTTAGAGAGCCGGCTGCCTTGCAGTCGTTTATCGCTGACAACATAGACTTACTGTGCATCAGCATCAATTGGGAGTATCATTTCTCGGAGGTCTGCCAGCTCGTCAATACCTTGCCTGGTCACGTCCGTACCGTGGTGGGGGGAAAGCAGGCCACGGATAACGTCGAGGCCATCTTCGAGGCGTGTCCGCACGTTGATATGGTGGTGCGAGGCGAAGGCGAGGAGAGCATAGTAGAGATTGCCCAAGGCAAGCCGCTAGAGCTCATTAAAGGCATATCGTATCGATCTCGGGACGGCGTGATACACAACCCCAACCGACCCTTGCCCGAGGTGGATGTCTATCGGTTCCCCGATCGAAATCTCAGGTCTCAGCGCTATCACATGAACATCGGCGGCTACGCTTTGCGCGGGCAGGAATTCGACATCATTCTCACGTCTCGCGGGTGCCCATACAACTGCAAGTTCTGCACATTCAACCTCAATCCCCTCGGTCAGAAAAGGAATTATTCCGCTCGTTCCATTGACTCGGTGATGGAAGAACTTCGACAGGTGACAGCCCAGATCGTCCTGATTGCTGACGAAAACTTTTTTGTAAATCCTCGTCGCGCGAAACAGATATGCGATCGCATCACTGCGGAAGGGCTTCAGAAAAGCTTTATCGTGCAGTCGCGCATAGAGATTTATCAGCATCCCGACGTACTGGAATCAGCAGCGCGGGCCGGGATCAAAGTCTTCCTCCTGGGGATCGAGTCGCCCCAGGATCGCATCCTCGAACAATTTAACAAGGGATTCAACACCGCAAAGCTGCGCGAGGCTTTTCAGACATTCCGAAAATATCCCTTTTACTACCATGGGTACTTCATCTACGGAAACGTGGGCGAGACAGAAGACGAGATGCTTCAGATACCTACTTTTGCCAGAGAGCTCGGCCTCGACTCGATCAGCTATCAAAAGCTCAGAATCGAAAAATACTCGCCGCTTCGGGAGCTGGTGGAGAGCGCGCCCGATTACTACATCGGCGATGACACCATTGTGTACTCGTACAAGCTGGGGCGCAAGGGATTGAAAAAGATCAGCCGCCAGATCACCCGCCGCTTTTACACGCCATGGCAGTTGCTCAAAATAACCCGCAAACTCGTTCGGCTGGGAGTGGTGAATAACAAGAATTTTCAGTCGCTCGTGATTTTGTTCCCATTTCTCATGGCCTCAGCTCTGAGCCGTAAGATCGCAAAGAAAGCGGAAAGATCGCGCTTGTTCGTCAAACTCCTGCCGAGGCGCGCCGTGAGCTGATATACCAAGCGCGTCTCTTTTCCAGGCGAACCGCATTTCAATGGACGTTGATCCACGCATTGGCGCGGCGTCACGGTTTCGATGTTGCACAGCATATTGTTTGCCACGCGCAGTATGTGGATCACGCGTACGAGGGACGCGACCGTAACACCGTCCAAGGTCGATACACAAGCCCCGGAATCAGCGGCTCGATCAGGTACGATAATTGCTCATTACGATGATGGACCAGCCGGAGATTTTCCCAAGGAGGACAATATGAAGACAAGAGTGCGGGTTACGACGGTATTTTTGGCGCTGTTCCTTATGCCTGGATGCCTTTCCCTTGCATTGGCCCAGGAAAAAGTTCGTGGGGTCACTGACTCGGAGATCCTGATCGGTCAGTGGGGGCCGCAAACTGGCCCTGCAGCGTTGTGGGGAGCCGTCGGAAGGGCTACCGGAGTCTTCTTCGAGCTCATAAACTCGGAAGGCGGCATCCACGGCCGCAAGATCAAGTATTTCCTCCGCGACGACGCGTATCAGCCCGCAAAAACAAAAGCCGTGGCAAAAGAGTTTGTGGATGACATCGGCGTGTTCGCTGTGGTTGGAGGAGTCGGGACTTCGTGCGGTATGGCTGTGCGTGAATACCTCACCACCCACAAGATTCCCTGGGTAAGCCCCGCATCGGGTTCTTCTCATTGGACGCAGCCATTCAATCGGTACATCTTCTCCACATTTCCTCAATACTATCAGGAAGCCTTTGTGGAAACGAAGTATGTGGTGGAGACTATGGGCAAGAAGAAAATCGGCTTCTTCTACCAGAATGACGACTACGGTAAAGAGGGACTCGAAGGCGCAAAGAAATATCTTTCGTCCAAGGGCATGACGTTGGCGGCTGAGGCGCCTGTCGAGGTTTCCGACACCGATTTGAAAACCCACGCATTGAAACTAAAAGACTCAGGCGCCGAAGTGGTGATCCTATGGGTCAACCCCAAACATGCCGCGATGATGGTGCAGGTGGCCAAGTCCGTTGGTTTCGATCCCCAATGGCTCGCGTGTTCGACGTTGTCCGATCCGGAAATGTTCTTCAAAATTACAAAAGGCGCATGGAAAGGCGTCATCTATGGAAATTTCGTGAACATGAAGAGTCCCTTGGTCAAAAAATATCTCGAAGCTCAGCAGAAGTGGGCGCCAAAAGAAACGTACACAGGTCTGTTCTACCTTGCGGGCTTTTATTTTGGCCGAGCCCCTTGTGGAGGGCCTGAAAAGGTGCGGGAAAGACCTCACTGTTGATAATTTCATCAAGGCCATGGAGACCATCAAGGGATGGAACGACTGGTTGGGTTATGATTGCACGTTTACGCCGCAAGATCACCAAGGCGTAAAATCCGTGTACCTGGAAAAATGCGGGGACAACGGCGAACGGATCAAGGTGTCGGATTGGCTTTTGTATTCCGGCCAATAAAGTAAATCTAGGTTTCCCGGTCGCATCTCTCCCTTCCTTGACGCCGGATGAAGGGCGAGGGCCCGGGAGGGGTGCGTGGAGGGGATCGGTTCGGTAGGCCATCGTCCCTTTCACGTCCCCGCGCAAGCTGCGCGAAGGCTGCTTTTTTTTGGACATTGTCAGGGGCGGCGGCGCATACGCCGCCTGCTTCTTGCTGAGTGGACAAAAACGCTTTGGTCGCCCGAACCAATTGTCAACCGGACTTTTCTATTGGAGCCCACGGTCGCCGCGTTTGTGCACTATGACTTCCAGCGCAGCCCACGGCTCCACCGAGCGACTCAACGGTGCTGCTGACAGAACGAGCACCCGTCCATTCTTGTTATGAGGTAAAATATATGGGCCGAAGAAACGGCGCCATTCGCGGTCGCCTTTGTGAACCGCCATACCTATTCGAGAGAAAGGAAAGATATGCCGAATCTGCTTGTAGATCAGCGCGACGTTCAGTTCGTGCTGTTTGAACAATTCAATATAGAAAGACTCACGTCTTCGGAGAGGTACCGCGAATTCAACCGGGACGTGTGCGAGATGATCCTCGACGCCGCGCAAAAATTCGCCGAAAACGAGCTCTGGCCCAACAGGGCGCGAGGTGACACCGAAGGCGTGCAACTCGAAAATGGACACGCCAAGGCCCCCGCGTGCTTTCACGACATATACCGCAAGTTCTGCGAAGACGGCTGGGCTTCGCTCTGCATAGAGGCGGAGAGCGGAGGCCAGGGCAGCCCGTACAGCCTTTATTGCGCGGCCACGGAGCACTTCTTGGCGGCAAACCTGGCGTTTATGGCCTATCCCGGCTTGACCCTCGGGGCGGCCCACCTCATTCACCGCCATGGCGCGCCTTGGCAAAAGGAAACTTTTCTCGAGCGGATGGTGAATGGCGAATGGGGCGGCACCATGTGCCTCACAGAACCCCAGGCAGGCAGCGACGTCGGCGCACTGAGGACGCGCGCATACCGCAGAGATGACGGCGCCTATTCCATCGTGGGAAACAAGATTTTTATTTCAGCCGGCGACCATGATCTCACGGAAAACATCGTGCATCTTGTACTCGCACGTATCGAGGGCGCTCCTGCGGGCACTCGCGGCATCAGCCTATTTATCGTCCCCAAGAAACGGATTGAAGGGGATCAGCTCGTGGGCAACGACATCTCGACGTCCGCGGTCGAAAAGAAGCTTGGATTGCATGGCTCTGCAACTTGTCAACTGAATTTTGGGGATCACAACGACTGCATAGGCTATTTGATCGGCGAAGAAAACGGCGGCATGAGGATTATGTTTGACATGATGAACGAAGCCAGGCTTGGGGTGGGGCTCCAGGGACTGGCTCAGGCAAGCGGCGCATACCGCCAGGCGCTGCGGTACGCTCAAGAACGTCTGCAGGGGCCGTCGTACAAGCATTTCAAGCAGCCTGACGCCCCGAAGGTTCCAATTATTGAACACCCAGACGTCCGACGAATGATTCTGTGGATGAAAGCAGTGACCGAAGGCATGCGGTCGCTGCTCTATTTTGCCGGCTTCTGCGAGGACCAAGCTCTGGCATCGGATGATGAAGGAGAAGCCGAGAAGCATCGCGACCTTATAGATATCCTCATTCCGGTGTGCAAGTCGTGGGCCTCTGACATGGGGTTCCGGGTTGCGGAGACTGCGATTCAGGTATTCGGGGGATACGGTTATTGCCGCGAATACCCCGTGGAGCAGTTTCTCAGAGACGTGAAAATCACGTCTATCTACGAAGGGACCAACGGCATTCAGGCGCTGGACCTCATCGGCAGGAAATTGGCGCTCAAGGGAGGGGCGCTCTTTCAGGCCTTCATAGGCTTTGCCAATGAGATATTGGAGCGGGCGCGCGGTCGAGAGGAATTGAAAGATATAGTTTTACGCTGTGAGCAGGCCAGGGACAGCTTGATCCAGGTCACGACCCGCTTCGCGATGGAGGCGACTAAAGGAAATCTTGCGACGCCGATCTTGTTTGCGACGCCCTATCAGGAGCTTTTTGGAGACGTGGCCGTGGGGCTTATGCTCCTTTGGCAGGCAGAGGTCGCCTCCAAGCGTCTGTCCGAAATATACCAAGAAAAAGGGGCCTCGGACGAGGCGGCCAAAGATGGCGTCGTAAAGACAAGTTCCAACGCGGCCTTTTACGTGGGGAAACTGGCGTCGGCGCGCTTCTTTGCGCAGACCATTCTAGCCCTTAGTCCTGGCAAGGCGGAGGCGATACTGATCGGGGACCTCACGCCATTGCAAGTCCCTGCAGAGTGTTTGGCGTGACGCGTCGAACCCTTTTTGTGTGGGTGGATACGCACGAGGAGGGCGGCTCGGATGACGTTTTAGTGGTTGGGGCGGCGCGGCGCTTCACGGGGTTGACTTCGTGCGCGAGGACTTGTAAATTCGTTTATATACGGAGGGCGTAGCTCAGTTGGCAGAGTACAGGGTTGTGGCCCCTGCGGCCGTGGGTTCGAGTCCCACCGCTCTCCCCACCCGTCAGACGCGCCCGTAGCTCAGTTGGATAGAGCGCCGGACTTCGAATCCGTAGGTCCCCCGTTCGAGTCGGGGCGGGCGTACCAAGAAAACCAATCGCCTTGCTAGATTCGAAAGACAGTCTCTGGGGCGACGAAGCATACGCCGGTTAGCGTAAAATTGATGTCTTTCATACTAGAGCCGTTTTCGGAAAGAATCACGACTTCAATGAAGCGGCCGTCACTGGGGGTATGGTCCCCGGTGTCATTTTCAGGTAAAAATGACAAGAGTGAGCTTGTTCAGGTTGTCTCAGCGGTCCTCGAAAGCGCTGTCGAACTATACACCTTTTCGAAATTTCTGTCGGAATGAGGTTCGGGTTGTCGAAGTCGCAAGTTCTTTTGAAAACCGCTTCGGCCTAAGGAGAGAGGGATCTTTGTCATTTACCTGAAAATGCCACGATATTTTCATCTCCCGTTGTGACCCCTTGTCATGGGTGTTCGAACGAGCGAGGCTCGAGCGAAGCGAGAGGCAGCGACTGAGAAATCCTCTTCGTCTGCGAGCCAAGATTTCTCGCTGCGCTCGAAATGACAGCCGCCCTTCGAATTCGCGATTAATTCTAAGAAGCGTTATACATGTTGCGGACCTCGTTCCGACGGAACTTTCGAGAATCAGTATAAGCCGTCGGATTATTCTTTCTGTTTTTTTCGAGCAGAGTGGAGACATTATTTAAGGAAGGCGACTCACGGGTCTGCGCAAACAGACGGGGGCGCTACAATTGGTAGGAAAAGTACAGGTGTATTCCTTTTGCCCGGGCGTACTGCCTCACCTGGGGAGACGTCTGATACGTGATGATGACGGGAAGGATGCGATTCTGAATGAAAGGCGCCAGGGATTTGAGGGTCTGGAGAAAACTGTCCACGTCTCTTTTTTTGAGCTGACTCTTTGCCTCGCCTATAATTTCGACGTGTTCCCCCCGCTGCAGGCCACGTCCCCAGATATTGAGTTCTATGTACTTCTTCGGGCTCATCTCGAAGAAATCTCTAATCAACGGGCCCTCGAGTTGCACCGCGTGGTCCGCGCTCAAGAGACTCGGCAAAGACTTGATCGCTTCGTCTTCCAGCCGGTAGCCCACAGTGTGAGCGAGACCTCCCAGCTCCTGTTTGATGACCTTCATTTCGCCCACGAGGTCTTCGACCTTGCGCTCCAATCGCGTCACCGCGACCGCCAAGGCGTCAACCCGTTCTTCAGTAACCTTCTGAGCTTGAGCAAGTTCCTCGACTCGTTTCTCGGTCCGTTTTTGAGCCTCTGCCAACTCCTCTACTCGCGCCTCGGTGCGCTTCTGAGCTTGGGCAAGTTCCTCGACTCGTTTCTCAGTCCGTTTTTGGGCCTCTGCCAATTCCTCGACTCGCGCCTCGGTGCGCTTCTGAGCCTCAATAAGTTCTACGAGCCGTTCCTCGGTGCGCAACTGGGCTTGGGCCAGATCGGTGACAACGTCCTTAAGTTCGTTGAATTCTGGCTTAGTCGTCGCGAAGCGGAGCTCTTCATAAATCGCCCCTACGGCATCCGCAATTTTTTCTGCAGCTACCGGATCGATGGCTTCCTTCAGTTCATTAAAGATGCGGAGAGTATCGATCATCTCTTCCTTTCTATACAGACATTTTGAAAACACGCACCTCGTCTTGAATGTCCTTCACGAGATCCTTAAAGGACAGCATCTCATCTTTGAAGTGAATCGTCTTCAGAGAGAGCTGTGCGACGGAGCGCGAGGTATTCTCCGCCACGCCGATGAGATTTGCCATCAGGGATTCAAGGTTGGCGACGCGAGAGTCAAGGGCAAGTGAATTCAATCTGAAAGCTCCTATGCGGCGGTTTGAAACTGGGAGACGAGGTTGCCGCGTTGCTGCCTCGGGTTCTCATCATAACAGACCAGGGCATGTTTTGAAAGTTTCCTGCGCCTGGAATCGCAGTGATCGACCGTTGCGCAGTCGCTCTTCATCGGGTCGTTTGGAGCCGCAAAGATTCCCTTCGCGCCCCGTGGTATGCATAGCGGACTTCTTGAGAGTTGTGTGGGAATGAGCCGCGCCGCGGCGTGAATACGATGTTTCTCAAAGTGTCACTCAGGACGTCTGATTTATCATGCCGGATTGGATGCGGCGGCCAGGAAGCTGACCATGGATTCTCACTTGCGTGGGAATGACGGAGCACAGGACGTCGTCCCAATTCGCGATTGTTCTTGAGAATGGATATATATAGAGAGTCACGAGGTGTATTGAACAAGATAACGAGGAGGAACGAGCATGGATCTTGATCACATAGTGTTCAACGCGGTGAATATCGACAAGATGATTGAGTTTTACTCCGAGGTGCTAGGGTTGCCTACAGAGCGCGTGGAGGAATACCGCTCTGGGCAAGCGCCCTTCCCTTCGTTGCGCATCAATGACGTGACAATCATCGACCTGTTTCCCAAGCAGTTGTGGCAGACAAAAAGCCATTCAGGCCCCGGACGCGAAAACCTGAATCATTTTTGTATTGCGCTCAGCAAGGAAGCGTGGCAGGACCTCCAGAGAAGGCTCGAAGCTCGCGGCATCCCTGTGGAAGAGGGGCCTGTGACGCGTTGGGGCGCCCGGGGAGATGGGACGTCGATTTATTTCAGAGATCCTGAGCGCAACCTGATAGAAGCAAAATTTTATGAGGCCATTTGAGGCGAGCATGGCTCTTCTCGGTTGTCGCAGGGTTTTCGGGCGGCCATTGATCGAGAGACAGGAGGCGCCATGAACAACGCTGAGACACTTGTTCGTCTTTTTCAAGAACAGGTAATTCGGGCTCGCCGTGGGTCGCTTTTCGACAAGGTTTTTCCTGGCAAGCCGCCGGGGTTCTCTTTTGACCAGGTCGAAGGGATGCTGCTCGGCGCGGCTATTGGGGATGCGTTGGGAGGACCGACAGAAAGCATGCGTCCGTCAGAGCGAATGTCCCAATATGGCGAAATCACGGACTATCTTCCCACGCCGTTTTCTGACGAGGTCAAGGGATTCCCCTCTGACGACACCCAGCTCACCTTTTGGACCCTCGAAAAATTGCTGGAGTGCAACGGCCTCATCCCTTCCGAACTGGCGCTCAGGTTTACGCGGGAGAGGATTTTCGGGATTGGGGGGACGGTTCGTCGCTTCATTAAAAATATGAAGGCAGGCGTGAGCTGGGAGCATGCAGCTCCTGATTCCGCTGGCAACGGCGCCCTCATGCGCATATCTCCGACAACGATCCCTTATTTGAAGACCGGCGGACCGGGAATAATGGTTGATACGGCCTTGTGCGCCATGATTACCCACAACAATGACCTCTCAATATCCGCGTGCATGCTTTTCACCTACCTGCTTTGGCAACTATTGGACATGAACCGAAACCCTTCGCCGGAGTGGTGGACGTCTCAAATCGACTATGCGAAGGACATTGCCCTCGGCGAGGCTTACACGGTTCGGGGAGGCGCATACGCAGGGACCCGGGTGCAACCGTGGGATTTCATCCAAGAGCAGCTCGGTTCAGCCATGGAAAGGAATCTCAGCGTCCGTGAGGCCGCCGCGATGTGGTGGTCAGGGGCCTATTTGCTCGAGACGGTCCCATGCGCCTTGTACATTATGATGAGACATGGCTCCGATCCTGAGCAGGCGGTGATCAGGGCGGTCAACGACACCAAAGACAACGACACCATCGCCTCCATAGTAGGGGCCATGGTCGGGGCCCTTCACGGCGCTGACGCCTTCCCGAAGAGATGGATCCAAGGTTTGAGCGGCCGCACCACGCACGACGACGATGGGCGGATTTTTGAACTCATAAACCTCGCCAAGACAAAATGGCGGGGATGAGAGGAGGCGCGAAGGCGTTATGGGAGTCGCCGCCCGCGTGAGCTCGGGGATATAGTCCTTGTCGAAACGTCTGTCGGTATGAGGCGCGCCCCGGCGTGAATATGATGTTTCTCAAAGTCTCACTCATGGGGCCTGATTTGTCATGCCGGAGTCCTTCCGGCGCCCGGGAAACTCGTCATGGATTCCCATTTGCCTGGGAATGACGTGCAGCGGTTCAGCAGCGCAATTCGCGATCATTTTACCTGAAAATACCCCGTCGGATCCGCCCGGAGATTTTCAGGCAAAATGACAAAGGGTACGGCTTTGGAGA